>DCTX01000093.1:0-37025 GCA_002329325.1 Anaerolineales bacterium UBA1429
ATTTTCACTGATTGACAACAGTGCTTCCGACGACCCCGGGATCTGCGTTGACGCACCGCCCCGTACCCAATATGATGCCACCAAGGATGGCTGACCCTGCGTTCTCTTCTGGAGTTGATGGTATTGACGCAAGTCTCCGCGCCGCTGACTGGACTCTGGCTCAGGCGGCTTCGCGAGCCAGCGATAGCCCTGCTGCCCCTGGTGCTCAGTCGCATCGGGCTGGCGGCAGTCGGCGTCGTGGCCCTCTCGCTGTGGCCTGTCCAGTTCCATGGCTGGCTCGCCTCGGAGCACGCCTGGCTCGATATCTGGGCCCGTTGGGATAGCGGCTACTATATCGGCATCGCCCGGGAGGGGTACTCTTTCGTCCCGGGCGAGATGTCCTCGGTGGCCTTCTTTCCCCTGTATTCGCTGCTGATGCGGCTCGTTACCCTGGGCTCGTCTCAGGTGGAGCCGTTGACGGCGGTGGGTTGGGCGATCTCCAACCTGGCGACGGCCCTGGCCTTCTGGCTGCTCTACCGCCTCATCTGCGAGCAAGAGGGCGAGGCCCTCGCCCGACGCACCCTCTGGGTGCTGGCGCTCTTCCCGACGAGCTTTTACCTGAGTGCCGTCTACACGGAGGGGCTCTTTCTGCTGCTGACGGTGGCCGCCTTCTGGAGCGCGCGGCGCGGCAGCTGGTGGGCGGCGGGGCTGCTGGGCGCCGCCAGCGCGGCCACCCGCGCCATCGGCGCGTTGCTGGCCCTGCCGCTGGTTCTGGAGTGGCGCGCCCGAGAGGGGCGCTCGTGCCGCTCGCTGGCCTGGCTGGCCCTGGCGCCTTCAGGCCTGCTGGCCTACATGGCCTACCTCTATGCGCGCTGGGGCGATCCGCTGCTGTTTCGGTACGCGCAAGGGAGCTGGGGGCGCAACACATCGCTCACAGGCGCCGTGCAGACGGCAGCCGAGATGCTGACGGGCGCCAACCTCCTGGGCCGCATCGCGGCGGCGGCGGCGCATGCGCCGCTGGACCTGGCGGCGCTCCTGCTGGCGCTGGTGCTGCTCGTGGCCTTGCTGCGCAGGCAGCGTCCCAGCTATGGGCTCTATGCGGCCTATGCGGTCGGAGTCCCGATCCTGACGATGCAGCTTGCCTCCATGCCCCGCTACCTGATCGTGGCCTTTCCCCTGTTCATCGCGCTGGCGCGCTTGCTCCGGCGTCGCTGGGTCCTTGTCGCGGCTCTGGCCCTCTCGGCGACGCTGCAACTGTACCTCTTTGTGCGCTGGGTGCTGTGGTACTGGGTGGCGTAGGGGCAGCGCCGCGGGCGACCTGGCTCCCTTACGCCACCAACAGCGCCGCTCGCGCCAGCCAGCCCAGGGTGTTCTCCAACTCCTTGCGCACCTGCTCACGCAGGGTCTCCTTCGAGGTCGGCGCATCGCCCTCGGCCTGAAGGCGCAGCGAGCCGCGCTCGATGAGGCCATCCAGCAGGGCCCAGAGGTCCTCGCGGCTGTGGCGGCCGTCCAGATAGGGCAGGACATAGCGCCCCAAGGGGTCCAGATGCACGCGCTCGTGACGCAGGTTGGCCACCCGGTCACTGCGGCGGGCCTCGTAGCGCGCCACGGCGCTGGCCACGGGCCGCTCGCTGACGGTCGTGACAAAGGCCGGCGTGTAGCCGTGCAGCTCGACGAGGGCCAGGCTGTAGGTGAAGGCCTTGAGCAGGTTGGCGGCCAGGCGCGTGATCTCGGCGTCGGCGACGGTCTCCTGCCCCAGGCGCTGGGCCGCGGCGTGCACCAGCTTGGCAAAAGGCATCGCCTGGGGAGAGCCCTCGACCAGACAATCCAGGGCGGCTACGGTAAGGGGGTGGTCGGTCTGGAAGAGGGAGCCATCGGCGCCGCGATAGCGCGTTGCCTCGGGATGGGGTTCGGCGGGCTCGTCGGCCAGGCGCACGGCCCGCGTCGACACCGCCAGCTCGCGCACCCGCGCCGTGCGCAGCGTGCGATCCACGGGGACGTGGTCGTGGCAGAGCAGGGTGCGCCGGAAGGTCCGGTTGCGGATGAAATCCATGTACTGCTCGGTATCCACGATGGTCTGGCAGATGCCCTGGAGCGCGCTGACGACCTCGTCCGATAGGTTCTGGGGCATGGAGAGGGGAAAGTCGGCCTCCACCAGGAACTGGAGGCCGTGCCGCGCAGCGTGCTCGGCGAACTGCCAGAAGTAGACCGGCTCGTTGTATTCCTCCAGCTCGTCGTGGAGCAGGGCCGCATCGCTGCGCGGGCGCGCATCCTGGAGCTGCTGCTCCAGCAGAGCGCGATAGCCCTCGATGAACGCCCCATAGGCCTGGTTGCGCTCGTCGGCCGTGGCCTCGCTCAGAAAGGCGATCAACGCGCGGGCTTGCTCGGCGCGCTCGTGGGAATCCTGCTCGTGGCGGGTGTGGTAGAGCATCATCTCGCGCAGCCCCAGGAGCGTATGCCAGCCCGGGTGGGTGTTGTAGCTCACATAGGCGACGCCCTGGGGCGCCAGGTTCGCGTGGCATGTGGCCAACAGGCTGTCGCGGGCGTCCGGCGGAACCCAAGAGTAGAGGCCGTGGGCGATGATATAGTCGAACTGGCCCAGATCGGCGCCCAGGGCGCGGATATCCAGCTCCAGGAAGGCGATGTTGGTGAGTCCCAACGCCGTCACGGCCTCGGTGGCCTCGGCGATCTGGTGAGAGGAGAGATCTACCCCAACGAAGGTGCTCTTGGGCAGCGCATACGCCATGGGCAGCAGGTTCCCGCCGGAGGCGCAGCCCAGCTCCAGCACGCGGCAGTTCGTCACCGGCGCCGGCGCCAGTCCCAGCAGTCGCGCGCAGGCGGCCAATCGGCCCGGGTGGGTCTGGGTGTAGCACAGGTCGGGGTAGGGCAGCTCGTCATAGCTGATGGGTGGGGCGATCATCGGCATCGTGCACATCCTTGGGTGGTGTGTGACTTGCCGTATTGTAGCGCCGCCCGCCCTGCGCCGCCAGCGCCGCAGCGGCAACGAAAAGGGCGCCCCGGACACGTGGTGTCCCAGGGCGCCCTGTGGCGGCTCTACTTTCGGGGCAGGGTTCAGCTCCCGTACAGGAACTCGGTCGGCTCGGCGTCGTCATTCAGATCCCAGCGCGTCGGCAGCTCGCCTGCCCACTGCAGGGAGATGCGCCGCCGGTCGGTGTCGATGTCGAGGATGCGCACGTCGATCTTGGTGCCGCGGCTCAGATCCGTCGTCTCACGGACCTCGGCCGGGATCTCGCTGTTGTGCAGCAGACCCTCGATCCCGCGACCGATGTCCACAAACAGGCCAAAGTCCACCTCGTTGGTGATGCTGCCCTGGATCACGTCGCCTTGCTGCACCTCGCCCACGGTCTCCTCCCAGGGGTCGGGCAGCGCGCGCTTGCGGCTCAGGCCGATGCGCTCGCGCTCGGGATCCACGTTGAGCACCTCGACCTCGACCTCCTCGCCAACCTGCAACACGTCGCGCGGGTGGTTCACATGCTGCCAATCCAGCTCGGAGATGTGGATCAACCCATCGATGCCGCCCAGGTCCACAAAGGCACCAAAGTCGACGATGTTCCGCACGATCCCGGTGCGCCGCTGGCCCGGCTGCAGCTCAGCCAGGAGCTCGGCCCGGCGACGGCGATCAGCAGCGCGCTTGGATAGCACCAGGCGCCGCCGACGCGGATCCACGTCCAGCACCACAAGGGTCAAGACTTGGCCGATCAGGTCCTCTTTGGTGTCATCCAGGTTACCGGAGCGCATGCCCGATGGCAACGAGGTCAGGTGCGAATTGGGCACAAAGCCCCGCAACCGCCCAAACTCCACCAGGATGCCGCCCGAGTTGTGCCCGACGACGGGGCACTGGATCTCCTCCCGGCTCTCCAGCAGGGCCTGGGCGCGCAGCCAGTCCTCTTGCTGCAGGCCGTTGCTCAGGGAGACCAGCACGCCGCCCTCATCGGAATCGGGGCGGATCACCACGACGGGGATGCTATCGCCCACCTGTAGTTGGGCCAGATAGTTGCGGTCCACGCGACGGAGATCCGAGGCGGGCACGATGCCATCCCGTTTGGTGCCCAGATCCACCAGGATATCGTTGTCGTCGATCTCCATGATGACGGCCTGGAAAACGTCGCCGCGTCTGGGGCTCTTGTAGTCGTATTCGCCCTCAAGCAGATCCATGAAGGACCGATCCTGCGTCTCTTGGCTCCTTGTCTGCTCACTCACTATGATACGCACCTCCCTTTGTGCTAGATGCCCGGGCTGAGGTACTGGCTTCGAGGGTGGCCTGGGCTGTGGGGGCGATGATGGCGTCCACTTGATTCATCATCATAACTATCCCTATTATACCACAAGGGGATGCCTAGTCAAAACGGTCTTTACATATGAAAGCGTACAAGAAACATAGATACATGGCAATAGAGCGATTGGCAAGCGCTCATGCTACGCTTGTACGGAATTCTTGTCGCCCATCCGGCGCGGTGGCATACTGATCCGGCTCGCGCCGAGCGCGTAAACCCTCGTCCCACAGGAGGCAACGTGACGCATACCGAGACCCGCTGGCTGCCGCCCTCGCCCCATCGCGAGTGGGTGGAGCGAGCCATCGCCAACGGCGTGGCCCACATCGTCGAACGGGGCCACAACATCGCTCCCCTGCTCGTGTTCGAGGACGGAGGCGCCATCGAGCTGCCTCGGGTGCGCTACCAGATGACCCGGGCCGGCATGGCGATGGTCGCCGATAGTGCCCCAGCGGCCGAGGGCGTCACCCGTTTCACCGACGTGTGCGGCTCGGTGGACGAGATCAAGGGCCGCGTTGCCGAGGCTGAGGGGGCGGCGGATCTGGCGGCCGATGACCTTGGTGCCCTGGTGGAGGACATTCGCTACATGCTCGGGCGCATGTCCCGCCGCGGCGACCAGTATCACGCCTTCTTGCTGGGCGTGCGCGCCGCTGTGGACGAGATGCTGGCCCGCCCCCGGCCCGATGGCGCCGCCTCGGAGGCGCGCCTGGGCGAGCTGGCGGAGAGCCTGGGCGCGGGCGATGGCGCCTTGACGACCGAGGGTCGCGAGGCGATCTATGCCGCCGGCGAGGCCGTGCGCGAGGCGGCCGGCGCCCTGGAGGCCTACCTGGGGGCGGGCCGGGAGACGGCCATGGGCATCGCTCGGCTCTATGCCGAGATCAGAGGCGGCCGCAACTGGCGAGGGCCCGAGATTCCGCCAGACCCCGCCCGCTGACCGGGGCGCTACCGCCCCGGGGCGCCCGTGATCTCGGCCACCCGCTGGAAGAAGGCCTGCTTGAAAGGCGTGTTGATGCCCCAGTTCACCGGCGGCGTCTGAAAGCCCGAGAGCTGGCCCCAGGGGGCGTCGTCGCGATAGCGCGGCCGCGAGGTATAGTCCTCCCAGGGGTCGGCGCCCTGGCCGTGCCAACCCTGGTCATAGTACCCCCAGGAGACGCCCATGCGCCAGGCCGCCTCCAGGTTGGGCAGGGCGGGCGAGTCCTCGTTGATCACGATGGGCTTGGGCGCGATGCGATAGGCGGGCATGGCCTGCACNNGGTGGCGATGGCTGCCTCCAGCTCGGGGGGGCGTAGGCCGTTGCCGTGCAACAGAACATAGTCGTCGGCGCGCACCAGTTCGGCGGGCGGCATGCCACGGCCGGTGGCCACCTCGGCGCCACCGCCGCTGGTGGAGTAGAGCAGCTCCGGGTAGCGGCTCCGCAGGGCCGCGATCATCTCCGGCTGCCGCTCCGGGCGAAAGAAGTCGTAGGGGGTGTGGTCCACCACCACGTCGATCTCGTTGGCGATCTCGACCAGGATGTTGCGCCGGCCTGTGCCCATGAGGAACTCGCACGTCTCATGGGCCGCGCGCCAGATGGCCGCCTCGTCGTCCATGCGCAGCAGCATCATCCAGTAGAACATGCCCACGATGACCACCATGCCCAACTCGTCGGCCCGGGCCAGCACCCGCTCCAATCGCGCGGCATAGGCAGGCTTGAGGGCGCCCTGGGGCGTAAAGCCGTTGTTGTCATAATTGCGGTAGATCTCGGGCACATACAGCGGGCCGCCTCCCTGCAGATTCACGGTGACGGCGAGGATGCCGTGGGCCGCCCAGGCGGGCAGCGCCGCGCAGAACTCGGCGACGTTGCGCTCGGGATCCCACTCGCCGGTATCGGGGTACGCCCAGTGGGCGCGCGTCTCCGGGTTGGCGTCGTCAAAGAGGGCCTGCACCGCGCGCACATTGAAGAGCATCCCCTCGATGCGTCGCCCCTCAAAAGAGCGGCCCGCATAGGTGGGCCGCCCGTCGATGAAAAAGTCCGTGCCCTGGATGGTGATCTCAATCATGGCATATCCCCGATGTCGCGTGTGATTGTCAGCCTGCCCCCTATTATACGCGCCCGCGATCCCTTGGCGAGCCGCCCGGGGGGTTGACGCAGCAGGTGGCGGCAGTACAATCTGCCTATCGCGCCGAGCACAGAGTGGGCGAGGGCGCCGGGGCGGTGACCGCACAGCGGCCTGGGCACGGGCGAGGGACGACCGATCCGGGCCGATCACAACCTGTCGTGAGGAGGAAGAGCGATGCGCATCGTGGCAGCGGACATCTATGACGTGAACCTGCACCCCTGGAAGCCCCCCGTGATCCTGAGGCTGACCACCGACGAGGGCATCTACGGCCTGGGCGAGTTCGCCCTGTGCTACGGCACGGGACGGCGGGCGGCCCTGGGCATGCTGCACGACATGGTCGAGCGCTTTGTCATCGGCGCCGATCCGCTCCTGGTGGAGGAGATGTGGAAGACCCTCTTCTTCCGCACCTTCTGGGGGCAAGGCGGCGGCCCCGTGGTCTATGGTGGCATCAGCACCATCGACCAGGCCCTTTGGGACATCAAGGGCAAGGCATACGGCGCGCCCATCCACGAGCTGCTGGGGGGACGGGTGCATGATCGCCTGCGGGTGTACTGCAACGGCTGGCTGGGCGACGAGTACGCCCCCGCCGGCAACGCACCCATCGAGACGCCCGAGGAGTACGCCCAACGCGCCGCTGAGGTGGTCGCCATGGGCTACGATGCGCTCAAGTTCGATCCCTTCTCGGCGCCGCGGGGCAGCGATTGGAGGCCCCGCCAGCGCGCGCTGGAGCCGGAGCGCGCCGACCTGGCCTTTGCACGGGTCAAGGCCGTGCGGGACGCCGTGGGTCCCGACGTAGACGTTCTGGTGGAGGTGCACGGCTACCTGGGCGTGTCGGACGCCATCGAGTGGGGGCGGCGCATCGTGGAGCTCGACCCCTTCTTCTACGAAGAGCCGGTGGACGCCATGAACGTGGATTGCATGGCGAGGGTGGCGCAGAACGTGCCCATCCCCCTGGCGGCGGGCGAGCGCCTCTACACGCGCTACGGTTTTCGCGAGTACATCGAGCGGCAGGCCATCGATATCCTGCAGCCGGATGTGGGCCTGGCCGGCGGCATCACCGAGCTGAAAAAGATCGCGGCCTATGCCGAGACCTATGATCTCTACATGCAGCCCCACAACTGCCATGGCCCCGTGGCCACCGCCGCCGCCATCCAAGTGGATGCCTGTATCAGCAACTTTATCATCCAGGAGATGATCCCCTGCCGATCGGAGATGACCTACGCCCTGGTCAACGAGCCGCTGGAGCCGCAGATCCGTGACAGCTATCTGCCGGTGCCGACGGCGCCGGGGCTGGGGGTGACGCTGAACGAGGCCTATGTGGCCGATTGCCCCGTGGTGCACCTGAGCCTGTAGCCCCTGCGCGCCCGGCGCAACCCACGCCAGACGTGCTCTGCGCCTCCTCTCTCGCGGCAGATGTGAAGGGGAGGCGCAGCGATGGCTTGCCCTGGCAAGCGGGCAGCGCTGCCATGCGTGAAGGCGGCGTGTAGAAGAGGGCGCCAAATAGCCAGCTCTACCATAACAGGGGGTAAAGCAAAGGCGCAGCCTGTTGTCAATCAGTGAAAATGTCNNGACATTATCATTGATGAATGACAAAAGCAAAGGCGCAGCCTTGACATGGAGATGGGGCGGTGCTACCATACGCGCATTGATTCACAAGAGAGCGTTTGCAGGTGTGGAGAGGGCCGAGAGAAGGAGTCCGATGACATATATCGAGAGCGGCGAGGCTGGCCACTGGCAGGGGCTCCGCCGGCGCATTGACGCCCGCGAGGCCCGCGTCGCCGTCATGGGCCTCGGCTACGTGGGGTTGCCCCTGGCCCTGGCTCTGGCCGAGGCGGGTTTCTGCGTGACGGGGATCGACCCCAACGAGGCCAAGTGCGCCGCCGTGAACCGGGGCGAGAGCTACATCGGCGACGTGGCCGGGGCGGCCGTCGCGGCGCAGGTGGAGGCCGGGCGTTTGCGGGCCGATTCCACCACCGGGCCGCTGGCCCAGGCCGACGTGGTGATCATCTGCGTTCCCACGCCGCTCAGCAAAGGCAAGGACCCGGACATCTCCTACATCGTCAAGGCGGCGGAGAGCCTGGGCAAGGCCATGCATCCGGGGATGCTGGTGGTGCTGGAGAGCACCACCTATCCAGGCACCACCGAGGAGATCCTGTTGCCCTTGGTGGAGCAAAACGGCTTTGTCGTCGGCCAGGACGTGTTCGTCGCCTTTTCTCCTGAGCGGGTGGATCCCGGCAACAAGGTGTACACGATCCGCAACACGCCCAAGGTGGTGGGCGGCGCCACACCGGCCGGCCTGGAGCTAGCCGTCGCACTCTATGGCGCCATCGTCGAGCGCACGGTGCCCGTCTCTAGCCCGGCGACGGCCGAGATGGTCAAGATCCTGGAGAACACCTATCGCGCCATCAACATCGGCCTGGTGAACGAGATGGCCCAGATCTGCCATCGGATCGGCCTGGACATCTGGGAGGTCATCGCCGCCGCCAGCACCAAGCCTTTTGGCTACACGCCGTTCTACCCGGGGCCGGGCCTGGGCGGCCATTGCATCCCCATTGACCCCCTCTACCTCACCTGGAAGATGCGCGCCCTGAGCGTGCAGACCCGCTTCATCGAGCTGGCGGACGTGGTCAACAGCGAGATGCCGCGCTATGTGGTGCAGCGGGTGCAGGACGCGCTGAACGACGAGGCCAAACCCCTGCGGGGCAGCCGCATCCTGCTGTTGGGGGTCACCTACAAGCCGGACGTGGCCGATCTGCGCGAGAGCCCGGCGCTGACGGTGATCGAACTGCTGCGGGAGCGGGGCGCAGAAGTGAGCTACCATGATCCGTACATCGCCCGCATCGTTTTCTCGGAGGCGCCCGACCTGGCGGGAGTGGCCCTGAGCGACGAGGCGCTGGCGACGGCGGATTGCGTCCTGATCCACACGGCGCACTCGAGCTATGACTGGGCGCGCGTCGCTGCCCACGCCCGGATGATCTTTGACACGCGCAACGCCATAGACGTGGCCCAATATGATGGATCCGCGCGCCTCTACCGACTCTGAGGCGGGCCGCATCTCGGGAGGGGTGGGGCTCTACCTGCGGCGCCAGGCCGATGGCCTGGGGCGCTACCTCCTCGAGCAGGCGGTGCAGGCCCTCTTGGGCTGGGTGCCCACCCTCCTCGGGATCGGGCTGCGGGCGGTGGCCTACCGCCTCATCCTGCGCATGGAGGGCAACGCAGCCATCGAGCGCGGGGTGCGCCTGCGCTTTGCCAGCCAGATTCGGCTGGGGCGGGGCGCCTACCTGGACGAGGGCGTCTATGTCCATGCGTGCCCCCAGGGCGTGCGCATCGGCGCTGGCAGCCTGGTGATGCACGGCAGCGTGCTGCACACGTACAACTTTCGCGGCTTGCCCCATGCCCATATCCATATCGGGCGGGATAGCCTGATCGGCGAGTACAACGTGATTCGGGGGCAGGGCGGCGTCACCATCGGGGATCGGGTGTACACCTCGCCCCTGGTCCAGATCGTGGCCGTCAATCACGTCTTTGACGATCCCCAGCGGCCGTTCGTCGTCCAGGGGCTTACCGCCGAGGGGATCGTGATCGAGGACGATGTCTGGATCGGCTCCGGCGCGGTGATCACCGATGGCGTGCATATCGGGCGGGGCGCGGTGGTCGCGGCCGGGGCCGTGGTCACCCAGGATGTGCCGGCCCACACATTGGTGGGCGGGGTGCCTGCCAGGGTCTTGCGCCCGATCGATGGCAGCGACCATATTCACGGCAAGCAGGTCTACCTGAGCTAACAGCGCGGTTTGCGCGCCAAGGAGCGAGTAATCTCATGACCGGATCTGTCGTCCAGCCTTCGCAGATCGACCGCACCGAGGGGCATCTGCTCTCGGTGGTGATTCCCGCGCTCGACGAAGAGGACGGCATCGCCGCCATCATCGAGCGCGTCCTGGGCGTCTCGCCGGCGCTGGCCGACATGGACGTGGGGCTCGAGCTGTTGGTGGTGGACGATGGCTCTAGCGATGGCACGTGCGACGTCGTGGCGCGCTACGCCGATGTCCGCCTGGTGCGCCACGGCTGCAACCGCGGCTATGGCGCCGCCCTCAAGACCGGCTTTGCCGCCGCGCAGGGCGATTGGCTCGCCTTCCTGGACGCCGATGGCACCTACCCTCCCGAGCATTTCCCCTCCCTCTGCCAGGCCATGGAGGAGGGGGAGGGGGCCGACCTGGTGGTGGGGTCTCGCCGGTCGGGTGCGGCCAGCGAGATGCCCCTCATGCGCCGGGTGGGCAACCTGATCTGGTCCAGCATGGTCACGCTGCTGGGGAACCGCCGGGTGGTGGACCCCGCCAGCGGGATGCGCGTCTTGCGGCGAGCATCGCTGGAGCGGCTCTACCCCCTGCCGGACGGCCTCAACTTTACGCCGGTGATGAGCACGCGGGCGATTCACGAAGGGCTGCGCCTGCGCGAGATCCCCATCCCGTACCAGGAGCGTCAGGGGCGCTCCAAGCTCAAGATCGTCCAGGATGGCATGCGCTTCATGCGCACCATCCTCTGGACGGTGATGACCTACAACCCGGCGCGGCTGCTGGGTGGACTGGGGTTTGCCCTGTTCGTGCTGGGCGCCCTGATCGGCCTCGCCCTGGTGGCCATGCGCCTCTCGGGCGTCACGACGCTGGGGCCCCTGGGCGTGGGTGGCACCTTCCTGGCGGCCTTTGGCGTGGTGGTGGGCTTTGACCTCTTTGCCCTGGGCGCCACCTTCAACTACCTGGTGGCCCTCTTTCACACGCGCCCGGTGCAGCGGGGGCTCTTTGGCAAGCCCATCTTTCAACCGCCGCTGGACCGCCACTTCTGGTGGATGGGGCTTCTGGCCAGCGCCGGCGGGCTGGGCGCCGGGATCCTCAGCCTGGTGCTGGGCGTCAACGGCTGGCCCATCGAGCGCCTTTGGTTCTACCTGCTGGCGGGCACCATGCTGGTCATCCTGGGCATGCACTTGCTTATCTTCTGGGTGATCATGCGCGTCTTGGAGGAGCTGAGCCATCGCCAGGAGCTGGCGCGCGCCGATCTCGAGTGCGGCCCGGGAGCGGAGGCCCTGTGAGCGACAATCTGGGGACGCGCACGGTCCAGCGGGTGCACGCCGAGGCGCCCCCGCGTGCCGATCTGGGTGGCCCGGCTCACGCGCACCGTGGCCCCGAGGCGATTGACATCCTCTTTGCCAACCCGCCGGCCCCCGACGGCGGCATCTGGATCCGCAGCCAGCATCGGGTGGGCCGCCGCTCTCGCGAGGGCATGATCTGGCCCCAGGCCGACCTGGCGCAGATGGCGGCCCTATTCCCCGAGCGGCGCGTGACCGTGGTGGATGCCATTGCCGAGCGCATGTCGTGGCGCGCATTCGAGGCGCTGCTGGACCGGCTGCAGCCCCGCTACTATGTGACCCAGGCGACGGCGCCCACGCTGCAGAACGACATGTACGGTGCGTTCATGGCCAGGGCCCGGGGAGCTAGGACCATCGCCTTTGGCACCCACGTGACCCCCATGCCTGCGGCGACGCTGGAAGCCTATCCCGCCCTCGATTACGTGCTCTGCGGCGAGCCGGAGCTGACCCTCCGCGAGCTGGTGGACGCGCTCGATTCGCGCCAGGGCGCCGGAGACGGCTCGTGGCTGGCCCTGGAGCGGGCCGACGCCGGGTTGGCCCGGTCGCTGGCGGGTCTCTATCGCCAGGCGGATCCGACGTGGGCGCCGGTGACGACGCGAGGAGACTCGTTGACGGACCGACTGGCGAGCATCACGGGCCTGGCCTGGCGACGCGAGGGGCAGGTGGCCGTGAACGCGCCTCGGGCGCTGATGGCCGATCTGGACGCCCTGCCGTTGCCCCGCCACGATCTGCTGCCCCTGCGCCGCTACCGCGCTCCCCTGGTCAAAGGCCCTTATTCCTTTGTCGTCACCAGCCGGGGCTGCCCGGCGGGCTGTCGCTTCTGCATCAAGCACGTCTCCTATGGGCGCTCGGTGCGTTTTCGCTCGCCAGAGCATGTGCTGGCCGAGGTGGAGCAACTCGTCGGGCTGGGGGTGCACAGCATCCATATGTACGCCGATCTGTTCACCCTCAATCGCGAGCACGTGATGGGCATCTGCCAGGGACTGCTGGACCGCAATCTCAAGGTGCGCTGGACCTGCAACAGCCGCGTGGACTATGTGGATCGAGAGATGCTGGCGCTCATGGCCCGCAGCGGCTGCTGGATGATCTCCTGGGGCATCGAGTCGGGCGATCAGGAGATGCTGCGCCGCATGCACAAGGGCACTACGCTGGAGGAGATACGCCGCGCGGTGGGCTGGGCCCACGAGGCGGGCATCCGCAACTGGGGATACTTTATCATCGGCCTGCCGGGCGAGACGGACGCTTCCATCCAGCGCACCATCGCCCTGGCCAAGGCGTTGCCCCTGGACCTGGTGCTGTTCCACATCGCCGCGCCGCACCCCGGCACGCCCTTCTTCTTTGAGGTGGTGGAGAACGGCTGGTTCCGGCCCGGCACCCGCTGGGAAGATGTGGACATGGACCGCTCCACGGTGCTGGATTACCCCGATCTCTCTGCAGAGGAGCTGGAGCGTTGGGCGCAGCGGGCCTTTCGCGCCTGGGCGCTGCGCCCCCGCCCGCTGTGGACCTATCTCAAGATGCTGCTGGGCAGCCCGCGCCTCTGGCGAGCGGCTGTGGAGATCGGCTGGGAGAGCCTGGGCTGGGTGCGGGGGGCGAACTCTCGATGACCAAGGCAAAGCGGTCGCCCACGGGAAGGCTGAGGATGCTGTTCCCGTACCTGGAGTTGGCGCTGGCGTTGGCCGCCGCGGCCCTCTGGTACCGAACGGGCGGGGCTGTCTGGTTTCAGGAGACGGGCGTCGGCCTGTGGCCCGTCGTGCTGGTGGCGGCCCTCTGGCCGCTCCATTGGGTGGCGCACGGGCGCAGGCGGGGCCGGACCCCCGGACAGACCGGCTATGCCCTCTGCCTGGCCCTGTTCCTGCTCTCAGCCGGGGCCTCTGTGTGGGCCGCCTACGACCGGCAGATCGCTCTGGCCAAGCTAGGCTTACTGTTGGGTGGGATCGGTCTGGCCGCTGCCCTGGCCCACCAACCCACGCGGCGCCATCTCTACGTGGCCCTGAGCCTGTTGGCCGCTCTGGCGGCCTGCCTGGCGGTGTTCTTTATCCTGACAAACGACTGGGCGGCGCATGCCGTCAAGGTGGCGGCAGTCACGCGGTTGGGCGAGGCGCTCTCGGCGGCCCTGCCCGACGTCGCTGGCCACCGCATCACGCCCAACGTCGTCGGGGGCATGCTTGCAGCGCTGCTTCCCTTGGCCCTCGCCCTGCTGAGCGTTCGCCCGCGCACCTGGCTGGGACATGCCTTTGAGCGCTGGACGCCCTTGCTGCGCACGCTGTGCGGCCTTGCCGTGGCGCTGGCGGCGCTGGGGCTGCTGTTCAGCGTCTCGCGGGGGGCCTGGTTGGGGCTGGGCGCGGGCGCACTGCTCTGGGGCCTGTGGCGTTGGGCGGGCGGCGCGCCCAGCGCCGAGCCGGAACGCTGGCGCCGCCAGCTCCTGGCGGGCGGGCTGTTGAGCGTGGCTCTGGCCCTCACAGCGTTGCTGGGTGGCTATGCCATCCTCACCCTGGGCCTTCCCGGCGCAGAGGCGCTCTCCGGCAGGCTGGAGCTCTGGCGGAACGGCCTGATCCTGGCCCAGGACTATGCTTACACCGGGGTCGGGTTGGGGCTCTTTTCCATCCCCCTGTCTGTCTATACCCTCCTGATCCACGTGGGATACATCGTGTACAGCCACAACATGTGGATCGACGTTTTGGCGGAACAGGGTATTATGGGGCTGGCAGCCCTGATGCTGCTCGGCGCGGTGGCTGTGGCCCGCTTTGCCCGCTGGCGTCGGGTGGCCAGCAGCGGGCTCGGGCGGGTGATGGAGGCCTGCCTCGTCTCCCTTGTGGCGATCACGGTGCACGGCGTATTCGACAATGTGCTGTACGGCAGTCGCGGCGTGCTGATCCTGTTCGTGCCCCATGGCATCATGGTGGCGGCCACCTCCCTGGCCGCGCGAGAGGCGGCCCACAGCAAGGAGCACGCCCGGACGGGCCCGCGCTCCTGGGAGTGGCTCAGCTCTCTGGCAGTGATCGTGGTCGGGGCGCTGGCCATCACCCTGGGCAGGCCGATGGCGGCCTGGCATGCGAACCTAGGGGCTGTGGCCCAGACCCAGGCGGAGCTGCAGGTGTATGATCCGCTGCACTTTGACGAACCGAATCTGGACCAGGTGCGCCGCCAGGTGGATCTGACAGCGGCCCAGGCGCACCTGGAGCGGGCGGCGTCATGGCCCGGCCATCCGACGGCCCGGCGCCGTCTGGCGGCCATCGCCCTGGCGCGGGGCGCGTACGGGCAAGCCTTGGCCTTGATGCAGGTTTCCTGGGATGCGGGGCATCGCGACACGCCCACGCGTCTGCTCTATGGCGATGCCCTGGTCGCCAACGGCTATGTTGCCGAGGCGACGGAGACCGTCGCCGGGCTGCCATGGGCGGCTGCCCGCCTGGAGGGCCAGGCCTGGTCGCGGTACTGGGTGTCGGAGGATTGGGAACGCGCGGCCTATGCCTACGAGGCGGTGGCCAGATTGCAGCCGGGGCAGGGGGGAGCCGAGCAACGCGCCGCCGATGCCAGGCGGCGGGCCGGCCTGCCACCCCTGGAGCCCTAGCGCGGGCGTACGTATCACGATGATGAGGAGTGTGGTCTAGGCTATGAGGTTTCTCTATCGGCTCGCCCTCGGTCTGATGGCGCTGACGCTGATCCTGCAGCCCTGGGCTAGTTGTCCGGTGGCCGCGCAGGAAGCGTCCTGGAATCGCCCCGTGAACCTGTCGCTTTCGGGGGCAGCCTCTGCGCCCCAGTTGGTGCAGGGCGAGGGCGGCGTCCTGTATGCCTATTGGTGGGACCAGTTCGATGGTCTGACGCTCTCGAGCCTTGGCCCCGAGGGTTGGGAGACGCCGCAACCCGTGCCCATCAGCGATATCTCGTACGATGCCGACGGGCAGCCGAACGTCAACCAGGAGACGGGCGTTATCACCCGGGTGACGGTGCGCTCGCCGGGCACCGTTGCCGGCGACAACGCCGGGCGCGTGAACGCCTTCTTCTTGGGCACGACGGCAGCGGCGCAGCGCCCTCTTCGCCAGGCGAGCGCCACCCTGGGGAGCGGTAGCTGGTCCGAGGCGCGCACCATCGCGCCGGGCGCCTCGGCCTGGCGCAGCGTCACCGGCCCCGATGGCGTGATCCATCTGGCGATCATGTACCCGGGCCGGGCAGGGGCCACCCAGCCCGGCCTCTACTACATGCGTTCCGAGGATGGCGGCGCCACCTGGAGCGAGTGGTCGCTGGTGGCCGAGTCGCTCTATGTGCGCATGGCATCCCAGACCGATACCCATCTGCAGTTGACGCCGGGCGAGGATGGACGGCTCTTTGTCGCCTGGAACGAGCCCGGCACCGGTCGGGCGCTCTACAGTTGGAGTTGGGATGGGGGCGAGAGCTGGTCGCGCCCTCACCTGGTGGATCCGGGCGACCGCACGGCGACGCGGCCGCAGATCGCCCTGGGAGCCGGCGACAACGTGCTGATGGTCTGGCAGGGCACCACCACGGCGGGCGAAAAGACGCTGATGACCAAGCGCTCTGAGGATGGCGGCTGGAACTGGACGGCGCCGGAGCGGGCGTTTGCCAGCCTGGGAGGGGCGGCGGCGCAGGTCACGCTGCAGAGCCTGCCGGATGGCAATGTGCTTCTGGCGGCGGGGGGCCAGGCCGATGGGCCGCTCCTGGCCGTGTGGCAGCCCGGCACGGCTGAGGGTCCTGCCCAGGCCGGGTGGTCCAGCCTGATGCGTCTTGGGTACCCTGTGCGCGATCTCGATGCTCAGGTCGCCACCGAGGTAGGGACCTGGCAAGCGACCGTCCATGGAGACGGCGAGCTCGCCCTCGTCGGCTCCGATCAGAACGGCGATGTATGGCTGCTGGGGGCGCACCTGGCAGAGCTGGCCTGGACCTATCCGGAGACGGCATCCTGGGTGACCCCGGCGGGGTCGGAGGAGGCCGGCTGGGATGATCCCGTGCAACTGGCCGAATCGGGCGTCGTCGCGGTCCCCCTGGTCGACGCGCTGCCTCCCGCGGCGGAAGCGCCTGCCCCCGAGGCGCCTGCTGTGGCGCCCGCGCCAGAGGAGGTGCGGCACGTCGTGGCCGAGGGCGACAACCTCGCCGTGCTGGCGGAGCGTTATGGCGTCTCGGTGGACGAGATCGCCGCAGCCAACGGCATCACGGAGACGAATGTCCTGCTGGTGGGCCGGGACTTGATCATTCCCGGAGCGGCGCCAGAGCCGGCGGCCGAGGCGGAGCCGACGGCGCCCCCGGTCGCGGAGAGCGCGCCTGCGCTACCCTCGTTGGCGGGCGCGGGGCCGCAGATCGTCGCCGGGCCGGACGGGCAACTGCAGGCCTTCTGGTGGCATGCCTTTGACGGGCTCACCAGCGCCTGGTTCGACGGCGTGACGTGGCTGCAGCCGCAGCGCGCCAGCGCCTATGTGTTGCCCAGCCAGCAGAGCTGGCTGCCGCCGCTGGGGGCCGTGTTCGTCAGCGACGGCGTCGGCAAGGTGCATGCCTTCTGGTCGGAGGGAGACCCAGCCGAACTGCGCCACAGCAGCCTGACCATGGGCGCCCACGCCTGGGCCGAGCCTAACGACGTGGCCGTGGCGACGGCGTGGCGGGCCGCCGCCGACGATCAGGGCGCTATGTACGTGCTGTACGAGCATCCCGCCCAGGGCGATAGCCCGGCGGGCCTGGAGATCCGGTGGATCGCGCCCGGCGAGGCGACCTGGTCGGAGCCCGTCTCGCTGCGCGAGTTCGCTGCGGGGGTCGGGCCCGCGGGCGCCAACGCCCATCCCGCCCTGGCTGCAGCGGGGGGCGCCGTCTATGCCGCCTGGGACGACGCCGAGTCTCGCGAGCTGCTGTGGGCCCACTCAGAGGACGGCGGGCAGAGCTGGTCTGTCCCCGCATCTTTGGCGTCACCCGAGCTCGGCGCGCGCTCGCCGTTGCTGGCCGCCTTCCCCGATGGAGCCCTGCTCCTCTTTGAGGCCACAGCGGGCAGCGGTGCGGGCGCGTTGCAGCAGGTGCGCATTGACGCCGCCGGCCAGGTCGCGGGGCCCCCGACCAGCGTGTTGCCGGAGATCGCTGTGCCCCTATCCGGTGGCGAACGCCTGACGCTACAGACCTCGGACGGCCAGGCAGCGTTGCTGCTGGCGGGCATCGGCGGAGACACTTTGACGGTGGCGCTGTGGCNNAGTGGCGCGGCGACGGAGCCTCACAGGGCGGCTGGTCGGCGCCGCAGACCCTCGGCTTTGGGCCGCAGGGCCCGGTGGGGGGGCGCAGCGGCGATTGGGGACGCCTGCAGGGTGTCCTTGCAGCCGATCGGTTCACCGCCCTGGCCCTGGGCACTGAAGGCGACCTCTGGGCGATCTCTCGTGAGGCCGCCGGTGACGACTGGGCTCAAGTCGCGGCGCCTGTATGGTCCGATGTGGAGCTCATCGGCAGCGTGCAGCCGCACGACCGGGAGATCACAGTCTCCAGCGACGCCCAGGGGCGCGTGCACGTCCTCTGGAGCGTGAGCCAGCAGGAAGGAGAGGCGGGGCGCGCCCTCTGGTATACGCGCTACGCCGACGGGCGCTGGACCCAGCCTGGCGCCGTAATCACGCCCCAGGAAGGCGGGGCCGAGCACCCCAGCCTGGCCCTGGTGGGCCAGCGGCTGCATGCGGTGTGGTCGGGCGGCACAGGCGGGCGGATCCAGTATGCGGCGGCCTTTGCGGCCGATGCGTACGCCGCCTCGAGCTGGCCGCAACCGATCTGGCTGCCCGCCCCCCTCACCGATCGCAGCGCCGTGGCCGCCCATCCTCAGATACGGGCAGATCTGGCAGGGGGACTGCACGTGCTCTATGCCGTGCCGATCAACCAGGAACGGGGCATCTACTACACCCACTCTGGCGATGGCGGCGCCACCTGGTCGCCCGTCGTGCCAGCCTTCAACGCCGAGGAGGCCGGCTGGGCGATGGTCGACCAGCCTACGCTGGCCGTTGGCTACGACGGGACGCTGTACGCGGCCTGGCTACGCCTGGCGCTGACGGGAGGCGCGCCGCGGGCCGAGGCGCTCTATATGGCGCGCTCGACTGATGGCGGCGTGTCGTGGTCTGCGCCGAAACTGGTCGCCGAGGGCCATCTCCTGGCGCCCGAGCTTCTGGTAGCCGGGCCGGGCGAGGTGCACCTGCTGTGGCAGGAGGCGGGCGCCGCCTATGGCGTGTGGCATAGCCACACCGTTGACGGTGGTGAGGAGTGGAGCCTGCCGATGCGGGTGCGCGGCTTCTCCCGGTTGGCCGGCACGGCCGACGCCGTCAGCGATGGCATGGGGCTGGTGTACCTGGTGGGCCCGCAACTCGATGCCGAGGGCCATCCCGAGCTGATCCAGGCGCTTTGGGACTCGGAGAGCGAGCAGTGGCGCCTCGAGAACGCCCATCTCCTCCCCAGGGCGGTCCTCTCCGCCGATGGGGCCTGGCTGGCGCTGGAGCCTCTGAACGGCAACCTGGAGGTGGTGCTGCACGGCCAGGTCCAGGAGGACGACGCGGAACAGGCGTCGACGGCACTGCTGCACATGCGCCGACAGGTGGCGCCGCGCGAGGCCCTGCCCTCGCCTGCGCCCGAGTTGATCGCCACGCCCACGCCGCAGCCGACGCCCACGGCACAACCTACGCCCACGGTGCGGCCCACGGTGAACATCGAGGCGCCCCCCGAACCGTCGGCGGCCCTCGACGTGGGGATCCTGACAGTGCCGCTCCTATCGCTGGGCGGTGTGGTGGTGGTGGCGCTTCTGGTGCTGGGTGTGCTGGTGGCTCGCAGCGCGCGGAGGCGCTGAGCCTCGGCGCACCTGAGAACGGACACGGGCTTCGGGAGAACCTCCCGAAGCCCGTGCGAGAGAGAGGGTGCCTGCGTTACTTTGTCAAAGTCACCGGTACAAAGGCCATAAAGCGCATGCCGTTGGCTTCCACTTCCAGGCTACGAATCTCCGACCAATCGCCGGCGACGGTGCAGCCCAAGGTGGTCTCGGCCACCCGCACGCGCCAGTAGTACGTCCCGCTCGGCACCGTGGAGCCCAGAGTCAGGACAGTGTCGCTTGTCTGCTGATCTACCACCAGATCGGCAAAGGACGGGTCGCGGGCGATCTGGATCAGGTAGCGGCGCGCGCCCTCGGTGGCTTGCCAGCGCAACTGTAGCGGCTGACCCCCTTCCACATGCGCCTCATTCTGGGGCGCGTCCAGTGCCACAGCCCCAGGTATGGCGCACACGGCGGTGTCAAAGGTCCACACCGGCCCAATCACGGGCCCGTTCAACCCCATGGCCACCACGTACCAGGCGTACTGGGTGCCCGCCTTGAGCGGCCCCGGGTCGCACCGCGGCTCGTCTGTCCCGGCGCACGCCAGCAGGGTGGGCTGATCGGTGCTCTCCTCGAGATAGACGTCGTAGGTGACCTGCTCCCCATCGCACGGATGCCCGCCGCACCAGAGGAGGAGCGTATCGAGGGCCACGCCCGTCTGCCCGTCAGCCGGGACAGGGTCGTTGGGCTCTTCGGGCGCCAGCGCGCAGGGCGTTGTCTCGGTGGTAAAGGTCCACGTGGGGCTGGCGGTCTGCCCGCCTATGCCCTGGGCCACCACCCGCCAGGAGTAGGTCGTGCTTTCCAGCAGGACGCCCGGATCGCACCCGAGAGACTCGGTGTCGTTGCAGACCAGCGTCTCCGGGCCACTCCCGGCTCTCATGTAGACATCGTAGGTCACCGTCTCGCCGGAGCAGCCCGGGCCACCCGACCAGATCAGGTCGGTGTCCAGATCAACGGCCAGGGCGCCATTGGCGGGGTACGGCTGGGCGGGCGTCGGCGGCGCCACGGAGCAGCCGATGCCGCTGGACGAGAGCGAGAGCGAAGGATCGCCATACAGGTTCGCGACGACCATGTTCTGCCAGTACTGGGAGCTGCCCAGGAGCATGGTATTGGCCCGATAGTAGGCCAGCGCCACGCCGATGTTCTCGCCATAGTTGAGCATGCGATCCAGGGCCATGTAGGAGAGGGTCGCATTGTCGCCCAGACCATAGATGCCATAGTAGGGCCACGAGCCGGGGCTGTAGTAGCTGAGTTGCGACGAGCTGACGGTGCCGACGGCCCCGTTCACCAGCAGCCGGTACCCCAGATTGGCGCTCGACTCGGGGGAGCCGTTGGTGCATGCCACCTGCAGCACGAAGGACGGGCGGGCGTTGTTCAGTTGGCCCACCTCCGAGGTGGTGAAGAAGGCCGTGGTCTGGGTTTCCTGGCTGTATTGGGTGATATGATCGGCCCGCGTTGTGTCGTGGGCCCAGATCCGACGATAGGCGCCGGAGGTGCTCCCGTGGGCCCACCATGTCACGATGCCGTAACCTTGCTGCCACGCGCTGACCATGTTGCTTGTGTTCAGGGGAGCGCTGGCCGTCGTCAGGGGATAGGCTGACCCGTCAGAGTAGACGCCCTCCTTCTCGTAGAGGGTGTAGGCGCCCAGACCGGCGCCCGTCGCGATGCCCTTGATCTCCTCGCCCCAATCCGCCCCAAAGGTGCGATGCGATAGCGAGTAGTCCGTCGGATAGCTGCTGATGACGCCGTCGTTGTTGTTGTCTTGCGGGCCGTGGTTCGAGATGGCAGCCGCGATCAAGGCGCGCTGCCGCCACGAGAGGTCGCCGCCAGCCGCCTGATAGGCTACGAATTTGCCCAGGATGCTGTTCAGCTCGGCGTACGAGCCATAGTATGGCACGCGCCCGACGTACACCTCGGGCAGGCGGTCGATGCCGCCGGTGCCGATGTCGCTGTACTCGCCATACACGCCGTTGCTGTTCAGGTCCCAGGTGCCCGACAGGTCCGAGTAGTACATGTCCGTCGCGGTGTTGCCGGAGGGACGAGTCATCTTCATGGGCACGCTGGTGGCGCTGTCAAAGGTAGTTGTGCTGGGGTTGCCGATCAGGAGCACGTATTGGATGCCCTCGGAGGCATACCGCCCAACGAGCCAGCTACGGATGTTGTCGGCGCGGGCGGCCGCCGAGGCGCCGCTCACATAAGTCGTGCTGGTGTTCGCCGCTCCCTCGGTAACGACCTTGACGCTGTGCCCGGCCTGCTGCTTGGATTGGACAAAGGCGGCAAGCTGGGGGCTGTTGGCTACGATGGCCGCCGTGGTGATGATGACATAATCGTTCACCGATGAGGCCAGCGGCTCGCCGGAATCCGGGCTCTGCTCGACGCCACGGGCGCCTTCGGTGTAGACGCTGCGAGCGTCGGGGTTCAGCAGACTGGGCGAGAGCGAGGCCCAGGCCGCCTCGCTGGCGGCATCCAGAACGCGGCCCGCTGTGCCCGAACTCTGGTAGGTGATCTGCAGCGTCCCCGCCGTCAACTGCCGCATTGTCCCCTGGACGGGATTGTAGGCCAGCGGCCAGTAGGTCAGCTCGAGCACCAGCCAACCTCGCTGGCTCCCCACGGAGACGGCGCCGATGGGGTGGGTGGGCCAGAAGGCGTCCTGCTCATAGATGGCGATCAGGCGCCCGTCGCGAAAGGCGTCGGCCTCGTGATCGCCCCATTCGGGCGTCCCCTCCAGGTCCGAGGCGGCGAAGGGAGGCGCGGCCCGGACATCCACACGATCGGGCAGGTCAGCCCAGGCGGCATCCACCAGCTCGACCCGCACCGAGTCGGCCAGCGCGTCGGGGGGCAAGAGCACCCGCAGGACCGTCACCGGGAGCTGCGGCTCGCCGGGGACGACGTTGAGCGCCGTCTCGCTCAAGGTGACCAGGTCGCCCATGGGGGTGGACACGATCTCCGGCGTGACGGCCTGGGGCACAGGAAGCGCGATGCGACCGGATGCCGGTCGCGGCGAGCTCACGATCCCCTGGGCTCGAGAGGGCAGGTGGCTCAGCAGAAGACAGACCGCCAAAAACACTGCGGCTATGGAAAGCCATGTGCGCCGTACACTGCCGCCTGATGCAGAAGGTATCATGGGAATCCCTCAGTGTTTCGTTGCTCTTGCTCTCGAAGGGCCCCGCCCGGCAGCCTGGGCGATGGCTGCGGGAGCGTGTCCCACGGAGGACTATTGTTCTCTGACATAATCATAACCCTTCGTGGGGTGGCAACGCAACTTTTATGTATACTTTACGTATGTTGTCTCTTTCTGATAGGTACATAGCCCCTCACTGTAAAGGATACGTAAATACGATATTGTATATTGCGGTATATTCCAGGAACATTGGACGCTATAGGGTTTTATGGGCACGGAAAACGCGCCTCAGACGGTTTCTCCGCCGCCCAAGAGGCGCGTTGCATTGGCAGGTTTTGTGCGTCTTTTACACTGCTTCTCGTTCTTACAAGTAATTTACGTTAATGAAGGGTAAAGAGTGGACATCGGGAGCAGAAGAGCCCGCCGCGGCGGGCCATGGCGTCAGGCAAGGCGCTCCGGGCTCGACTTGAGGGTGGCGACGAACGGGAGGTTGCGGTAGTAGCCGTTCATGTCCAGCCCATAGCCCACGACGAACTCGTCGGGCAGCTCGAGGCCGCGATAGTCCAGGGGGATGTTGATCAGGCGCCGGTAGGGGCGGTCGAACAGGACGCAGACGCGCAGCGAGGCGGGTTGCCGCGTCCGCAAGGTGCGCAGGAGATAGTCCAGCGTCAGGCCGGTGTCGATCACGTCCTCGACAAAGAGCACGTGCCGACCGCTGATAGACTCGTCCAGGTCTTTGACGATGCGCACGGTGCCGGTGGTCGCGGTGGCGCCATAGTGGGAGATGGCCATAAAGTCCACGGCGACGGGGATGGTGATGGCCCGCAGCAGGTCGGCCATAAAGAGGGCGACGCCGTTGAGCACGCCCACCAGCACGGGGCGCATCCCGGCATAGTCGCGGCTGATCTCGGCGCCCATGGCCGCCACGGCGGCGCGGATCTCGGCCTCGGAAAGGACCACGCGCTCGATCCGCTCCAGCATCCTGGGGGCCGCCGGCTCAGTCATGGGCGTTCTCCAGCGCTTGCTTGCCCACCAGGTCGTCGGACTGGTCCTCGATGCCAAAGCGCCGCAGCATCCACTCAAAGTCCTTGCGGTTCCAGAGCTTGATCTGCACCTCAGGGTAGAGGGTGCGCAACAGGCGGACCTTGCGCCTCTTGATGCGGATCAGCTTTTGCCGCAGGGTGGTGAGCTCCACAAAGAGGCCCTGATCCACCAGGTAGAAATCGGGGGAAAAGGCCTCGATCACGGTGCCCTGCTCATCCCAGCGGAGGGGAAAGGTGTAGGGCTCGTACTGCCAGCGGATGCCGAAAAAGTCGAGGATACTGGCGAACTCTTGTTCGCTTGGGTGGGCGAACTCGATAGCCTCGCGGGGGACCTCCGGGTTACGGATGGGGCGAGGCTGCTGGCTGTCAACTTGCATATAGCCCGCTCAGGCTCCTGACCAGGGTGTCTTTTGGTCTATCTCTGGCGGGATTATAGGCGCGATGAGCGCATTGTCAATGCACGCGAGCCGGGCGGCCCGATACAGCAAAACGGGCCGCCGCTTGGCCTCTCGGCCGAGAGCGACCCCGGGCAAAGAGCAAAGCCCCAAGTGACCGCGCTTCGTAGGCTTGCACCACTTCGTTTTTATGGAGTGTCTCCTCCGCCAGACCAAGTGGGTCTCACTTTCCTTCAGCGAACTGTCGTACTCGTTTGATGGCTTACAAACAGCAACTCTCGCTGCCATCTCTAGGCCACGTTTGGCCCTCTGGGTCTTACCCCAGGAACTGTCCGCCCACCCGACCCACTCACTGGTGCCAGTCCGAACCTTAGCCTCTCGGGGCTTTGCATTGTCATAATAGCAGATTCGCGTCCGAATGTCAAGGGCTGCTCGCTCGGCGCTCTGCTGGCACGGAGCCTAGCTCGAGGCCTTGCGATAGTGAGGGCCCATGTAGCTCAGGTAGCCGGCCAGGCCCTGCGCCATCCACTCGTCGCCCCGCAGGCGAAGTGCGCCCGAAAAGTAGGCCGATTCGCCGCTGAGCTGGCCGCTCAGGATCTTGTCCAGCGTCTGCGAGTTCAGGGTCACCCCGATGGTGGCCTGGGCAGCACCTGACTTGGCGCTGGTGAAGGTGCCCCGCGAGAAGGAGAGCACGTACTCGGCGTTGTCCAGATCCGTCACCACGAATGCCAGCGAGGCGTTGGCATTGGCGATGCGAGACAGGAACGTCTCGTCCTTCTGCAGTTCTGCAACCACTTGATCCAGCACCTGGTAAAGCTGTTCCTTCGACTGATACTCGGCCATGTGAACCTCCTTGTACCTGGCTCAGACAATCGAACGTGCTGTCAGCAGTATTTTACTGGATGGCCTGGCGTTGCACAAGAACAGAGCGGCCAAGAGCCGCCGCCCGCCTGCACCCCCGGCGGGGTAGGGGGCGCTCCGCCGCTGCCGGGCGCGTTGACACGCCCCGGCGCCGGGCCTATACTCGCCCCCAGTTCCGACCATCTAGCGTAGGAGGTCTCGCCCATGGCCCATCGCATGCGCGCTATCGAAGACGGTTCCATCACCTCGACCCCAGGCTTCCGGGCCGCCGGCATTGCCGCGGGGATCAAGCCGAAGGGGGCTCCCGATCTGGCGTTTGTGCACGCGGCCAGGCCGTGCGCGGCGGCAGCCGTCTTTACCACGAACCTGTTCCAGGCGGCGCCTGTCGTCTATGATAGGGGCCTGCTGCAGCGCAATCCTGCGGGGCTGCGGGGCGTGGTGATCAACAGCGGTTGCGCCAACGCCTGCACCGGCGAGCAGGGGATGCGCGATGCCGAGGCGACGGCGGCCGCTGCCGCGCAACAGACGGGCGGATCGGCCCATGACTATATGGTCATGTCCACCGGCGTCATCGGCCAGCTCCTGCCTATGGACAAGGTGCGCTCGGGCGTTGCGGCCGCGGCCCTCGCCCTGGAGGACACCGTCGAGGCGGGACACCGCGCGGCTCGCGCGATCATGACCACCGACACGGTGCCCAAGGAAGCCGCCGTCTATGTCGAAACCGACGCTGGCGGTTTCACTATTGCGGGCATGGCCAAGGGGGCGGGCATGATCAGCCCTAACATGGCCACCTTGCTGGTGGTGCTGACGACCGACGCGCGCATCGCCCCGGGCCCGGCCCAGCAGGCTTTGGCCGCGGCGGTGGGGGTCAGCCTGAACATGATCACCATCGATGGCGACATGAGCACCAACGACACGGCGCTGCTGCTGGCCAACGGCATGGCCGAGATGCCCGAGATCACGACTGCCGACGCCCCCCAGTACGGGGCCTTCCTGGACGGCCTCACTCAGGTGACCGTCGCCCTGGCCAAGGGCCTGGTGCGCGACGGTGAGGGCGCCACGCGCTTTGTCGAGATTCGCATCACCGAGGCAGCGAGCTTCTCCGAGGCGCGCCAGGTGGGCATGGCAGTCGCCAACTCCTCGTTGGTCAAGACGGCCATCTATGGCCAGGACGCCAACTGGGGGCGCATCGTGTGCGCCGTGGGCTATGCCGGGGTGCCACTGGATCCCAACGCCGTGCGGGTGTGGGTGGGGGATTTGGAGCTGGTGCGCGATGCGGGCCCCTATCAGGTGGATGAGGAGCGGGCGGCAGAGATCCTGGCCCAGAGCGATATTCCCATTCGCATCGCCCTGGGCCGCGGTAGCGCCGAGGCCACCGTCTGGACCAGCGACCTCTCCCATGCCTATGTGGATATCAACGCCCACTATCGCACCTAGGCGAAGCGGGCCTCGTAGCCCCTAGTGGGCGGCCATCCAGGCAGTGATGCGGGCCATGAACGTCTCCCAGCGATCGCGCTGGACGTTGTGGCCCGCTCCCGCGATGTGGATCAACTGCCCTTGCTGCCAGATGCCCGTGGCTTGCACGGCGGCATCCCACGCGGTGTGCGAATCCAGGTGAGGTTCGCCCACCAACAGCAGCATGGGGCACTGGATGCTGGCAAAGATCTCCTGCCAGGGGCGCTTCTCCTGGGCAAAGAAACGACCGTATTCTGGCGAGACCTGCAGCTTGGATTCAGCCCAGGGGCCCAGCTCCTCCTCGTCCCACCCCGGGCTCTCGACGCGGCAACGGGCGATCAGCTCCTCCAGGCTCAGGGCCTGGGTCTCGAGCATGTGCGCCCGCGATTGGGCAATCCGCTCAGCGGCGCCCTCGCCCGAACCGCGGAACGGGCCGCTGTTGGCGATAAAGCCCGAGTCGATGACCACGAGGCTGCGCGGCAGGTCGGGGAAATCGGCGGCGCAGTTGGCCGAGATCTCGCCTCCCATAGAGTGGCCGATCAGGTGAGGNNCAGCCCCGCCAGGTCGGCGGCGGACTGGCGCGGGCCATAGTCCTCGGCCGGCTTCTCTGAGAGGCCGTGTCCCCGGGCATCCACCATGATCACGTCATAGCTGCCCTCCAAGGCCCGCGCCGTGCGGCTCCAGCACAGCCCACTATCCGTGGCGCCGTGGGAGAGCACCACGGGCGGCTTGCTCCCATCGCCCGTGCGCCAGTAGTGCATGCGGATGCCGTTGGTCTCTACGAAACCATCGCGCCAGCTCGCCATATCCTTCTCCTAGCGTGTGTAGTGTGGGGTGACGGGTTGCGGCCGGGCCAGAGCGCCGCTCTAGTGGGCGGCCATCCAGGCGGTGATGCGGGCCATGAACGTCTCCCAGCGGTCGCGCTGGACATTGTGGCCGGCCCCCGCGATGTGGATCAGTTGCCCCTCTCGCCAGATTCCCGTGGCCTGGACGGCTGCATCCCAACCGGTGTGGGATTCCAGATGAGGCTCGCCCACCAAAAGCAGCACGGGGCACTGGATGGCGGCCAGCGTCTCCTGCCAGGGGCGCTTGGCCTCGGCGAAGAAGAGCCGCCCGTTGGGCGAGGCCTGCATCTTGGATTCGGCCCAGGGCTCCAGCTCATCCTCGTGCCAGCCGGGGTTCTCGACGCGGCAACGGGCGATCAGCTCCTCCAGGGTGCTCGTCTGCATCGCGCGCATGGCGGCCTGCATCCCAGCGATGCGCTCCTCGGCATCCTGCGGGGTGACGGCGTAGCGCCCGCCGTTGGAGATGAAGCCCGAGTCGATGATCACCAGGCTGCGGGGCAGGTCGGGGAAATCGGCGGCGCAATTGGACGAGATCTCGCCCCCCATGGAGTGGCCGATCAGGTGGGGTGCCTCCAGACCCAGCCCGCGGATCAGCCCCGCCAGGTCGGCGGCGGAGACCCTTGGGCCGTAGCCCTGGTCGGGGGCATCCGAGAGGCCGTGTCCCCGGGCGTCCACCATGATCACATCATAGTCGGCCTCCAGGGCGCGTGCTGTGCGGGTCCAGCAGCGGCCGGCGTCGCCGCCGCCGTGGGAGAGCACCACAGGCGGCTTGCTCCCATCGCCCGTGCGCCAGTAGTGCATGCGGATGCCGTTGGTCTGTACATAGCCGGACTTCCATTCGCTCATGTCGCTCCTCCCAGGTATTTGCCGCAGTGTATGCCGACAAGAGGGAGGCGTCAACCGCATGGGCCGAAAAACGGAGGGACGCGCCTGGCTCGTGTGTGGGGGCGAGGGGCAAGGAGCGGAGGCAGAAAAAAGAGCCAGCCCTGGCGGCGCCCTAGCCGCTGGTGCTGACCGTGGAATGACCGACAACCGTGCCGGTCTATTCAGTTTTCGGAAGCGCGCTACATGGCGCTACCGAGTGATCTCGCGAGCCCGCTCGTACTCTTTGGGGTACTGGATCGTGTCAACGAGCAGCGCCGACACCACGAAATCCAGGGCCCGCCATGCCTTGCGAACGAAGGTCGTCCGCTCCAGATACTTGGACTCTTGCATCTTGCCTCCTTGTGATCTGTGCTTGAATCCGTAGAGAGTATGACATGCTCAGGTAAAGCCCCAATTAACACAAGGTTAACAGCATGTTATCGCCTGGGGCCATCGCGATCGCCAGCCCAGCTCCTGCCACCACGGATCGCCGCAGTGGGGCTGGGCAGCCCGTCGGGAGGGCCGCGGCGCTTCCCATCAGGGCGCGCCTGATCGCTCCCCCAAGCGCGCGGCCCGGCGTGGCGAGATTTCGAGCGACTATTGTTCCTCCTTCTGCTTTCGCCTTCTTCCGCCTCTAGTCTGCCTCTGCTCTGCAAACGCCGGGTTAGCGTCAGATTAACGGCATGCTATAATGGAGCGGGCCCGATTCTCGACTGGCTGGAGGACTCTGAGGGTGCGTTGTGAGGAAGCGAGGGTTTCATGCTTGTGGACAATGTAGACGGAACGACTCACAGACGCGCCGTGGTCGGATTTCGGGATGCCGCAACGCTCCTCAAGGCGTTGGCGCACCCCGTGCGCCTGCAGATCATGACCCTGCTGAGCCAGGGTGAGGCCTGTGTGTGCCATCTCCAGGCGGTGCTGCGCAAGCGGCAGCCCTATATCTCTCAGCAGCTCATGACTTTGCGGGATGCGGGGTTGGTGGCAGACCGACGCGATGGCGCTATCGTCTACTATCGGGCGGCGTCGGCGGATCTGGGGCCGGTGCTCGCCTGGGCCCGCGCCGAGCTGACCCGCCAGGGCCTCGCGCCCCTCTCTTTGGAGCCTCCCCGGCTGCCGGTGGACGGCTGTTCGTGCCCCCGCTGCGCGCAGGCTCGCCGGGGCGAGGTCGCATAGCGCTCTTGCCCGGACCCTCGCTGGCCTAGCCCCGCAGGATGCGGGCCATGTCCGCCACGGCAGAGGGGCCGCCCACGTTGCCGGGAAAGACCACGTACACCAGCTCGGGCCAGCGGCTCTCCGGCCCTGTGCGCCAGATGGGCACGCCGGGGATGGCCTGGCCCAGCACCCATGCCCGCCGCACGCCCAGCCCCTGGGTGGCGATGTCCGATGACGTGATGCCGCCCTTGGCGATCACCCAGGCCGGGCGGGCGCCCACGCCTCGGACGATATCCACCAGGCCCTGGGAGATCCGCCGGCCGATGTCCAGCGCCGTCTGCTCGNNCTGCTCGTCGCCGCCGGTGATGCGCTCTCGGGCGGTGTATACCAGGGCATCGCGGCCGCTCAGGATGGCCTCCTCCGCAGCACGCTGCACCCGGCGCACCTCGGCCGGGCCGTCGTCGCTCAGCAAGGCTCGGACCGATACCTCGACGGGCGCAACCCGCTCCAGCGCGGTCGCCGCCTGGATCTGCTGGGTGGTGCGATTGACGTAGGACCCCGCAATGATCAGGCCTCCGCACTCCGCCTCGGCGGCTCCCAGCGCGCTCGTGCCCAGAAGGGGTGCAGGCGCGATGCCGCCCCGCACCCGCACGAAGGAGGCGGCCGTGCGATAGAGGAAGCGGCGTCCCTCCGCCTCGGCGGCCAGCAGCCCCATCACCACCACCTCCAGGTCGCGATAGGAGGCGGCGTTGATGGCGCAGACCGCACCGCCGGAGAGGGCGCGCAGGCGCGCCGCCACCGCTCGTGGCCCCCCCTGGCGGATCTCATCCAGGGAGATGGAGGTGACCGCCTCCGGCGATAGGGCGCCGCCGTGCTTCTCGATGGCCCACTGGCGCAGGTCGCTGTGCTGGTAGCCAAAGGCCTCATCGCGGGCGAACTCGGTCTCGGCGGCAGGGGTGAGCCACTCGCCTTCCTCGACATAGTGCACGTCGCCGATGGTATAGCGCCCGCCCTCCAGGAAGAAGGGGATCAGGAGCACGGCGTCGACGGGCTGGCCCAGCGCCTGCTGCAGCGCCCGCACCTCGGCGGGGTAGTGGCCACGCAGGGTCGAATCGCTGCGGCTGATCACCGTGGCGCGCCGGCCGGTGGCCCGGGCGGCCGCCTGCAGGTGCGTCGCGATCTCCTCGTTCATGGCCCGGGCTCGCTCGGCCGGCACACTGCGGGAGTTGGTGAGGATGTAGATCACCGTCCCGGGCCGGCGCAGCTCCTCCGTCAACGTCTCCTGCGACCACTCGGTGAGCACGGGCACGTCATGCACCGTCTGGGTGCCGGTGGGGTCGTCGTCCAGCACGATGACGCGCTCGTCGGCAGAGATGCGCGCCTGGATGGAGGACAAGAGGGACTCGGGCCACTCGGCCGGTAGCTGTGCCATGAGCTCAGCTTTGAGGACGCGCATCGTCTACCTCCCGCCTTTGTGAGGGCCGATTCCTACAGCACGATGAACAGGTCGCCGCTGCCATCGTCGGAGAGATGGTGGCGGTCGTTGAACAGGCTCAAGACGGCGCGCTGCCGCGTCATCTCCACGATGGAGAGGGACGCGGTGCTCACCCGGAGCCGGCGTGAGTAGCCCTGGGGTATGTGGAGCGCCACGCACAAGAGGGCCCGCAGCGAGCCGCCGTGGCCCACCAACACGATCTGCTCGTCATCGGGCCGGGCGCGCAGCTCCTCCAGGAAGGAGGCCACCCTCTCGGCCACGTCCTCCAGCGTCTCGCCACCGGGGGGCGCCACGGTGGTTGGCTCGCTCAGCCATGCCGCGGCCCTCTCGGGATCCTGCTCGCGCAGCTCGCCCATGGTGCGCCCCTCCCAAGCGCCGTAATCCGCTTCGCACAGGCGCGGCTCGATCTGGACGGGCAGGCCGTGATGTTGGGCAATGGTCCGGGCGGTGACGACGGCGCGGTTGAGGTTGCTGGCATAGATGGCGTCGATCTTTTCGACGGACAGGCGCCTGGCCAGGGCCTCGGCCTGGCGCAAGCCTACGGCGCTGAGCTGGGTCTCGGTGTGGCCCTGGATGCGGCCCTGGCTGTTCCAATCGGTGAGGCCATGACGTACGAGCAGTAGACGCGGCAAGGGTCTTTCTCCTGGATCTGCGTGTGCAGGGATGAATGGGCAGCGACGCAACCTCCAGAGTGTAGCCAACCCTGAGGCCGGGTCAAACGCCTGCCGGGGGCTATTTGCGCAAGCGCGCCAACAGAGGGACGCCGAGCATGAGCCCCGCCCCCAGGGCGACCGACGTGCGCAGCAGCCTTCCCGCGCGCTCTACGTCATCGGCCGTCGCCGGACGCTCGCCGGCGCCAACGGCGTCCTGGCCCTCTCCCGCCACCTCCACGCCCAGGGCGCCTGCCAGGGCGCTGCGCGGCCCCAACCGCTCGGCGTTGGGCGCATGCCAGCCATCGCGCCGCCAGATCCTCAACGCACGGGCTCCGTTCTCTCGGCGCAGGTGAGCGGCAGCGACGAATAGGGCACCCGTGAGGCGCGCGGGGACCGCCCGCAGCAGGCGCACGATCTCGGCGCCCCGGGGGCCGAGCTGCTCTTGCATGCTGATGGCCAGCCGATAGAGCATCGCGCCGGGCAGGCCCCCCACGAGGTAGTAGCACAGGGGCGCCACAACCTCCTCGCTGGCCGTATCCGCCAGGGTAGCCAAGGACTGGGCAGGCTCGGGCGCGGCCTCATCCGGCTCACCCGACTCAGCGAGCCGGTGCAAGCCGAGGGTCGTGCTCAAGAGGCCGGCCTCGGCCCAAAGGCCAACGCTGCCTGGCATGCGCCGGGGCACCCTGGCCAGCACCAGGCCCAGGATCGAGCCCGCCGTGGGCGACCAGCGCGCCGACGCCCGCTCTATGGCCATGTCCAGCAGCAGAGCCAGGGCGCCCGTTACTCCTCGCCGATAGATCTCGTTCATCGCCACGCTCCTCACATTGGTGCAGATGCCAAGCCGTTCAGAACTCGATGCCTCGCTGGGCCGCGACGCCCTGTTGAAAGGGATGCTTGACTTCCGTCATTTCGGTCACCAGATCGGCATAGGCCACCAGCTCGTCCACGGCATCGCGCCCGGTGATCACCAGGTGCAGCTCGGGCGGCTTGTTGGCCTGTAGCCAGCCCACCACGGCATGTGGATCGAGCCAGCCGAAATGCAGCGGGTAGGTGAACTCGTCCAGCACCACTATATCATAGCCGCCGCCGGCGATCTCGGCCTGGGCCAAGGCCCAACCCTCTTCGGCCTTGCGGCGGTCCTGCGCCAGGTCCTGGGAGCGCCAGGTAAAGCCGGCACCCAGGGTATGCCAGGCGATGCCCAAGCGTTGGGCGGCGAGTCGCTCGCCCCAGCGCCCGCGCTCGCTCTTGATGAACTGGACGACGCAGCAGCGCATGCCGTGGCCCCAGGCGCGCAACACCAGCCCCAGGGCGGCGGTCGTCTTGCCTTTGCCCTTGCCGGTATACAGGATCACGAGCCCCTGCCGCGGCCGACTCTGCGTGCGCTCCACGGCCCTGTGCGCCCCCTCTTCGCTGCGGTAACCTCGACGTACATACTACCCGGCATAGGGGCGGCTCGTCAATTGCCGCGGGCCCAATCCAGCGTGGATCCGCTGCTCGGAGCGTCTGGAGCATGGCCCGTAACCCCGGCGGCTTGACGCCCGGTTCGTCGCGCCGGTAGAATGGGACCAACACAGGCCGCTACAAGCGCCGCGAAAGGGCACATGCCAGAGCGAAAAGGGGGCTGATCATGGCAGATTCTGGGGCTTCTGTCGGGTATTTCCCCAACGGAGTGCCCTACAACCGGGTGGGCAGCGGCCCGCGCAACCTGGTAGTGTTCCAGGGCCTCGTGTTCGAGCACAAGCCCCTGACGGGGCTGGCCGCCCTCACGACCCTGAGCATGTACGGCTTCCTGCGGGAGACCTTCACCACCTACGTCCTGGCGCCCAGGCCGGGCCTTCCCCAGGGCTACACGCTGGGCGACATCGCCAACGACTATGCGGCGGTGATCGAGCGGCGCTTTGGGCAGGCCGTAGACGTGATGGGTACCTCGACGGGCGGCTCCATCGCCCAACATTTCGCCGCCGATCACCCCGAGCTGGTGCGCAAGCTGGTGCTCCACGCCACCGCCCACACCCTGGGCAGGGAGGGCAAGGCGGCGCAGCTTCGTGTGGCGCACTCAGCAGGCGAGGGCCGTTGGCGACAGGCCTCCGAAGCCATCCTGGCGCTGGTGTTTCCCGGTGGTGGCACCGCCCGGCTGATGCGCTGGTTCGCGGCGCACATGATGGCGTTCACCGCGCCGCGCGACCCTTCCGATCTGATCGTCACGATCCAGGCCGAGGATGTCCACGCCTTTCGAGAGCGGCTGGCCGAGATCAGCGCGCCGACCCTGGTGATCGACGGCGCCGACGACCGGTTCTACTCGGAGGCCCTCCTGCGGGAGACGGCCGCCGGCATCCCGAACGCCCGGCTCGTGCTCTACCCCGGCAAGGGCCACGGCGCCATCGGCAAGGCCTTCCAGCGCGACCTGCTGGCCTTCCTGCTGGAGGGCTAGGCCACGTCCGCTGCAGAGGGCGCGGGCGTCGGGCGCTCGCACCGCTGGCCGCCCGCGTCAGCGCGATCCTGCAACGCCTGCGCCACGAACGCCGGCGGCATCCCGGTCGCCTCGCAGATGCGTTCCTCGGATAGCCCCTGGCCGTGAAGACGGCGCACCACCATGTCCATCGCCTCGCCGATCTCGACGATGTGGCCGGCGGGATCGTATAGGCGCATCACCCGCTGGCCCCAGGGCTGCTCCTCGAGCTCGTGGACAAAGCGTGCGCCGCCGCTCCGCAGGCGCTCCAGGAGCGCGTCGATGTCATCGCACTCAAAGCCCAGCACCGCATCGTGGGCCGCGCCTCCGCCCCGAGGCTGCGCGGCAGCTCCCACAAGGTCCTGATAGAATGACCTGAGGTGAAAGGCAAAGTCGCCTTCAAAGGTCACATTCTGCCCAAAGTCGTACTTGACCCCTTGGCCCAACAGCTCCTCGTAGAAGCGGCGGATTGGCCCCAGGTCGTCCACGACAAAGAGCGGCCCCATGTAGCGCAACACGGCATACCTCCCGGGCGGGCGCGCCCGCGTTCTAGCGCACGATGCGCGCCAGCGCCCGAAAGCTCTCGCCCCGGGCCACCCGCTGCAGCTCGAACAGGGCCATCTCTGTGGTGGTGACGACGGCGCCCAGGTCTCGCACCCGCTGCAGGCCCAACTCGCGGTTGCGGGCGGCGCGAGAAGAGACGGCGTCGCCCACCACCTGCACCTCATAGCCCCCGGCCAGGAGATCGGCCGTGGTCTGGTAGATGCATACGTGGGTCTCGATGCCTGCCAGCAGCACCTGGCCGCGGCCCGTGGCCCGCAGGGCATCGACAAAGGCCGGGCAGCCCCAACAAGAGAAAGACACCTTGGGGATGGGCTGGCGGGCAGGGGCCAACAGCGCGGCCAGCGGCTCGATGGTGGGGCCCAGGCCCTGGGGATACTGCTCCATCCACAGGATGGGNNCTAGCCGCTCCAGATTGGCGAACAGCTCTTCCTTGTCGGCCATGAGCTGGGCCAGCTTGCCCTGTACGTCCACGATCACCAGAACCGTATCCTCCAGCGAGAGCATTCGCTCCTCCTCTGCGGGGTGTGTCTTTACATAACCGATGAGCGCAAGGTGCGCGGCTCGCGCACTCGCAGCGCCATGAGCAGGGCGCCGCCGAGGGAGAGGGCGGCCGCCAGGATGAACAGCCCGGCAAAGCCCAGGGCCGTGGCCAGCATGCCACCGACGATGGGCGCCAGGGTGCGGCAGGGCGCCAGCAGCGTGTTGGTCAGGCCGATGTAGGTGGGCCGCTCCTCGGCAGGGGCGAACTCCAGGACGATGTTCCCCCCGGAGATGGCGTCGCTGGAGAGGGCCGCACCCACCAGACCAAAGGCCACAAAGAGGCCGCCCAGCACCGGCGTGGCCAGGGCCGTCAGGGCAGCGCCCGCCAGGGCCAGCGCCCCCATGCACAGCACGGCCTTGTGCCCGATCCGATCGGCGGTGGTGCCCCAGATCAGGTAGAAGAAGCCCTGGCACACCGAGATCGTGGCCGTCAGCATGCCCACATCGCGCCCGGTGAGGGCAAAGCGCTGCGACCCATAGACGATCAAAAAGCTCGTGGCCATGGTCCCCAGCACCGCCACGGCCCGGGCGGCCAGGAAGCGCCGGTAGTTGGCGTCGCCGCGCACCAGGTCAGGCAGGCGCGCCAGCGAGCGGGCCAGCGGCATGCGCGGCTTGACCACCAGATCGGGCGGCTCGCGATGGGCCATCAACCCCGCCCAAGAGACGAGCATCGCCGTCGCCGCCAGCACAAAGCAGAGGGCAAAGTTGCGCGGGTAGGGCTCGGTCTCCAGCAGGTGGCCCGCCAGCAGGGCGCCGCCCACACCCAGCAACGCTCCCAGCCCGCGGCCAAAGCCCAGGAATACGCCGCGCCGCGTGGTGGGGATCACCTTGCCGATCAGGGTCATCCAGGCGGGGATGATCATGCCGACGCTGACGGCCGCCAGAGAGCGGAGCGCTACAAAGACGGCCAGGGCCAGGCCGGGCGCCCGCTCGCCCCAGAGCAGGATAGCGAGCCCGATGAAGAAGAAGGGCAGTCGCTCGCCGCCGCCAAAGAACGCGGTGATCGGTTGTTTGTAGCGCCGCTGTTCCGTGGGGCCAGCCATGAGCAGTTGCGGCAAAAAGTGGCCCAGGCTGTACAGGGCGCCCACCAGGCCCAAGATCACGGTGGAGCCGCCGAGGCGCGTCACCAACAGGGGAATAACCGTCTCGTTGGAGATGATCTGGCTGGCCAGGGCGATGAAAACGGCGTCCACGATCCCGGCGGCCATGTTGCGGCGCAGGTTGCGCTGCACAAAGGTCGCCACCTCCTCGGGCGTGCCGGGCTCGTCGCGTCTGCTCCACAGAGGGCCGATGCGCGCAAGCAGTCGGCTCATAGCGCCTCCTCTTCCTGCGCCGTCGGGGTGCGGTGGGCGTAGGTCCGCTGATAGAGCTCGGCGTCGTAGGGTGCCCGGCGGCCGGGGCACTCGGGCATGGGGCAGAGCTGGCACGACTCAAAGCCGCTCTCGGTGGCGAACCGGAGGCCCGAGACCGACTTGTTGGGCGTCATCAGACAGCTCTCGCTCAGGGTGATGCCCAGCGCTTCCGCCGCATCGTCCATGAGCTGGAAGAAAGGGCGCTGCTGGCTGAGGGGCCAATCGGCCAGGGAGCCGGGGTTCATCACGGACGTCTTGCCGGGATGGTAGTCGGCCTCGATGCTGCTGTTCAGGGCGCGCACCGCGGCGCGCAGCGCCTGGACCTTGATCTCCTCCGCCCAGAAGCGGTGGAGCATGTCATCGAGGCCCTGGGCCCAGGCATCCAGCTCGGCGCCGCAGGTGGCCAGGTACAGGAATACCCGGTGCACCTGACTCAGGTTCACGGCCAGCACGCGGCTCGAGAGGCGCACGCCGTCGATCACGACGCCATCGTCGTCCCGCTGAGCGACGAGGGCGGGGCGGTAGGCGGCCTTGGGGCGGGCCAGGCGGGCCGCCTCGGCGCTGAGGACCTCCAGGGCCCGGAAATCGGAATCGTTGCGGACCCGCAGCGCCTTGCGTAGCGCCTCGAGCGGGGGATCGAAGGCGATATCGGCCAGAATGATGGCGGCCATGCCGTCCTCCTTGGTGCGAATGCCGCTCCATGATACGCTGCGAAAGGGCGCTGTCAACCGCCCGGTGGACTCGGGCGAAGACGAGCTTCGCCCCTACGTGTTTGCCTCCTGCCATGCGTTGTCGTAGGGGCGAACCTTGTGTCCGTGCCGAGCAGGGCGCGTCGGTAGAGGGCGAAGACGAGCTTCGCCCCTACGTGTTTGCCTCCTGCGATGCGTTGTCGTAGGGGCGAACCTTGTGTCCG
>DCTX01000093.1:37073-37722 GCA_002329325.1 Anaerolineales bacterium UBA1429
GGGGCGAACCTTGTGTTCGCCCCGAGCAGGGCGCGCCGCCGCTGGGCCGCGGCCCGGATCCTGTCTCGTATCCCCTTTACGGCCGGCGCCTTCTCAAGTATCCTTGCAGGAGTGTGGCCGGTTCGCGGCGCCGCTTCGGACATGCGAGGCCGGTGGGTGCGACGACGCTTTAGGGGAGGTTTCCATGCGGGCAGCACGGTTCTATGGCGGTAAGGACATTCGCGTCGAGACGCTGCCCGATCCTGCGCCGGGGCAGGGCGAGGCGCTGATCCGCGTGCGGGCGGCGGGCATCTGTGGCAGCGACCTGCACGGCTACCGCCAGGGCGCGCCGACGGGAGGGCCTCCGCGCACGCCGGGCCATGAGCTGGCCGGCGACGTGTTGGCCGTGGGCCCGGGCGTCACCGGGATCGCCGTGGGCCAGCGGGTGGGCGTGGAGCCGCTGGTGGGCTGCGGGGCCTGCGCCTTCTGTCGCTCGGGCGACTATCACTTGTGTCCCTCGCTGGAGCACATCGGCGGCGCCCGGCCGGGCGGCTTTGCCCAGTTGACCCTCGCTCCTGTAGACCGCCTCTTCCCGCTGCCCGATGCCATCTCCTTCGAGGAAGCGAGCCTGCTGGACGTGTTCGCCGTGGCGGTGCACGCCCTGACGTGC
>DCTX01000093.1:37745-70109 GCA_002329325.1 Anaerolineales bacterium UBA1429
GCCGTGGCGGTGGTGGGCCGGCGCGAGCATCCCCTGCGGGTGGCCGCCGAGACGGCGGGCGCACAGGGGATCAACGCCTCCCGGCAGGATCCCTTGGGCGCGCTGCAGGAGTGGAGCGGCGGCTTGGGCGCCGACGTCGTGTTCGAGGCGGTGGGCGGCGCCGGCGGCACCCTGGATCTGGCCCTGCAGCTTGCGGCGCCCCGCGGTCGCGTAGGGGTGGTGGGCAGCTTTCAGGGGCCCCAGACGGTGGATGTGCGCATCGGCTACCGACGCGAGCTAACACTGCAATGGGTATGGAGCTATGCCCACCGCGGCAACCGGCCCGAGTTCGCCGTGGCGCTGGACATGCTGGCCCGCGGCCAGTTCCGGGCAGCGCCCCTGATCACCCATCGCTTCCCCCTGGAGCAGATCGCTCAGGCGTTTGAGGCGGCGGACGACAAGGCGTCCGCCCAATCCATCAAGGTAGTGGTCATTCCCTGAAAAGACGTGGAGGAGTGCAAATGGAACGTGTAGCGCCAAAGGCACAAGGGTTCTGCGCCGAGCGGTTGGGCCGCATTGGCGCCGCCATGGGCCGCTATGTGGACGAGGGCAAGCTGGCCGGCATCGCCACTCTCATCGCCCGGCGCGGCCAGATCGTGCATCTGGAGACCGTGGGCTGGGCCGATATCGAAAAGCAGCGTCCGCTGGGAGAGGATGCCATCTATCGCATCTACTCCATGTCCAAGCCCATCACCGTTGTGGGCGCCCTGATGCTCTGGGAGGAGGGACGCTTCCTGCTGGACGATCCTGTCAGCCGCTACATCCCCGAGCTGGCCGAGATGCAAGTGCTGCGCGGGATGGAAGGCGGCAAGCCCGTGCTCTCGCCGCCCCAGAATCCCATGACCATCCGTCATCTGATGACCCATACGGCCGGGATGACCTATGGCATGTTCGCCCCCGATTCGCCCGGCGAGGCCATGTACCGGGAGTCGGGGCTGCTGCGTCCCGACCACACCCTGGCGGACATGATCCAGGTCCTCAAGGGCTTGCCGCTCCTGTTCGAGCCCGGCAGCCGGTGGCTCTACTCCGTCAGCATCGACGTCCTGGGCCGGCTGATCGAGGTGATCTCGGGGCAGTCGCTGGATGTCTTTTTCCGCGAGCGAATCTTTGAGCCCCTGGGCATGAAGGACACGGGCTTTTTCGTGGCGCCCGAGGCCGTGGATCGGCTGGCGACCTTCTACACCATGGGCGAGGGAGGGCGTCTGGTTCCCATGGGCGCCCGCGCCGGGCGCGACTATACGCGGCCCGAGCCGCTCCTTTCGGGCGGCGGTGGACTGGTCGCCTCCATCCTCGACTATGCGCGCTTTGCGCAGATGCTGGCCCAGGGCGGCGCGCTGAATGGCGTGCGCCTGCTGGCGCCGCGCACCGTGGCCCTCATGGGCAGCAACCACCTGCCGCCGGCCCTGGGCTGGTATGGCGATCCGCCCCACGCGGGCAACGGCTTTGGTCTGGGCGTGCGGGTCCTGGTGGATCCCGCCGCGGCCGGTCAGCTCGACGCCCCCGGCAGCTTTGGCTGGTCGGGCTATGCCAGCACCGACTACTGGGTGGACCCGGCCAACGAGATGTACGGGATCATCATGATGCAGTTCGTCGCGCTGCCGCCTGCGGTGGGCTACCCCACGGCGGCCCAATTCCGCACCCTGGCCTACCAGGCGCTGGTTGGATGATGCCCGCGACGGGGCGTTCGCCGGATCCCAAGGGGATCGTAGAGCAGGGCTATGACCGCATGGGCGCCGCCTATGCCGAGTGGGTCCAGGGCGAACGCGACCTTGCGCGAGAGGAGTACACGCGGCTGCTGCTGGAGAGTCTGCCAGCCGGCAGCCGCGTGCTCGATCTGGGCTGCGGCGCCGGCCTGCCCACCGCGCGAGAACTGGCCCGCCGCCATGCCGTCGTGGGCGTAGACATCTCGTTTCAGCAGGTGGCGCGGGCTCGGCGAAATGTGCCTGAGGCGGCCTTTGTGCAGGCGGACATGGCCGAGCTGGCCCTGGCGCCCCACAGTGTGGACGCGGTGGCCGCCTTCTACTCGCTGATCCATCTGCCTCGGGAGGAACAGCCTGCCCTGCTGGCGCGCATCGCCCACTGGCTGCGGCCTGGCGGGCTGCTGGTGGCCACCATGGGGACGCAAGCGGATCCTGGCTCGGTGGATGCCTTCTTCGGGGAGCCGATGTACTGGAGCGGGTACGATGCCGAGGCGAACCGACGGGCCATCGCCGCCGCTGGTCTCGAGGCGGTTCGGGTGACCGCAACCACCAAAGAGGAGTTTGGCGATCCGGTTACGTTTCTCTGGGTCGTCGCACGGGCGCCGCGCTGAACCTAGTGGTCGATGAACTCGGGCAAGACGCGCGCCTCGTCATCCAGGCGCACGCCCTCCATCTCCAGCAAGATGCGCTTCATCTCCAGGCCGCCGGCGAACCCGCCCAGGCGACCGTCGGCGCGCACAGCCCGGTGGCAGGGGATGAGGATAGGGAACGGATTGCGGGCGAGGGCGGTGCCCACGGCCCGGGCCGCCCCGGGGTGGCCGATGCGCTTGGCCAGCTCGCCGTAGGTGCTGACGCGCCCGCGAGGGATGGCGTGCTCGGCCAACAGCGCCAGGCGCTGGAAGGGTAGGCAGTCCTGCAGGGCGAGCCGACTGGGGTCGAAGGTGATGGGCTCGCCGGACAGATATCGCTCCAGATCCGCGAGAAGGGCTGCGATGTCAGGATCGCTGTCGGGCGTAGCGCCTGCGTACACCGTCCTGAGCAAGAGCTCCACGTGTTCCGTGTCACCGGGTAGGAGGATGCGGCGCACCAAGGGATGCGGCTCATCCTCCGCTTGCCAGAGCAGCAAGATATCGCCGAAGCGCGAGGACAGGGACTGATAGCGATAACCCACAGTGGACCACCTCCGTCGATTGCGAGCAAGCATAGCCGGCCGATCGGTGCGCGTCAAGCCTATTGGGACAGGCAACCATGGGCCTACAACAGAACAGGAGGGCGAGACCATGCTCGCCCTCCTTGCCACCGCAATGCCTGTCAGACCTCTCTACCAGCGATCGTAGGAGCTGGAGCGATCGTCCCGCCCGCCACCGCCGGAGGGGCGAGGGCTCGCCTCGGCGACCCGGATCGTGCGGCCATCGAGCACCGTCTCATTGAGCTGTGCGATGGCCTCGGCGGCGGCCTGCTCGTTCTCCATCTCGACAAAGCCAAATCCGCGGGAACGGCCGCTGTAGCGATCGGTGATCACAGTAGCGTCCCTGACGGGGCCGATCTGCTGAAAAGCCTCTCGCAAGCCGTCGTCCGTGGTGTCATAGCTGAGGTTGCCTACGTACAGTCGCGTGTTCATACCCGTCCTCTCACTCGTTCTCAGAATCGTGGCGCGGTCATGCCCTACCCTAGGTGACACAGGCACCGGACGGACGACGCAACGCCGCGATCGTGCAAACCGAGGCTCTCTCGGCAGACTGCACGGCGGCTCATCGGCTGCGCGCTCCCGTCGGTGGCGCCGGGCTCAAGCAAGCGACTAGACGACCGTCAGGCAGTGTGTCTTGGGATCTGCCCGTGTACGCAAAAACCGCCCCCAGGTCCAACAACCCGGCGGCGGCAATCGCAGACAACCAGATCCCTGGCAGCATTCATCATGACACATTTCGCCCAGCTTGTCAAATATCCTTTGCCGACTATGGCTAAATATGTGCGGGCAAGATGGCACGCGACGCAGAGGAAAGGCGCCTGGCCCCGATCCCCTGCGCCGCGCTGGCCTGGCTAGAGACGGGCGGGGTCGCTCAGGTGGCCTGCTCGGCGTCGCGATAGGTGGGCACGCCCTCCTCAGCCATGATGCGATCAATCTCGGCCTTGTCGTCGTCGCTTAGCTTCCAGGCAGCAGCCGCCACGTTCTCCTGCAGTTCCTGGGGGTTGCGGATGCCCACCAGGCCAACGGTGACGGCCGGGTTGCTGAGCACCCAGGCCAGGGCAAGCTGCGCCACCGTGTGATCGCGCTCGCGGGCAAACACCTTGAGGCGATCCACGGCCTTGATGGTGCGCAGCATGTTCTCGCGCTGGAACAGGGGCAAGCCAAAAGCCGTGCCCCGCGAGCGCCAGTCCCAATCCACAAAGGTTGTCTCTTCGGTAAAGGCGCCCGCCAGGAGCCCAAAGGCGAGGGAGCCGTACGCCATGTAGCCGATGCCGTTGTTGAGGCAGTAGGGCAGCACCTCGCGCTCCATGCGCCGATCCAGCAGGTTGTAGCCCACCTGATTCGCCGTCAGATGGCCATGCTGCTCGCACTCTTCCATCATCGCCACGGTATAGTTCGACACGCCATAGTGCCGAATCTTGCCCGAGGCCTTGAGGTCCTCCAGGGCGCGGATGGTCTCCTCGTGGGGCGTCCTGTGATCGGGCCAGTGGATCAGGAGCAGGTCCACCCAATCGGTCTGCAACCTTTGCAGGCAGCCCTCTGCGCTGGCGACGACGTGGGCATAGCTCGCGTCTCGCCCGGTGCTCTTGTTCTCCTCGTTGACCACGAACCCGACCTTGGTCACGAGGACGATTTCGTTGCGCCGATCGCCCAGGGCCTTGCCCAGGATCTCCTCCGAGTATCGCGGGCCATAGACCTCGGCGGTATCCACCAGGGTGATGCCGGCATCTAGGGCCATGTGCAGAGCCCGGCTTGCCTCCTGCACATCGATCTCGCCATATTGTGTGGTGCCCAACGCCCACGTGCCGAATCCGATGGCCGAAGAGACCAGATCCGAATCACCGAAACGACGCTGCTCCATGATCCCCTCCTGTGTGTTACGAGATCAGAACGGGTATGGTGTACGGCAGTTGAGGGGCAATGTCAAGGCGCCCCGATGCTCTCAGCATCGGGACGCCCTGTGGTGGGCAGAAGTGGCGCGCAGCTGGCGTTAGTCTCTAGCCATCCACGCCGCGACGTCGCCGGTTGACGGCGATCTCGTCCTCGTAGTCGTAGCGGTAGTTCTTGTAGGCGGCCACCGGGTACTTGGCGATGGCCTCCTCGTTCAGGGTGAGGCCCAGGCCGGGACGATCGGGCACGGTCAGGTGGCCTTCCTGGTCAAAGATGACACCATCCACCACCTCGCGCCGCCAGAAGACATCCCTGTCGCGGTGCTCCAGGAAGAGGCAGTTGGGCGACGCCGCCAACACGTGCAGGTTGGCCATCTCGGCGATGGGGCCCGTGGAGCCATCGTGGGGCGCCAGCATGACGCCAAAGGCCTCGCACAGAGCGGCGATCTTTTTCATCTCGGTGATGCCGCCCACACGGGTGATCTCCGGCTGGGCGATGGCGATGGCACGGGTCTCCAGCAAGTCGCGAAAGCTCCACTTGGAGAAGAGGCGCTCGCCGGCGGCCAAGGGGACCCGCACACGCTGGCCCAGCAGCCGCAGGGCCTCCAGATCGTCGGGGCTGGTGGGCTCCTCCAGGAAGATCGGCTTGTAGGGGTGGATGTCGTCCGCGAGGCTGAGGGCCTCGGCCATGGAGAACTCGCCGTGGCAGTGGACGCCGATATCGATGCCGTAGCCAAACTCCTCGCGCAGCTCCTTGAGCAGATCCACATTGGGGCCGCACTTGAAGGCCGTGTAGCCCTTTTCCACCAGGGCGCGGGCATCCTTGACGTTATCGGCGTGGCCATAGATGCGGATGCGGTTGTGGACCTTGCCGCCCAGAAGGGTGTGAATGGGCACGTTGAGCTGCTTGCCCTTGATGTCCCACAGGGCGATATCCAGGGCGCTGATCACGCCGCCGCGCACCGTGCCCGAGATGCCGTGGGCGTGGAGCATGCGGTAAAGCTTTTGCCAGACGCGTTCGGTGTGGAATGGCTCCTCGCGGTAGAGCGACTCGGCCACCTCCTGGATGCCCTTTTCCACCACCTCGGGCCAGCCGCTGCCCTCGCCGATGCCATCAACGCCCTCGTAGGTCGTGACCTTGGTGAATACCCAGTTGCGCCCTCGTGGGCGATCGGTGTGCTGCAGGATGTTGGCGTTGATCAGGTAGGTCTTGACCTCTTCAATCCACATGATGCTTGCTCCTCCACTGCACTGTAGATGACGGCAAAAACAACCCGGTCCTCGTGCGCGCGCGGGGTTCTGTGGGACGAGGGCGCCGTCGGTGGGCCGGGGCGTCCGCCGCGCCGTTGTGCGCGCACGCGATAGATACAAGATAGACAGGCCGGGCGTGCGTGTCAAATGGAGTCGCGAGAGGCGCTCTGCCTGGCGCCTCATTCAGGGGGCGGATAGGGATAGGGCATTGGCGTCTCCATGCGCTGCCCCGAGCTAGAGGGGCCATCATCCTCGGGAGGGGGATAGGCCGGAGCTGTGGGAGACGGGGTTGCGGTGGGCGGCAGCGCGGTGGCCGAAGGGACGGCAGTGGCGGTAGGCGTCGGAGAAGGATCGGGCGGCCCTGTAACCACCGTTACCGGCAGCAGGAACTCGGTGTCGCCACGGGCCTTGCTGGCCTCGATCTGATTGCCCTCGGCGTCGAGGTAGATGCTCGTCGAGTCTCGGGCAAAGGCCATAGACGGATGCGAGACGAGAAGGCCAATCGTGCGGCCAAAGACGCCCTGGGGTAACCTCGGTTGGTCAAAGGCTACGGCGATGGAGAAAGTGTACGTTTCGCCAGCCTTTGCGTCAATGCGCCAATCCACAGAGTACTCATCCTGATACAGCACTTCTGCCCCTTCTGGGCCTCTCAGAAGGCCGAGAATAGTGCCTGCTTGCCTACTGAGCAGGCTTACTGCCAATCCGGGAATATCCTCCTTGGCCCGAATGGTGGCGGTGACTACCGTCGCCTCCTGGGCGCGCACCGGCCCTTCGATCTCGATGCCGAGGCAGATGTTTCCCTGGCACCCGAGAGTAGAACCACCCGAGCTGCAGGCCGCCAGCCCCAACACCAGAAGCAGAGAGACCGATAGAAAGCGTTTCATGGCAAGCCTCCTGATGTGCTCATTCATCTCGCGCAATCGGCAAGTGGATGCGACCGTGGACGGGGAGAACTCTTAGCCAAAAACCGAGGGGGTCTTGGGACACAGCAAGCGAATCACTGACATGGATCCAGGTAAAGCACCACCCTGTCCAGCCTGCCTGAGGATGGGCGTTGACCCAGTGAGCATCCAGACTTATGCCGCACTCTGGGTCGGAGTATGCGATCTCGTAAGTTAGGTAAAGGTCGGGACTTTCAGCATCGCTCGTGTAATCCCAGAGGTCCAACAGGTGTGAACGGGGGGTATCCTGAAGCGCATACTGGATAGGAACCTCGTTATCTACAGTTGGTGGTTGATTGTAGTTGATCGTATTCTGATGGAAAGAGCGCACAGCGAAATGCGCATCCGTGGCCTGGTAGCCATTCCAGAACGCCTGAAGGTTCTCTCTGCCCGCGGGCGGGAGAGCGAGATCAACGATAGGGGCAAATCCCCACACAGCGTCATCATACCATGGGGGCTCGTTTAGCTCATCCATCAAGTCATAGAGCGTTCCCGCCACACGGCCCTCGACACCGTCTCCCCACGCGAATTGCTGCGGATCGTCGTTGCGCGTATGGTTCTCGAGATCGAAGTGGCGTGCGTTGGCAGTTCCAGTGCAAGGCCCGATGTCGAAGTCATAGCAAGGATCGCCGTTGACGGCCAGAGCGAGGAAATCCGCCCATCCCTCCGACCAGGCGCACTGCGTTGATTCCTGGCTAAAGATCTGATGCGCAAAGCAGGCGAAATCATACCAAAGCCATTGGCCGGTACTGTTCCACATGATGTGATGGCCCAACTCATGAACTACGGTGTCAGCAGAGTCGATCGAGCTATGCGCAATAAAGGCATAAGGCAAGTTGGGATCCAACGCCGAGAAGCATGATCCGCTGCAGAGCCCATGAGCATTCGCGTCCTTCTCCCAATGAACAAACAGAGCCCCGGGGCTGCTTGGGGGAATCGTGTGTGTCGAGTAGAAGGCCCTTGTCCGCCGTATGTCCTGAAAGAGCCACATAGCCTGAAAATCCACAGACTCCCAGGGCAAGCCGGCGTACCATGTAGATACGCCCGAGTCAAAATCATGATGAACAGAGGTTCTCCAAGAGTAAGGATGCCAATCAAAGTCCGTCACCAGGTAATCATCGTGTTCCAGCGCATACCGGATGTACAGATCTAGCCGTCTGTTGCTGGGGTTGGGGTCTGTGTCGTCTTGATCCCAATTCGTGATCGGTGGAAAGCTGAACTGGCCATCCTCACTCGCGGCTGTCTGCGCGAGGAGATCGTCGCCGTCAGCATCCCAATCCCATAGCTGGACGTTGATTCCTGTGGCTCCCTGCATTTCGCCAGACCGGTCTGCGTACGTGAACTGACCGTGAATACGCACGTCCCCGGGCTCGTATTTGGTCAGCGTGACCTCATCAATCCAAGCGCCCTCGTACTCAACCCAGCCATCGCTCGTGAAATTCCACCCAAGCCAGACATTGCTTTGGCCCAGAAACGAACCGAGACTGGCGAGGTCAATGATCTGGTACTCCCAGTCAACGTTGCCATCCCATTGATAGCCAGAGAAGTAATTCGCATCAGTTGAGGCGCCAAAAAAGACCGCGTCATACCCTACTTCAATAGCGCGCCAGAGCATGAATGCTGCCTCAGCGAATGTCGCATTGCTCAGGTCAAAAGGCCCATAGATCATCCACGCGTTCATATTGGGAGGGTATCTGGAAGGCGACACGCCAGGGTCTATCCCATCGGCGCCTCCATTCGCGGGCCAGGCCGCCCAGCCACCGCTATAGGGCCTGTAATCATCATCATCCCAATAATACTCTTTGCCATCGTAGGGGTTGTCGTCGAAAACAGACCACCCTGTTGATGGGAACAAACCCTCGAAACCCTCCGTCATGACGTACTGCCAGCCTGTTTCGAGGCGTATCTCTAGAGCAGAGGTACCTAGTTTTTCCTCATCATCGTCGCGTATCTCTGCTGTGAAAACGACGCCGCCCGGTATCTGCCTGACGGTTGGCTTGCCACCAGTTGCCGAGGTCGTTTGCGGCGCCTGCCCACTCCTGGCATAAGTAGCGGCAAGAGATACGCCTGTTATGCTTCCCTTGCCCCCCGGCACGGCATCACGGATCCGGAAAACCTACTTGGCTTGAGCTGGTAATCCATCAAAGCCGTGCGAGTCGCTGATCTCTCCAAGCTTCCTGTGCGCCTGCTCCGTCAGTGGCAGAGGCACTACCATATCAGAGTCCGTCCTCGTTAGCTCCATCTCTAGCTGGTCGAGTTCCGGGTGGTTCACCAGAATTCGAGCATTCGTTTGGGAAACTATGGCTCCCTCCGGCGCACTTGGATCGACGAGACAGATCTCAAGCCAGGTTCCGTCATCTGGGATCGGTAGGTTCCCATGTTCAGAAACGCGTTGAAGATCATCTCTTTCCTGCTCGCCAGAAGCGAGAGCGTTCTGTGGCGAATTGAATGAGCAGCATGTGACCCCGGCGATCAGGCACAGCAGGAACAACCGCAGATGTCTCATCTCGCTCCTTTGCGCTAGTTTTCGCAGGCCCCCTAAATGTCCTGAAGGCAAGATACAGTAACGGTAACACAGCACAACTCAGTATACAGCAATAGTTCCTGTGTGTCAATGCCAAACCTTGCGACCTTGTGCGATGCACTGACAAGCTTCCTTCACAACATGAGCATAGAGAAAGCGCGCGGCATAACCGCAGACACTCGTGCAAAGGTGCCTCACCGAGGTGCCCTTCCGGCGCGGGCAGGCCCAAACCAGAGCAGGATGGCAACGCCAGCAAGCTCCAGTGTCATCGCAACGCCTTTGGCTGGCGGCCAGCATGTGGTATATACTGCTCCAAGAATCAATCTGGGGAGGCCAGCGCATGCACGTCGTCGTATGTATCAAGTCGGTGCCCGAGACCACCGAGGTCCAGTTCGATCCCCAGACGGGCACCATGCTGCGCGAGGGGGTGGGTGCCATCATCAACCCCTTTGATATGTACGCCATTGAGGAGGGGCTACGCCTGGTGGCGGCGCGAGGCGGCGCGGTGACGGCGCTGTGCATGGGGCCGCCCCAGGCGGAGCGCGAGCTGCGCGAGGCCCTGGCCATGGGCTGCCACCAGGCGATCCTGCTCAGCGCTCGGGCCTTTGCCGGCGCGGACACCTGGGCGACGGCCTATGCCCTCTCCCTGGCCATCGGCGCTCTGGGCGAAGTGGACCTGGTGTTGTGCGGCAAGCAAGCCCTGGATGGCGATACCGGACAGGTGGGGCCAGGCATCGCCAACCAACTCGGTCTGCCGCAGCTCACCTACGTCTGGCGCATCCGCGAGCTGGACCTGGCCGCCCGGCGCATCGTCGTCGAGCGGCTGCTGGAGGAGGGGGCCGAGATCGTCCAGGCCACGCTGCCGGCGGTGGTTACCGTGCTCAAGGGGATCAACACGCCGCGCTACCCTACGCGCCGGGGGCTGCGTCGAGCTCGGTCCACCGAGATACCGGTCTGGACGCCCGAGGACCTGCCCGACGCCGACCCGGCGCTCTTTGGGCTGGATGGCTCGCCCACCCAGGTGGTGCGCGTCTTTACGCCGCCGCGACGCAGCGGCCAGGTGCGCATGTTCGAGGGCGATAGCCTGGAGGAAGCGGTGGCGGCATTGGCGGAGCAACTGGCAGCGGAGAAGGTGGTGTAGCGATGGCGCAAGGCCTGCTTCTGATCGATGGCGAGGCGTGCATCGGCTGCGGCGCCTGCGTGGATGTGTGCCCCTTTGGCGCGCTGGAGCTGGTGGCCGGAGTGGCGGTGGTCAACGCCAACTGCACCGCCTGCACCGCCTGCCTCAGCGTCTGCCCCGTGGAAGCCCTGAGCCTGCCGGAGCGCCGCCGCCGCGGCGTGCCTCTGGACGACTATCGCGGCGTGTGGGTCTGGGTGGAGCAATTCGGCGGCCACGCCCACCCCATCTCCTGGGAGATGATGGGGCAGGGGAGGCGGCTGGCCGATGACCTGGGCGTCGAGCTGACGGCCTGCGTCCTGGGCCACGGCGTGGCGCCGGTCGCCCACGAGGCCATCGCCTACGGCGCCGACCGCGTGTTGCTGGCGGACCATCCCACCCTGGCCGCCTATCGCACAGAGCCCTACGCCCGCATCCTGGTGGATCTGGTGCACCGCGAGCGCCCCGAGGTGTTCCTGCTGGGGGCCAGCTCGCGGGGCCGAGACCTGGCGGGCTCGGTGGCCACCGCGCTTTACACCGGGCTGACCGCCGATTGCACCGGCCTGGAGATCGACCGGGAGACCAGGGGGCTGCTGCAGACCCGCCCGGCTTACGGCGGCAACATCATGGCCACCATCATCACGCCCGACCATCGGCCCCAGATGGCTACCGTGCGCCACCGGGTGTTCGAGGTGCCCGCGGCCGATCCGCAGCATCGCGGCACCATCGTGCCGGTGACGGTGGAGCCCAGCGCCGCCGACCTGGCCACCGAGATCCTCGAGTTCATCCACGGCGACGAGCAGGTGAACCTGGCCGACGCCCGCGTCATCGTCTCGGGAGGGGCGGGCCTGGCCGGGTCGGATGGCTTTGCGCCCCTGCGCGAACTGGCGGCGCTGTTGGGCGGGGCCGTGGGCGCATCGCGGGCGGCGGTGGACGCCGGCTGGATCCCCTACGCCCACCAGGTGGGCCAGACGGGGCGCACGGTGCGCCCGGACCTGTACATCGCCTGCGGCATCTCGGGGGCGATCCAGCATCGCGCCGGCATGTCCACCGCGCGGGTGATCGTGGCCATCAACACCGATCCCCATGCGCCCATCTTTGACATCGCCCACTATGGCATCGTCGGCGATTGCCTCCAGGTGGTGCCGATGCTCACCGCCCAGCTGCGTCGCATGGCGCAGCAGCGAGGCTCTGGAGCGTAACGTGACCAGCGACCCGATCGCCAGCCTCAGCCCGAGGGAGATCGAGGCCTTGCGCGATATCCGCTATCGCCGTATGCCCGAACTGCGGGCCACGTCGGAAGAGGCGGCCCGCGAGTTCGTGGATGCTGTGGGGTTCTGCTTCCTCTTTGGCGAAAAGGGCGTCGAGATCCCGACGCTGTGGGCCGCCGTCTGCGGCAGCCGGCGCCCGGTCCCCAACGACCATCACGATCCCGATATCGGGCGCGTCTGGGGCTGGAAGGACACGCTGCCCTCACGCGGGGCGGTCTACTATGGCAAGTTGCTGCGGTCCAGGCCGACCCTCGTCTCTTTGGCGTTGTTGCCCACGTTTTACGCTCTCTCCCCCAACTATGGCGATCCGCTGGACTATCTGGAGGACTATGAGGCGGGCCTGCTCTCGATCGAGGCCAAGCGCGTGTACGAGGCGCTGCTGGAGGAGGGGGCCATGGCTACCAGCCGGCTGCGCCAGGTGGCGGGGCTCTCGGGCGGCGGGCGCGTGGCGCGGCTGTTCGACCGGGCCGTCAGCGAATTGCAGACCCAGATGCGCATCGTCAAGGTGGGCATCTCGGATGCCAACCGTTGGGGCTATGCCTATGTCTATGACCTGTTCCTGCGCCGCTTCCCTGATCTGCCCGAGCAGGCCCGCGGCATCAGCACCGACCAGGCGATGGAGACGCTCCTGCTACGCTATCTGGACAACGTCGTGATCCAGAGCGAAGCGGCCTGCCGCCGGCTGTTTCGCTGGGACGATTGGGAGTGGGAGCGGTTGCTGGCGCGGCTGGATGCACGGGGCCTGCTGCGCCGGGACCTGCGCATCGCCGGAGGGCGGGGGACCTGGCTGGCGCTGGCCCACAACGAGGCTCTGCCCGCCCCTGCGCAACCGGCCTGAGGGACGAGAGGGTGTGGCGCACCCCTCACACTGGACACAAGGAAAGCAAGGGCGTCTAGCTGGGCATTTGCTGGATGATCTGGGAGAACTGCTCGTGCGGAATCGCCCGATAGGTCTTGGTGCGAGCCATGCCGGTGCTGGCGATGCGCAGCGAGAGGGCCACAACGGCCTCGTCGCTGGGCATCTCATAGATGCCGACGGCGTCGTACTCGCCCATCAGCGCATAGCAGGCGATCACCCGGCCACCCATCTGGGCGACGCCGCTGTGCACCATCTCGATCCCGCCGGGGATCTCGCCAGGGGATTTGACACACTCGTCGGTGAAGGTAACGAGGACCATGTACGTAGGCATTATCATCCCTCCTGCATCGCGTGGGGTGCGCCACAAGGGGCCGCGGCGGCGCTGGGCTCGGGCGGCGGGGGCAGGAAGGGAAAGGATTGTCCGTCAGAGACCCGACCGATGGCCTCTCACCAGCCATCATAGCATACCAGAAGGCTCTTGACAATAACTCACCAGGCCGATTCCGGAGATGGAGGAGAAGATGACTATCCAGACCAAGGCTCTGGCAGGACGTATCGCCCTTGTGACCGGCTCTTCGCGCGGCATCGGCCGCGAGATCGCCGACCACCTGGCCAGCCTGGGGGCGAGCGTGGTGGTCCAGGGCACCAGCTTTACCTCGACCCGCGTCTTTGCCGAGGCGGAGAGCTTGCACGCGGTGGCTGAACAGATCGCCCAGGCCCACGGGGTGGAGACGCTGGCGGTGGCGGGGAACCTGGCCGACGCCGCGCAGGTGGAGCGGATCGTGGGCGAGGTCCACGCGCGCTTTGGGCGCATTGACATCCTGGTGAACTGCGCCGGCGGAGACGTCGGCTCCCAGGGCACGGCGGCGCCCCTGGCGGGCAAGCCCGTCGGCAACGACGCCGTGCACATCTCGCTGGAGGACCTGCAGGCCGTGCTGGATCGCAACCTGATGACGTGCATCCTGATGTGCCGCCAGGTGGCGCCGGAGATGATGGCCCGCCAGGAGGGCTGGATCGTCAACATCGGCAGCATCGCCGGACTGGCCGGGGGCATCGGTGGCGCCATCTATGCCACCGCCAAGGCGGGCGTCCACGAGTATACGCGCTGCCTGGCGGCACTCCTGCGGCCCTACAACGTGCATGTGAACGCCATCGCCCCTGGCGACACGGTCACGGCGCGCTTTTGCGCCAGCCGCGAGACGGACGAGGAGATGATGGTGGAGGGGGGCACGCTGGTGCGCTACGGGCGGCCCATCGAGATCGCTCGAGCGGTGGCCTTTTTGGCCAGCGAGGCGGGTTCCTACGTCACCGGGCAGGTGCTGCGCGTGGATGGCGGCAAGCAGATCTTTGCCGGCTGAGCTACCCGGCGCGCGCACGTGCGTATAGGGCATAGCTAGCCACGCCACAATCGGGGAGCGAACTGTATGCCAGACGTCGTAGGAACCTTTCGCAGGAAAGCGGAGGACCTGATCGCCTCGATCAACAGCGCCGGGGGGCTCAAGGCCACGATCGAGGGTCTGCGGCGGCAGATGGCCGAGGCCGATCGGCGCCGCAACATGAGCCAGGTGCGCTCACAGCTCAAGCGGCTGGATGCGCAGATCAACGAGATGAACATGGCCGTGGGGGTGCAGGCCGTGGGGCTGCACAAGGCAGGGCTGCTGAACTCGCCCGAGCTGACGCCCCTCTGCCAGCACATCGTGGAGCTGGAGGCGGCGGTGGCGCAGCAGCGCGAGGAGTTGCGTCGCCTGGAGGCCCTGGCGAACCAACCTGCCGACGCCACCGAGCGCGCGTGCGAGCAGTGCGGCCACGCGCTGCCCTCTGAGGCCACCTTCTGCCCCTACTGCGGGGCGGCCGCGCCAGCGCCCATCCCCGAGGTCGAGCAGCGCTTCTGCGCCCACTGCGGCGCCCCATTGCGCGAGGGCAGCCGCTTTTGCGCGCGGTGCGGGCAGGTGATCGCCGGACGCTGAGCCCAGTGCGTAGATGCAGCGAGGCCGGGCGTCGCCCGGCCTCCTGTGCGATAGCCTGTGCAAGCCCCGCGGGGGCGGCCCCGCTCGCCGCTGGACTAGAGCAGGTCGTTCAGCGGTGTGCTCTCGTCTGCCAGGGCCTCGGCTGCGTTGTCGTAAGTCAGGCCGCGCCCCACCAGTTGCTCCATGGCGCCGCGCTCATCGTCGGGCCGGCCCAAGGCCAGCACACCCACCAGCACGTCACCGCCAAAGTACCAGTAGGAGACGCTGTTCGCCTCCAGCGAGCCGCGCGCCACGGTGCGGTCCCAGTCGTCCAGGTTGCCCCACACCTCAAAGCTCAGGTCAAAGATATCGGAGAAGAAGTAGGGGATCCTGGTATAGGCCTCGCCGGCGCCCGCCATGTTGCGGCCGGCCTGGCGTCCCTGGGAGTAGGCCACATCCCAGTGCTCGACCCGCAGCCGCCGTCCGTAATGGGGATCGGGCCAGGCCGCGATATCGCCGGCCGCCCAGATGTGGGGGTCGCTGGTGCGCAACGTCTCGTCCACCACGATGGCGGAAAAGTCGGTGAGATCCAGGTCGGCATCGCGGGCGAGCTGGGTGTTCAGGCGGATGCCCACGCCCATGACGGCCAGGTCGCAGGGCACGCTCTCGCCGTTCTCCAGCCGCACCGCCCGCACGTGGCCCTCACCCTCGATGCGCTCCGGCCGTGTGGCGGCTACCAGGCGCGCGCCGTGGGCGTCGAACAACCGGGCGATGTGGGCGCCCAACTCGGGGGGCGCCACCGCCTGCAGGGGATACTCCTCCAGGAAACACATGGTGACCTGCACCCCTCGCTGGGCCAGGGTCGCGGCCACCTCGCAGCCGATGAAACTGCCGCCGATGACCACGGCGCGCGCGCCGGAGCGTGCTGCGGCGCGGATGGCGTCGGCATCCTCGATGGTGCGCAGGGTGAACACGCCGGCCAGGTCGGCACCGCTGAGGGGCAATCGCCAGGCGCGGCCGCCGGTGGCCAACAGCAACTCCTCGTACTCAAAGGTCTCGCCGGTGTTGAGGGCTACCTTGCGCCCGCGGCGGCTGATCCGCTCGGCCGTCACGCCGGTGCGCACGCGGATGTTTCGTTCGCCGTAGTACGCATCGTCGTGGACGATGACCCGATCCAGGTTCTGCCTGCCGGCGAGGTATCCCTTGGAGAGGGGAGGGCGCTGGTAGGGCAGGTGGTCTTCTTGGGTGAGAATCAGGATGTTGCCTTCGGGATCCACTTCACGAATGCCTTCGCAGGCGCGAGCGGCGGCCAGCCCGCCGCCAATGATGATAAACCTGGCATCGGCCATGACTTGACCTCCCGTTCGCAGTCTACTTCGGCACAAGCCGACCTTGGTCGAGAATAGAGCATGAAGAGACCACAAACATGATACCACCAAGAGGAAGAGAGCGCAATGGGCGGGTGGCCCTGGGCGCTGCCATGCCGTGGATACACAAGGGCGCGGATCGTGTCCACACGATCCGCGCCCTCTCCATCTCGCCGCACTAGCGCTTGGCGACGGGGTACTTGGACAGGCGGGCCAGGCTGGGCAGCGGGCCGCCGATCAGGGGCCGAGCGTAATCCAGGAAGGCCTCGGTCACGCCGTTGCCCTCGGCGTTGATGTACTCGGCGGGGATCACCTTCTCCTGATTGGCGATCTGGCTGAGATCGGCCAGCTCGTAGCGAATGGCATACTCTGGGCCGGGCTCGCGCACAAAGCTGATCATCTGGCCGGTGGCGCAGTTGAGGGCGGCACGCACCCCCTCGACGCCGGCGCGATACGCCTCGGCCTGATCCACGGGCGAGGCCAACTCGACGCACGAGCGCTGCAGGTAGCTGGGCTTGTCAAAGCGGGCGCGCACGCCAAGCTTGTCCAGGATGTAGTCCGCTACCGTCTCGACCACGCCCTGCTTGACCTCGTGACCAAAGGCGTCCACGATGGTCCGCCCCGCGGCGCTGGCGTACGATGTGCCATCCTCATAGACGATGCCCTCGCTGACGGCCACGACGCAATAGCCGTACTCACGATAGACGCTCTCGACATCGGCCACCAGGGCCTCCGGCGAGACGCCGCGCTCCGGCAGGTAGATGAGGTGAGGCGGGTCATAGGCGCTATCCTTGGCCAGGGCGGCCGAGGCCGCCAACCAGCCGGCGTTGCGCCCCATGATCTCCACCAGCTTGATCGGCCCATCCGGCCCCATGGACTCGGTGTCATAGCCCGAGTTGCGTATGGCCGAGGCGACGAACCGCGCCGCGCTGCCAAAGCCGGGGCTGTGGTCCGTCTGGGCCAGGTCGTTGTCGATGGTCTTGGGGACGCCTACGGCGTGCAGCTCATAGCCTCGCTGACGGGCCACCTGGCTGACCTGGTAGACGGTGTCCATCGAGTCATTGCCGCCGATGTACAGAAAGTACCGAATATCGTGCTTGGCAAAGACGTCCAGCAGGCGATCATAGTCTTCAGGGCGCACCTTGTAGCGAACGGTGCCCAGCGCCGAGCCCGGCGTCATGCGGATGCGTTCCAGCGTCTGCGCCGATTCGCGCCGCAGGTCGATCAGCTCCTGATCCAGCACGCCGCGGATGCCGTGCAGCATGCCATAGATGCCGTCGATCTTGTCCGATTTCAGGGCCTGGTGCACCACCCCGATGAGGCTGTTGTTAATAACGGCGGTGGGACCGCCGGATTGCCCTACGACCAGATTCGCTCTCGCGGTCATTACATCTCTCCTCCTCAGAATGTTGCGCGCAGCGCAATGCCACTAACGCCCAGGATAGTATACCCAATCTGGGCAGTTGGGCGAATCGTGGTGATTGCTTGCCGGCTGGCGGTGGATGCTACGCCTCGGCGGTGCCGGGCTCCTGGCGGAGCAGCTCCCCGGCGATGGCCAGCACCGCCGCGCCCACGGCCGTGGGCGTGCAGCTCTGCTCGTAGAGGGCCCGGCCCTGCCGCGCCAGGCGTCCGGCCAGGGCCGGGTCGCGGTACAGCCGCAGGATGCCGCGGGCCAGGCTGGCGGGGTCGCGCCCATCACAGAGCAGGGCGTGCTCGCCATCTCGGAGCAGCTCCGAGATCCCCACCGTGTCGCCAGTGATGAGGGGCAAGCACCAGGCCAGGGCCAGATACGCCTTGATGGGGATCACCCGCTGGGTCTTGGCGCCCGCGCCAAAGATGCCCAGGCAGACCCCGGCGCCCGCCACCCGCTCGGCGAGTTGGGGCAAGGGGAGCCATTCGGGCACAAAGACCACATTCTCCAGCCCCAACTCGCGGGCGAGAGCCCGCATCTGCGGGTAGGTCTGGCCGTCGCCGAACAGCTCAAAGCGGATCTCGCGCTGCTCACGCAAGAGGTTCGCGGCCTGCAGCACCAGCTCCAGGCCGTGGAGGGGGATGAACTTGCCAAAGTAGACCACGCGAAAGACGTTTGGGTCGGGGGCGCCCGGCGGCTCGGTGACCGTGTCCGGCGCGCCCACCCACACCAGCCGCAGCTTGTGCGGGGGGGCGCCAAACCGCTGCTGCAGGAACTGCACCTGAGCCCCCGTATCCACCAGGACGCGGTCGGGCAGGCGATAGAGCAGGCGCTCCAGCCACAGCAGCGCCCGGGCGGTCAGGCTATGGGGCGCCAAGAGCGCCCGGTCGTCGACGACGGTCTCGTACGGGGAGATCAGGGCGTCGAACACCAGGGGCTTGCGCCTGAGCCAGGTGAGGAGGCGGGCCAGAGGCAGATCCAGGCTGCCCGGATGGCCCACGATCACCAGGTCATGGGCGGGGCAGCGCAGGTACCGCCAGGCCAGTTGGGCGTAGGTGCGGATCAGGCGCCACCAGAGCTGCGGCTGGAGCAGCCCGCGGCGGGCGGACGCAACGCGCTGGGCGGTATCGCGCCAGATCTCGCCGTGCACCTCGATCACCTTTGCGCCCACGCGCCCCAGCCCATCCATGATGACGCGATTGCGGACGTGCTCTCGATCGTAGGTGCCCAGGTAGCAGACGTGGAGCTGCCGCGACATCAGGCCTCCGGCTCGCGCTGGATCACCAGCAGGGTATAGTCATCGGCCTGGGGCAGGGGCCCAACGAAGCGATGCACGGCCTCGTTCACCGTCTCGACCAGCGCCTCCGGAGAGAGGTCGCTGCTCTCACGCACCACGGCGCGCAGCCGCTCCAGGCCAAACTCCTCTTCCCGCTCGTTCCACGCCTCGGTGACGCCATCGGTGTACAGCATCAGGACGTCGCCGGGCCCCAACTCGACGGTGGCCTCCTCGAGCTCGGGGTTCGCGACCACGCCCAGCACGATGCCGTTGGGCTCCAGGGGCGTCACGCTGCGATCTGCCGCGCGTACCAGCAGGGGCGGGTTGTGTCCGGCCCGCACGTAGCGATAGACACCGCGCTCCAGATCGAGGACGCCATACACCAGGCTGACGAACATCCCCGAGCGGGATTCCTCCAGCAGCACGCGGTTCGCGCGCTGCAGCGTCTCCACCGGGCCGTGTGCATCGAGGGCGGCGGCTCGCAGCACCGTGCGCGAAAGGGCCATATAGAGGGCCGCGGCCACGCCCTTGTCAGATACGTCGGCGATGCTGAGGGTGAGCTGGTTGGGGGCCGTCTGCATCAGGTCGTAATAGTCGCCTCCCACGCCACTGGCGGCGCGCCAGTCAACGGCAATGCGCCAGCCCGCGATGTCGGGGGAGGATTCGGGGAGGAAGCTGGCCTGGATCTCTCTGGCCAGGCGCATCTCGTGCTCCAGACGCTCCTGGCGCACCGATTGCTCGTACAGGCGCGCGGCGGCGATGGCCAGCGACGTCTGGCTGGCGATGCCGCGCAGCAGGGTGAGCCTTCTCCCCGCCATGCCGGGGGCGTCGGACCGGGTGCCCACCAGCAGCAGGCCCAGCTCGCGCTGGTGGGCGCGCAGGGGCAGCGCCAGGATCTGGGCAACCTGGCCATCGACGCGGCATGGGGCGAGGGTGTCGCAGATCGTGGCAGGGGCCACCACGACGGCCTCCTGGGAGGCCTGCACCTCGGCCAACCAAGGCAACTCGTCGGCCGAGTAGGTGGGCGCCTGGGCGAGGTCTTGCACGTCCGGGTTGAGGCCATAGCTGGCCATGCCGCGGTACTGCGTCTGATCGGGATCGCGGATGAGAATGGTGCACCAGGAGACCCCCATCAGCATGGGCACCAGGCGCACCACCGTGGTGACCGTCTCTCGCAGGTCATAGCTGGCGCCGGCGATCACCGTTGCCACCTGCAGCAGGGCGGTGGATACCCACGCCTCTTCGCGCTGGGCGGCCAGCAGTGCCGCGCTATCCAGCGCCAGGGCGGTCTGGTTGGCGATGCCCTCCAGCACGGCGCGCTGCGGCGTCGCCAGATCGCCGCTCCCGCCAGCCTGGGCCACCAGCACGCCCAGGAGCCTGCCGCGGGGCGCCAGCGGATACGCAAACACCCGCCGGCCGTTCTTGCGCTCTGGCTCCCACAGGCGCGCCAGAGGTCCCAGGGCCTCGCTGGACTCCGCCTCGGCCGTCTTGCCGGGCCACACGCTGCGCAGCAGGGGGATCTCCTCGGACGGGTAGCGAACGGCGCAGCTCTGCGCGCCGTCGCCCTCGCTGGCCGAAATGGGCAGACAGAACTCGTTGGTCTCGGGCGAGTAGGAGAGCAGGGCGCAATGCTCCAGGCCCAGGAGGAGCCGGGCCAGCCGCGAGACAGTGCCCGAGATCTCCTCCAAGGTGCTCTCGCTGGCCAGAGCCTCGGCCACCTGCAGGAGCGCGGTGGACACCCACGCCTGCTCCTGTTGGGCGCGGTAGATCTGGCTATCCTCGATGGCCACCGCGATCTGGTCGGCCAGGATGCGCAAGATCGAGATCTGGTCCTCGCCAAAGCTATCGCAGCGGTCGCTCTGCAGGTCCAGCACGCCCAGGACCCGGTCCTCGACCATCAGCGGCAAGGATAGCTCGGCGGCGGTCCTCTCCAGGGCGGCATGAGGGAGGAAGCGAGGGTCCTGGCGCACATCGTTGGCCAGGACGACATCGCCCAATGCGGCGTGCCCGATCATGCCGGTGCCCCAGGCCAAGACGATGCCTCTCTTCTGGAACTGAGGGCTGGAGCTGGCCTGCAGCTCGATCGTCCCTGTCTCACGGTCGGCGGAAAAGATGCTGACGTGATAGTACCCCAGGGTCTCTTGCACCAGCTTGACCGTATCCGCAAACAGGGTCTCCAGGTTCAGGATGGCAGCCACCTTGCGGCTGACTTCGGCGATGAGGAGGAGTTGGGCGCTGCGTTCCTGTTCCCGTCGGTAGAGGCGCGCCCCGTCGAGGCCCAGGGCGATCTGCTCGGCGCAGATGGCGAGGCCCGTCTGCAGGCGCCCCCGGAACGTCCGCCGCCGCCGGCTTTGCAGGGAAAAGGCCCCCAGGAACCGATCGCCGATGACCAGGGGCACGTACACGCCGCTGCGGGCTCCGACGCCCAGACGGAACGGCTCCACGGGCGAGCGGCGCAGGTCGGGCACCGCCAGGGGCTGTCGGTGCGCCTTGAGCCACTCGTAGGCCCCGATGCCGACCCGTTGGCGCCCGGCATCGTCGGCAATCCGCCCGCCCGCCAGGATCGTCACAGGGTACGGACCGCCAGCCTCGGGCTCCAGTTGTACCACCAAGGTGGCGTCGGGCACAAGCCTCTGGATGTGGGCGGCGATGACGCGATAGACGGCCTCCGGGGCGAGGCCCGTTTGCAGCACTTGTTGGCTCAGGCCGGTGAGGGAGAGCACGGCGCGGTACTGCCGGCGGGCCCGAATCCAGCACCACGCCAGGGCTGCGCTCGCCAGGGCCGCCAGAGCAAGGAGAAGGAGCGCCGAATCCGGCGCGGCAAGGGCCAAGGCGAGGGGACTCTGCGCCAGACGGAACCCGAGCCCTGTACCCATGGGGAGGCCTATCTCTCTTTCCTACACAGAGCGCAGGCTGAATACTCGATCGAGACCCGCCATATGCAGCAGCCGCAGGATGCGTTCGGGGGTATTCATCAGCACGACCTGGCCGCCTGCGGCCACGGCGCGGCGGTGAGCGAGCAGCAGCACCCGCAAGGAGCTGCTGCTGATGTAGGTGGCCTGGGCCAGGTCCAGCACGATGGTGGTGGCGCCCGCATCGTGTAGCCCCAGAAGCCGCTCATCCAGCTCGGCGGCCCGCAGCGCATCGTAGCGGCCCTCCAGGGCATAGTAGGCTACTGCGGGAGACGGCTCGGTCATGACTGCCGGCGAAGATGCTTGCGCAGGATCACCCGGTTGCCCGAATCGGCGTCCGACAGGAATTCGACCTGATCCGTGAGCTCGCGCATGAAAAAGAGGCCCAGCCCGCCGATATCGCGGCTCTCCAGGGGGGCGGCGGTATCCGGCAACGGCACCTGGCCGGGGTCGAACCGCCGGCCAAAGTCGGTGACCCGCACGACAAAGTCGTCTCCCTCCACCCAGCAGCAGACCCGCACCTCGCCGGTCTTGCCGCCATAGGCGTGCTCGATCGAGTTGGTGCAGGCCTCGTCTGTCGCCATCTGGATCTCGAACACGCCCGCCTCCGGAACACCGGCCCGACGCGCGCTCTCCGCCACGAACTCGGAGATCCGGGCGAGTTGCGTTAGGTCGCTGCTCACGCACAGTTCAATGGGTTCTGTGGTGCTCACCTCTCGCCACTCCACCTAGTAGCTGCCCACCGCGAGTGTGGTATCGGGGTAGGTCTCGATGAATGTCAAGATGCCGGCCAGGTCCAGGACCTGGTTGATCCTCTCGGGGATGGCGGCCAGGCGCACGTCGCCCCGGTTCCAGCGACGACACTCCTTGTACGCCATAATCAGGACACGGATAGCAGCGCTAGAAAAATACTCGACCTCGGACATGTCCACAACAATACGAAACACGCCGCCATCAATGGACTCTTTGAGGGCCTGCTCCATGGCTGGGGCCGTACTGCTGTCAAAACGGCCCTGAAGCTTGACGACGTTGCAGCGCTTGAGTTGTAGCGTCTCGATGTTCACAGCTTGCCTCCTCGCGTGTACGGCTCACTGCCTTGCTTGCGACCCATTATACCATACGCTCTGTGCAGTTCCAAGCATGATCTTGAGCGAAATAGTCAACTTTACGCGGATTCCCATGCTTCAGCGGACGGGCCCCTCTGCGCGCCCGTCGCTGCCAAGGCGCGGCCGGCCGACGGCCTGGGCGTGGATGCGCGATTGCACGTATACCTGGCCCCCATAGCTATCGGAGACGGGCGCATGGCTATGCTGCTCCTGAAGGTCCACCCGCGCCGTCCAGGCCCCGGCATCCTGGGCCATGCTGCGGGCCAGATGCTCTGCCTGGGCCCGCCCATAGGCCAGGGCATCGGGCAGCTCGGCGAAGGTGCGGCTGCCGGCCGGCAGGTGGACGCGGTAGCCAACCTCGTTCTCCTGGGGCAACACCAACGCCTGCACCCGTGCCACAACGCTGCCGACCACCGCCCCCAGGGCGTTGGCCACGCTGGAGTAGGGGGGGACGTCGAGCCGCGCGCCCAGCAGCTCGGCCACGCGGGGGAAGTAGGTCGCGGCAGGGGCGCCCAGGCCCACCAGCAGGGGGGTCACCTGCGGTCGAAAGCTCAAGCGGCGGCCATCCTGGCCGTCGTCGGCGTTCACCAGGCGCGCGAGGGCCCCTGGCGACAACGCCTCCGCCGACCCGTTGCCATCCTGCAGCCAGAGCTTGTGCATGATCTCCTGGGCGATGCGGGCGCTGGTCTGCGCCACGATCTCGCGGCAGAGCGCCTCGGGCGAGAGGGCCACGGCGCGGGCCATCACCGTCGCCGCGTGCTGGGCAGCCGCGCGGCTCCAGACGACATAGTGCCCCAGCACGTGAGCCGCGTCGGTGGGCGTGAACGCCGCCCGAATCACGATGCCCTGGCGCTCCAGCCGCGCCAGATAGCGCTCGTAGAGCCTGGGGTAGCGCATCAGTTCGCGCACCGCGGCCATGGCCAGGGGTCCTCGGCGCAACGCGGCGTACAGCTCTGCCTCGAAGGGCGGATGCTCGCCGTCGCTCAGGGCCAGATCCCGCTGCAACACCAGGAACTCGACATCCTCAGCCTCGGCGGTGGGTCGCTGCGCCAGGTCTGCCAGGGCAGCGCTCACCTGGGGGTAGCGCTGGGCCAGCAGGCACAGGGGCAGCGCGCGCTGGGGGCCGATGGCCCACGCGCCTCCCGCGAGGCGTACATGGCTGTCGCCGCCGAGCCCCACCGTATGCACGTCGATCGCCTCGATCATAGTGCGCCACGCCCCGACCTGGGCGCCGTGGGTATTCAACACCGGCTGGCCGTCCTCCACCAGGGCGATGTCGGTTGTGGTGCCGCCCATGTCCGCCGCGACGATGCTGCCGGAACCCGCCAGGTGGCAGGCGCCAACGATGCTCGCCGCCGGGCCGGAGAGGATGGTCTCGATCGGCTTGCGCGCCGCCACCCCTGCCTCGATGAGGGAGCCGTCGCCCTTGACGAGCATCAGCGGCGCGGTGATGCCGGCCTCCGCCATGGCGCCCTGCATCGCGCGAACCAGCTCCTGGAGCAGGGGGATCAGGCTGGCGTTGAGGACCACGGTGGTGGCCCGGCGCACGGCGTCAAGCTGTTGGGTCAGCTCGTGGCCGCAGGTGCTGGGCAAGTCGGTGAGCTCGCGCACCAGCCCCTGCACCGCCAGCTCGTGGGCCGGATTGCGGGTGGCAAAGTAGCCCGAGATGGCAAAGGCGCCCACGTAGGGCGCGTGGGCCAGGATCTCGCGCCGGGCGGCCTCCATGTCCAGCGGCGCGCGCTCCTCGCCATCCATGGTGTGCCCGCCGGCGATCAGGGCGTATCTCTCGCCGCCCAGCAGGCTGCCGACGGCGGCCCCCGGGCGCACGGCCTGCTCGTAGCCGATGAGCAGCGCGCAGACGGGGGCGCCGCGACCCTCGACGATGGCGTTGGTCGCCAGCGTCGTCGAGAGGGAGACCAGCTGGATCTCCTGGTCCGCATGGGCCAGGACAGTCTGCAGCGCCTCTCGGATGCCGATGATCAGGTCGTGCTTGGTGGTCAGGGCTTTGGCAGTCGCCAGGATGGCGCCCGTCTCATAGTCGATCAGCACGGCATCGGTGTAGGTGCCGCCTGCGTCAATGCCGATGGCGAGGTTCATGGCGCCGGGTCTTTCTGCATGTTCGATGCTCCCTATGGGCCGCTAGCGTCGGCCGATCAGCTCGGTACTCTGAAGGAACTGGCGCGCCAGTCTCTCGGCGCGCTCGTTGCCCGCCGTCAGCTCCCGTTCCATGGCTGCCAGGCTCCCGGCGTCCAGCTCCCCGGTCAGCTCGGCCAGCACGCGCTCCAGCTCGGGATAGGCGTTGGCCACCGAGGCGTGTATGGTGGGCGCCAGGCTGGACGCGGAAAAGAACCCCAGGGAGTCGCGCAGGGTCACCAGCTCCCCGCCGTAGAGGGCGACGTCCTTGGTGTAGCCCAGGGCCGCGCCGCACTGGCCCTCGAGCAACCCCTGGTAGGCCTCATCGGGAGAGGTCAAGTGCACGGAGGCCGTCTGGAAGCGAAAGCCGTACACGTTCTCCATGCCGCGGATGCCCCAGGGCGAGGTGTACAGCTCCTCCGGGACGCAGAGCACCATGTCGGGCTCAAAGCGGCGGACGTGCTGCGCCAGGTCGGCGATGCTGGCCAGGCTGTAATCGGCGGCCGCCTGGTCGGCGATGACGAGGCCAATGCGCGCCGACCATTCGCAGGGGGCCAGCCAGACGATGCCCTTGGGATAGTCCTCCTCGCGCACGCGCCGGTACAGCTCGGCCTCGTTCGATACGGGCAGGTCGTGGTTGAGATAGGTGTGCCAGGCGCTGCCCGTCTCCTGCCACACCAGGCCCACGTTGCCGGCCTCCAGCGCGCGACGGGTCATCCACTCGGCGTGCAGGCCCGTCTCGATCCGAATGCTGTATCCCCGGTCGCGCAGGAACTGGGCCGTGAGCTGCGCCAGGATCTGCTGCTCGGCGCGCCCATCGGCCGCGAGGACGATGGTTGGGCCAGGCCGGGCAGCGCGCCCGCTGCAGCCGCCGACGGCCAGGGCGACCAACACGAGGCAGAGCAGGGCCCGCAGGAGCCCGCCCAGGCGAACGGCCTGGCTAGCGCGAAAACTCGACATAATGTCCGCCCTCCCAATGCTCAGCCAGGACGAGGCGGCCGTTGGTCAGCTCGCGCAGCAGGTCGGCCACGGCCTCTTCCTGATCATGAGGGATGCTCAACACCAGGGTGGCCACGTCGCTAAAGCTCTCCTCCTCGATGGTGACGCCATGGCGGGGGAGCAGGTAGGTCAGATTGCCATACAGGGGGTACTCGATCGAGACGCGGGCCAGACGATGGTAGACCAGCTCGACGATGGGCAGCTCCTCGAGGGCGGCGCGGATGCAGCCGCTGTAGGCGCGCACCAGCCCGCCGGTGCCCAGCTTGATGCCGCCAAAGTAGCGGGTACCGACGGCCACGACCTCGCGCAGCTCGCGGCCCTGAAGCACGGCCAGCATGGGGCGGCCCGCCGTGCCGCCCGGCTCACCGTCATCTGATGACCCGATGAGAGCCTGGGGTCCGCCGGTGATGCAATAGGCCCAGGCATGGTGGTTCGCGTCGGGGAAGGCGCGGCGGGTGCTTTCGACAAAGGCCAGCGCCTCCTCCGGAGATCGGGCGCGGGCCACACTGCCGATGAAGACCGAGTTCTTGACCTCTATCTCGCTCTCTGCCCGCGCCGCCGGGACGCAGTAGCGCAGATCGCGGTCCGTTGGTTCGCTCACAGGGCGTCCTCCCCGGCTTCCTCGTCTTCGTCGAGGGCCGCATCCACTGGGTCGGACGCGCCTCCGGGGCGGGGGGCCACCTTGCGGGCAAAGAGCAGGTAGCCGGTGTGGCCCACCATGGTATCCTCGGGGCGCAGACGCCCCGGCACCGGCTTGTAGTGGCGCAGGAGGATCTCCAGCACCTCGATGGCCACAAAGGGCCGATGCGCCAGCTCCTCCAGGAGGATCACGATCTGGTTCGTGGTGGGCACCAGCACGCCCAGGTGGCCACCATCGGCCAGGGCATCCATCGCCTGGGAGATATAGTCCCAGGGCTCACGGACGTCGAGGAAGAGGGCATCGGCGTCCTGGTGGACAAAGCCCTGGGCGATGTCGCGCTCGACGAACTCGACCACGCCGCCCAGGGCGACGCGCTCCAGGTTGGCGCGGGCCACCCGCAGCATCTCCGGTCGCGACTCGTACGAGTAGACCGCGCCATTGGGGTATACGGCATGGGCCAGGCCCATGGTCAGGGCGCCGCTGCCGGTGCCGGCCTCGATCACGCGCCGCCCCGCGCACACATCCAGCTTGAGCAGGATCATGCCGATCTCTTTGGGGTAGATGATCTGGGTGACGCGCTTGAGCGACATCAGCTCATCGTGGATCGAGGGCCGCATCAGATAGTAGGTCTCGTCCAGGTGAGTGACGACGGGCGCGCCATAGGGCGCACCGATCATGTCGTCATGCTCGATGACGCCCTTGTGGGTATGGAAACGGTCGCCGCGACGGAGGTTGACAAAGAAGCGCCTGCCGCGACGCGAAAGCAACAGGATACGATCGCCTTCCTGGGCTATGGGCACTGGGCTCCCCCTTGGCGAAATGCGGATACGGGGCCGGGCGGCCGAGGCAGGCCGCCCGCAACGGTCTCGAGGATTATAGGGCGACGCCCTGGCTCCCGCAAACCTGGCGTTGCGCCGCGGGCTCTTTGTGGCCGGGCCGCACCGGTGGGGTGCGAGCTAGAAGCGGGCCAGCATACGCAGAGCGGCGGGGACGATCTCGATCTGCACATGATGGGCGTGATCCACCAGGATCTCGCCATCCACGTGAAAGTACAGGGGATCCTCGGAGCGCACCTCGATGCGGTGGCCCTTGAGCGTCGAGACCGCGCGGTGGCTCAGGTGAGTGCCCCGCATGAAGCGGGGGACCAGGGCCAGCATCTCCAGGCGCGGGATGCGCTTGGCGAGGACGATGTCAAAGACGCCGTCATCAAAGAGCGCCTCAGGCGCGAGGTGAAAGGTGCCGCCCTCTCGAGGGCCGTTGCACACCACCAGCATCAGCACCTCGACGTCCTGCACCTCGCCATCAATGCTGAGCTCGACGCGGGGGGTGCGCAGCGTGAGAAAGATGGTCTTGAGGACGACGGGGAGGTAGAGGGCCATGCCCCGCAGGTGCTTGACCTTGCGGGTCTCCATGGTGACCATGCCGTCAAAGCCGATGCCGACGGCGTTGTCAAAGTAGCGGCGCACCTTGCCATCAATGGTGACGAGCCCCACGTCCACCGTCTGGCTATGGCCGTTGGCGATGACCTCGCAGGCCTCGTGGAGATCGGTGGGGGCGCCGTTCATGACGGCGAAATCGTTGCCCGAACCTGCCGGGATGCACCCGAGGGTGGCGGTAGGGTGGCCGTTGGCGTCGGCCATGATCCCGTTGATCACCTCATGGGTGGTGCCATCGCCCCCTACGGCAACGATGGTCTCGTATCCTTGGGCGGCAGCCACCCGGGCCAGTTCGATGGCATTGCCGACGCCGCGCGTCTGCACCAGATCAAAGGCATGTCCCAGGCGCCCCAAACTGTGGGCGATCTCGGGGGCGATCTTGGCGCCGTAGCCTTTGCCCGCATTGGGGTTCACGATGACCAGGGTCTTGGACATGCCGTTCTCCTGCAGTGGGGATGTGCAACCCAGTCTACTCACGAAACCCCGAAAGGCCAAAAAGGATGCGTGCAGAGCGCGCGACATCCGAATGTCGCGCGCCGCAGGCCAGGAGAGAGCCGCCGGGAGCGGCCCGGTTCACGAAAGGCGCCGGATCACGCCGATGACCTTGCCCTGGATATCCAGGTTGCGCGGGTGCACATAGATGGGCTCCATGGTCGGGTTCGCGGGCTGCAGGCGCACCATCCTGCGCCCCGGCTCCCAGTAGAAACGCTTGAGGGTGGTGGCCTTCTCATCCTTGACCCAGGCGGCGACCATGTCGCCGTTCTCGGCCGTCACCTGGTGCCGCATGATGACAATGTCGCCATCGTGGATGAGGGCGTCGATCATCGAATCGCCGCGCACCTGCAGGGCATAGACGTTGCGCGGGTTCCCCACCATGTCGCTGGAGACGCGAATGGTGTCGCCATCGGCCAACGACGCATTGGAGTCAAAGACGGGCAGCGGCTCACCGGCAGCGATGGCGCCCAACAGGGGGATGGACAGGAATTCACTGGGATACTCGTCCTCTTCGTCCTGCGAGAGCCCCGCATGGGGGCTGCCCTCCGTCATCAGGCGCAGGCCGCGCGAGACATCCTTATCGCGGGCCAGGTAGCCTTTGCGCTCCAGGGCATTGAGGTTGTAGCTGACGACCGATGTGGAGCTGATGCCTACGCTGTCGCCGATCTCGCGGATGGTGGGCGGATACCCGAACTCGTCCGTATACTCGCGGATGACCTCCAGGATCTTGAGCTGGCGTTCCGAGAGTCTGGTTTGGCTCTCCATCAGGACGGCTTCTCCTTTCGCGTACCTTGGCTGCAAACATATTATACTCGGAACATATGTTCTATGTCAAGTATTGCGTTCGCCTCTGCTCGATGGTGGGCCAGAGTGTGTGGGGGCGTCGTGGCGTGGAACGCCCGCCGACTGTTGCTTGTGCAAGGATCCTCTGCTATAATGCGCCAACAATGAGTCCAGCGCCTCCAATTGCCCAAGACGACCTAACTCAAGAGGATCTGGCTTTGCTCGACAAGATCGCCGCCGATCTGCCGATCGTGGCTGATCTCTGCCGCGCCGACATGCTCCTGTACACATGGGAGGGTAGGGGGCAGGTGGTCATCCGGGCTCAGGCGCGGCCCCACTCGTCGGCTCCGCTCTATCAGGACGATCGCGTGGGCGATTCCGAGCCGGAGGAGGCCATCGGGGGGTTCCGCGATGTGAGGCTGCGCACCTATCGCCTCATTGCTATGGATGTGCGCGGGGCCAGCGTCGCCCGCCAGATCCTGCCGGTGCGCAACCGCAAGGGGCGGCTGATCGCCATGCTGGCGCGAGACGCCTACTGGTTCGCCCACGAGCGACACCGGCGCCGGGCCAGAGCCTTTCAGCGGGCCCTGCTGGATTTCATGTGGATGGCGGTCCAGGGGCGGCTGCCCGAGACGGGCCAGCTCTCGCCCTTTCGTGAGCATGACGGCATCATGTATGTGGATGCCGAAGGCCATATCCGCTACCTGAGCGGCATCTGCGCCGAGATCTATCGCGGCCTGGGCTATCGCGACAGCCTGATCGACCGCCACGTGAGCGACCTGGAGACCACCGATAGCCAGATGGTCCAGGAGGCCATCAATGAGGGGCGGGCGCTGGAGCGTTCGGTGGAGGAGGCCGGGGGCCTCTACATCCGCAAGGTGTTGCCCATCGTCTCGCAAGAGCTCTCCTGGGTGGGGCACGCGGCCAGGTGGCTATCGCCCAGGGCCAAGCGCACCTGGCGGCAACGGGGCGCCTTTCTGCTGATCCGGGATGCGACCGAGGCCGTCAGGACCCAGCGGGAACTGGAGACCCAGATGGCCATCGTGCGCGAGGTGCATCACCGGGTCAAGAACAATCTGCAGGTGATCGCCAGCATCATGCGCATGGAGGCGCGTCGCGCCCAACTGGAAGAGACCCGCGCCGCCCTGGAGGACGGCGTGCAGCGCATCTTGAGCGTGGCGGTGGTGCACGAGTTCCTCTCGCAGCAGGCCGAGGGGACCACGATCAACCTGCGGGATGTGACGGGGCGCATCATCGCCCAGGTGCAGCAGAGCCTTCTGCCGCCCGATAAAGAGATCGAGGTATCGTTCGCCGGACCGGACATCTGGCTGCCGGCGGAGCGCGCCACCCAGTGCGCCCTCATCGTGAACGAGCTGGTGCAGAATGCCATCGAGCACGGCATGGCCGAGCGACAAGAGGGCCGCATATCCGTAGAGCTGGTGGACGAAGGCGGCAGCGTCTGCATGGTGGTGGCCGATGATGGGCAGGGGCTGGGCGAGGGCTTTGACCTGGACACCCAGGCCAACCTGGGGCTCACCCTCGTCCGGAGCATGGTCGTGCGCGACCTGCGCGGGCGGTTTGCCATCGAGAGCACGGGCCAGGGCACGCGCGCCCTGGTGGTTTTCGACAAGTAGACTAGGAGGCTGACATTGGAGCGCACACGTGTCGTAATCGCCGATGATTCGTCCGTCTTTTGCATGGACCTGCGCGAGATGCTGAACAACCTGGGCTACCTCGTAGTAGGGGAGGCGGGAGACGGCAAGAGCGCCGTGAACCTGGCGCGCGAGCTGCGGCCGGACGTGGTGTTGATGGACATCGAGATGCCGGATATGAACGGCACCCAGGCCGCCAAGATCCTCACCGAGGAGCGCATCGCACCGGTGGTGCTCATCTCAGCCTACAGCGATCGGAACCTCATCCAGGAGGCGCGCGAGGCCGGCGTGGTGGGCTACCTGGTCAAGCCGGTGCAAGAGGCCAACCTGGCCCCGGCCATCGAGGTGGCTCTGGCGCGCTTTCGCGAGTTCCGCGAGATGGAAAAAGAGGTCGGCGACCTGGAGGACCAGCTCGAGACGCGCAAGCTGGTGGATCGGGCCAAGGGCATCCTGATGGATACCCAGGGGCTGACCGAATCCGCCGCGTTCCGCCGCATCCAGCGCATGTCCATGAACACGCGCAAATCCATGAAGGAGATCGCCCAGGCGATCATCCTCACCTTCGAGGCGGGGCAGTAGCAGACGCTTGGCGCGTGGCCATGACGGCCGCTCTGCGCCGGTCTTGCCAGCCAGGCCCTCAGGCCGCGAGGAACGCACTCCGGCCCTGGGGGCTTGTTGCTTGCCGGAAAGCGCTATCAGGCCAGCGTTAGGCGGGGGGCTCCGTGGGCGCGCCAGGCCACGGAGCGAGCCCCGGCGACACGCGAGGCGTCCAAGCCCAATGGAGACACGCAGCGCGCAGCGGTGGGGATCACGCGGGCGCCTGGACTGGCGCGGGACCTTGGGCGCTGCGTCGTAACCCACGATCTGGACCCACGATTTGGGCGCGATGCGGTCCTCGGGCGGCGGGGCCTTCCGGCGACAGTGGGGGGAGTGAAAAGGCCCGAAAAGGCGCCCAGGGGCCTTGACAAAGCCTGTCTTGTGATATATGATTTATTCAAAATTAAATCATATATTCGCCTGAGCAAAGGATGAGCGCCCACCATGAACGCCACACAGCCCCTGTCCAGCCACCCCCCCACCACCGTGAACGAGGCCGCCGCCCGCATGCTGGACGACCTGGATCTCAGCCCGTTGAGCAAGCGTACGTACCGCCACGGACTGGATGCCCTGATCCGCTACCTGCACCTGGCCCGCGGCGACGATGCCGCCGCCGACGCTCTGGCTCCCTGCGCTCTCACCGAGATCTGCGAGGAGACCCTGTACGCCTTTGATCGCTGGCTCCGAGAGGCCTACCCCGACCCACGCTCGGGCCCACAGGTGGCCGCCTCCGAGAGCACCCGCACGTCGCGCACCTACCTGGTGGCAGCCAAGCGCCTGATGAACTGGCTC
>DCTX01000049.1 GCA_002329325.1 Anaerolineales bacterium UBA1429
GGCACCGGCACCGACATCGCCATCGAGGCGGCCGACGTGACGTTGGTACGCAACGATCTGTGGGCGCTGGTCGATGCAGTGCGTCTCTCGCGCGCGACCTTGACCAAGATCAAGCAGAACCTATTCTGGGCCTTTTTCTACAACGTGGTCATGATCCCCCTGGCGGTGCTGGGGATGATGCACCCCGTGCTGGCCGAGATCGCCATGGCGTCCAGCTCGATCACCGTGGTGAGCAACGCGAACCTGCTGCGCCGCGCCCGCATCTCTGAGCGCTGACGGGTCACGGGGCAGGGGAGGGCGGGCGTCATGCCCGCCCTCCCGCGTTTGGCCGCGCCCGCGTTCGGTCCGCCCCATTTGGCCCCCCCGTGCCTCGCCGCTATAGTATGCGTAAACCCCACTTGCCGAGACGGAAGCGGACGTTCATGCGTAGACGACGCGAGAGCTCTTGATGCGACATCCCCTCTCCTGGCTGATCTGGGCGGGCTGCGCCGCCATCCTGGCGCTGACGGTGCGCCAGCCTCTCTACCTCATCCTGGTGGCGCTGGCCACCTGGCTGGTGCACCTGGGGGTGGCGCGCTCCTCCCTCATGGCCGGGAGCTGGCGGGCCTTGCTCAAGCTGGGGCTCCTGATCTGGGTCCTCACCATCCCCTTCAACGCGCTGATGATCCACCAGGGGCGCACCGTGCTCCTGCGCCTGCCCGCCGCCTGGCCCCTGGTCGGCGGCGCCATCACCCTGGAGGCTGTGCTGGCGGGCATTGTCTCGGGCCTGGCGCTTTGGACGCTGCTGTTCGTCTTTGCCACCTTCAACCTGGCCGTGGATGCGACCCAGCTCCTGCGGCTGGCCCCGCCCTTCCTGTACCAGGCGGGCATCGTCACCTCCATCGCCCTGACGTTCATCCCCCAGATGCTGACCAGCGCCCGCGAGATCCGCGAGGCCCAGCGCATCCGGGGCCACCGCTTCCGCGGCTGGCGCGACGCGCTGCCGCTGGTGATCCCCTTGCTCACCACGGCCTTTGAGCGGGCCGTGCAACTGGCCGAATCCATGGATGCCCGCGGCTTGAGCGGCGAGGTGACGGGCCTCTCGCCCCGCCGCCTGGCGCGCATGCAGGTGCTGATGGTCCTGAGCCTGCTGCTGTTTTTGATCGGCATGCTCGTGCGGATCTTTGCCCCCGAGTGGGCCGCGCTGGGTCTGGCCCTGATCGCCGTTGCTGCCCTGATGATCCTCTCGTCGTTCTACCGTCTGGGGCGCCATGTGCGTCGCAGCCGCTACCGCCGCGAGCGCTGGGGCGCGGGGGATAGCCTCATCGCCCTCTGCAGCCTGGCGGCCCTGGCGGGCGTGCTCTGGTTGCGCCACAGCGATCCCGCCCGCCTGGTCTACTCGCCCTACACCGCCGGGCTCCTGCCCGATTTCTCCCTGGCATTGGGCTTGTGGCTGGCGCTGCTGGCCGTCCCCGGCCTGGTCGCCCTGGCCGAGCCTCCCGGCGAGGCGGCAACATGATCCAGATCCAGGGCCTCAGCTTTGCCTATGCGGGGGGCGCGGCGCCCGTGCTGCGCGATGTGAACCTGGAGATCGAGGCCGGCGCGATCGTCCTGGTGGTGGGCGACTCGGGGGCGGGCAAGTCTACCCTGTTGCGGTGCCTCAACGGCCTGGTGCCTCACTTTTACGGGGGCGTCATCGGCGGCAGGGTGCGGGTGGCGGGGGAGGACCCCGTCGCGCGCCAGCCCAGGGGCATGAGCCGCATCGTCGGCATGGTTTTTCAGGACCCCGAGACCCAGTTCGTGGTGGATACCGTCGAGGCCGAGCTCGTTTTTGCCATGGAGAATCACGGCTTCTCGCAGGCGGCCATGAGGGAGCGGGTGGAGCGGGTGCTGGCCCAGCTCGAGATCGCCCACCTGCGCGACCGACGCATCAGCACCCTCTCCGGCGGTGAGAAGCAGCGGGTGGCCCTGGCCTCGGCCCTCACCCTGGCGCCCCAGGTGCTGGTGCTGGACGAGCCGACCTCGCAGCTGGACCCCCAGGCCGCCGACGACGTGCTGCACGCCTTGCGCGCCCTCAACCGCGAGCTGGGGCTGACCATCGTGCTCTCCGAGCACCGCCTGGAGCGTGTGGCGGCCTATGCCGATCAGCTCGTCTACCTGCCGGGGGATGGCAGCGTGCAGGCGGGCGCGCCCCGCGACATGCTGGCCCGCATAGACCAGGCGCCGCCGCTGGCGGCCCTGGGCCGCGCCCTGGGCTGGCAACCCTTGCCGTTGACCATCGAGGAGGCGCGCGCCTTTGGGGAGGTGGGGCTGCCCGATGCGCCGCGGGCGGCGCCCGAGCCAGCCGGGGGCGAGGAGGAGATCGTCGTGCGCGACCTGTGGCACGCCTACGACGGCCACCTGGCGCTGCGCGGCGTGGATCTCGCGGTGAGCCGCGGCGAGACGGTGGCCATCGTGGGGGCCAACGGCTCCGGCAAGACCACGCTGCTCAAGCATCTAGTGGGGCTGCTGCAGCCCGGGCGGGGGGCCGTCTACGTGCGCGGCCTGGATACGCGCCGGACGCCGCTGGAGGAGCTGATCCGCGTGGTGGGCTATGTGCCGCAGAACCCCAACGCCCTGCTCTTTGCCGAGACGGTGCGCGAGGAGCTGGCTTTCACACGGATGAACCATGGCTACCCGCGCGACAGCCTGCCCGAGGGCCTGCTGGAGGCCCTGGGCATCGAGGCCTACCGGGAGCGCTACCCCCGCGACCTGAGCGTGGGCGAGCGCCAGCGGGTGGCCCTGGGGGCGATCCTGGCGGCCGAGCCCCAGATCATCCTGCTGGACGAGCCCACCCGGGGCGTGGATCGCCGGCAGAAGGAGGCCCTCATGCGCTACCTCGCCCGCGAACGCGAACAGGGCAGGACGGTGATCGTCTCCACCCACGACGTGGAGCTGGTGGCCGAGACGCTGGAGCGCATGGTGATCCTGGACCAGGGGCGGGTGGCGGCGGACGGCCCCACACGCCAGATCATGGCCGATCACCCCGCCTCTGCCAGCCAGATCGCCCAGCTCTACGGCGACCCCCGCTATGTGACCGTGGGCGACGTGGTGGGGGGTGCGCGGTGAGGCATCGCGGGCTCTATGGGCATCTGGTGCTGCTGCTGGCCAGCCTGATCGGCATCGCCGCCTTTCTCTATCCGTTCTTCCTGATGAGCGGCGCCCAGGCCATCTCGCCAGAGCAGGCCATGCAGCTCCAGGAAGCGCCGCTGCTTACCGTCGCCATCGTGGTCCTGTGCCTGGGAGCGATCCTGGCGACGCTGGGGGCGGGGACGATGAACGCCAAGATGGTGGCCATTCTGGGGATGCTGACGGCGGCCAACGCCGTGCTGCGGGCGCTGCCGGGGCCGGGCGGGTTCTCGGCGGTGTTCGTGCTGCCGATCCTGTGCGGCTATGCCTATGGCGCCACGTTCGGGTTCCTGCTGGGGGCCCTCTCGCTGCTGACCTCCGCCCTCATCGGCGGAGGCGTGGGACCCTGGCTGCCCTACCAGATGATGGCCGCCGGCTGGGTGGGCATGACGGCAGCGTGGCTACCGCGGCTGGAGCGCTGGCCGCGGATCGAGGTGGCGATGCTGACGGCCTGCGGCCTGCTGTGGGGGTTCGTCTTTGGGGCCATCATGAACATCTGGTTCTGGCCCTACCTCTTCCAGCCCCAGCAGGTCGCGATGTACTGGTCGCCTGGCATGGCCCTGGGCGAGGTGCTGCAGCGCTATGGCGCGTTCTACCTGGTCACGTCCCTCTGGTGGGACGTGGGCCGCGCCGTGGGCAACGCCCTGCTGATCGCGCTGCTGGCCCGTCCCCTGCTGGCGCTGCTGAGGCGGTTCGAGCGCCGCTTTCAGTTTCGCTGGGCATCCCCGCAGGCGGACGCCCAGCCCTGAGCGGTGCGCTCGCTAGCCCAATGCCTTGTCGTAGATGCGATAGGTGCGGCTGATCTGCCCCCCCATCCGCTCGATGCCTCGGATGACGTTGTAGTTGTCCTCCAGGATCCACGACATCTCGGCCCGCCGATAGCCCTTGGCGTAGGCAACCTCGCACGCCCGGTAGTAAAAGAGCGCGTCGATCCCCTTGAGGCGATGCTCTTCTTTGACCCCCATGATGAGCACCCGCATCGAGCGGATCTCCTTTTGGTGCAAGAGGAGCTTGGCCCAGCCAAACGGCCACAGACGGCCCTTGGCGTAGGGCAGGATCTCGTTGACGTTGGGCAGCGAGATAAAGCAGCCCACCGGCTCGTCGCCGATAAAGGCGAGATAGGTCAGGTCCGGGTCGACGACTGCCTTGAGTTCGTCGGCGAGGAAGGAGAACTCGGCATCGGTCATGGGCAGCGCGCCCCAGTTCTTGGACCAGGCCTCGCGGTGGATCGGCTTGATCAGCTCCACGTCGTCGGCCAGGTGGCGCAGATTCAGGTTGCGCATGCGGACCCCGTAGCGCTTGGTGGCGATATTGGCCAGCCGCACGATCTGGGCAGGGATCTCGTCCGGATTGGTGCCGAACTGATAGATCTCGGTCTCGAAGGAGTACAGGTCCTTGGCCTTGGCAAAGCCATATCGCTCGATGAAATCGCGATAGTAGGGCTTGTTGTATGCCATCATGACGTAGGGCTGCTTGTCATAGGGGTCCAGCAGGAGGGCGCACTCGTCGTTGATGTTCAGGTTCATCGGGCCGCGCATGACGCGCAGCCCTCGGGCCAGGAGCCAGGCCCCCGCCGCGTCGAACAGCGCCTTGGCCACCGCATAGTCCTCGATGACCTCGAACACGCCGAAAAAGCCCACCGGCTCGTTCCAGACCTCTGGGTGCACGCGGTCGGCGATGGCGGCGATGGTGCCCACGGTGCGGCCGTCGCGCACGGCGCGAAAGAGCTGCATCTCGGCGTGCTCAAAGAAGGGGTTGTGCTCGGGGTCATAGTGCTTGATGCGGTCACCGATCAGGGGGGGCACCCAGCAGGGGTCGGAGCGATAGAGCCAAAACGGGAACATCACGACCTCGCGCACGCCGCGGCGGTCATGAACCGGCACGATCTGCAGGGAATCCGCCATGCTTGCTTTTGCCATCCTGTTTGCGATGCGCCCGAGCCAGCGAGGCCCAGGACCGGCGACCGGTCACCGACAATGGGACGTATCATACACCCGGGCAGGGCCGCTGCCAACTGACCCCAGGGATGCCGCCATCAAACCGGGTGAACGCCGGAGCGGGCGCGAGCACCGGTCCCGGCCCGGCCCCCTCAACGCTCGTAGGCCTCGATGGTGGTGAGGAGCCGCGGTTGGGGCCTTTCCAGAGAGAAGGTGCGGATGCAGCGCCAGGGCGCGCTGGGGCGCTCCTCCACGAGATAGATCTCGTCCACGATAAAGCGCTCGTCCAGCTCGCGCTCCTGCGAGCCCGCCATCACGCGCCGCAGCTCGCTATCCGTCAGCCCCAACCCCAGGGTGACATGGGGCTGATAGGTCTCCTGGGGGAACTCGTGTTGCAGGGTGATGGCGGGAACCAGGAGGGCCTGTAGCTCCCGCTGGAGCGCTGCCAGGTCATCGGCCTCCTGGGCGGGGATGTAGACGGCGTTGCGGTTGGCGGTGCGAAAGGCGCTCAGGCCGTTCAGCCGCACCGAGAAGGGCTGCCAGCCGGCGCACACCTGGGCGATGCGCTCCAGATAGGGCTCCCTCGGCTCTGCCTGCCACACAAAGGGGCCCACCAGGGTGATGTGATAGCCCATGATCGGCTTGGAGGTGCCCAGTAAGCCGAGGAAGAGGTCCTCGATGCGGACCTCCAGCCCGCGGGGCAACGGAGCCACCAGGGCATAGCGAGGATGCTCCCGGCGTTCCTCCACGGCAAGCCTCCCTCTCTCATGATACGATTGCCGACGCGGCCATTCTAGCGCCCCGCCGCTCGGCTGTCCAGCGCCCCGCCGGGGGACTTGCCAGGCGGCGGCAGCGCATCAGGGGGCCAGCGGCTACCCCGCCAGGTTGAAGGGGAATACCCCCTCGGCCAGCCAGCGGCGCAGCGTGGCGAGGGCCTGGGCGGCGCGCTCCCGCTGGGCGGGCGTGGGCGCCAGCTCCTCGAACTCGTCCTCGTCCAGCACCGTCTGGGAGCCATCGGGCATCACCAGCAGGTCCAGCGCCAGGTCCGCCCAGCCGATGGCATCCTCCGCGAAGTCGGTGTACTCCAGGACGTTGCAGTACCAGCCCTTGAGGCGGCCCTGCGGGCTGTAGACGGCAAAGACGTTGAAGGGTTGGGAGCGAAAGTAGCACTCGATCAGGATGTCGCCGCGCCGAAAGACCAGCCCCTGGCGCTCTGTATCCTGGGGCGCAAAGATGCAGCGGGCGACCAGCACCTCGCCATCGTCGAACAGCACATCGCCCGGGTAGGCGAACAGCGGCCGGCCCTGGTGATCGAGCTTGCGGATGGTGACGCGGCGCTCAGCCATTGCCCAACCCCAAAGCGTGCAGGATCTCGTCGCGGCAGGCGATAAAGGTGGGCTCGGCCACCATCGCCTCACTGCGGGGCCGCGGCAGGGGGATTGGCAGGGTGTGGACGATGCGCCCCGGCCTGGGCGTGAACACATAGATGCGATCGGAGAGCAAGACGGCCTCGTCCACATCGTGGGTGACAAAGATCATCGTCTGGCGGAACCTCTCCCAGATCTGCAGCAGCCAATCGCGCATGGTGCGCCGCGTGAGGGCGTCCAGGGCGCCCAGGGGCTCGTCCAGCAGCACCACCTCCTGCTCGCAGAGCAAGGTGCGCAGCAGGGCGGCCCGCTGGCGCATGCCCCCCGATAGCTCGAAGGGATAGCTCTCCTGGAACCCCTCTAGGCCAAAGAGGGGCAGCAGTTCCAGGGCCTGCCTTCGCGCCGCCTGGCGGTCGCGCCGCTGGATCTCGGGGCCCAGGACGATGTTGTCCAGCAGGCGGCGCCAGGGCAACAGCAGGTCCTTCTGCGGCATATAGCCGATGCGGCCCAGGCGCGTCGCCTGGCCGTCCCCCCGGAAGGCGATCTGCCCCTCATCGGGCTCCAGCAGCCCGGCGATCAGGTTCAGCAGCGTGCTCTTGCCGCAGCCGCTGGGGCCGATCAGGGTCACGAACTCGCCTTCGCAGGCGTGCAGCGACACCCGCTGCAGCGCCTGCACGGCGCGCCCGTCCACGGCGAATCCCTTGGAGACCGCCTCCACGGAGAGGATGGGCTCAGGTCCCATCTCAGGGCAGAAAGGCGTTGGTGTACGCCTGCTCCGGGTCGATGGGGTTCTCGATCAGGTCGTTGGCCAGCAGCCAGGCGGCGAAGTCGGCCCAGACGTCGGGATCCTGGACCCCCCAGCGGGGGGCATCATCCTGGTAGCGCGGGCTGAGCCAGGCCTGGCTGGCGCGAACCAGGTCCGGGTCGCTCTCGGGCGAGTGGAGCAGAAGCGCCTCGGCGGCTTCCTCCGGGTGCGCGATGGCGTACTCGTAGCCACGCGCCGTGGCCCGCAGGAAGCGCGTCACCAGATCGCCCTTCTCCTGCAGGGTCTGCTCGCCGGCGATGATCACCGGCGTATAGTAGTCGGGCACGCAATCGCCGTAGAGGGGGAAGGAGACCAGCTCCTCGCCCATGAGCTCGGCCTGGACGCCATCCCACCCGAGGTAGATCCAGGCCACGTCGGCCCGGCCGCCCAGCAGGGCCGGGAAGGCGTCAAAGCCCACGTCCACGAACTCGACCTGGTCGATATCGCCGCCGTAGCACGCCATCAGGCTGCCCAGGATCGGGCGCTCGATGGGCAGGCCGTAGGAGGCATACGTGCGCCCCTCCAGGTCGGCGGGGCTGGCGATGCCCGACGAGGCCAGCGCCGCAAAGGCCGAGGTGTTGTGCTGGATGATGGCGGCGATGGACACCACGGGGATGCCGCTGGAGCGGGCGATGGTCACCTCCTCCTGAAAGCTGACGCCAAAGGGGGTGTGGCCCGCCGCCACCTGCTGGATGGCCGCCGAGGGGTCGGAGGGGATCTGGATATCCAGGGCGATACCCTCCTCCTCGTACCAGCCCTTCTCCAGGGCGACGTAAAAGCCGGTGTGATTGGTGTTCGGCACCCAGTCCAGCGAGAGTACCACCGGCTCGGGGCCGGCGGGCTGGGCGCAGCCTGCGACGAGCCCTCCGGCGAGCAGCAGCGTTGCCAACAGAACGAGTGCGCGTAGTCTGATCATGATTCTCTCCTTGTCGAGATCTCTTCCCAGCGTTCCTGGCGGGCGGCGGCATAGTGCCAGCGCAAGGTGAGGCGTTCCACCAGGGCCACCACGCCAAAGAGCAGCAGGCTGAGGGCCGCCGTGAGGGCGATGCTCACAAAGACCCAATCGGTGCGGAACGAGTTGGTGGCCCGCAGCATAAAGACGCCGATGCCGCGGCTGGCCCCCACCCATTCGCCCAGGATGGCGCCGACGACGCTGTAGGTGATGCCCACCTTGATCCCGGAGAAGATCATGGGCATGGCGCCAGGCAACTGCACCTTGAGAAAGGTGTCGCGCTGCGAGGCGCCCATGGTGCGCAGCAGGGCGATCTGCTCCGGGTCGGTGGCGCGCAGGCCGTCCGCCGTGTTGACCACGATGGGGAAAAAGCACACCAGCGCCACGACGATGACCTTGGGCAGGATGCCATAGCCGAACCAGATCACCAGCAGCGGCGCGATGGCTACGATGGGCACCGTTTGCGAGAACACCAACAGCGGATAGAGCGCCGCCCGCACCTTGGGCGAGCGGTCGAGCAGGATGCCCAGGGCCAGGCCCACGGCCAGCGCTGCCGCAAAGCCCAGCAGCGTCTCTTGCGCCGTCTGCCAGACGTGGGCGCCCACCAGGCTGTGGGCCGCCCATCCGGCCCGCACGATGGCCAGGGGCGAGGGCAGCAGCCACGCCTGGACCTGGAACACCTCCACCGCCGCCTGCCACAGGGCCAGGAGCGCCAGGATCAGGAGGGTGGGGGGCAGCAGCCAATTGGGCTGGCGCCGATGGGCCCGCAGCGGGGGGGAGGGTTCACTCATGGGCCGTTCCCTCCGCCGGCAGGGGGCAGGCGTTGGAGAGGGTCACCTGCAGCACGGCGCCGCCATGGGCGGCGGCTCGTCGGAAGGCGTCCTGCAGGGCGGCCCACACCGTGTCGTCGTCGCCCCAGAGCACCGTGCTCATGGGGCCCACCTGGTAGGGCAGGCCATGGGCAGCCAGGGCCGCCAGGACATCCTCGATGGCGGGGGCCAGGTCGCTCTGCCCCAGGGGATAGAGGCTGATCTGCGCGCTGATGGCGATCATTTGCGCACCCTCCCCACCAGCAAGGCCCCCTGGCGTCTGCGAAAGCGCCGTCCCCAGGCCTCGACGAGCCCCGCCCAGGCCAGGCGTTCCCCGGGCGGCGGCACAAAGCCGGCGCTGGCCCACTTTACGCGACCCAGCCGCGCCATCAGCGCCAGGAACTGGGTTGGCGTGTGCAGCCGCGCCCCGTAAAAGGCGGAGCTGCTGTCCTGGGCCATCTGCGCATAGAGCTGACCCCAGGGGCTATTGCGGTTGAGGGTCGCCACGACCAGGCGCCCGCCCGGCGCCGTGACGCGCCACATCTCGGCCAGGGCCTGCTCGGGCCGGGCCATGAACTCCAGGGCCGTCACCGAGAGCACCAGGGCAAAGCGGCCATCCTCGTAGGGGAGGCCCTCGGCGGTCCCCAGATCCCAGGTCACCCGGGGGTCTTTGGCGCGGGCCACGGCCAGCATGGCCTCCGAGGGGTCGCGGGCCACCACCTGCAGGCCGCGCCTGGCCAGCTCGCAGGCATAGTTGCCGGTGCCGGCGCCCACGTCCAGGGCCGCCTCGCCCCTTTTGGGGCGCGCCAGCCGCCAGACCAGCCTCTTCTGGGCGCGATCCATGGCGCGGCCCAGGGGCGTCTCGTACCAGGAATCGTAGGCGTCGGCGTGGGTGGGGTCGGTGAACGGGTTGGGATGCACAGATTCAGGGCACATGAGGGTCCTCTCCCTCCGCGGTGGGGGTGTGTACCACCAGGAGGCGGCCGGCCTGCAGCGTCACCTGGGCGCGGGGGCCGGTCTGCACATTGCTGACGCCCCGCGAGGGGCCTACGCTGAGGGTCTCTCCCCGCAGCGGATAGGCCAGGCCCGCGGTGACGATGCCCAAGGCGTCGCCGCCCCAGGGGATCAACGAGACGGTGTCGCCCGGCGCGCCGAGGATCTCGGTCTCTCCCTCCGCCAGCCAGAGGGTCGAGGCCTCGTCCCAGATGCGCACGGTGACCTTGCTGAGGACGGGCATGGTGAGCAGGGCCAGGTTCGCCAGGGCGTGGTCGATGCGGCCGCCCAGGGCGCCCAGGATGGCGATCTCCTCAGGCTCGCGCTGCACCGCGGCGGCCAGGGCGAGCTCGGCGTCCGTCTCGTCCTTGGCGGTGGGGTACCGCTGGAGGCTGCAGCCGTGGCCCTGGGCCGCCGCCAGGACGTGGGGCAACACCGAATCCATATCGCCCACTAGCAGGTCGGGCAGGTAGCCCTGGGCGACCAGCCAGTTGGCGCCGCCGTCGGCTGCGATGATGGTCGCGGCGCGCTCCAGGATGGCGAGCAGGCGCGGCGTCGGCACAAAGACGCCGTTCAGCGCCACGACCACGAGGCGAGTTGCTTGGGTATCCACGGGCCCTCGCTTCCACACGACAAAGGCCGCCGGTCTCTTGAACCAGCGGCCTGAAAAGCTCCATTTGCTTCCCTACGCTGGCATGACCCAGATCAGGTTCAGGGGTCGATGGCAGGCCATCCTCTCAGCCCCAAGGGGCTCCCCCAGCGAGTGTTCGATTGTGCGGCCATTATAGCCCGCGCGTGGGGCGGGCGCAAATGGGCTCGCGTCCGCGTCTCTTGCGACGCCGGTCTCGTCTGCGATGATCCGCCCGATCAGGCGGATCCCCAGCAGACCACCTGCCCGTGGCCGCCGCTATGGCATCCACGGGGCGACATGGGCGTTGATGGGTAGCGACTGCGGGCGCTCCTTGCGCCTGGGCGCCCCGCGCCCTACAATGCCGACGAGATCGCCGTGCACCCCTGCAGGAGCCAGGCCCATGCCAACGCAACCTACCCTGACCACCGAGCGCCTCGTGCTGCGCCCTTTTGCTCTGGACGACGCCGACGTCGTGCAGCGGTTGGCGGGCGCCTATGAGGTGGCCCTCAACACCTCGATCCCGCACCCATACCCCGAGGGAGGGGCGGCCGCCTGGATCGGCGGCCACCAGCTCAGGTTCGATCAAGGGGAGGAGGTCCACTTTGCGGTGACCCTCCGCCAAGGGGGGCAACTGATCGGGGCCATGGGGCTGACGGTGGAGGCGTTCCATCGCCGAGGCACGCTGGGCTACTGGATCGGCGTGCCGTATTGGGGGCAGGGCTATGCCACCGAGGCGGGGCGGGCCGTGGTGGCTTACGGCTTTCGCGAGCACAGCCTTCTGCGCATCATGGCGACCCACTATGCCCGCAACCCCGCTTCGGGCCGGGTGATGCAGAAGCTGGGCATGACGCGCGAGGGCTGTATGCGCCGGCATGTGTTGCGTTGGGGCGAGCCCCAAGACCTGGTTCTCTATGGGATCCTGCGGGAGGAGTGGCAGGCCCTCTCAGGCGTGGCGTAGGCCCTGGGCCTGGGGCACGCGCTGTTGGCCGTTGCCATAGAGTCCCGTCTTGATCTCCAGGATCTGGCGACGGAGGGCATCGTCCTTCTCAAAGAGGGCAGCGATCTTCTCCACGCCATAGAGCACCGTGGTGTGATCCCGGTCGCCCACGGCGCGGCCGATCTGAGGCAGCGAGAGGGAGGTCAGCTCGCGCACCAGGTACATGGCCACCTGGCGGGCCAAGGCGATATCGCGGCTGCGGCGGCGTCCCAGCACATCGGCCACCGGCACGGCAAAGTGCTCGGCCACAGCGGCCACGATCTGCTCGGCCTCCAGTTGGCGATGGGGTTGCGCCATCTCGCCCAGGGCGCGCTGCGCCGTCTGGATCGTCAGCGGCTCGCCCAGGATGCGGGCCACGGCCAACACGCGGGTCAGCGCCCCCTCCAGCTCGCGGATGTTGCTCTGCACCTGTTGCGCTACGAACTCGAGCAGCTCGGGCGCAAGCTGGATGCCCCGGCTCTCCGCCTTGACCGAGAGGATGGCGATGCGCGTCTCGATGTCGGGCGGCTGGATGTCGGTGGTGAGGCCCCACTCAAAGCGCGAACGCAGCCGTTCCTCCAGCCCGACGAACGCCTTGGGCGGCCGATCGCAGGAGAGGACGATCTGCCGGTTGCGCTGATAGAGGTCGTTGAAGGTGTGAAAGAACTCCTCCTGGGTGGCCTCTTTGTTGATCAGGAAGTGGATGTCGTCCAGCAGGAGCACCTCGATGCTCCGGTACTTGGCCCGAAAGGCCTCGGTGGTGCGGTTGCGGATCGCCTTGATCATCTCGTTGGCAAAGGTCTCCGTCGAGACGTACAGGGCGCGGCGGTTGTCTTGCAGGGCGCGGTTGCCGATGGCGTGCAGCAGATGGGTCTTGCCGAGGCCAACGCCGCCATAGACAAAGAGGGGATTATAGGCGGTGCCGGGGTTCTCGGCCACGGCCAGGCAGCCGGCGTGGGCCAGGCGGTTGGATTGGCCCACGATAAAGTTGTCAAACGTGTAGCGGGCATTCACCTGCGAGGCCTCGCGGTCGACCTGGAGCGAGGGGATCTCGGGCTGGGAGAGGGGCGCCTGGGCGTCCAGCAGGCCGGAGGGCGCGGCAAAGTGGGCCTCGCTGGCGCCGTTGCCCTGCACGACAAAGCGCACCGTTACGGTGCGATGGGCGATCTCGGAGAGGAGCTTTTGGATGACGCCGTACAGTCGGTTCTCGAGCCAGTCCTTGACATAACCCGAGTAGACGCCCACCACCAGTACGCCGTCCTCATACGAGAGGCCGCGCGAGGGCTCGATCCATGTTTCGTAGCTCGTCTTCGCGAGTTGAAGTTGTAGCTGGCCTTGGGCTGTCTGCCAGAGCTGCTGTGCATCCATGCCTGTCGCTCCCGAGCCGGGCAGATGAACTCACGACGGTCGGCGATGCCACGGAATCGCGGAGACGACAAAACCGACGGATGTCGGGTGCGCTGTGGGCCCCGTGATGGGCGTTGCTCTGCGGGTGCCGAGCAGACGCCGGTGCGGCCGAGCCCTGCGATGTGGCGAAACGTGGAGCCGTCAGCGTGATTCGATCGGCGCGTCGAGCTTGCCGTTGCGGCAGATCACGGCGTGGTTCGTGCAGATACTGGGCTGCCGTGACGAAGGCCGCCGGACTGGAGGAGGCTTCGCCTGGGGCGCTGGCCCGACCCTTTCAAATCACTGTGCCCATTCTAGCATCTCTGGGCGTGGGTGACAAGGCGTCCGCCCTCCGGGTGTCATTCATCAATGATAATG
>DCTX01000058.1 GCA_002329325.1 Anaerolineales bacterium UBA1429
CATTATCATTGATGAATGACACCCTCGCTCTACCTATTGACGTGGGCGTTATGGTATGTTAGCATGTGGGGTACCAGGGTATGGCCGGGTTGGCCGAGCCGCCCTATTGCGCGTGCCGCGCGGGCAAGGGGGATACGATGAGCCAGGTGGAGACATCTCGTCAGCAACTGCAGCGCATCAAGGTGATCGGCATCGGTGGCGGTGGCTCGAACGCCGTGCGCCGCATGATCGAAGCGGGCATTGAGGGGGTCGAGTTCATCACCATCAACACCTCTCTCCGCGAGATGATCTCATCGCGCGCCACCACGCGCCTGCAGATCGGCGCCGAGATCACCCATGGGCTGAGCACCGGCGGCGATGTCTCCCTGGGGACTCGCGCCGCCGAAGCGGCCGAGGCCGAGATCGCCAAGCTGCTGGATGACACCGATATGGTGTTCCTGGCGGCCACCCTGGGCGGCGGCACGGGCACGGGCGCAGCGCCCATTGTGGCCCGCCTTGCCAAGGCGCGGGGCGTCCTGACGGTGGCCGTGGTCACCAAGCCCTTTGGCTTTGAGGGCACCCGCCGCATGCAGGCCGCCGAAGAGGGCTTGCGCCGGCTGGAGCCGGAGGTGGACGCCGAGATCGTCATCTCCAACGACCGCCTCCTGAGCCTGGATGCGCGCAACCTCAAGCTGACCGACGCCTTTGGCCTGGCCGATGAGATGCTCAAGAAGGCCGTGCAGATCGTTTGCGATTTCGTGCTCAAGGTCGGGCTGATCAACGTAGACCTGCGCGATGTCAAGGCGATCCTGACCAACGGCGGGCGCACCCTGGTGAGCATGACCCGGGCCTCGGGCGAGGAGCGGGCCCTGGCTGCCGCCCAGGAGGCGATCACCAGCCCGCTGCTGGATATCACGCTCCAGGGCGCCACCGGCCTGCTGCTGAATATCGAGGGGGGCGATCTCTCCATCGGCGAGGTGCACGCCGCCGCCGATCTGATCACCCGCACCGCCTCGCCCGACGCCAATATCATCTGGGGCTATGTGGACAATCCGGACCTCAAGGGCGAGATCCGCATTACATTGATCGCTACCGGCTACAAGCTGGAGCAGGCGCCGCAAGCCCCGGCAGGACGGGAATCCGGCGCCGCCGCCGACGCGGCCCGCCGCTCCTCGGATACGCTGGATCTGGATATCCCGGCGAGGTCGCGCCGCTGAGGCGTGGCCCTGGGCAGGGTCCGCCAGGGGGGGCTGATCGGGCCGCGCAAAGTATACATAATCCGAGCACGAGAAAGCCCTGCTCATTTATGTCCGCTTCGTTGACGCATCCGGGCGGCTGTGCTACGATCAGCGGGCCAAACAGCGTTGGTTGTAGCAAGAGCCTGTTGTGACTCGCAGCGCGGTGCCGCGCAAGGCCGTATCATAAAGACTTTCAGCGTATCGAGAGCAGCAGGAGGAGAGCGTTGGACACTTATCGGGGAACCGAGAACAGGCAAGCAATCATCAAGGTCGTAGGGGTGGGCGGCGGCGGCTCGAACGCCGTGAACCGCATGATCGAGGCCGGGCTGGGCGGCGTCGAGTTCATCGCCGTCAACACCGACGCCCAAGCTCTGGCGCTCTCCAATGCGCCGGTGCGCGTGCGCATCGGTGACCAGATCACCCGCGGCCTCGGCTCCGGCGGTGACCCCGAGGTGGGCTTGAAGGCAGCCCAGGAATCGCATGAGGAACTGCACGCCGTGCTAGAAGACGCCGACATGGTCTTTGTCACGGCGGGCCTGGGAGGCGGCACCGGCACGGGGGCTTCGCCCGTCATCGCCAAAATCGCCCGCGAGATGGGCGCCCTGACCGTGGCCGTGGTCACGCGCCCCTTTGGCTTTGAGGGCGTGCGCCGCGGCCGGGTGGCCGAGGGCGGCATGATGAAGCTCAGCGAGCATGTGGATACCCTCATCGCCGTCCAGAACGACCGCCTGCTGGAGCTGGTGGATCGCCAGGTGCCGTTGCAGCAAGCCTTCTTGGTGGCCGATGACATCCTGCGCCAGGGCATCCAGGGCATCTCGGAGCTGATCACCGTCACCGGCCTGATCAACACCGATTTCGCCGATGTCAAGGCGATCATGAAGGATGGCGGCGCCGCGTTGATGACGGTGGGGCGCGCCACGGGCGAGGAGCGGGCCCTGGCCGCCGCCGAGGCCGCCATCACCAGCCCCCTGTTGGATATCAACGTGAGCGGCGCGCGGGGCGTGCTGTTCAACGTCAAGGGCGGCGAGGACCTGTCGCTATACGAGGTGTCGCAGGCCGCGGACCTGATCCGCCATACGGCCTCGGCCGACGCCAACATCATCTTTGGCGCCGTGATTGACGAGCAGATGCGCGATCAGATCCAGATCACCCTGATCGCCACGGGCTTTGACCTGGATGAGCGGGCCAAGATCCGTCAGGCGGCGGAGATCGAGGCGCATGAGGAGCCGCGCTCTTCGGAGAGCCGCCCAGCGCTGGGCGATAACGAGCTGGATATCCCGCCGTTCCTGCGGCGCAAACCATAGGGACGCACGAGGCAACGAAGCGTCACCGCCCCCCGTCGCACGCTGCGACGGGGGGCGGTTTGCCTGTGCGCGGATGCCGGGCGCGCGGCTCAGGTCGCCTGTGCCCTGTGCTCCTCCACCAGCGCCTGCAGCGCCAGCACGTAGCCCCGCCAGCCCAGCCCGCAGATCTGGCCGCGACAGACCGGCGCCGTCACCGAGACGTGGCGAAACGGCTCGCGGGCATGCACGTTGGAGAGGTGCACCTCGATGGCGGGCAGCCCCACGCCGCTCAGGGCGTCGCGCAGGGCATAGCTATAGTGGGTAAAGGCCCCCGGGTTGATCACGATGCCATTGGCCCAATCGGCGGCCTCGTGGATGGCGTCGATCAGCGCCCCCTCGTAGTTCGATTGCACGATGCGCAGCGTGACGCCCTGAGCCTCGGCCCACTGCTGCAGGCGCGCATCGATATCCGCCAGGGTCATGCGCCCGTACACCTCGGGCTCGCGGCGGCCCAACAGGTTCAGGTTGGGCCCGTGGATCACCAGATAGCTATGACTCATATTGGTTCCCTGTTCTTTTCTGCGCCATAGTGGGGCGGAATGCCGGAGCAAGCCTCGTGTTGGCCCTTCGCTTGCTCATGGCGTCTCCCTCCGCAATACCTCGATCACCTGATCGTCGGGCACGTCGCCGTCGATGACTACATCCCCGATGGCCCTGGGCAGGATGTACCGGAGCCGGTTGCCCCGGCGCTTCTTGTCGGCGTGCATAGCCTCATAGACCATCTCGGGATCATGCTCGGGGGCATCCACCGGCAACCCGTGGGCGCGCAGGGCCGCCACGATGCGCGCCCGCGTCTCGGGGCTGCACAGCCCCCGCGCCTCCGCCAGCAGGGCGGCCTTGACCATGCCGATGCTGACGGCCAGGCCGTGGTGCAGGCCGTAGCCCTCCAGCACCTCGTAGGCGTGGGCAAAGGTGTGGCCCAGGTTCAGCACGGCGCGCCGCCCCTGCTCATAGGGGTCCTCCTCCACCACATCTATCTTGACCTGCAGGGCCCGCCCGATGATCTCGCGCATCTCGGGCCGGGGCGCGCCACCCTCCAGCATGGCGAACAGGTCGGGGTCGGCGATCACCCCGGCCTTGATGATCTCGGCCAGGCCCGCCTGGCGCTCGATCTCGGGCAGGGTATCCAGGGTGTCGGTATCCAGGAGCACCAGGAGCGGCTCCACAAAGGCCCCGATCAGGTTCTTGCCGCGGGGGTGATCCACGGCCACCTTGCCGCCTACGCTGGCGTCGATCATGCCCAGCAGGCTGGTGGGCACCTGCACCAGCCGCACCCCCCGCAGGTAGGTGGAGGCGGCAAAGCCCGCCGTATCGGCGACCACGCCGCCGCCCAGGGCGATCACCGCCCCGCCGCGATCCAGCCCGGCCTCGATGAGACGGTCGTAGAGCAGGCGCACGGTCTCCAGCGTCTTGTGGCGCTCCCCGGCGGGCAACACCACCGAGGCGGGCCGATAGCCGAGGATCTCCAGCGATTCGATGACCGTCGCGCCGTACAGAGGCCACACATTCTCGTCGCTGACGACCACCGGATCGGAGGAGATGCGCTGGGCCTTGAGCAGGTCGCCCAGGAAGGCGAGCCCACCGGGGATCAGGTGCACGTTGTAGCGGCCGGTGGGCGTCTGCACGGGCCACGCCTCGGGCTGGGCCGCGAACAGGCCGATCACCGCCTCGGACACCTGCTCGATGGTGCGCTTGGTGGTATCCAGGTGGTGGGGGATCTGGCTGTAGGCGGCGTAGCGCTGAGCCAGCAGATCGCGCACGCGGCTCTCTGGCGAATCGCCCCAGAGCATGGGGCGGCCCTGGTCGCCGCGCAGGCGTTCGACGATGTTCTCCGCCTCGCAATCCAGGCAGACCACCCAGCCGCTGCGCATCAGCAACTCGCGGTTGCGCTCATCCACCAGGCAGCCGCCGCCGGTGGCGATGACCAGCCCCTCCCGCGCGCCGAGTTCCTCGCACAGGCCGCGCTCGATCTGGCGAAAGGTGCCCTCGCCGAACTGGCTGAATATCTCCGGGATGGTCCTGCCGGCCCGCTCGACGATCCGCTCGTCCATATCCACAAAGGGACGCCCGATGCCCGCTGCCACCCTCTCGGCGACCGAGGTCTTGCCGGTGCCCATAAAGCCGGTGATGATGAGATTACGTGGCTCGGTCATCTTGCACTCTCCTGACGATGGCGGCCAGGGTATCGGCGCCATAGCGTTCCAGCACGGCGTCGGCCAGCACCCAGGCGACCATGGCCTCGCCCACGACGGCGGCGGCGGGCACGGCGCACACGTCGGAGCGCTGGTATTGGGTGGTGGTTTCTTCGCCCGTCGCCAGATCCACCGTGGCGACGGGCTTGACGGTGGTGGGGATCGGCTTCATGGCGGCCCGCAGCCAAAGGGGCTCGCCGTTGGTGATGCCGCCCTCCAGGCCGCCGGCCCGGTTGGCGCGCCGCACCCGGCCCGCGTACAGGGCATCGTGCACCTGGGTGCCCGGCAGGCGAGCGTTCTCAAAGGCGGGGCCGATCTCGACTCCCTTGATGGCCTGGATGCTCATGATCGCCTGGGCCAGGCGCCCATCCAGGCGGCGGTCCCAATGGACATGGCTGCCCAGGCCGGGCAGCAGGCCCCAGGCGGCCACGACGATCACGCCGCCCAAGGATTCGCCCGCCTCGCGGGCGGCGTCAATGGCGGCCCGCATACGCTCCGCCGCCGCCGGATCGGGGCAGGCCACATCCGAGCCCTCCGCCAGGCGGCAAAGCGCGGCCGGATCCTGGTCGGCGACGGCCGCCGCCACATCGCCGATGGCTTCCACATAGCTGCCGATCTCGATGCCCACGGCCCGCAGCAGCAGCTTGCACACGGAGCCCGCCGCCACTCGCGCCGCCGTCTCGCGGGCGCTGGCCCGCTCGGCCACCAGGCGCACGTCATCCAGGCCGTACTTGAGGGCCCCCGGCAGGTCGGCGTGGCCGGGGCGCGGGCGCGTCCAGGGGGGCACGCTCCGTTCGCGCCAGTTCTCATAGTCGCGGTTGGGGACCAGCATGGCCAGGGGCGCGCCGATGGTCTGGCCCTGCACGGCGCCGCCGAGGAAGCGCACCTGATCGCGCTCGATCTGCTGGCGCGCCCCCCGGCCATAGCCCTGCTGGCGGCGCGCCAGGTCCCGGTCTATGGCCTCGGCATCCAGCGCCAGCCCCGCCGGCAAGCCCTCGATCAGGCTGACCAGGGCGGGCCCGTGGGATTCACCGGCCGTCAGAATGCGCAGCATCCTCTCCTCCTCTCAGCGCCGCCCGGCAGGCGGCCACCATCACGTCCACCGGCGGCTCGACGCCGGTCCAGAGCCGGAACGCCTCGGCGCCCTGGTGCACCAGCATCATCAAGCCGTTCTCGGCCCGGGCGCCCTGGGCGCGGGCCAGGGCCATCAGGCGCGTCTCGGGCGGGTTGTAGATCAGGTCGAACAGCAGTGCGCCGCCGGGGAACGGGACCTCCTCTGGCCAGGAGGTGGCCTGGGTGTGGGGCCACATGCCCGCCGAGGTGGTGTTGACCACCAGGTCGGCGCCGGGGGCTATGCGCTCCAGGAGGGCGGCGCTCAGAGGGCCGTGCTCCACGGCGGCCTCGGGCAGGGCTGCCCGCAGGTCTGCGGCCAGGGCAGCCGCCCGCTCGGGGGTGCGGTTCAGCAGCGTGAGGCGCGCGCCCGCCTGGGCCAGGCCGTAGCCGATGGCCCGG
>DCTX01000009.1:0-3288 GCA_002329325.1 Anaerolineales bacterium UBA1429
TTCGGGCGCCCGCATCGGACGCCGCGGGCGCGTGGGGCGCAACGGGCGCGCTGGGAGGCGGCCCCGCGATCGCGACGGGCGCCGCCGGAGGCACCGGCGCTTCCCGCTGGCTGGCAGGCGGCAGGCCCGCCGTGACCCAGCCGGGAACCGACAGGCCGATCCGCTGCCAGGGCGTTTCGGCTCNNGTGGCCGGCGGCCCCTCGGCCACGAACCCCTCGGCGCCCAGGAGCAGCAGCCGATCCGCCTGGGCGGCCAACTGCAGGTCGTGGGTGGTCATGATCACGAGCTGCCCCGCGGCGGCCAGGGCATGGCACAGGCCCATGAGCATCGCCTTGTGGGCGGCGTCTTGTCCGAGGGACGGCTCGTCGAGCAGCACGCCATGGCGCGGGCCGTGCATCAGGACGGTGGCGAGGGCGACGCGCTTCTTTTCCCCTTCGCTCAACAAGAGGGGCGGCGTGGCGGCATAGCCCTTCAGCCCCAGCGCGCCCAGCAGCCACTCCAGGAGTGCCTCGTCGGGCTCTGGGAGCCGGTACAGGATCTCTTCGCGCACCGTCGGGTTGAAGAGCTGCAGGTCGGCGTTCTGAAAGACCATGCCGAAATCGGGGGGCGCCCCGTCGACGAGGACCTGCCCCATGTGGGGCTGCAGGCCCGCCNNGGCGCGCAGCAGCGTGGTCTTGCCTACTCCGTTCCGTCCCACGATGGCCACCACCTGCCCCCCGGCGAGCGACAGGCTGAGATCGTTCAGAACCGTGCGCTCACCCAGGCTCACCGTCAGGCCCGACGCCTCCAGCCGAAAGGCGGGCACCCGGCGCTGGGCCGGAAGGGGCACGTCGCTCCGCTCGGGGCTGGCGCACCCTTCCCCCAGGCGCAGGATGTGGAGGCCCGGCAGATGGCGCAGGTACTCCTCGCGGTGCTCGCACACGACCAGCGTGGTGCCCGTCGCCGCCAGATGGCACAGGTGCTCGACCAGATCCTGGGCGGCGCCGGTATCGAGCATGGACAGAGGCTCATCGAGCACCAGAACCGGCGGCCGCCGGGCCATGATGGCGGCCAGCGCCAGCTTCTGCTGCTCGCCGCCCGAAAGGGTCTGGGGGGAGCGGGAGCGCAGCTCCTCTAGCCCGAAGCGTCGCAGCGCCTCTTCCAGGCGTTCGGCCACAGCGCTGCGCGGCAGGGCCAGGTTCTCCAGCCCAACAAGGATCTCGTCCTCTACCGAATGGGCGAGCATCTGAGCGGAGGGATTCTGAAAGACCAGCCCGGCGTGCTCGCTGAGGAGCCAGAGGGGGGTGTCGCGCGTGGGCAGTCCGTCGAGCCACACGGCGCCCTGCAGAGCGCCGTGGTAGAGGTGGGGGATCAGGCCGCTCAGGCAGCGTGCGAGGGTGCTCTTGCCGCAACCCGAAGGCCCTGCAACGAGCCACTGCTCCCCCGCCCCCACCGACAGCGTGATCGGTCCCAGCCCTGATTCGCGCTGGGGGTAGCGGTAGGAGAGCTGTTCCGCCCGGACCGGTGTCAACGCACACTCCCTTCCAGGTGGCCGCGCCGCCATGCCGGCGACACCCGGCGTCAATCGAGCTTGAGCGGCGCCCAATGGTCTCCCGACCAGGCTACGACCGCGATGGGGCGCCCGCCGCGCCTGGCCGGGCGCAGCCTGTCCGTCTGTACCATCCCTGATCGCACCGGCTCGCCCTCGGCGGTTTGAACGGCCGCGATGCCGGCCTCCAGGAGCGCCGATACGGGCTGCATCCCAACCAGTTCACGGAGACGGCCGACCAGCACATAGCGCCCATCGTTGCCCTCGGCAGCCAGCCCCACAGCGGCCAGGGCGCCGATGATGCCCCCCTGGGTGCCCCCCAGCCCAAAGAGCGCGACGCCGTGCTCGGCGGCCAGCTCGCGGGCGGCGCTCTGCTCGACGAGCGTCGTCTGGACCTGGCGGCCAAAGGCTGTGATGGCCGGGGGCACGTTCTCCGCCACGCACAGGCCCGGATCGCTGCCCTCGACGAAATCGGCCAGCATCAGGGCTCGCACGCGCTCGATCACATCATCCCTGGCGGCGGGGCCGGCGGCATCCACAAGGATGGCGGCGCTGCTGTTGTTCTTGGTGCAGGGCACCCGCGGATCGCGCAACAACTGGTGGCGGACAACGCCCAGCGCAGGGTAATCCGCCGCGAGCTCAGCGGCGATTTCGCGGGCCAGGTGCCCGGTGCCGCGCGTTTCCAGCACGTCTGTATCATCGATCCCGATAATCAGCATGGGCCCCGCCTCGCCGTTTCATCCAAAGAACATCGCATACATATGCAACTGCCAGGCGCAAGCTTGTCCCTGGCACAGACCCGCGCCTGGCACCGTTGGATAGTCGAACGGAGATCGGTCGCTACTTGACCTGGATCTCGATGACGCCCTTGACCTGCACCTTGCTGCTCATATCGGGGAGCACCGTGCTAAAGCCGCCCTGAGAGCGGAAGGACACGATGCAGTTGGCGCAACCCTGGACGTCGGCCAAGGGAACCTCGCCGGTGTAGCCGTCATCCGCCACAAAGACGACGGTGGTGGCGTCTGCATTGGGCTGAGCCAGGGCCAGCAGGTCGCTGATGAGCACGCCCTCATAGTCGCTCACTTCGCCGTTCTTGTTCGTGGATTGCACCGTGAGGGTGTCCATGGCCTTGACACTCTCCTCGGTCCACCCGATCGGGTTGGCCACGCTTCCCGTGACCTTGAGAGCGGCATCGTCGGGGATGCCCCCCGCGGCTGGCGCCGGCGACGAACAGCCGGCCAGCAGGCCTGCGAGCAGAACGAACAACACGAACAGACTCGTAACCTTGATCCTCATCGGTCGCTCCTCCCTGAACTGCGTGATCTCGTACTGGCGGCGGAGGCCGGCACCGTGGCGATGCCGATCCCCTGAGCCATGCACACACGAAAAAGCGGCGTCCTCGGAAGGAGAAACGCCGCCAGGGAGCCTGGGTGTCCTGGGCCGTCGACCTGCGCCACGCAGGACACACCAAACCCAGGAGGGCAACCGGCGCATCTCCTTTCCGCAATGGGAGGCACGGTCGTTTCCAACCGTACCCTACCGGCCTCACGCCATCGATCTGCCCGGGCACTGGCTGTCGCCCGGAACGCTCCTTAGGCAGTGAGGCTCGAAGATGCAGCGAACCATCCAACGTTGGTGAGAATACCACAAGCAGAGGAGACTGTCAACGGTCTTTCTCCGCAGGGCACGGCGCTATCCGGGTCTGCCACTTCAGATACCTATCTCGCCAGGCGCGTGCATGGCCCACTTGCCGCGCATGG
>DCTX01000009.1:3299-4032 GCA_002329325.1 Anaerolineales bacterium UBA1429
AGGGGCGAAGCTCGTCTTCGCCCTGGTCGCATCGCCATCGCCCCCATCCTCTTCTCTCGGTCACTATCGGCGGTGCCAGCTATCATCACTCGATCACAGGGTCGCCTCGGGCATCGCCGTGTCGGGTGCGACCAGGGCTCGACGGGCGTCTCGCCCTTCGCTCCGGCGTGTGCTTGCCGATTGCATCGTATTCGGGGCGTTAATCGCGAGAAGTTGGGTCCTGAAAGCCCTGCCCGGGTCATGACAGCGTTGACACCATGTGGGGCGTATGTTACGATCGCGTTATACCACGATCCCAACGGCCAGACGCGCGTTGGCGAGGGAGCATGGTGGCATCACGGCCCCATACGGATCGGGCTCGTTGAGCCGGTTCGTTTGCGCTAGATAGGATCGCTCATCTGTAGGCCATGCCGGTTCGCCTCGAGGACAGAGATGCCCCCGGCGACCGGTCCAGGTAGAAAGGAGGCTCTATCCGCATCGGGGGTGCCAAACTCGCCAGGGATGGGGACGGCGTGATCGGGTTGTTCTCCGCATAATGCAGGGGGAAACTATGGAGCAGAGTACTCACTCACGTCGGGATTTCATACGGCTGACCGCCTTGACGGCCGCAGGTGTCGCTGCCGCGGCCTGTACCCGCGAAGCCCAAGTCGTGGAGAAGGTTGTCAAGGAGACGGTCCAGGTCGTAAAGGAAGTCGAGAAAGAAGTAACGGTCGTCGTCGAGAAGGAAGTGCAG
>DCTX01000009.1:4076-24297 GCA_002329325.1 Anaerolineales bacterium UBA1429
GAGGAGCCTCGCGTCTGCGAGGTGCTGGACTCGATCGGTGAATACGGCGGCAACTTTACCGTCGGGGCTGTGGATACGAGACTGGTCACGGAAGATGGCATGTACAGCATGGACATGCCGCTGCAGCTTTGCCCCTCCCGTGATCTGCAGCGGGCCATCCCGCACATGATCAAGGACTATGAGGTCAGCCCTGATTTCCGCGAGATCACCTGCCACATGCGCAAGGGCATGAAGTGGTCTGACGGCGCGCCCTTTACCACCGAGGATGTCCGCTACTGGTGGGAAGACGTGATCCTGAACGAGGAGATCACGCCGGTGCCCGCGATCCAGTTCCGGCCCGGCGGCAAGCTCATGCAGGTCACCATCCTGGATGACTATACCTACAAGTACACCTTTGAGGACCCGTATCCCGGCTTTCCTATGGCCGTGATGGCCCACCGTCAGGGCTTTGGTCACAACCACTTCCTGCCGAGCCACTATCTGAAGCAGTTCCATCCCAAGTACAACGACAAGGCCGGCGACCTGGCCAAGGAAAAAGGCTTTGACTTTTGGTACCAACTGCATGGCTCGGAGATGGATAGGCAGCGAGGGTTCGACCGTCCCCGGATGGAGGATTTCATCCCCACCAAGGACACGCCTCAGATGGTCTTCTTTGAGAGAAACCCGTACTATCACGCGGTAGACCCTGAAGGAAACCAGTTGCCCTACATCGACAGGATGCAGTCGCAGCGCGTCGCCGATCTGTCGATCATGGATGCCAAGGTTGTGGGCGGCTCCTTCGACCTGGCCGCCTACGCGCTTCGCATCCTGTTCTACGCGACCTATGCCGATGGCGCAGCGGCGTCCAACGCTCACATGGCGCTGTGGCCCTCAGGCATGGGCAGCTCCTGCCTCTATGGCTTCAACATGTCCTACGCCGATGAGGAATGGCGCACGGTGTTCCGGGATGACCGCTTCCGCCAGGCGCTCTCGCTGGCCATCAACCGGGACGACATCAACAACGTCGTCTACTTTGGCAACGCGACGCCCACCCAGTTCACCGTCATCACGGACTCGCGCTTCTACAAGCCGGCCTACGGCGAGGCCTATGCGGCCTATGATCCGGACGGCGCCAACGCCCTGCTGGATGAGCTGGGCCTGGAGTGGAACGCTGCCCATACCCACCGCACGTGGCCCGTCAGCAAGACGGACATCGTGATCCCGTGGGATCTGGTCGAACAGGAGACGCCCAAGGGCCCGATCACCGAGCTGGTGGCCGAGTACTGGAAGGCTGTGGGCATCGACACGCAGTACAAGTCCGTCACGCGCAACCTGATGTCGCAGAGGATCCAGGCGAACGAGGAGCCGATCTCCTGCTGGCACGGGGACGAGACGACCGACGTCCTGTTCCTGCGCCGCGCCAAGTTCTTTGCACCGATCTCGGGGGATGAGAGCACCTGGAGCCAGCTCTGGGGCCAGTGGTACAACACCGGCGGCGAGCAAGGCGAGGAGCCCCCTCAGATGATCAAGGATCTGTACGACTGGCTGGAGGAGTACAACCGAACGGACTCCAGCGATCCGGCGTTCAAGACCCTGGACAGCCAGGCCGAGCACGTCTGGCACATCGGCAGCGTGGGCAATACGCCCCATCCCTTGTTCCTGCGCAACTTTTTCAGGAACATCAGCGAGACGGGCGGCTACTACACGTGGGATACCAACCGAACGTTCACCGAGCATCCGGAGCAGTGGTACATTGCCCAGAGCTAACCGGCGTGGGTCCGCAAGAGCCCGCGCCATCGGACGCATGGTAGGCTGCATCACGAGTTGACACTGTGTCGGCCCTCAGGGTCTGCATCCCTGAGGGCCGACCTGTGCCCTCGCCATGGGCCACATGCACTCGCCGCGCCAGGGTCCGCCGCGGCGAACCCTGGCAACCTACGCGACACAGTCGCGACCGTGCCTACAGGAGTCGAACATGGTCAATCTGGGCATGTACGAGAGCTGGTTTGATGGGGAGCCGGGCGTCCCAGGGGACACCTTGCCCGAAGTGCTTGAGAATCTGCGATCCTACGGCTATCAGGGTATCCAGATCCAGATGAACGGCCGCTTTGGCCGCATGCCGTGGGAAGAGATCGGCCGCATGTGCAACGATGCCGGGATGCGCCTATGCATCGCCGGAGGGGGAGGCAACCTGCTTTCCGCCGATCAAGAGCTCCGACGCCAGGGCGTGGAGGATTTCAAGGAGACCCTGCGCCTGGCGGGCAGGGTGGGCGCCGTGGGCAAGAGCACCGCGCCTATACGCCGCTACGAGATGGAGCCTCCCGCATCCAAGAGCGTCTACCAGATGCACGAGGAGATCCTGATCGAGGAACTCAGGGAGCTGGCGCCCGTGGCAGAGGAAGCCGGCGTCATGATGATGCTCGAGCCCCTCAACCGCTACGAGTCCCAGTTCATACAGCGCCTCGAGCAGGCGCACAAGGTCTGTGTCGCCGTCGGCAGCCCCAACGTGGGCTTTATGGCCGACTTTTTCCACATGAACATCGAGGAGGTGGACCTGGGCCAGGCCATCGAGGCCACGGGAGACTATCTCGGGTATGTCCATCTGGCCGATAGCAACCGCTACGAGCCCGGGGCCGGGCATCTGGACTTTCGGCCGGGCCTCGCCGCCCTCAAGCGCATCGGCTATGATGGCTTTATGACGCTGGAATGCAGGGTCACCGGCCCGGACAAGGCCAAGTCGCTCACCGACGCCGCGGCGCTCATTCGGAGGCTGTGGGACGAGGTGTAGCGGCCCAGGGCGCCCGTTCGGAGGTGCGCCAGAACAGGATGGGCCCCCACAGGCCGCACAGGGGCCGTCCGCACGTGTGCATCACGCACCAGCGAGGAATATGCGGGGGGGGGGCGCGGGTCGCCAGAGTAACGTGGCGATGGCTCGCGCCCCCACACGAGAGCGAGAAACAAGCAGGGAGGATTGCAGCATGTCTACGAAACCCACCAAGATCGGCATCATGGGTTGCGGCGTGATCAGCGGCATCTACATCGAGACATCGCAAAAGATGGACGTGATCGAGTGCGCCGCCGTCGCCGATGTGAACCCGGAGGCCGCCAGGTATCGCGCCAACCAGTACGGCATCGCCAAGGCCTGCAGCCCCGAGGAGCTGCTGGCCGATCCCGAGATCGAGATCGTCGTCAGCCTGACCCCGATCCTGATGCATGGCGATATCGGCCTGCAGATCGTGCGGGCGGGCAAGCACCTGTACGGCGAGAAGCCCTTCACCGTGTACCCCGGCGAGGCGTCGGCCCTCCTGGCCGAGGCGGCCAGGCAGGGCGTGCGCACCGGCGCGGCGCCCGACACCTTTTTTGGGAGCTCCTGGCAGACGGCCCGCAAGGCCATTGACGATGGCGTGATCGGTCAGCCCATCGCGGCCATGGTCTGCCTTCAGGCGCGGGTGCCGGCGCCCCCGCCAGGGAGCCCGCAGGGCGTGCGCGCCACCAATCCCACCCGATCCACCGCGCCCGGCCATGTCGGCTTTAGCGCCACCACGGGCGGCAAGTACGGCGTGGGCACCACCTTCGACCGCGGGCCCTACTACCTCCACGCCCTGATCAGCCTGCTCGGTCCGGCCAAGCGCGTGATAGGCATGACGGCCCAGTACTCTGAGGAGACCGTCCGCGCCGGCTATGTGGTCAAGGTGGAATCGCCCACCCACGTGACGGGGGTGATCGAGTTCGCCAACGGCGTCCTCTGCCAGTGGGTGATCTCCACCGACGTCTATAGCACCGGCCTGCCCCATATCGAGGTCTATGGCACCGAGGGCTCGCTGAGTTGCCCCNNCAACTACTTTGATCGGCCCGTGCTGCTGCGGTCGGCCGAGAGCCCTGATCTGGTCGAGATCGAGCAGAAGCACGCCATCGTTCAAGACACGCGCGGCATCGGCCTGGCCGATATGGCCGTAGCGATCCGCAATGGCCGGCCCCACAGGGCCACGGGCGAGATGGGCGCCCACGTCGTCGAGATCCTCAACGCGCTGCACACCTCGCAAGAGCTGGGCACCTGCATCGACCTGACGACCACCTGCGACCAGCCCGCGCCGCTGCCCGTCGATCTGCCCAACTGGAGCATCGACGACTGACGGCGCCGCACCGCCTCCGGGCCGCCTGGCCGCGCCAGTCGCGCCGGCGGGAGGGCCCGGGAGCCGGGCGCTAGCGCTGCTGACCGAGCTTTTCCCCTCGCCCGCGATCCGCTCCGATGGGAGAGATCGCGGGCGAGGGCGTGCACTGTGGCCCACTTGCCCGGCCCGCGACCCGAAGCTACAATAGCGCCAAACACACCTAACGAAAGGATCCCCCATCATGACCGCAGCTATCGAGCAAGCCATGCAGGCCCAGGCCATGAATGGTGAGTTGCCCTGCGAGCGCGCCCACGATATCGCCGCCCGGTTCGGCGTCAGCCCGGGCGAGGTCGCGGCCATCGCCAATGACAAGCTGGATATGCGCTTCTCTCGCTGCCAGCTCGGCCTCTTTGGCTACGGCCCCAAGGCGCTGGGCAAGAGCAAGATCATCCAGGCGGCCGCCCACGTCCCCCCCGAGATCGAGGCAGCGCTGCGCGGGCGCGCCCAGGGGAACAGCGTCTCCTGCCTGGATGTGTGGCAGGTCGCCGCCGAGTTCGCCTATCCTCGCCTGGGGATGGCCAACATCGCCGAGGCGCTGGGTCTCCGGATCCGCCCTTGCCAGCTCGGCTGCTTCTAGGTCGCCGAGAGATGGCCATCGTTCTGAAAACGGAGGCAGGCATCGCCGCCATGCGGCGAGCCGGCCATGTGAACGCCTTGGCGCTGGAGGCGATCTGCGCCGCCGTGCGCCCGGGCGTCAGTACCCGCGAGCTGGATCGCATCGCCGAGGACGTGATCCGCTCCCACGGGGGCGTGCCCGCCTTCCTGGGCTACCCAAACCCTGATCCCGGCGGGCCCACCTACCCCGCCACCATCAACGCCAGCGTCAACGACGAGCTGGTGCACGGCATCCCCGGCAGACGGCGCCTGCGCGAAGGGGAGATCCTGAGCATCGACGTGGGCACCATCCTGGATGGCTATGTGGGCGATTCGGCCGTGACCGTGCCCGTCGGCGCCATCTCCGCCGAGGCCCGGCGCTTGATCGAGGTGACCCGTGAGGCGTTGCACCTGGGCATCGAGGCATCGCGAGTGGGCAACCGCCTGGGCGATGTCTCCAGCGCCATTCAGCAATGGGCCGAATCTCAGGGGTATCAGGTTGTGCGCGAGTACACCGGCCACGGCGTGGGGCGCGAGATGCACGAGGAGCCCCAGATCCCCAACTGGGGCAAGGCCGACCGGGGCGCGCCACTGCGCGCCGGCATGACCTTCGCCCTGGAGCCGATGCTCACCATCGGCGAGCCCCTGCTTTATGTCAAGAGAGATGGCTGGACCGTGGCCACCGCCTCGGGCAACCTATGCGCCCATTTCGAGCACACCATCCTGGTCACCGACGGAGAGCCCGAGATCCTGACGCTCTAGCCCATCGAGCAGGCCAGGGAGAGGGCCGCGCCGCACCGGTTCACATGCAGAAAGGGACACATCCATGATCGTACATCAGGCCGACCGTCGCTCGCGAGAGATGCAGCCAGGGGTGCAGCATACGGTGCTCAGCTACAACGATGATCTCATGCTGTGCGAGGTCTCGCTCGAGCGAGGCACGGCTGTCGCCCCCCACGCCCATCCCCACGTACAGGCCATCTATGTCGTGCGGGGCCGCCTGTCGCTGGAGCGGGAGGGCCGCACCGACACTTTGACGGCGGGGGAGAGCTGCGCCCTGGGGCCCAACGAGAGCCACGGCGTGACGGCTCTGGAGGATACCGTCGTGCTCGACGTCTTTCACCCGGTGCGAGAGGACTTTGTGGCCGCCGACAAGGCCCTGCGCTAGAGGACGGTGCGCTTGCCCTCGCCATCGCGCTGCGAGCGCGAGGCGGTGCCGTCGTCCACCTCGGGCGTGAAGGGGGGCAGCCCCGTGTCGGCCTCGGGGGCCGGCGGGGCGCCTACGCGCTGCCCCAGCTCGTCATAGACGGCGAACCACTCGGCCATCTCGCGGCGGCGCCGCTCTGCCTCTTGCTGGCGCGTCCGCTCGCGATAGGCCTCGAGCCGCCGAAAGATCTCGGCCTGCACCTCTGCGGGATTGCCCACCTGATCAAAGGTAAAGTCGCCGCGCCCGGCCGTCTGCACCAGGACACTGCCATAGTTGAGCAGGCCCGCCCAGGGGTTCGGGATCTCGAAACGCACGTTCTGGATCATCCCCAGGCTGGCCTCGCGTCGCTCGGAGCGCAGGAAGAGGGGCCGCTGTTCCACGTCGATGATGCGGTCGTTGGTGACGATGTACTGATCGTTGCTCCAGTCGTTGACCTCCCACACCAGCCAGGCCATGGCAAAGACGGCGATCACCAACGTGCCAAAGGCATAATAGTCGCCCCACTGGGTGAGGACCGCGGGCATGCCGAACTGGGCCAGGACGGCCAGGGGCGTGGCGATGGCCGCCATCACCAGGGGCGGCAGCATCTTGATCAGCAGGAAGAAGGGATGCTTGCGCCACAACACCTGCTCCGGGGTGGCAACGCGCACCTGGGGCAGGATGTGCAGCGTCTGTAGCCACTCCACCGCCCTGCCCAGCGGCGAAAGCTTCTTCTGAGGCGTCAGCTCGTCGGCCAGGTCCGAAGGGAGATCGGCCTCGGGCTGCTCGTCGGGCAGCGCCTCCTCGATATCGATGCCGAGATAGCCGGAGAGGGCCTCGGTCATGAGCCGGCGCTCGGTGGCGCGCTGGGTGGCCTGGGCGCGCTCAGCCTGCCCCCAGATCGCACGCCGCATCTCCTCCGGATCAGGCACGTGATCCAGCGCCAACGTGCCCGTCTGGGCTGCCGTCTCGATCACCATCAGACCATAGCCCAGGCGGCTGCCCACCAGGGTCACGATCACGTTGATGTTCTGCACGCGATCGATGGGCACCTCGCTGCGCGCCTCATAGAGGAACACCACCCGCTGACGATAGCTGATCCGCTGGGTCGTGACCACAAAGTGGTCGTTCACCCAGTCGAACCAGTGCCAGACGAGCACCATCAGGTAGAGGCAGCCTCCCCCCAGCAGAAGGTAGGTCGGGTCAAAGACCACCACCCGGCGCACCACCACCAGGGTGAGGATGGCCAAAAAGAGGACAAAGAGCAGGGTGGGCAGCCAGAGGGCCTGCACCAGCGAGATCCAGTGCCGGTGGGCGAAATAGACCACATGCTCCAGAGGCCCCAACCAGTCGAACTGGGGCATGCGCTGGCGGGCCTGCAGCTCGTCGGGCAGGGTGAGCTCGCGGCGCAGGCGCGGGAGGTTGTGCAGCAGTTCCTGGAAGTCGCTGCGCCGGATCGTCCACACGCGCATAGGTGTGCGGGCGATGACGGTGGCGTCGCGGGGCTCGGGGAGAAAGAGCGAGGTCACGCCGAAGGAATCACCCTCGTGCAGCGTGCCCACAGGCCGCTGGAAGCCCTTGTCATCCACCCGCTGGATCAGGGCCTCGCCCTGGTCGATCAGGAAAAAGTTGGCGCCCAGATCGGCCTGGCGGCAGAGGACGCCCCCCTCCTTGACCCGATGTTCCTGGGCGATGGTCGCCACAAGGGCCAGCCCGTCGTCCGAGACGAACTGGAACAGCGGCGTGTTTCGTAGACGTTCGACCAGATCCATAGCGCCTCGCCCGCTGCCGCGCACAGCGTCTTCTTGCCGGGGGGACTCTCGACGCCAGCCAAGATAGCGCGCGCCAGCCCCATTGTCAAGCTCTCGCCAGGGCGGAAATGTTCTGGGATCGCCTAGGGTGCCCAACCCGGGTTCGGCTGCGGGATGCGCGCCTCCACGCCCTCGCGCCACGCCACCAGCCGGGCGTGCAGGGCCGCCGTCAGCTCGGGCAGTTCGTCAGCCTGGTTGCGCGCCTCAGAGATGTCGTCGCGCAGGTTGTACAGCTCCAGGCGGCCGTCCTCAAAGAACTCGATCAACTTGTAGTCGCCCAAGCGCAGCGAACAGCCGGGGGTGCCCCCCTGGTTGCCATAGTGGGGATAGTGCCAGAAGATGGCTTCTCTGGGCAGGCTGGGCCTCTCTTCGCCCGCCCCCCGCAGGAGCGGCGCCAGGCTGGCGCCATCCACGTGCTGTTGCGGCCTCAGGGGCAGCCCCACCATCTCCAGGATGCTGGGGTACAGGTCGGTGCTGGTGACGGGCTCGGCGCACAGGCTCCCGGGCCGCACGACGCCGGGCCAGCGGACCAGCAGTGGCTCTCGGGTGCCGCCCTCGTACATCCAGCCCTTGCCCTCGGCCAGGGGGGCGTTGCTGGTGGGCGAGCCCTCGGCGGTGGCCAACCCGCCGTTGTCAGAGTAAAAGATCACGATGGTATCCTCGGCGAGGCCGCCCTGCTCCAGGGCGCCCATCAGCCGCCCTACGTTGTCGTCCAGGTGCTCAACCATGGCGGCATATACCGGGTCCGATTGCACGATGCGCCGCTGCACCCGCAGATGCCGCTTGTGCTCGCTGGGAAACGGCTCCCCCTCGACCAGCGGCTCGATGCGATCCAGGCCCAGCCTCGCGGCCTTGGCCTCGTACTTGCGCACCGTCTCGGCCTTGGCCTGGATGGGCGTGTGCACGGCATAGTACCAAAGGTTCAGGAAGAAGGGACGCCCATCAGCCCCCTCGATCAGCTCGATAGCTCGATCGGTCAAGTAGTCGGTGAGGTAGGTGCCGGGCGGCACGTCGGCGCCCTGGAGGGCTGGGATGCCCCAGGGGCTAAAGTAGCCCTGGCGGCCGGGCGAGCCCCAGTGGCAGCCGCCGACATTGACATCGAACCCGTGGTCGGTGGGCAGCGAGCCGGGGCCGCCCAGGTGCCACTTGCCCACGTGCCAGGTGGCATAGCCTGCCTCGCGCAGGGCGTGGGCCAGGGTGTATTCGCCCGCGGGCAGTTCCTTGCGGTAGGGCACGTCCACCAGGCGCCCGCGGCATGGGTGCGTCTCGCCGCCCCAATCGATCCAGTCAGTGATGCCGATGGTAGCCGGGTACTTGCCCGTGAGGATACTGGCGCGGGTGGGCGAGCAGACGGGGCAGGCGGCGTAGGCGTCGGTAAAGCGTACGCCCTGGGCTGCCAGCCTGTCAATGTTGGGCGTCTCGTAAAAGGTGCTGCCGTAGCAGCCGAGATCGCGCCAGCCCATGTCGTCAATGAGGATCAGGATGATGTTCGGTTGGGCCATGCCCCTCCCCCGATTGCGTGCTTGGCTACCGCCAGGATACGAAAAGGGGGAGGGATTGTCCAGCTCCATGGCGCCCGGCCCTCACCCGGGCACGCACCGGGTCGCGCCGTGAGGGATCGCGACAATGGGCGAGATGCAGGGGCAAGCTCGTCCTCGCCCACGCAGCTAGGCGCCGATGTCGAACGGCCCCGCGAGCGCCTCCCCCGGCGCGGGGCTGCCGCCCCCCACGCCCGCCGCCTCGCGCGCCCGGTCTTGCAGGCCGCGGAACTTGTCGCTGATCTGCTCCAGCTTGGCCGTCACGCCCGGATCGGGGGTCAGCCCCTCGGTGGAGCGCTGGTAGGCCGAGATGATGGCCGCCATGGCAAAGGTATCACCGATGGCCATCTTGACCAGCCAGGCCAGCAACAGCGTGGCGATGATGCTCCACCCGGCAATGGATGACGAGATGGCATTGGCCAGCAGGCCGATGGGCGCCGCGACGATGATCCAGGCCAGCACAAAGGGGATCATGCTCAGGGCCATCAGCGCCACCGCGTTCATCAGCAGGGGCTTCCAGACCATGCCGTAGAGCACGATGCCATCGCGGGCGTTGCTCCACACGTCCTCCGAATCGCGCCAGAAGGCCCGCGCCAGGATCGCCTCGTCCACATAGGTCAAGGAGAAACGAACGACGCGGTTGACCATCTGGGCCAGGGTGCGCAACGCGCCGCCCGGAAAGATCGAGGCGATGCGATAGACCGCGCCGGTGAACACGCCAATGATCCCCGCCACCATCTGGTCCACGACGAACATGGCGCTGGCCTCGCCGAAGCGTTCCTGGACGCGCTGCTTGCCCCAGGCCAACTGGCTGACCCCGGCGGGCAGCTCCTCGTGCACCAACAACTCGGCCATGACGGCGATCTGGGCGGCCTTGATGAGATACAGCACATAGCGCCGGGCCAGGTGGTACAGGAAACCCATGCCGCCCAGGCCGATGATGGCGACGATGACGCCTGCCACGGGGAGGGCCTGGCTCACCAGCCACACGAGGCCACCCACGATGGCCAGGTACACCATGGCCGCCAGCCAGAAGAGCAGCAGCACCCCCAGGCGCACCAGGGCGATGGGAAGCGTGCGCATCACCAGGTTCAGGGCGCGTCCCAGTTGCAGCGATTTGGCTCCCATTGTCACCCTCCTGTGTGCTGACGCGCCCTGTGGGCGCGTGACGGTCGAACTGCACTCCAATGGCAGTATAGCACAGCCACTCCGGCAGGGGAACCCCCTGGCGGACCGGGAGAGGGCGCTGCCAGATTCGCCCTTGTGACAAGGTGCCAGGGGCGAATCACCGACGACAAGGGCAAAGACGAGCTTTGCCCCTGCTTTTCATGTGATCTGCTGCTCGAATCTCCCTTGGGCGAACTGCGCAGGCATGTGCCGTGCTGGCCGGGTGTGAGATTCGCACTCGGTCGGCGAGCTTGACGATCTGATGTGGACCTGAGCGCCGCGTGGAAGGGGAGGACCAGGTGACCTCATCGCCTCCACGGCTGGCAGTCCAGCAGACGAGCCCGTCCTGGCCCTGCCCTCCGCCCGCGCTTTGTGGTATACTCTGGCCAACAGAGATTACAGCAAGGAGACCAGCCATGCCGTACCGCAACCCCGTGATCCCTGGATACTATCCTGATCCCAGCGTCTGCCGTGTGGGCCAGGACTATTACCTGGCGACCAGCTCCTTCGAGTACTTTCCGGGCGTGCCCCTCTTCCACAGCCGTGACCTGGTGGATTGGGCTCTCATCGGCTACTGCCTCACCCGGCCCGAGCAGGTCCCTTTGGCGGGCTGCCGCAGCTCTGGCGGCATCTTTGCCCCCACTCTGCGCTATCACAACGGCCGCTTTTACATGGTGACCACCAACGTCACCGGCGGCGGTCACTTTTTCGTGCATGCCGAGGATCCGGCGGGCCCCTGGTCGGACCCCATCTGGGTGGATACCGGCATGCGGGGCATTGACCCCGACCTGTTCTGGGATGACGATGGCACCTGCTACTTTACGTCCACCTCCACCCTTGGGATCGCGACCTGTCCCCTGGACGTGGCCACGGGCAAGCCGCTGGCGGAGCCACGCCAGCAGTGGACGGGCACGGGCGGCCAGCACCCCGAGGCGCCCCACCTGTACAAGATCCGTGGGCGCTACTACCTGCAACTGGCCGAGGGCGGCACCGAGCGCGGCCACATGGTCACCATCGCCCGCGGCGACACGCCTTTCGGCCCGTGGGAATCTTGCCCGCACAACCCCATCCTGTCGCACCGCAGCACGAACCGTCCCATCCAGTCCACCGGCCACGCCGACATGATCGAGGCCCACGATGGCTCCTGGTGGATGGTGTTCCTGGGCACCCGGCCCCACGGCCTCTATCCCACCTTCCATAACCTGGGGCGCGAGACAAACCTGGCCCCCGTGCGCTGGACCGAGGACGGTTGGCCGGTGGTGGGTGATGGCGGCCAGGTGGACGTCGTCAACGACCTGCCTGCCTTTGCCACGGCGACGCCCACCCGCTGGGATCAGGTAGTGGAGGACGCCTTTGACGGCCCCTCTCTGCCCCTCTACTGGAACTATCTGCGGAACCCGGACCTCACCCGCTACAGTCTGTCCGAGCGGCCGGGCTATCTGCGGCTCAAGGGGATCGCCGTGAACCTGGGCGCGCTGGACTCTCCCACCTGGGTGGGCCGCCGCCAGCAACACCACGAGATGACAGCCACGACCCGGCTGCACTTTGAGCCCCAGGTGGATGGCGAGGAAGCAGGGCTATCAGCCTTGATGAACGAGACGCACCGCATCGAGATCGCCGTCACCCGCGAGGCGGGCGCGCGCGTCGCCATCGTGCGCCGCACCATCGGCAGCATCTCCCTGGTCGTTGCGCGGCATGTCCTGCCGGCAACGGGACCGGTGGAGCTTTGCATCCAGGCAGTGACGCCCCGCGTAGAGGGCGCGCGCCCCGGCTGGGGCGCCGAGCCTATCTACGCCCTGAGCGTGGCCGTGGCCGGCCAGGCGCCCGTCCGCTTGGCCACCAGCGAGATGCGCTACCTGGGCACCGAGGTCGCGGGCGGCTTTACCGGCGTCTATCTGGGCATGTACGCCACGGGCAACGGACAAGCCTGCGTGACGCCCGCGGATTTCGAGTGGTTCCGCTACGAACCGGCCGGCGTATCTAGCTGATGCGATAGGGCGAGGTGCACCGGCCTCGTTTTCCATCCCGGGAGGGAGCATGAACCAAAGAACCGTCGCTGTTGGTCGCCATCTGTGCCTCCTGGCTTCGGCCCTGGTCGTGTTGGCGGCGTGTAGCCTGAACCCGTTCCGCAAGGCCGAGCCCACTCCCGAAGCGACGACGCCGGTTCCGACCATGAGCCCGGCGCCCACCCTCACGCCCTTGGCGCCGACGGCCACCATCGCGGTGCCCACGGCGACGGTCGCGCCGACCATGACACCCAACGTCGGCATCCTGGATGCCCGTTACGTCAGCGATGTGACCATCCCCGACGGGTTCGTGGTGCAGCCGGGCGAGGCTTTTCAAAAGATCTGGGAGATACGCAACGAAGGCGAGGTGGCCTGGCCCGAGGGCACGGTGTTGCAGCACGTGAGCGGCCCCTCGTTGGGGCCGGTGGAGAGCGTCTCGTTGGTTCCGCGGGAGCCCGGCGAGATCGCCGAGATCGCCGTCGAGATGGTGGCGCCCACAGAGCCCGGCCTGCATACCAGCTACTGGCAGCTCTGCATTGGGGCACAGTGCTTTGGCAGCCGCATCTGGGTGCAGATCAGGGTCCAGGCGGAGGAGTGATCCCTGCGGCGGCGGCGCAATGAGCGCGGAGGCGCGTCACCTGGCGGCGTAGCTCTTTTGCGCTCAAGCGCGGCCGCGAGGCGCTATCCAGCAACTGGGCGTGCCAGTCGTCGTGGGGCAGATCGCCGGCGCGACGCGGCACGATGTGCAGGTGGAGATGGGGCACCGTCTGCCCGGCGGAGGCCCCATCCTGCAGGGAGAGGTCATAGCCGTCGCAGCCATAGGCGGCCAGCAACAGCGGCGCGAATCGGCGCACCAGCGCCAGCAGCTCCGCCGACTCGTCAGCCGATAGCTCTTGTAGGCGAGCCGCGTGGCGCTTGGGGATCACCAGGCAGTGGCCCGGCACAAGCGGCGCCCGGTTGTAGATCACGCGGCAGCCTGCCGTCTCGACGATAGTCGCCGCGGCGATGGCGGGGCTGCAAAACGGACAATCGCGCTGCATCCAGGCGTTCCCTCCTGCTGGCTCCAGGACGTCGACGGCGGCAGTGTGCCACAGGAGCTGGCTGCCGGCAAGCGGGCGCGTCGCGCCCTCAGCCCGGGTCGAGGGGCACGCCGATGGCCCTGCCACCCGTGATCCCAGCGCATAGCGCCCCCCGTCGCCTTCACCCCCTGCGGACGCCCTGTGCAACGGGCGGGTCTGCGCCGGGGAGCGAGTGGCCTGGAAAAGTCCTGTTCTTCCTTGAACATTGTGGCAGACCGTGTTATGATGCTGTGAGAATCGAGAGTGACGAGGCTGCCCAACCCTTATCACGAGGTGAAGAGATGACCCAAGCACCGGAGATAGGCAACCGCGCGTCGCGCAGAGGCTGGATCCTCGGCGCCTTTGTGCTGGGCCTGGCCCTTGGGCTGCTGCTGGCTTGGCGCGTGTGGCCTGCCAAATGGGTAGATACCGACCCATCTGACTTGCGCGCCGAGCATCAGCGCGCCTATGTCAGCATGGTGGCCGATTCGTACAGCGTCACCGGCAATATCAACGAGGCTCGCGAGCGCCTGTACGAGTTGGTGGATGATGACACCGATTGGTCCGCCGTGGATGCGCTGGTGGGCGCCACCGCCGATGAGCTGGAGCAGGCAGGCAATCCGGCTGCGGCGCTGCGCGTGCGGCGCATGCACGAGGGCGTCCCGTTGCCCGTCGAGGCGGCCGCCGCGCCCGTGGCCACCGTCGAGACCGAGGACCATGCCCCCGCCAGCCCTCGCTGGGCCCTGGTGCTGGCCGGCCTGGGCATCGTCGCCATGGTCATCGCGCTGGTGATCTGGCTGATCACCAACGAGATGCGCAGGCGCGAGGGCCTCGCCGAGCCCGAGGAGACGCTCGCCGAAAGCTCCGAGCCCTATCGCCCCCGCCCCGGCCGCGCGCTTTCGCTGGACCCGGTGCCCGGCCCCGGCGACCTGGGCATCCACGCCCAGGAGCGCCAGATGCCTCGCTGGGACGACGCCACCTTCATGGTCGATGAAGAAGAGGAAGAGGAGATCCCTCTGGAGGTGGAAGAGGAGGAGGCCGAGGCCGAGGAGGACCTCTTTGACCTGGACGAGCTAGAGGAAGAGGAAGAACTGGACGAGTGGGCCGAGGAAGAGGTCGAGGAGCAAGAGCAGCCTTTGGCCCAGCGGCCTGACCTGGCCCCCGAGGAGGCCTGGCACGTGGAGACCAGCCCGCCCACGCCCTCGGAGGCCGAGACGACCACCGTTGCCCGCAGGGTCGATCTGCCCGAGCTCGATGACGAGGACCTGGAGCTGGTCGAAGAAGAGGAGATCGTCGCTGAGGCCACCGTCTCCGCAGGCGAAGGGGCCCAGCTCGCCACCTTTGAGGCCACCTACCGGTTCGGCGAGGATGATTTCTACCACGCCTTTACCATCGAGTCGCCCGAGCACGAGTTTCTCGGCCAGTGCGGCATCGTCATCAGCGATGTGCTGGGCATCGAGGGGGCGCAGCTCGTGGATGCCTTTGACCTGTGGCTCTTTGAGACCCGCGGGACCCGCACCGTCTCCAAGGTCCTGGCCAGCGAGTACGCCTACTCCGATGACGACCTGGGCGCCAAGCTGGCGCGCAAGGGCGAGCTAGTGCTGGCGGAGGAAGGCCTGGTGGTGACGTTGCAGACCGAGTCGCTGCGACTGAGCGCCACCATTCGCGAACTGGCCTACCGCGATGACCAGGTCGAGCCCGATAGTGTGTTCGATCGTCTGCAGGTAGCTCTGGTCGTGGAGCGAGTCGGGGCCTAGTCTACTCCCACGTTCGGTGGAATGCGCGCCCTCGCCCCGTGTGGGGCGAGGGCGTTGTGCATGGCGGAGGCGCGGTCGGGCGGCCACCCCAGCCCCCCATCGGGACGCAACCGCTATCGCCGCCGCCCGCCCCTATGCTATACTGGAAGCAGTCGATCCACCTGTTCCCACGAGAAGGCCGATGACCATGGCGCCTGCAGCGCGACAGATCGCACACCTGGACCTGGACGCATTCTTTGCGTCGGTGGAGTGCCTGCTGGATCCTGGCCTGCGAGGCAAGCCCGTCATCGTCGGTGGCTCGCCCGATGGCCGCGGCGTGGTCTCCTCTGCCTCGTACGAGGCGCGCGCCTATGGCGTGCGCTCTGCCATGCCCGTGGCCCAGGCGTTGCGCCTCTGCCCGCGCGCCACTCGAGTCGCCCCCCATCACCGGCTCTATGAGGAGCACTCGCAGGCCGTGATGGCGCTGCTGGAGGGCTATACGCCCATCGTGGAGCAGATCTCCATCGATGAGGCCTTCCTCGACCTCACGGGGTGCGAGTCCATGTGGGGGCCGGCGCCCGAGGTCGCGCGCCAGATCCAGCAGCGGGTGCGCCAGGAATGCGGGCTGCCCTGTTCCCTGGGCCTGGCCACCAACAGGCTGGTGGCCAAGATCGCCTGCTCTCAGGGCAAACCCCAGGGGTTGGTCGTGGTGCCGCCGGGCCAGGAGGCCGCCTTCCTGGCGCCGCAGCCCGTCGAGGCGCTCTGGGGCGTGGGCGAGGCCACGAGCCGCCGCCTGCGCGCCATGGGCGTGCTGACCATCGGCGACCTGGCCGCCCGCCCAGAGGCCGAGCTGCTGCACCTGTTCGGCGAGAACGGCAGGCATCTCGGGCGCGCGGCCCGTGGCCAGGATGATACGCCCGTGCAGACCGGGCGCGACCGCCGCTCCATCAGCCAGGAGCACACCTTTGCCCGCGACGTGGCCGACCTGCAGCGTCTGCGGCGCATGCTCCTCTCCATGGCCGAGCACCTGGCGGCGGGGCTCCGGCGCGAGTCGCTGGTGGCCCAAACTGTGCGCCTCAAGCTGCGCTACGATGATTTCGAGACCCTCACCCGCCAGGTGACCCTGGAGCAGCCCACGGATCAGGCAGATGTCCTCTACCGCCACGGGGCCGCCCTGCTGGACGCCCACTGGAATCGCTACCGGGCCTTGCGGCTGATCGGGCTGGGCGCCAGCAGTCTGCTCAGCGAGGGCGGCTATCAGCTTGACCTGTTCGATCACCACGACCAGCGCCGCGCCCGCCTCAGCAGGGCGCTGGACGAGATCCGCGCCCGCTACGGGGGGCGGGCCATCACCCGCGCCTCGCTGGCCGACGCCCCTCCCCGCCCGCCGGAGCCCTCCTCGGACTAGGCTCCGCGCAGCCGCCAGGGCCGCTCTAGCCCTGCAGACTCGTCCCCTGCACGGCTAGACAGCGCCCCGCCAGTGGGCTACACTGTGGGCGGTTCGCATCAGCGGCAAGATGGGGGAGTGAAGCACATGGCAGAGAGCGTCAGCTATCTTCTGGATGGTCAGGTTGGCATCGTTACCGGCGGCGCAGGCGCCATCGGACAGGCGCTGGCGGTGGGGCTCGCCGAGGCGGGCTCGGATATCGTGGTGGCAGACCTGGCCTCGCAGCGCGAGGCTGCCGAGGTCACGGCCCAGTTGGTGCGCGAGCGCGGGCGCCAGGCCACCGTCGTGGCCGTGGACGTGACGAACGTGCCCACCATCGAGGAGATGGTGCGCCAGACGGTGGCTACCTACGGCCGCCTGGACTGGATGGTCAACTGCGCCGGGATCAACATCCGCAAGCCTGCCCTCGAATACACCGAGGCCGAGTGGGACCGCATGTTGGCCGTGAACCTCAAGGGGCTCTTTTTCTGCACCCAGATCGCCGCGCGGCAGATGGCGACCCAAGGACGCGGCAAGATCGTCAACATCGCCTCGCAACTGGCCGTGGTCGCCATGCCCGATCGCTCCATCTATGCCATCACCAAGGCGGGCGTGGCCCACATGGCCAAGGCCTTTGCCGTCGAAGTGGCGCCGCTGGGCATCACCGTGAACGCCGTAGGGCCCACGTTCGTCTCCACACCGCTGACGGCCTCCATGTTCAGCGACCCCGTCTTTGTCAACGAGTACCTGCCGCGCATCCCCGCCGGGCGCTTTGGCACCACCCAGGACGTGCTGGGCGCCGTGCGCTTTTTGCTTTCACCGGCCGCGGATCTGATCAACGGTCAGTTGCTGATTGTGGACGGAGGGTATACGAGTTGGTGAACGGACTGCATGCCGGGCTGTACCCCCACATCCCCTTGGCCAAAGCCAGGCCCGATGCCGGCCGCTTTGTGGAGACCATCCTGGGCGCGGCGCATCCCGACCGTCCTCCCATGGTCGAGTATCTGGTGGACGAGGCGTTGCGCCGGCCCATCGTCACAGGCCTGATGGGCCGCGCCTGGGTGGATATGGACCCCCAGAACGCCGCCACCGAGGCGGCCTATCTGGACAACTTTATCGCCTTCTGGCAACAGATGGGCTATGACTTTGTGCGCTATGAGGAATCGCTGCCCTTTGTGGAGCGCGAGGTGGTGGGCAACGATGCCACCCAGGTCAGCGGCCAGCGCCACTGGCGCGACCTGCACCAGGGCGTGATCCGCAGTTGGGACGACCTGGAGCGCTACCCGTGGCCCGAGATCCAGCCCAGCACCTTTCGCCGCTACGCCTACCTGAACGACCATCTGCCCGAAGGCATGGGCCTCCTGGTCTGCCATGGCGGCGGGATCTATGAACACCTGGCCGCCCTGTTCTCCTACGAGGGCCTGTGCTATGCCCTCTACGACCAGCCCGATCTGGTGCGCGCCGTGGCCGAGCGCCTGGGCGAGCTGATGTTGCGTTTCTACGAGCACCTGGTGGAGCTGGATCGTGTGGTCGCCATCTTCCCCGGCGACGACATGGGCTTTCGCACGGCGACGCTGATCCCGCCGGCGGCCCTGCGCGCCTATACGCTGCCCTGGCACCGCAGATATGCCGCCCTGGCTCACGCCCACGACCTGCCCTACCTGCTGCACTCTTGCGGGAACCTGACCGAGATCATGGACGTCCTCATCGATGATGTGGGAATCGACGCCAAGCACTCCTTCGAGGACGCCATCGTGCCGGTGTGGGAGATGCAGGCGCGCTATGGCGACCGCATCGCCATGTTGGGGGGTCTGGACGTGGACATCCTGGCCCGCCAGTCGCCCGAGGGGGTGCGCCAGCGGGTGCGCGACATCATCGCCCGCTGCCATCCGCGGGGACGTTTCTGCATCGGCTCGGGCAACTCGATCCCGAGCTATGTGCCGCTCGAGAACTACCTGGCCATGATAGACGAGGCGCAGCGGCCCATCTAGAAAGCACGATTGCACAAGGGGGTTCGATGAAAGGTGTGGTTTTGGCTGGTGGATTGGGCTCTCGGCTCTATCCGTTGACCCACGCGACGAACAAGCATCTCTTGCCCGTCTACGACAAGCCGATGGTCTACTACCCGATCCAGACGCTGGTGCAGGCGGGGATCAACGAGATCCTGATCGTGACGGGGGGACCCCACGCCGGAGACTTTATCGGGGTGCTGCGCAACGGCAAGGCCCTGGGCGTCAAGCATCTGGAGTACGCCTTCCAGGAGACGGAAGGTGGCATTGCCGACGCCCTCAGCCTGTGCGAGGACTTTGCCGACCACGAGAGCATCGCCGTGATCCTGGGCGACAACACCACCGATGCCGATATCGGCGAGGCGGTGCGGGGCTTTGGCGAGGGCGCCATGGTCTTCTTGCGCGAGGTGCCGGATCCGGAGCGCTTTGGCGTGCCGGTGTTCGATCCCCACGACCCTGCGCGCATCATTGCCATCGAGGAAAAGCCCGCGCACCCCAAGAGCAACTATGCCGTCACGGGCCTCTACCTCTACGACAACCGGGTGTTCGAGTACATCAAGACGCTGGAGCCCTCCGCCCGGGGCGAGCTCGAGATCACCGATGTCAACAACGCCTACATCGCCCAGGGGCTGCTGCGCTGGGCAGAGCTCAAGGGCTTCTGGTCCGACGCGGGTACCTTCGAGAGCCTCTTCCGCTCCAACGTCTTCTGGGCGCAAAAGAGCACCGGCCGCCCCGCCGAGGATTTCAGCTCCCGACTCTAGTCGCGCCGCAGGACCACGCGCCCGAGGGGATGCACATCCCCTCGGGCGCGTTCGCGTCTCACGCCGAGATCAGTCCCACCAAAGATCGGGGTTGTGGAACAGCTCGATGGCGTTGCCATCGGGATCGCGGAAGAAGGCGATGCGCAGGTTGCCCGAGCCGCGCGGCTCGATGTGAAAAGGCACGCCTTTGCCCGAGAGCTCCTGATAGGCAGCGTCCACATCCTCGACCTGCAGGGCCACGTGGGCAAAGGCCCCCGTCGCCCCGGGCTCCTGGTCGGGCGCGGCCATCAGCTCGATGGTGGTGCCGCCAATGTCGAGGAACACGACGTCGCGGCCGGGGAACTGGCCGACGATCGCCAGCCCCAGGGTCTCGGTGTAGAACGCCTTGGCCCGCGCAAAGTCGGGCGTGCGCAGGGCGATGTGGTGGGATCGGAACTGGACCATCTGGTTGCCTCCGGAGTGTGGGATTCGTACGCGACGCGGGCCATCCTAGCCCTGCCTGGCATGCCTGTCAAGCGCGGGTGAGGGGCGAGCCCAGGTCTGGCTGCCGTCACCCGCCCTCACCCCCCTTCCCCCTCTCCCGCNNGCCCGCGGGAGAGGGGGCGCAGACTCACTCGCTGCGCGTGGCGTCCGTGGGGGTGAGGGCCACCCGTGGGCTATGCGCCACGACCGCCGCCCTCACCTCCCTTCCCCCTCTCTCGCCCGCGGGAGAGGGGGCGCAGACCCGCCCGTCGCGCGTGAGGTGCGTGGGGACAGGGCCACCCGTGGGCTATGCGCC
>DCTX01000075.1 GCA_002329325.1 Anaerolineales bacterium UBA1429
CCCGTGGGGGTGAGGGCGACCAGGACGGCCGCTCCCGCTCCGGCTTGGGGGCCCGCTACAGTTGCGGTACAATGCCTGCCATGAGATCTCTTGCACCCACCCCAGAGCCCGACCTCAATCGCGTGCTGCAGGCTTTAGCCCAGGGAGTCCAGGCCGTCCTGGATGACAACCTGGTGGGCCTCTACCTGCAAGGCTCCTTTGCCGCCGGCGATTGGGATGCCTACAGCGACGTAGACTGGGTTGCGGCCGTCGCCCGGCCCCTCTCCGAGGGCGAGGTAGCTGCCCTGCAGCGCCTGCATGGCGAGCTCTACGGCCTGGATTGCCCCTGGGCCCAACACCTGGAGGGCTCCTACTTTCCCCTCGACGTGCTGCGCCGGGAGGACCCTTCCCACCAACCCCTGTGGTACCTGGATAACGGCAGCCGCGAGCTGGTCCTTTCGGACCACTGCAACACGCTGGTGGTGCGCTGGCAACTGCGCGATGCCGGCGTCGCCCTGGTGGGGCCCCCGGCCAGCGAGCTGATCGAGCCGGTGCCCGCCGACGCCTTGCGCCGCGAGGTGTTGGCCACCATGCGCGATTGGGCCGCCACCTTTCTCGATACGCCGCAAGAGATCGCCAACCGCTGGTACCAGCCCTTTGTGGTGCTGAGCTACTGCCGCATGCTGCAGACCCTGGCGACGGGGCGCATCGGGTCCAAGCCGGCTGCTGTTCGCTGGGCCACCAGCGCGCTGCATCCGCGCTGGAACGGCCTGATCCGACGCGCCTGGGCCGAGCGGCCCGATGGCTGGCGCAAGGTGCGCCTGCCAGCCGATCCGCAGGAGCTGCAGGCCACCCTGGCGTTCGTGCGCCATGCCATCGCCCGCGCTGAGGAAGGGGACCTGACCGAGGGGAGTGAGCCGCGGGTGACCCTGGTGCAGCGTTACGATCCCGCCTGGCCCCGCTGGTTCGAAGAGATCTGCGCCTACCTGACGCCCGGCCTCGCGGGCCTGGGCTGCCGGATCGAGCACACCGGCAGCACCTCCGTCCCCGGCATGACGGCCAAGCCGATCATTGACGTCATCATCGTCATCCCGCCGGGGACGTTTCCATCGGTCAGGGAGCGCATGGAAGCGCTGGGCTACCACCATCGCGGCGACCTGGGGATCGTCGGGCGCGAGGCCTTTGAGCTGCTGGACGCCCAGGCCCTGGTGGCCCTGCCCGCTCAGCACATGTACGTGTGCGAGCAAGGGGCCCACGAACTCGAGAAGCAGGTGGCCTTTCGCGATTTCCTGCGTCGGCAGCCCGCCTGGCGGGAGCGGCTCTCGCAACTCAAGTGGGAGCTGTGCCTGCGGCACCACAACGACCGCCAGGCTTACATGGATGGCAAGGCCGCCCTGGTGCAAGAGATCACGGCGCTGGCGATGGCCCCCACGGACGAGGCGGGACGCTAGAGCTTGTTGTACAGGCCGCGCCAGGCGTTGAGCCGCACCCGCAACACCTGGGCCAGCATTTCCTGCGATTCGCGCAGGTAGCTCTTGCCCTTGCCCGTCGCCACATCCCGATTGGCCCAGGCAACCGCCTCTTCGGCGATGCGGTGCCCCGCCCGCTCCAGCAGGTACAGCAGCTCCACATCAAAGGCCGTCACGCGCCACCCCTTGACCTGCACCGGGCTGCGGATCGGCTCCAGCATGGGGAACACCTCGCGGGCGACCTCCGTGCGCATGGCCTTGAAGCCGCACTGGGTATCCGAGATCCGCGGCAGGAGCAGCGCCTGGCGGACCAGGCGAAAGACCCGTGAGCCCAGCCGCCGGTACCAGGGAAAGTCCTGGCGCTCCAGCCCGCGCGAGCCGATGGCCACCTCATAGCCCTGCTCAAAGTAGGGCAGCAGCTTGGCGATCTCGCGGATCGGCGTGGATTGGTCCATGTCGGTGAACAGGATGATCTGGCCTTGGGCCGACTGCAGCCCCAGCCAGAGGGCCGAGGGCTTGCCGCCGTGGGGGTTCTCCTGCAGGCGAAAGCCCGGCTTGTCGGCGATCTGCTGGCGCACGATCTCGCGGCTGTCATCGCTGCTGCCATCATCGGAGATCAGCACCTCATAGCTGTAGGGCTGGCCCGAAAGGTACGCGTGCACCTCATCCAGAACGCCGCGCAGCAGGTTCTCGCGCTCGTTATAGCAGGGGATCAAGACCGTCAGATAGGGTGCAGGCACGGCGCCTCCTAACTCAGGATGGATGCCAGGTATTCGTCGCTCACGCGCTGTTCGTCCCTCTGGAGGCGATAGCGCCGCCAACGCGGGATCGAGAGCAGCCCCGCGAGCTGCCCGCGCAGCCGGGCCCGCGCCGCCGCGCCTCGCCAGCTCTTGAGCGCGTCGCGGGCGATGCGCGCCTGGGCCGCCAGAATGCTGCGCCAGTGGCGGCGGAACAGGCCGGCCGGGTAGTGGCGCGCCAGCACCCACAGCGTATTGCGCCCCACATAGTAGCTGGCCAGAGGCCCCCCACCCGTGGCGCTCAAATGATGATAGACCACGGCGTCGGGCGCATAGATGCAGCGCCATCCGGCCCGTTGGGCGCGCCAGTTCAGATCGATATCCTCGCAGTACATGAAAAAGCGCTCGTCAAAGCCGCCAATCTCCTCGATCACCTGCCTGCGCACCGCCATGGCGCCGCCACAGGCGCCAAAGACATAGGACGGCTCGTCATAGGGCGGGCCATAGGGCTGCCAAACGCCCCGGGAATCGGCGGTGCCGTCGGTTCGATAGAGATCGCCGGCCGAGTGCAGCCTATCGCGCCGGTCATAGAGCATGATGCGCGAGGCAGCCAGGCCCGCCTCGGGGTGGGCGTCCAGCGCCGCCACCAGCGCCGCCAGCCAGCCCGGTTCGGCCTCGGTATCGTTGTTCAGCAGCACCAGGATCTCGCCCCGCGCGACGGCCATGCCCGCGTTGCAGCCCCCGGCATAGCCCCGGTTCGAGGCCAGCGATACCACCCGCACCCAGGGATACTCGCGCTCCATCACGGGCACCGATTCGTCCCGCGAGGCGTTGTCCACCACGATCACCTCGGCATCGCGGCAGGTCTGGCGCGCCAGGGAATCCAGGCAGGGGCGCAGATAGGCCAGGCCGTTCCAGTTGGGGATGATCACCGAGGCGCGGGGCGCGGCGGCGTCAGCCATGCTGCAACAGCCCTTCCTGCGCCATATAGTCCCTCAGAGCCTCGCGCCAGGGCCGCATGGTGATGCCCAGCTCGGCGGCGGCAAAGTTGCGCATCTCGACGTGCTTGGGCACCCGAGCCGCCCGCGGATAGTTCTCAGAAGGGATCAGGTTGACCCGCTCCGTCAGGCCCGCCAACTGCAGGATCTCGGCGGCCCAGTCGTAGCGTGAACAGACGCCGGCGTTGGGCAGTTGGTAGGTGCCATAGGCGGGCTGGGCGATCAGGCGGACCAGGGCCTCGGCCACGTCCTGGGCGTAGGTGGGCGAGCCCGATTCGTCGGTCACCATGGAGATCGCATCGCGCTCCTGGGCCAGACGCAGCACGGTGCGCACGAAATTGCGCGGCCCCGCCCCGTATAGCCAGGCTACTCGCACGACGTAAAAGCGCTGCAGGAGCTGGCGGGTCTGTTCCTCGCCCAGCCACTTGGTGCGGGCGTACACGCTCTGGGGGTTGGCGGTGTCGAGCTCCCAGTAGGGCGCCTCCTGGGCGCCATCAAAGACATAGTCGGTGCTGATATAGACCATGGGCGCGCCGCACTGCTGGGCGGCCACGGCCATGTTGCGGGTGCCCAGCACATTCACCCGATAGGCGAGCTCGGGATTGCGCTCACAGCCATCCACATCGGTAATGGCCGCCGTATGGATGATGACCTCGGGAGCAAACAGGCGCACCGCCTCCGTGATGCTCTCCAGGTTTGTGATGTCGTGCTCCGGCAGGTCAATGTTCATCAAGGCATGTGCGGCCAGGGTCTTGCGCAGGGCCAGGCCGAGTTGGCCGTTGCTGCCGGTGATGGCGATCCGCATGCTGCTGGGCCTCCCTATCCATCGTGCGCGGCGTCACGTCGCACGCGCGCAGGCTTGATCAACGACGCGTCCTATTATATCATCTGGGCCGAGCCGAACCAATCGCGAAAGGCCCAAGCATGGCCGGAATCCTGGAGCACATCCTGCAGCGGCGCAGCATTCGTCGCTACACCGCGGAGCCCGTCTCACGGGAAGACTTGGAGGCGCTGCTGCGGGCCGCGATGGCGGCGCCCTCGGCCATGAACCGCAAGCCCTGGGAGTTCCTGGTGGTCACCGAGCCGGAGCGGCTGGCGGCGCTGCGCCGGCGGCTGGTGCTGGGCAACTATAACGCGCCGGCGGCCATCGTCGTCTGCGGCAACCTCAGGCGCGCCGCCCCCGCCATCGCCAAGGACTTTTGGGTCGTGGATTGCAGCGCAGCCACGGAGAATATCCTCCTGGCGGCCGCCGGGCTGGGCCTCGGCTCGGTCTGGATCGGCGTGTACCCCGTGCGCGCGATGATGAGCCTGGTGGCAGGGCTGTTCAAGCTGCCCAGGCATGTCGCGCCCCTGGCCGTGGTCTGGGTCGGCCATCCGGCGGAGGACAAGCCTCCTCGCACCCAGTACGATGAGACCAATGTGCATTGGGAGTCCTTTGCGTAGGGCCGCTGCCGGCGACCGTCGGGGCGCGCCGCATGGAGATTCGCTGGCGGCGCAGAATCGGGGCCGCGTTTGGCGCCCCAGGTCTTTGACGTAACACCACAAGCATGGTATTATCTCGACAGGTTGGGAAGCACAGAGGCCCCCATTTCCTATCGCAACATGGCGATCGGCAAGGGGGTCTATTCTTTGTTTGGCTGGCCCATCGCACACAACAGGCGATGGGAAGGGAGTGGGGCGATGCATATCGGTATTGATGCTCGGCTGCTGCACTATCGGCAGGCGGGCATTAGTCGGTATACGCTGCAATTGGTCAAAGGGTTGAGCCGCATCGAATCGGACGATCAATACACACTGCTGCAGAGCATCCGCGCGCGACAGCCGATCATCAAGCACGAGCGCTTTGCGCACCGCAAAGTGATCACCCCTGCCCATCACCGCCTGGAGCAACTGCTCTTCCCTATGGAGCTTTCGCCGCTCAAGCTCGATGTGCTGCACAGCCCGGATTTCATCCCGCCGTTTCGCGCCAAGTGCCGATCGGTGATCACCATCCACGATCTCAATTTCCTGCTCTTCCCCCACTTTCTGACCAAGGACTCGGCCCGTTACTATGGCCAGATCGACCAGGCGGTGCGCCGCAGCGACGGCATCATCGCCGTCTCCAAGGCGACCAAGGCGGATATCGTGCGGTTGCTGGGCGTCCCCGAGACCAAGATCCGTGTGATCTATGAGGCCGCCAGCCCCACCTTTCGCAGGCTCAATGACCCCGACCTGGAGCGCCAGGTGCAGCGGCGCTTTGGCATTCGCACCGACTTTTTGCTCTTTGTGAGCACCATCGAGCCGCGCAAGAATGTGCCCACCCTGCTGCGCGCCTTTCGCCAGTTCCTGGATGACTATCGCCTGGATGTACAGCTCGTGCTGGCCGGGCAAAAGGGCTGGCTGTTCGAGGAGGTCTTTGACCTGGTCACCGAGCTGGATCTGGAGGAGCATACCCGCTTCGTCGGGCGCGTCAGCTCCGAGGAGCTGCTGTGGCTCTACAACGTGGCCAAGGCCCTGGTGGCGCCCTCCATCTACGAGGGGTTTGGGCTGACGCCGCTGGAGGCCATGGCCTGCGGCACCCCGGTCATCGTGGCCAACACCTCATCGCTGCCCGAGGTGGTGGGCGACGCCGGCCTCAAGATCGATCCCTACAGGTCCGACGAGATCGCCGTGGCCATGTGGCGCATCTTGACCGATAGCGAGCTGCGCGCGAGCCTGATCGAGAAGGGCCTCAAGCGCGCGGCCTACTTTTCATGGGACAAGGCGGCCCAGGAGACCCTGGAGCTCTACCATAGCCTGACGTAGGACCTTGGATTATGTCAATGCAAAGGCGCATTCTCTTCCTCACGCCCCAGCTCCCCTACCCGCCGGAGCAGGGCACGGCCATCCGCAACTATCACCTGATCGCCCAGGCAGCGACGCGTTACGACGTGTCGCTGCTTTCTTTTGCCGAGGCGGAGGACGCCGACCCCGGTCCGCTGGCGCAGCTCTGCTCTCGGCTGGAGACGGTGCCAGCGCCCCGCCGCTCGCCGGCCGGGCGCCTGCGGACCCTGCTCACCAGCCGCGCCCCCGACATGGCCCATCGCCTGGCCTCCGAGGCCTTTGCCCGTACCCTGCGCATCATGCTGGCCGAGGAGCGGTATGATATCGTGCAGGTGGAGGGGATCGAGCTGGCCGCCTACGGCCTGATGGTGGATGGCTGGGCCGAGGCGGGCGCCCCGGCCCTTGTGTTCGACGACCACAACGCCGAATACCTGCTGCAACAGCGCGCCTTTGCCACCGACCTGCGGCGGCCCCGGCGCTGGCCACAGGCGGCCTACTCGTGCATCCAGTGGCTGCGCTTGCGCCGCTTTGAGCGCCAGGTCTGCCGCCGGGCCGACGCGGTGCTGGCCGTCAGCGAGATGGATGCCCGGGCGATCCGGCGGCTGGCCCCCGATGTCGAGCCTATGGCGATCCCCAACGGGGTGGACACCCAGGGGTATCGCACCGATCTCGCCGATAGCCTGTCGCTGCAGCACCCCAACCTGGTGTTCACGGGCAAGATGGACTTTCGCCCCAACGTGGATGCCATGCGCTGGTTCCATGGGCAGGTCTGGCCGGAGATTCGCCGGCGCGTGCCCGAGGTGCACCTGTACATCGTGGGCAAGGCGCCCCACCCCGAGGTGCAACGCCTGGCCGCCGACCCGGCCATCACCGTCACCGGCTATGTGCCCGACATCCTGCCTTACTTTGGCGGCGCCGATGTCTATATCGTGCCGCTGCGCGTGGGCGGGGGCACCCGCTTGAAGGTGCTGGAGGCCCTGGCGACGGGCCTGCCCATGGTCAGCACGCGCCTGGGCGCTGAGGGGATCGAGCTGGTGGACGGGCAACACGCTCTGTTGGCCGACACGCCAGAGGCCTTCGCCGAGGCCGCCGTGCGGCTGCTTGGCGACGCCGCCCTGCGCCAGCGCCTGAGCCAGCAGGCCCGCGCCTGCGCCGAGGAGCGCTACGATTGGCGCAAGATCGTGCCGCGCCTCTTTCCTCTGTACGATCGGCTGCAGCCCCGCCGCCCCTAGTCGATGGTAATGCCGCGCCAGGACTCGTGGAGCGGCGGCCAACCCATCTGCAACGCCTCCAGGCGCTCCTTCAGGATGCGCGAGATCACCAGGTTGCGGTACCACTTTTTGTCGGCGGGGATGATGTACCAGGGCGCAAAGGGCGTGTTGCAGCGCTGCAGGGCATCCTCATAGGCCGCCATATAGTCATCCCACTTGTCTCTGGCGTCCAGATCGGTGATGTTGAACTTCCAGTGGGCCGTGGGGTCGGCCAGGCGCTCAGAGAGGCGCTTGCGTTGCTCCTCGCGCGAGATGTGCAGGTAGAACTTGCAGATGATGGTGCCGTTCTCGGCCAGGAGCCGCTCAAAGTCGTTGATCTGGTCGTAGCGCTGGCCCCAAACCTCGGGCGGCGCCAGGTTATCCACCCGCACCACCAGGACGTCCTCATAGTGGGAGCGGTTAAAGATGCCCACCATGCCCTTGGGTGGCGCGACCTGGTGCACCCGCCAGAGATAGTCGTGGGCCAGCTCCACCGACGTAGGCGCCTTGAAGCCCGCCACCTGGCAGCCCTGGGGGTTAAAGGCCCCCACCACGTGCTTGATCACGCCGTCCTTGCCCGAGGTGTCCATGCCCTGCAGGATGATGAGCAGCGCATGCCTGCGATTGGCGTAGAGCATCTCCTGCAGCTCATTGAGGCGGGGCTGCAGCTTGGCGGCCTGGGCGCGCGCCTCACGCTTGCGCAGCCCCTCCTCCTCCGGCAACGTGCTTCGCTCGCGAAGGCGCGCCGGCTCATCGGGCCTCAGCAGATAGTCTTGGTGCATCGCTATCCTCGCTCCTTCCCGTGGCAGTCCCGTAGCCTCATTCTACCCGGCGCCCCCGGCCGGGGCAAGGGGCGCCGGTCGCCTCTGGCGGGATTTGGACGGAGCCCGCTTCTATGGCATAATAGGCTCAGGATTGGGAATCACTTGATCGGCTGACCCCGCCAGGGCCTTGTCCTGGGGGGGCTTTTGTTTGGGTGCGGTACCGATCCCCAATACGAGGTGGCGCGGACCGACCGCGCCGGGTATGACAAGGGAGAACTGGACGATGAGGCTGTATGTTGGGAACCTGAGCTATGACACGACCGATGCGAGCTTGCGCCAGGCTTTTGAAGCCATTGGCCCGGTCGAGACGGCGGATGTCGTCACCGATCGCTACAGCGGACGCTCGCGCGGCTTTGGCTTTGTGCAGATGGCGAACGACGCCGACGCGCAGAAGGCCATCGAGACGCTGAACGACACGCCGCTGGACGGCCGCAATATCACCGTGGCCGAGGCGCGCCCCCGGCGCGATTCGGCGGATCGCGGCAGCCGCGGCGGGTACGGCAGCCGCTGGTAGACGCCAGCTCAGCCAGCATACGGTGCGGGGATACTCCCCGCACCGTTTTTTGTTGCGCCCCGGTCAGCCAGCGCCCCCCGCGCGGCGCTCCATCGCCCCCCCCTGTCGAGAGTGCTTGACAAGCCCCCTTGCGCCGCTATACTGGGGCCGTTCCGCACCCCTGTCGAAAGGAGGGCTGGCCTATGCTGTGGCATCGCCTGACATGAGCCGTCGAGCCTAGTTGCACGGCGTGCATCACGAAAACCCACTCGCCGCACATGGCCCTCCTGACGAGCACCCGTCGTCTCTGTCGCCACGTCAGATGTCGACTCTGATCCTGTCGGGCGTCGGGGGCCTGTCGCGGCCCCCGACATCTCGCAACAGGAGAGGAGTTTGCTCATGTCTCGCTTCAGTCGCCTGTTCATCTCGCGCTGGGGCCCGGTCATCACCGGCGTCGCCGTGGGCGTTCTGGCGCCCCTGCTAGTACGCCTCGGCAATCCGGGCAACATGGGGATCTGCGTGGCCTGCTTCAGTCGCGATATCGCCGGCGCCCTGGGGCTGCACCGCGCCGCTGTGGTGCAGTACATCCGCCCCGAGATCATCGGTTTCGTTCTGGGCGCGCTGTTTGCCGCCTTGCTCTTCAAGGAGTTTCGGCCGCGCACCGGCTCGTCGCCTCTGTTGCGCTTCTTCCTCGGCATGTTCTCCATGATCGGCGCCCTGGTGTTCCTGGGCTGCCCCTGGCGCGCCTACCTGCGCCTGGCCGGAGGCGATTGGAACGCCATCCCTGGCATTCTGGGCCTGGGCGTCGGCGTCGTCATCGGGGTGGTGTTCCTCAAGAGAGGCTACAGCCTGGGGCGCACGCGTCCGGCGGCGGGTCCGGTGGGCTGGCTCATGCCCGGTCTGATGGCGGCGCTGCTGCTGCTTCTGCTTTTGGCCCCGCAGTTCGGGCGCACGCCCGAGGGCGAACCCACGGGCCCCATCTTCTTCTCGGCTTCAGGCCCAGGTTCACTGGCCGCGCCCATCGGCGCCTCCCTGGCCGTGGGCTTGATCATCGGCTTCCTGGCGCAGCGCAGCCGGTTCTGCACCGTGGGCGCCATCCGTGACGTGATCCTGATGCGCGATAGCCACCTGCTCAACGGCGTGGCGGCGCTGGTAGTCGCCGCGACCCTCACCAACCTGGCCCTGGGCCAGTTCCAGCCCGGCTTTGAAGGGCAACCCGTGGCCCACACCGACCTGCTCTGGAATGCGGCGGGCATGGTGCTCTCCGGGCTGGCCTTCACCCTGGCAGGAGGTTGCCCGGGCAGGCAGGTGTTCATGTCCGGCGAGGGCGATGCCGACGCGGGCCTCTTTGTGCTGGGAATGCTCGCCGGTGCCGCCGTGGCCCACAACATGAACATGGCCAGCTCTCCCGCCGGCCCTGCGCCCTATGGCCCCATCGCCGTCCTGGCGGGGTTGGCCTTCTGCGTCGTGATCGGCCTGACCATGCGCGAGCCCGCGATGGCCTGAAAGGAACGAACCATGAACGAGATCCGCATCGTGGATGCCAGCGGGCTCTCTTGTCCGCAGCCCGTCCTGCTGACCCGCCAGGCCCTGCGTGAGACGCCCCAGGGCACAATCGCCATTCTGGTGGATACGGGCACCTCGCGCGACAACGTCCAGCGCCTGGCGGAGCGCGAGGGGTGCCAGGTGGCCGTAGAGGAGCGTCCCGAGGGCGGCTTCCGGCTGGTGTTGACGCGATGATCTACCTGGATCACGCCGCCACCTCATGGCCCAAGCCCCCGGAAGTCATCCGGGCGATGACCGACTTTTTGGAGCGCGCCGGGGGCAACCCCGGCCGCTCCGGCCACCGCCTCTCCATTGACGCGGGCCGAGCGGTATACGAGACCCGCGAGCTGATCGCCCGGCTCTTGGGCGCGCCCGACCCGCTGCGCGTTGTGCTGACGGCCAACGTCACCCACGCCCTCAATATTGCCCTGCTGGGGCTGCTGGACCCCGCCACCGATCGCGTTGTGACCACGAGCATGGAGCACAACTCGGTGATGCGGCCGTTGCGCGCCCTGCAGGAACGGGGGCTGGAGCTGGCGGTGGTCCCCTGCCATGCCGATGGGCAGCTCGACCTGGAAGCGATGGCGACGGCGCTGCGTCCTGGCGCCCGGCTGGTGGTCGCCAGCCATGCCAGCAACGTCACAGGCACCTTGCTGCCGATCCGGGAGATCGCCGCGCTGGCCCATGGGGCGGGCGCCCTCCTGCTGGTGGACGCCGCGCAGACGGCAGGGGTGTTGCCCATAGATGCCCAGGAGATGGGCATCGACCTGTTGGCCTTTACGGGGCACAAGGGGTTGCTGGGGCCTCAGGGCACCGGCGGCTTGGTGATCGCCCCCCACCTGGAGCCCTCGCTGATCCGGCCCGTGCTGATGGGCGGCACGGGCAGCCGCTCCGAGGAGGAGCGCCAGCCCGAGACGCTGCCGGATCGGCTAGAGTGCGGCACGGGCAATGGCCCGGGCATCGCCGGGCTGGGCGCCGGCGTGCGCCACCTCCTGGCCCACGGCGTGGACGCCGTGCGGGCCCACGAGCAGGCCCTCGCCCAACGGCTCATCGATGGGTTGCGCGGGATCCCCGGCGTCACGCTGTACGGGCCTATGGACGCCGCCCTGCGCACGGCCACCATCTCGCTGCGCATCGCGGGCCACAGCGTCTCGGAGGTGGGCTGGCGCCTGGATGAGTCGTACGACATCCTGTGCCGCGTGGGGCTCCATTGCGCCCCGGCGGCTCATCGCACCCTGGGCACCTTTCCGGAAGGGACGGTGCGCCTGGCGGCAGGCCTGAGCAATACCTTCGCGGATATTGACGCCGCCATCGCCGCGGTGCGCGAGATCGCGGCGAGCTAGCCCTGGCGATCCTGGCCCTCTGCCCTATCCCCGTCGTGCAGCGCGGCGCGGAGCTGGCGCAGCTCGGCCAGGATCTCCCCCAGCAGCGCGGGCACGGCGGCGCCCGCTTCTCCGGGCGCAACGGCGGCAGCGGTGGGGAGCGCGACGCCCTCTTTCTCTTGGTGGCGGTGGATCAGCTCCAGCAACTGGGCGTGCACCTTGTCCCACTCTTCCATGCCCACGATCTTGGCCTCGGCGCCGGCCTGCTGGCTAAAGCCCGCCGTGTGGATGTGCAGCGTCCCCAGCCCCAAGAGACGCTCGATGGGGCCGCGCCGCACGGCGATGTTGGTGATCATGGCATAGGGCACCACATCCTCGGCCCGGATCAAGATGCCGCGCCGCACGACCAGGTTGCGCTCGCGGAGCTCATAGCGCACCGAGCGGTAGTAGATCGGCACGAGGATGATGGCCGGCACGAGCCAGAGCACATTGGCCGCCAAAAAGATCACCACGTACAGCAGCCCCATGCCCGGGGCGAGGCCGATCAGGATGAAGGGCAGGATCATGAACACAAAGATACAGGCGATGGTCGCCCACATCTGGATCTGGTACTTGGCACTGGGTCGCAGTTCAGCAGGGGCGGTCATGACGAGCTCCTTTCCGCAGGCATAGGGTAACGCACCCCCAACGCTATCGATCGGTATCTATACGCATATGGCGAGGCCGCAGTTGCTTGGCCCGCGCTAGAGCGGCGCACGCATGAACAGCATCGCCAGGGGCAGCCCCGCCGCCATGGCCAGGGCGCAGAGCAGGATGGCGCGTCCCACGCCGATTCCCGCGCCTCGGCGGAGCCCCGCAACCACCAGCGCGAACCACCAGATGTCGATGAGCAGGTGGCTGAGGCCCAGCAGGTACTGGTTCAGGCCGCCCACCAACAGCCAGAGCCAATCCCAGACGATCAGGATGGCAGCCACCACCAGGCTGGCCAGGCCCGTCAGGTTCAGGATGCGGTCCATATCGCTGGCCCGGCCGCTCAAGCGCAGACCCAGGTGGATGATGCCGGCGCCCAGCAACCACTGGGCCATGAACACCAGGGGCGCGAGCCAGATCAGGGCGTAATAGTAGCTCTCGGTGGCGAACAGGCTGATGTACGAGGGCGTGGGAGGGGTGCGCCCGAGCAAGGCGACGGGCAGGTACAGGAGCAAGGCATCCACGAGGCCGCGCAGGGCCGTGGCCGCCAACCCCCACTGGGGCGCGGGCGCCGCCTCGAGGGCTTCCGCAAAACGCCCCGGGGCACCGTAGCCCGCCAGCCAGACCCGCAGGAATCCCCGCATGTTCGCCGGCTCCTGATGCGCACGGTCGTGGACGCTGCCGGAGGACGCTCCAACGTCTGCCATGTAGACGTTGGAGCGTCCCGAATAGGCCAAGGGTGCCGTGCTGCCCTAGTCGGCGCCCTCCAGGGCATGGGCGGCCCAGAGAAGCCCCCGGGTCACCAGCTTGAGGATGTTGGGATCCTGGTCGAATACTTGGGCGACATGGCCCATGGAGCAGTAGTAGACGCGGCCCTTGCCCCACATCTTGGTCCAGGCCACCGGCATCTGCACCGAGCCAAAGGGGGTGGTGGCCAGCACATGGTTGCCCGGATCCACGTGCATGTAGTAGTGCTCGGACTTGGCGTGAAAGTCGTTCACCCCTTGGGTGATGGGATGGGCACGGTCAATGATGTGCACGTCGTACTCGATGCCATCGTTGCCCGGGTGCGCCACCCATTGGCCGCCTACCATGAACTGGTACGGCGTGGCCTCGCGGAATGCGTCGCCCATGCCGCCGTGCACTCCACCGATGCCGACGCCGCCCTCCACGGCCTGCAGCAGCGGCTGAAGCTGATCGCGCTCGATGCGCCCCATGGTCCACTGCATCACAATCAAGTCCAGCTTGGTGAGATCGCGCTCCGTAAGCACATTGAGGGTATCCACGATCTCGACCTCGAGGCCGTTCGCGCGCAGATCTTTGGCCATGATATCGGACACCTGTTGGGGCTCGTGGCCCTGCCAGCCACCCTGGATGATCAACACTTGCTTCATGATGCCTTTTCTCCTTTGAAACGCTTTGGCAGCCCGTTCGCGCTGGTTATAGCACAGGCGCTCCGGGCGCGTCAACCCTGTGGGCGATCTCCCATTTGGTGACGCGTCCAAAAGGCGATATGCTTGGGACGTCCCGCATCCGAAAGGAACGGTGTGTTTGTGGAGATCATTGATCTGTTGCGGGCGCGGCGCAGCATCCGCGCTTATGAGGATCGGCCCGTCGAGCACGAATTGTTGCAGCAACTGCTGGTCGCCGCCATGGCGGCCCCCTCCGCCTGCAACAGCCAGCCCTGGGAGTTTGTCGTCGTCACCCAGCCAGAGATCCTGGATCGCCTGCGGAGCAAGCTCCTGTTCGCGCGTTACAATGCGCCCGCGGCCATCGCCGTGTGCGGCAACCCGAGCATCGCCCACAACTCGGTCTCGCGCAAGTTCTACTGGGTGCAGGATTGCAGCGCCGCCACGCAGAACATCCTGGTCGCCGCCGCCGGCCTGGGGCTGGGCGCCGTCTGGATCGGCGTGTACCCCCTGCCCAGCGTGATCAAGCCGGTGCGCGAGATCCTGGCGCTGCCCGAAGAGGTGACGCCTCTGGCGTTGGTTTATGTGGGCTATCCCGCCGAGACCAAGCCCCCCAGCGACCGCTATGAGGAGCGGCGCGTCTACTGGGAGCAGTACGAGCCGCGCAAGCGCCGCGCCAGGCACAAGAACGCCAAGTACGAGTAGTCGCGCCGCCTTCTAGCCCGCCGAGGAGTTGCCCATGATCGCCCTGCGCCTGGACCATGTCACCATCACCTACTCGGGCGCGCCCGTGTTCGCCGATCTCTCCTGGGAGATCCATGATGACCGCGTGGTGGGGCTGATCGGCCCCAACGGCAGCGGCAAGAGCACCCTCCTGCGCCTGATGATGGGCGACCTGGCCAGCGAGACGGGCGCCGTGACCCGCGCCAGGGGCCTCACCATCGGCCTCTTGCCCCAGGAGCCGGCCTTTGGCCCCGATCGCTCCGTCTGGGAGGAGGCGCTGACGGCCTCGGAGGCGCTGCGCGAGATCGAGACGCGCCTGCATCAGGTGGAAGCGCGCCTGGGCGATCCGGCCGTCTATGGCGACGAGGCCCGGCTGGCCCGCACCCTGGCCGCCCAGGAGAAGCTCTTGGCCGAGTACGAGCAGCTCGGCGGCCCCGCCTACGAAGGGCGCCTGCGCGGCACCCTCCTCTCCCTCGGCTTTGGCGAGCGCGACCTGGACCTCCCCGTGGCGGCCCTCAGCGGCGGCCAGCGCAAGCTGTTGGCCCTGGCGAAGCTCATGGTGGTTCAGCCCGACCTGTTGCTGCTGGACGAGCCCGACAATCACTTGGACCTGGCGGCCAAGGCGTTCCTGGAGCAGTACATCCGCAGCTACAAGGGCGGCGTGGTGGTCATCTCCCACGACCGCTACCTGCTGGACATGGTGGTGGACGAGGTCGTGGAGCTGGAGGACGGGCGCCTCACCGCCTATCCGGGCAACTACTCCGAGTACGCCGTGGCCAAGGCCCAGCGGCTGGCCCGCCAGCAACAGCAGTACCAGTCGCAGCAGACCCAGATCCGCCGCCTGGAGCAATCGGCCCAACGCCTGATGACCTGGGGCAAGGTGTTCGATAATCCCAAGTTCTCGCGCCGCGGCCAGGCCATCCTCAAGCGGCTGGAGCGCATGGACCGCATCGAGCAGCCGGTGCTGGAGCGGCGCCGCATGGGCCTGGAGCTAGCGGGCTGGCGCGGCAGCGAGAAGGTGCTCGAGATCCAGTCCCTCGCCAAGAGCTTTGAGAACCCCGCCGGCGGCGAGGATCAGGTGCTGGATGGGCTCGATCTGCTGCTGTGGCACGGCGAGCGGGTGGGCATCGTGGGACCCAACGGCGCGGGCAAGTCCGTCCTGCTGCGCCTCATCCTGGGCCAGGAGGCCCCTTCCAGCGGCGAGATCTATGTCGGGCCCAGCGTGCGCATCGGCGTCTATGCCCAGCAGCACGAGACCCTGGATCCAGAGCTATCGTTGGTGGAGACGGTGGTCAAGCAGGCCAACCTGCCCGAGCACGCCGCCATTCCTTTCTTGGGGCGCTTTCTCTTTCCCTATGAGCAGACGCGCAAGCCGGTGGCCACCCTCTCGGGGGGCGAGAAGGGGCGCCTGCAGATGGCCCTGCTGATGCTCTCCGGGGCCAACCTGTTGCTGCTGGACGAGCCCACCAACAACCTGGATATCGCCAGCGCCGAGGTGCTGGAGGAAGCCCTGGAGGGCTTTGAGGGCACGGCGCTGATCGTCTCCCACGATCGCTACCTGCTGGACCGGATCGTGGATCGCGTGGCGGCGCTGGAGGATGGCGCGCTGGTCAGCTACCCTGGCGGCTACTCGGACTATGAGGCCGAGCGGCTGCGCCGCGAGCGCGCCGCGAACGCCCCACCGGAACCGGGGCGCGCCCCGGCGCGTCCACAGAGGTGAGGAGTACGCCACAATCGCGCCCGCTCTCGATGGCGCTGGATACGAAAGGGGCCGAGATAGATGTACAGAACAACCCGCTTTGTGGTGCTCATCGGCGCGCTGCTGCTCATGCTGGCCGCCTGCGCCCTGCCCGAACAACCTGCGCCTGTGGGCCAGGCGGAGACGCCCGAGGCGTCCGCCGGGGCCGAGACGGAGCCCGCCCACAGCGCCCTGATCGACGCCCTGGTGCTGGGCCAGGACCCCTCTGGCGCCTATACCCTGGAGATCCAGGGCCACCTGCCCGATGGCTGCACCGCTGTGGAGACCGTGGCCCAGGCGATGCAGGGGGATCGCATCGTGGTCTCTCTCTTTACCCGGCGGGATGCCGAGGCGCTGTGCACCGAGGCCCTCGTCCCCTTTAGCCACACCCTGACTCTGGAGACGAGGAGCCTGGCCCCCGGCGACTATGTGGTGGACGTCCAGGGCGTGACGGCCACCCTGACCCTGGCCGGCGCGCCGGTGCAGGCCGAGGAGACGGTGATCGCCCAGGACGCCCTGATCGATGCCGTGCGCCTCTTGCCCGAGGGGTTGCCCGATGGCCCGTATACCCTCGAGATCCAGGGCCACCTGCGCGATGGCTGCACCACGGTGGATTCCGTCGCCCAGACGGTGGAGCCGGGGCGCATCCTGGTGACCGTCAGCACGGCGCGCCCCCAGGGCGCCCTGTGCACCGAGGCGCTGGTGCCCTTTACCCACACCCTGCCGCTGGACGTGGCCGGCCTGCAACCCGGCGAATCTGTCATCGACGTGCAGGGAGTCACGACGACCCTGACCCTCTCGGCGATGGGCAGCGCGCCGGCCGAGCCAGGGCGCGTCGCCGTCCGTCAGGCCGCCGGAGCGGCCCGCCGCGGGGCGGTGGATCAGTTCGATATCCTGTTCCTGGAGTCGTTCCCCGTGCAGATCGACGTCGTCATCCAGGGGAACCTGGCCGACGGCTGCACCAGCCTGAGCGGCGTCCAGCAGTGGGTGCAGGGCGACATGATCCATCTGGAGGTGTACACCCAACGCCGCAGAGATGCCGTCTGCACCATGGCCCTGGTGCCCTATAGCGAGACGGTGCGCCTGGATACCCGAGGCCTGGCGCCTGGCGCCTACACCGTCGAGGTGCACGGCCTCACCCAGGAGCTGCTCCTCGATGAGAGCATGCTGGGCAGCGGCGAGGGCTCCTCGCCCTGCCCAGCGCCGCAGGAAGGCCAGCGGCAGTTGGTCAACGCCAGCGAGGGCTACTGCCTGGCCCATCCGGAGGTCTACACGGCGCGCAGCCTGGCGCCGGGCGCCATCCTCATCAGCGCCATGGAGCGCAGCGACCTGCCCGAGGCCCGCATCGTCTCGCTCATCATCGAGGAGATGGGTCCCACCGAGGGGCGCGACCTGGAGACGCTGGCCGAGGAGTTGTGGGGGGCCATGGCCAGCCGCGGCGTCCGGCTGACCCGCAGCGAGACCCGCTTCGGCGATACGCCCGTCCTGCTGGCCGATGGCATCCCGGGGCGCATGGGTCAGCGCCAGGCCCTCATCAGCGATGGCGAGGTCTACTATCTGCTGAGCTTGAGCCCCATAGATCAGGGCTATGCCCAGCAGACGGCCTACGCCGAGGAGCTGTGGGAGCAGGTGGCCGCCTCCTGGCGGTTCTACCGCTGATAGGCCGCCGGCGTCGCCCTCACCGCCACGGGCCGACGCGCAACACGATCATCCTCTGCGCGCTCTCCCGTTCACGGGAGAGGGCGCAGAGGGGTGCGGCCCATGCCCCGCGCCCCTCGCTCCCTTGTCATCTCGCTGCGTTCCATGCTATAATGCACTAACTTGATCGTGTTGCTTCATTATCTCTAGAGGTGGGCGTGCCATGACCCGGCGGATCGTGCTCTTGCTCCTGTTGGCGGCGACGGTGGCGGGCTGCAGCCAGGCAGCCGTGGTCGAGAGAACCGCGGCCCCGCCGGCATCGGCGACGCCGGGGCCGACGCAGCCGGCGCCCACCCGAACCGCCACGCCAGAGCCCCCTGCCGCGACGGCCAGCCCCGCGCCAACGCCGTCACTGACCCGGACGCCCGCTGCCGAGACGCCCACGGAGGCTCATCCCACCCCAACGCCTACTGCCGCCACGCCCACGGAGGCTCCGCCTACCCTAACGCCCACTGCCGCCACGCCCCACGTCCAGGTGGTGGCGACCGGGCTTTCCGTTCCCTGGGCCCTGGCCTTTGCCCCCGACGGGCGCATCCTGGTCACCGAGCGGGCCGGGCGTCTGCGCGTCATCGAGGACGGCGCCCTGCGTCCCGAGCCCCTGGCGACGCTGCCCGTGGAGGCCATCGGCGAGGGCGGCCTGCTGGGCCTTGCCCTGGACCCGGGCTTTGCCGAGAACGGCCGGCTGTACCTCATGTACACCTACGCCGAGGGCTCGCAGCTCTTCAACCGCATCTCGCGCTTTACCCTGACGGGGGCAGGTCTTGGCGATGAAACCGTGCTGGTGGACCGCATCCCCGGGGCACGCTATCACAACGGAGGGCGCCTCGCCATCGGCCCCGATGGCAAGCTCTATGCGGGCACGGGCGACGCCCTGGTGCCCCAGTTGGCCCAAGACCTCGGCTCGCTGGCGGGCAAGATCCTGCGCATCAACCTGGATGGCAGCATCCCCGGCGACAACCCGTTCCCCGGCTCGCCGGTCTACTCCCTGGGCCACCGCAACCCTCAGGGGCTGGCCTTCCAGCCCGGAACCGCCGTGCTCTGGGCTGTGGAGCACGGCCCCAGCGGCGAGTTCGGTCTCTGCTGCCGCGACGAGCTGAACCGCATCGTGCCCGGCGGCAACTATGGCTGGCCCTACGTGGCGGGGACCGACGTGGTGGATGCGGCCCAGGCCGCCGCCCGCGACCTGATCGCGCCCGTCGCCAGCAGCGGCGAGGACACCTGGGCCCCGGCAGGCCTCGCTTTCTACCAGGACGGGCCCCTGGCGGCCTGGCAGGGCGACCTGTTCTTTGGCGCGCTGCGGGGCCGACACCTGCGCCGCGTGACCCCGGAGGGCGACGACCCGGCCCAGGTTGCCAGCGAAGAGGCCCTCTACAACGGCATGTACGGCCGCATCCGCGAGGTGATCATGGGGCCCGACGGCTACCTCTACCTGACCACCAGCAACCGCGACGGCCGCGGCCAGCCCGTCGCCGAGGACGATCGGGTGCTGCGCATCGGCGCGGGAGACTAGCCACCCGTCGTCCCGCCCGAGAAGTGACACTCGCATACGCCGGACCACAAGGGCAAAGACGAGCTATGATGTGTCAACACATGGGCTACACCTTGTGTCAGGACATAGGTAACAGATGTTCCTGTGAACGCGACCCCACGCTCAGCCCCGTAGGGGCGAACCTTGTGTGTACGGTATCATGACATAGGTAACACCGTCTATCATGACATGGGTGACACTTCGCGGTAGGTTCCTCCCTGAAGGGAGGGAGGGGCCATGCCTTGGAAGGAGTCGACCACGTTGGATGAGCGGAGGAAGTTTGTGATACTGGCCCAGGAGGGCGGGATGAGCTTTGCGGCGCTGTGCCGCCGCTTTGGGATCTCTCGGAAGACAGGCTACAAGTGGGTGAGTCGCTATCGTGAGACAGGCAGCCTGACCGATCTGGAGGATCGGTCGCGGAGACCTCTCCATAGTCCGGGTCGGGCCGATGCGCGGCAGGAGCAGCGCGCGGTGGCATTGCGCCAAGAGCTGGGTTGGGGAGCCCGGAAACTGCAGGTTCTGCTGGAGAGGGAGGAGATCCATCTCAGTGAAGCCACCCTCAATCGTATCATCAAGCGCAATGGGCTAAGCGAGCAGCGGCGCGTGCAAGGCCAAGCGACGCAACGGTTCGAGCGTTGCCGCTCCAATGAACTGTGGCAGATGGATTTCAAGGGACATCTGAGGTTAGGGGCCAAGGGGCGACGCTGCTATCCCCTAAGTATCCTGGATGACCACAGTCGCTTTCTTATCGGGTTATTTGCGCTACCTTCGAATCAAGCAGGGCCGACGGGTGCGGCGCTGCGAAGCGCCTTGGCGGAATACGGCCTACCAGAGCAGATTCTCACCGATCATGGGAGTCCGTTCTGGAGTACAACCAACTCCCATGGGCTAACACAAGTCAGCGTAGAGATCATGAATCAAGGTATACAACTGGTGCACGGTAGCACTCGGCATCCGCAGACGCAAGGCAAAGTGGAGCGTCTCCATCGCACCCTCCAGGAAGAGATAAACCATCGAGGGTGCCCGGAGACAATGGCAGAGTGCCAAGCGTTCTTTGATCTCTTCCGTAGGCGCTACAATCAAGAGCGACCCCACGAGGCGCTGGGGATGGGCGTGCCTGCCATGCACTATACCCCCAGCACGCGCGCCTACCTGCCTGTCCCGCCTCCTTGGCGATATGATCCAGCCATGGCCGTTCAACAACTCAATACGCAAGGCAGTCTGAACTACCAGGGGCAAAGGCTCTTTGTGTGTGAAGCTCTGGCCAGCCAATGGGTGGGCACTATGGTCTTTGAGGGCAAGCTAATCGTGCAATTCCGAGACTTGCTCATCCGAGAGATCAATCTGGAGACGAGGCATGGTGTCGCGTACACAAGATGACCTGTTACCTATGTCCTGACACAATGTGTTACCTATGTGTTGACACAGTACACCTTGTGTTCGCCCACCTTCACGAGCGGCGTCGTGCATCCTGGGCAAAGACGAGCTATAGTGTGTCAGGACATAGGTAACAGGTCACCTTTTAGCGCGACGCCACGCCGTCCCGTAGGGGCGAACCTTGTGTTCGCCCACCTTCACGAGCGGCGTCGTGCATCCTGGGCAAAGACGAGCTTCGCCCCTGCTGTCTTTTCGCTTTGATGCGCTTTTCTTTGGGGAGCGAACAACGCATGGTTGCACCATGTTCACCCAGAGTTGGGTACGCTCCCGGTCGGTGAGCTGAGTATGCCTGGCGTGAACGTTGCCATGGCCGTTCAGGCGCCCTCCCCCATCTGGCCTCCTTTCCCCCTTTTGCCTATAATAGCGTCTACATCCGTGCAGCGTCGCGCGCGAACCCGCCCCGGACGCGACAGAGCGCCCCGACAGTGATGTCCACTCAAATTCCGCGTCTTGCGTTCTTTGCCTGCCCGGCCGCGAGCAGCCGGGCAAGGCCATGAGTTTGGAGCAGGCCGATGACGGTACATCCTTTCCTCGCCCGTTTGGAACGCGGCGTCTTGCTGGCCGATGGCGCCATGGGCACCGAGCTATATGCCAGGGGCGTCTCGCCCAACCAGTGCTATGACGCCCTCAACCTGGCGAACGCGGAGCTGGTCCAGCGGGTCCATATCGACTACCTGTGCGCCGGGGCCGAACTGATCGAGACCAACACCTTTGGCGCCAACGGCAGCAAGCTGGCGGCCTATGGCTATGAGAATCAGGTGCGCGAGATCAACCGCCAGGGCGGACGCATCGCCCGCTACGCCCGCGATATCGCCGGGAGCACGGCCTTCATCGCCGGCGCGGTGGGGCCGCTGGGGGCGCCCCTCGGCCCCCTGGGCGAGATCGACGAGGAGCGCGCCCGGGAGCTCTTTCGCGAGCAGGTCGCCGGCCTGCTGGATGGCGGCGTGGACCTGATCCTGCTGGAGACCTTTGGCGATCTGAACATGCTGTGCCTGGCCGTGCAGGTGGTGCGGGAGATGTGTGACCTGCCCGTGGTGGCCCAGGCCACCTTTGACGAGGACGGCCGCACCCCATGGGGCCAGTCACCGGTCAAGGTGGCGGCCGCGCTGCTGGATCTGGGGGCCGACGTGATCGGCGTGAACTGCAGCGTGGGGCCCGAGGGCGTGCTGGCCGTGGCGCGCCAGATGGTGGCCGCCGGCGCGCGCCATGTCTCGGCCATGCCCAACGCCGGCATGCCCACCCACGCGGCCGGGCGCCTGCTCTACCTGGCCAACCCTGCCTACTTTGCCGAACGCGCCCCCGATTTCGTCTCCGCCGGCGTCTCCATCCTGGGGGGCTGCTGCGGCACCACCCCCGCCCACATCGCCGCCATGCGCGAGGCGCTGGATTCGGTCATCGGGGCGACGGTGGCGCGGCCTGCGCCGCCGCCGCGGGCGCGCGTCGCCGCCACGGCCGAGGCCGAGCAGACCGCCGAGGCCACAGGCCTCCAGAACAAGCTGGCGGCGGGCCGCTTTGTCACCGCCGTCGAGCTCTCGCCGCCCAAGGGCCTCAGCCCCGAGGGCCTGGTGCGCCACGCCCAGGCCCTGGCCGAGAGCGGCATCGTGGATATCATCAACGTCACCGATAGCCCCATGGCGCGGGTGCGCATGGATGCGCTGGCCGCTTGCCACCTGATCCAGGCTCAGACCGGCATCGAGACCGTGCTGCACCTGACCACCCGCGACCGCAACCTGATGGGCCTGCAGGCCCACTTGATCGGCGCCCACGCCCTGGGCGTCCGCAACATCCTGGCCCTGACGGGCGATCCCCCCTCCATCGGCAACATGGGCCACGCCACAGGGGTCTATGACATCGATTCCATCGGCCTGGTGCGGGTGATCGCCCAGATGAAGCAGGGGCACGATATCGCCGGCAGCGAGATGGGGCGTCCCGCCAGCTTTTGCGTGGGCGTGGCCGTGGACCCCACCCGCGCCGACCTGGAGACCGAGGCGCGCCGCCTCCGCGAAAAGATCGCCGCCGGGGCCGAGTTCATCATGCCCCAGCCGATCTACGATCTGGACGTGTGGCGCCGCTTCCTCCAGGTCTATGGCGAGCCGGTCCAGATCCCGGTGATCCTGGGGCTGTTGCCCCTTCTGAGCCAGCGCCATGCCGAGTTCCTGCACAACGAGATCCCGGGCATCACCCTCAGCGAAGAGGCCCTGGAGCGCATGCGCGCCGCCGGGGCCAATGGCCGCGATGAGGGCGTGCGCCTGGCCCAGGAGATCCTGCTAGAGGCCAGGGGCCTCTTTCAGGGCGTCTACCTGATGCCCTCCTACAACCGGCACGACATGGCCCTGGACGTGCTCAGCGTGCTGGCCCGTGAGACGGACCGTCCGTGAGGCGCGCGGCGTTCCTGAGCTAGCTCTCAAGGCGGGTAACGATATGGCAACAATCGAGACATGCATCCGTTCGGCGGCGCGAGAGGTGGTGATCGGCCCCGGGCGCCCGGTGATGGTCATCGGGGAGCGGATCAACCCCACGGGGCGCAGCGGGCTGGCCGAGGCCCTGCGGCGCGGCGACATGGCCCTCCTGCAGCGCGACGGGCGCGCTCAGGCCGAGGCCGGCGCCCATATCCTGGACGTGAACGTGGGCGTGCCCGGCGCCGATCAGGTCGCGCTGATGGCCGCCGCCGTGGCCGCCCTGCAAGAGGCCACCGACGCCCCCCTGTGCATAGATAGCCCCGATCCCGCCGTGCTGGAGGCCGGGCTGAACGCCTATCGTGGCAAGGCCCTGGTCAACTCGGTCAACGGCGAGGAACGGTCGCTGGCCCAGGTGCTGCCCCTGGTCAAGGCCCACGGAGCCGCCGTCATCGCCCTGACCATGGACGACCACGGCATCCCCGAGACGGCCGAGGCGCGGCTGCGGGTGGCGGAGGCGATCCTGGCCCGCGCCCTCGCCCAGGGGATCCCCGCCGAGGACGTGATCCTGGACCCCCTATCCATGGCGGTGGGCGCCGACGCCGGCGCCGCGCGGGTCACACTGGAGACGATCCGCCTGATCCGCGAGCGACTGGGGGCGAACATGACCCTGGGCGTCAGCAACGTCTCCCACGGATTGCCCGCCCGACCGGAGCTGAATGCGACCTTTGCTGCGCTGGCCATCGCCGCCGGGGTCACCTGCCCCATCGTCAACCCGCTGGATACGCGCATGATGGAGACGATCCGGGCGGCCAACCTCTGCCTGGGCTATGACGAATGGGCTGCGGGCTGGATCCGCGCCTACCGCGCGGCCCAGAGGCGGGCGGCGGCGGGCAAGCCCGGCGCGGGCGCATAGGGGCCGGATGCGCGAACGGGGAAGCAAGGCATCCTGGAAGGCGCAAGCCCGCGCCCTCAAGCGCAACACCTACGCCCTCTACCTGGCCGGCCGCGACCCGAGGGTCCCCTGGCTGGCCAAGGCGATCATCGGCCTGACCCTGGCCTATGCCCTCAGCCCCATTGACCTGATCCCCGATTTCATCCCGGTCCTGGGCTACCTGGACGATCTCCTGCTGGTGCCGGCGGGGCTGTGGCTGGCGATTCGGCTGGTGCCGGCGGCCGTCTGGCGCGATTGCCAGGCCCGCGCTGCCCAGATCGAGGGGGCGCTGCCCCATAGCCGCTGGGCGGCTGTGGCGATCGTCGCCATATGGCTGCTGAGCCTGGCCGCGGTCGGCCTGTGGGCGTACAAGCTGTTCACATGAATCCGAGGACCGACGTTGAGCCAGCGGGCCGTGCGCCCGCCAAAGAAGGGGGAACCGTGCGCGAACATAACGAGGCGGACGCCGCCTCATGCATCCATCGGGCGGCCAAAGCGGCCGCCCGGCAGCGAGGGCCGCTCGGCGCGAGCGGCGAGCAGATCCGGCTGGCGCGCCGGCGGATGGGCACCGCGGAGCAGCGCCCTTGAGACTCGCCATAGACCGCCGTTTGCTGGTCCCCAAGTCCTTCTACCTGCTCTTTTACGGGTCTATGGCTGCCCTGACCCCCTTCCTGACGCTGCACTATCAGGGCGTGGGCCTCACCGGCAGCGAGATCGGCGTCCTGATCGGCCTGGGGCCGCTGGTGCGCCTCCTGGGTGGGCCGTTTTGGGCCTCCGTCGCCGATGTGTCGCGTCGCCACAAGCTGCTGCTCCTGGTCACCCTGGCCCTCACCATGCTCTCGGTGTACGGCATCTCGCAGGCGCGCAGCTTTGCCGCGCTGATCATCGCGGGCGTGGCGATGGCGTTCTTTGTGGCGCCCATCGATGCGCTGGTGGATAGCGCCGTGCTGGAGATGCTGGGCGACCGGCGCGATGCCTATGGCCAGCAACGGCTGTGGGGAGCCGTGGGATGGGGACTGGCGGCGCCGCTGGTGGGGTACCTGGCCGAGTCCTGCGGCCCCCACTGGCACTTTTACGGGCTGTACATGCTGGCGGCCCTGGCGATCCCGGTGGCCAGCCGCCTGGAGATGGCCAGCATGGGGCGCCGCGTGGCCTTTTGGCGAGGCGTGGGCACCCTGGCCCGCAACCGTTGGTGGGCTCTGTTCCTGGCCACCGTCTTTGTCGCCAGCCTGGGGCGCTCGGCCAGCTTTGGCTTCATGAACCTGCATCTGGACGCCCTGGGCGCCAGCCGCTCCCTCATCGGCATCTCGGCCACCGTCGCCGGCTTTTCCGAGATCCCGACCTTCTTCTTCTCTGGGCTGCTGCTCCGGCGCTGGGGCGCACGGGCGCTGGTGTTGCTCTCCCTGGGCACCAGCCTGGCCATGCTCCTCGGCTTTGGCTGGGTCACCACCCCCGAGCTGCTGGTGCCGTTCCAGGTCTTTCACGGGCCCGGCTTTGCAGCCCTGTACGTCGCCGGCGTCTACTATGCGGGGGTGGCCGCGCCGCCGGGCCTGGAGGCCACCACGCGCGCGCTCTACGGGGCCGTGGGTTCCCTGGCCATGACCTTTGGCGGGTTCATCGGGGGCTATCTCTATGATACCATCGGGGCGCTCATGCTCTTCCGGCTGGCCGCCCTGACGGTGGTGCTCGCCACGGTGTTCTACCTGGTGACAGATCGTCCGCAGAGCAAGGAGGCCCGAGGATGAACCGGCCACAGGATTGCATCTTTTGCGCCATCATCGCGGGGCAGGCGCCTGCGGAGCGCGTTTATGAGGACGAAGCGACCCTGGCCTTTCTGGACATCCACCCCCAGGGGCCGGGCCATACCCTGGTCGTCCCCGAGCGCCACGCGGCCCTGATCTACGACCTGGATGACGAGACCGCCGCGCACCTGGCGCAGGCGCTGGTGCGGGTGGCGCGAGGGATCCGGGCGGCGCTGGCCCCCGAAGGCCTCTCGGTACGCCAGGCCAACGGGCGCGCGGCCGGCCAGGATGTGATGCACGTGCATTTCCACCTGATCCCCCGGGGCGCCGCCGCCGCGCCTGCGGGCAGGGCCGCCGAGGAGCGGGCGGTGCTGGCCCGCCGCATTCGGGCGGCCATCGAGGCGTCGCGCTAGCCCTTGCGGACGATCAGCAGCTCGCGGTGCTCGTTGGTGCGGATGCCTCGGGGCGTGCCGCAGCGCGCCAGGATGTCGAGCACCTGGGGCCAGTGCACCTGCAGGTCGATATCCTCGGGGATGCCCACGCCCATGAGCAGAAACAGCAGCGAGGCCACGTCCAACAGGATGTAGGGCACGTCGTACTCGGCCACAGCCAGCACAGCGCCGCCCCGGACGCGAAAGGCCTCGGCCAGGCGGTAGATGGTCTCCTCAGGGTCGTGGGAGTACTCACCGCCGGGGCCGCAGCCAAAGGTCTCGCAGATGGCCAGCAGGTTGCGCGCCCCCACCTGCTGGGTGATGAACAGGCCGCCCGGCCTGAGCGCCCGCAGCGTCTCGCCCACATCCACGTTGGCGTGGCGGTTGAGCACCACATCCACCGATGCGTCCGCCACGGGGAGCGCCTCAGCGCAGCCCTCGGCAAAGGAGACGTGGGCGGCCCCCTGCACGGCGGCGTTGCGCCGCGCGACCTCCAGCATGGCGGGGTCAGGGTCTATGCCCAGTCCCCAGGCGTAGGCGTCGGACAGGGCCAGGAACCGCTCTCCGCCCCCCGTGCCGCAATCCAGCACCCGGTCGTCGGGCTGCAGGTACCGCCGCACGACGTGCTCATACTCCCAGGGCACGGGGTCGCGCCAGTCGCGCACCGCAGAGAAATCCCACCCACGGCGCTGGGCCATCCCGCTGGCGATCTCCAGCAGTTGCTCGCGTGTCAGCGTAGAGAAGCTCATACCGCTTGCGGCCTCGCGATGGTGTACTCCCGGCACAGGACGCCGGCCCCGCTAGGCAACCGTCACTGCCAGCAGCATCGGCGCCGAGTGCACCAGGTGAGACACGAAATCGAGGCTCTCGATCTCGATCCCGGGCAGTGGGTTCGGGCAACTGAACTTGAACAGGCGCAGGACGAATCCCATGTCCTCCACCCGGGGGTTGCTGCCCTCCCAGGCCACCGGCGCATCGCTCGGCGTCGGATCGGCGGGCTGGGCCCACCAGTCCGAGGTAGTGGTGTGGTAGGTGATGGGGATGTTTCTGCTGGCACCGTTGGCGTAGTGGAGGACGTAGGCGCCGATCTCGAGCTGGCCATCCTCGGGAGCCCAGGCTGCCGCATGGAGGACGTGCAGCTCCTCGCCCTTCACATGCACGGCGATGCCCCGCACCGCCTCGGGGTAGACCACATGGGTGATCTCCAGCGAGTCCTTGCCCGCGAGCTGGATGACGCCGCGCACATCGAACGCCGTGCCGGCGAAGGTCTGCACACCCATCGGCAGCGCCGAGAGCGTGTTGCCCGGTTTGTTGTGGATCTCGTCGTCCAGAGCGTTGAGGTAGTGGTCCGCAAGATCCACCATGCTGGCCGTAGCGCCTTCAGGGCGCGCCGGTATCGGATGTTCCGGCCTGACTATTTTCTGTCCGGTCATTGGGGTGCCTCCCTTCTGTTGAAAGGAGCCTAGCCCCCCTTCTGACCCTTGTCAAGCGGAAAACTGTGAATTGGTCGAGTCTGCGCGCGGGTGGAACCGAGCGCTGCCTTTAGCGGGCATCGGGCTTGGTGGCGATCATTCGCCCGTTGCTCCAGGCGCCGCGGCGCATGGCCGCGATCTCTTCCTGGAACTCGGCCAGGGCCTCTTGCACCCAACCCTCGCCCAGGGCGGCTGCGTACACATCGCGCCGCTCCTCCAGCCGCTGCGCCAGGGCCTCCCAACCCAGGACGATCTCGCGCTCCGTCAGGTCATCCAGCACATGCACCCGGTAGCCCATGGCCCGCACCCGCGCTGCCATCTCCTCCAGGGTCCAGGGGTGGTCGTCGGGATTCGGCGGGGTCTGGGCAGGGCACACCTGGAACACCAGGGCCAACCGCCCGCCGGGGCGCAGCAACCGGTCGAACTCGGCCAGCCAGGCGGGATCGTGGTTCAGCGAGCCCTGGTTCCAGATCACGTCAAAGGCGCCATCGGCAAAGGGCATGTGGGCCGCATCGGTCACCTCAAAGGCCAGGCGCTCCTCCAGGCCGGCCAACGCCGCGATGCGCCGCGCCCCCAGGATGGCAGTCTCGGAGATGTCGATGCCCGTCACGCGGCAGCCATAGCTGGCGGCAAGCTGCACGGCCGGGCCGCCCAGAAAGCAGCACACATCCAGCACGTGGTCCGCCGGGCCGATCTGGGCCAGGTCAGCCAGTTGGCGCGTGTCCTCCGCCCCTCCCAGGTGGTACTGCAGGCCGCAGACGATCTGGGTGGGGCTAGAGCCAAACTGCCCCGCCAGAAGGGCAGGCTCGATCATGGATTCGATGCGCTCCAGCAGATCGCCGCCTGGGGGCAGGCGCCAAGCTGCGATGGTCTCCCGAATGGTCCCAAGGGTCATGGTACGCGCCCCCATAACGGATGCCGTCGGAAGAGAGCACGCCTGGCGCGCGCCTGCGGCCTCACTGTGGCTGGGCCCTGTGGGTCAGGCGGCGAAGCGGGCCTGCCAGGCCCCACTCGTGCTCGCCGCCCACGCGGATATCGCGCCGCAAGAAGAGCGCCCAGGCCGCCAAGGCCATGATCGCGCTGGCGGCCAACAGGCCGGCCAGCCAGCTCCACTCGATGCCCCGGATGGCATAGCCGCCCTGGTAGTACTTGAGCGGCGTGAGTTCCACCACCCGCCGCAGGTTCTCATTCATGTTCGCAAGGCCTACCAGCAGATAGTTGGCGACCAGCAGGCCCCCGCTGATGGCGCTGGCGAGGCGCCCCGAGGGCAGCGCCATGCTCAGCAGGAGCGCCAGCGACCCAAAGAGCATCAGAACCGCCCACAGGGGCAGGCAGGGCATCAGGAACTCGACCCAGGTCAGCCCCAGGTTGGCGCTCTGGGGCGGCAGCATCCAGCCCAATTGGCCGATCACCAGCACGATGGCCAGGCACAGGCCCAGCGACAGATACCGCCCCCAGAAGAGGGCCGTGCGCCCGATGGGGTGAGCCAGCAGCAGGTCCAGGATGCCTTGCTCTTCGTCGTTCACCAGCAGGCCGGCCCCCACGCCGATGGCCAGGATGCCGATAATGAGGGTCATATAGTTGAAATAGTAGGTGTCCAGATAGCCAGGCGCCGTCCCCAGCTCGGCGATGCCGCCAAAGAAGGCCAACATCTCCTTGGGATAGGTCTCCAGGAGGGCCTGGAAATCGATCTGGGTGACATCCTCAAAGAGCGAGACCATCAGCACGCTGTAGGTGGCCAGGCCGATGCCCCAGCCCAGGATGCGCCCGCGCAGCCGCCCAAGGGCAAATCGCAGTTCGGTGAACATGCTACGCCGCCTCCTCCTGGTCTTGATAGTACGCCAAAAACAGCTCCTCCAGCGAAGGATGCTCGGTCTGCAGGTCGGCGACGGGCCACGCCGCCAGGGCCTTGATCAGGGCATCCACGGCGCCCTCCACCTGCAGGGTCACGCTCACCCCATCATCCTGGGCCAGAAGCGAGACGCCCGGCAGACGGGCCAGCGCGCCGATGTCCACCGCCTCCATAAAGCGCACGCGCACCCGGCGCGTCGTCATGGTGAGGAGTTGGCGCGGCTCCACCGTCTCGGCGATGCGCCCCTTGCGGATGATCGCCACCCGGCTGGCCAGCGTTTCGACCTCGCTGATCACGTGGGAGGAGAAGAAGACCGTCGCCCCGCCCGCTTGCGCCTCGTGGATCAGGCGATAGACCTCTTGCTGCATGAGGGGGTCCAGCCCGGAGGTGGGCTCGTCCAGCAGAAGGAGCTCGGGGCGCGCCATCAGCGCCTGTACCACGCCCACCTTCTGCTTGTTGCCCTTGGAGAGGTTCTTGACGGGCATGTCCAGGCTCAGGCGCAGCCGCTCGGCCAGCTCCCGCACAAAAGCCCAATCCAGACGGTTGCCCCGTAGCGCGGCCAGGTAACGCAACATGGATCCCACCCGCAGGTTGGGCTCCAGGTTCAGCTCGCCCGGCAGATAGCCCACGCGCGCCCGCACCTGGATCGGCTCGGCCTGGGGATCCAGCCCCAGCACACGCACCGTGCCGCCCTGCGGCCGGATCAGGTCCAGCATGCAGCGGATGGTGGTCGTCTTGCCGGCGCCGTTGGGCCCCAGAAAGCCGAAAACCTCGCCCTGGGCCACGTCCAGGTCCACGCCACGCAGCGCTCGCACAGAACCATAGGCCTTCTCCAGGCCCTGGATCTCGATGGCCAGTGTATTGCTCATCTTGTACTCCTTTGCCCTCGCGCGCACGAGTTTCAGTATAGCAGAAATCGTCGGCGCTGTGGGCATCTACTCTACGGCGCAACCGCACCAGGGTTGTCCCAGGAGAGCCTGACGCTGTGGCCATCTACACCATCTGCCCGGCGTTCTTCATCAGCCAGACGTAGCCGTCCTCCAGGCTCGGCGCAGCCGACACGGCGCCCGGATGGTCCTACGGCCTCGGCCAACGCCCTTGCCTCTTGCTGGTATGTCGCCCCTCGGCGCCCAAAGGTCCAGAGGCGTCCGCCCCCCGATGGCCGGGCGCCACGGGGCCTGGGACGAACGCACGCCTGGGGGCGTGGTCAGTTTCGGCCCACAGCGGTATAATCAGGTGGAGCCGGGGGGCAGGCCAGGCCATGCCGACGTGCCCCCGCGATCGCCCCGCACGCTCAAGAGGACCAACACATCATGTCTGCCGTGGACGAAATCCGACAACGCCTCGATATCGTAGATGTCATCGGCACCTATGTGCCCCTGAAGAAGGCGGGCGCCAACTACAAGGGGCTCTGCCCTTTTCACTCGGAGAAGACGCCCTCCTTTATCGTCTTCCCCGAGAGCCAGCGCTGGCACTGCTTTGGCGCTTGCGCCACCGGCGGCGACCTGTTCTCCTTTGTCATGCGGCGCGAGAACATGGATTTCGCCGAGGCGCTGCGCCTGCTGGCGGCGCGGGCTGGCGTCGAGCTGGGGCCGGTCAGCGAGGCGACGCGCCGCCAGCGCGACGCCCTGGATCGACTGCGCGAGATCAACGCCATGGCCGCCGATTTTTATCAGCACATCCTGTTGACCACGCCCGAGGGCGCGCCGGGGCGCGACTATCTGGCGCGGCGCGGGGTCAGCGAGCAATCGGTATCCGCCTTTCAGCTCGGCTACGCCCCCGATGATTGGCACCGGCTGGAGCACCACCTGCGCAGCAAGGGGGTCTCAGAGCAGGAGGCCATCGAGGCAGGTCTGCTCTCCACCAACGAGGCGGGCAACATCTTTGACCGTTTTCGGGGCCGGGTGCTGTTTCCCATCCGCGATGCCCAGGGGCGCGTCATCGGCTTTGGTGGGCGCGTCCTGGACGATTCCGAGCCCAAGTACCTGAACTCGCCCCAAACGCCCCTGTTCGACAAGGGCAGCGTGCTCTATGGCATTGACCTGGCGCGGCCCAGCATCCGCGAGACGGGCACGGCCATCATCGTCGAGGGCTATATGGACGTGATCCTGCCCCACCAGTGCGGCGTGACCAACGTGGTGGCCTGCATGGGCACGGCCCTTTCCGAGGCGCACATTGACCTGCTCAAGCGCATCACCCGCACCCTGATCCTGGCGCTGGATCCCGACGAGGCGGGCATCCGCGCGGCGGAAAAGGGCGCCCAGACGGCCCAGGAGGCCCTGGGGCGGCAGGTGGTGCCCGTGCCCGGCGCCCGCGGCTTGATCCGCTATGAGGAGCGCCTGGAGGCCGAGATCCGCATCCTGATGCTGCCCGACGGGCTGGACCCCGACGAGTTGATCCTGCAGGATCGTCAACGTTGGGACCGGCTGGTGGCGGGCGCGCTGCCCATCGCCGAGTTCCACTTTCAGCTTGCCATGCGCGAGATCGACGCCTCCACAGGCAAGGGCAAGGCCCGCGCCGCCGAGCGCCTGTTGCCCATCATCGCCGCCATGGATAACCCGGTGGAGCGCGCCCACTACCTGCAGCGCCTGGCCCGCTGGATCCGCATGGACGAGCGTGAGCTGCTGCCCCAACTGGATCGGATGCGCAGCGCCGCGGGCAGCGCGTCACGCCGCGCCCGCAGCGAGCCCCCACCGCCCCCCGTCGCGCCCGCGCGGCAGGCGGCCGCCCCTGCGCCGCGCGTCCAGGCCGGCCTGAGCCTGGAGGAGCACTGCCTGATGCTGATGCTGGAGCACCCCTCCCTCTCGGCAGAGATAGCGGCTGCCACCTCGCTCAAGGAAGAGGCGTTCGAGGATGCGCGCCACCGAGAGATCTTTCGGCAGTTGCTCTCGCTGGTGGGCAAGACGGAAGAGGAACTTGCCGTTGAGGAGCTTGCGGAGCTGCTTGACACCGAATCGGCTCGTCAGGTAGAATCACTCCTACGGCGCTACCGTTCCGGGCCGCCCCTCTCCGCCGAGATGCTTCGGGAGGATATGAGCAAATGCGCCGCCCGCCTGCGCAGGCACCGAGTGCTCCAGCGGATCGAGGAGCTGCGCTTTGTCCAGCAGGATGCTCAGGAGCAGGGACAGGGCGATCTGGTGCGCGAGCTGAACCTTCAGCTACAGCAGCTCACCGCCGAGTGCCTGGAGATCGAGAGGCGTTTCTATGCAACCACCTACGTCGGACGGCGCACCGTGGAGCCAACCCAGAATGGGCTATGAACGAGAATCGCGATAGAGACAAGCTGCTCGACGAGCTGCTCACCAAGGCCATCCGTGATGAGTACCTGACGAAACAGGAACTCATGAGCGTGGTCGAGGGCGAGGAGAACGCCGAGAAGCAGTTGGCGGAGCTGACCAACGCCCTGGCCGAGATGGGCGTCTTGGTGCTGGATCCCGACGAGGACCTGCTCTCCGAGCCTGCCACCGAGGACGTCGCGGCCCAGGCGCGTCGCCCCCGCACCGATGCCACAGGCGATTCGGTGCAGATGTACCTGCGCGAGATCGGGCGGGTGCCGCTGCTGGAGGCGGAGGACGAGGTGCGGCTGGCCAAGGCCATCCAGGCCGGGCAGGAGGCCGCTGAACGTCTGGAATCCGATGCCGATCAGCTCACGCCCCAGGAGCGCCGCGCCCTCCACCTCCAGGTGCTGCGGGGAGATATCGCGCGCCGCCACATGGCCGAGGCCAACCTGCGGCTGGTGGTGAGCGTGGCCAAGCGCTTCTCGGGCCGCTCCATGTCCTTCCTGGACCTGATCCAGGAGGGAAACCTCGGGTTGCTGCGGGCGGTGGAAAAGTTCGATCACGAGAAGGGCTTCAAGTTCAGCACCTATGCCACCTGGTGGNNCATCCGCATCCCGGTGCACATGATAGAATCCATCAACCGCCTCACCCGCACCATCCGCCAGTTGCAGCAGAACCTGGGCCACGATCCCACGCCGGAAGAGATCGCCATTCAGCTCAATTATGTCTCGGATACGGATCGTCGCATCATCGAGGAGGCTCAGGCCAGGGGCAACCCCCTGCCCGCCGATGTGCGCATCCGCCTCAAGCGGGCGGCCCACAAGGTGCGCCAGATCATGACCATCTCCCAGGAGCCCATGTCCCTGGAGGCGCCCATGGGCAGCGAGGACAACAGCGTCCTGGTGGATTTCATCGCCGACGAGTCCATCGAGAGCCCCATGGAAGAGACCAACAAGGAGCTGCTGCGCGACGAGATGCGCGACGTCCTCAACTCGCTGACCGATCGCGAGCAGGAGGTGTTGGCCATGCGCTTTGGGCTGCTGGATGGCGAGGCCCATACCCTCGAGGAGGTGGGGCGTCACTTTGGCGTCACCCGCGAGCGCGTGCGCCAGATCGAGGCCAAGGCCCTGNNGCCCTGCGCAAGCTGCGCCACCCCCAGAATAGCCGCAAGCTGCGGGACTATCTGTCCTAGATCCGAGGCGTCCCCTGGCTCCGCCCGTCGTCTCACCACGGTGTTGTCAATCAGTGAAAATG
>DCTX01000012.1 GCA_002329325.1 Anaerolineales bacterium UBA1429
GGCTGCGGCTGTTCCACCACTAGGCGCCGAGTCGCTCCGCAGGCCCATGATGCCACAGCGCATCCAAGCGACCCGTGAGGAGGTTCTCTTTTGGTAGACATCTATCTCTTGCGGCACGCCCATGTGGACTATGCGCCGCCCAATCAGATCACGGCCCATAATCCCCTCACGCCCCTGGGGCAGGAGATGGCCCGCCGCCTGGCGGAGCGGTGCGAGGCGTTCGAGCTGGATCTGCTAGTATCCAGCCCCATGCGCCGCACCCAGGAGACGGCCATGCCGCTGCGTGAGCGTCGGCCCGACCTGCCCTACCTGGTGATGCCCGATTTCGCCGAGGTGAGCATCGCCGACCTCGAGGGATATCCGGGAGAGCTGCCGCCGGAGGACCTGCTCGCCTGGGAGGACGAGCACTTTTCCTATGGCAACGCTCAGATGTGGCGGCGGGTGTTGGCCGGCTGGAGCCGCCTGCATGAGATCGTCGCCGAGCGGGGGGCCCAGAGGGTGGCCCTGGTCTCCCACGGCGGCCCGCTGAACGTCATCGTGCGGCACGTGCTGGGCCTCGATAATGTGGCGCGGCTGCGCGAGGCCTGGGTCAAGATAGACTATGCCGCCACGAGCTGCGTCCGCTATGAGAAGGGCTCGCAGGGCGTCGTGTGGCTCAACGACGCCCGCCACGTGGAGGACCTGGCGCCGGTGCGGCAGGGGATCTGGGCGTAGCGAGGGGCCCTACTCCTCCGGCTCTGCCTCGGTCTCGTCGGAGAGGATGCCCATGGCCCAGCGGGGCAGCTTGCCGGTGATGCGCACGCCCTCGGGCGTGTACTCTTGCGCCTCGACGATGCCCTGCTCGTGCCACAGGTTGAGCACGTCGCCCGCCTGATAAGGTAGCACGGTATCCACATCCACCATGCGTGCCATCAGCAGGTCCTCGATGGCCGCCAGCAGATCCACCATGCCAACGCCCTGTTGGGCAGAGACGGGGATGACGTACTCATAGTCATCGCCCAGCCGGGTGACGAGGCTCTCGGTGTGCACGAAACGGTTGCCCTCCTCGCCCAGATAGACGCCGGGATCCACCAGGTCTATCTTGTTGAGGGCCATGACCACCGGCTTGTCGCTCGCCTCGATCTCGGCCAACACCTGCTCTACGGTCTGCACCTTGGCCATGAGGTGCGGATCGCTCACATCCACCACGTGCAGCAGCAGATCGGCCTCGCGCACCTCCTCGAGGGTGGCGCGAAAGGCCGCCACCAACTGGGTGGGCAGCTTTTGGATAAAGCCCACGGTGTCGGTCACGAGGACCTGCTTGCCACCCGCCAGGTTGATGCGGCGCGTGGTGGGGTCCAGCGTGGCAAAGAGCTGATCCTGCACAAGCACGTCGGCGCCCGCCAGGCGGTTGAGCAGCGTCGACTTGCCGGCNNTTGGTGTAGCCGACGATGGCGACGGTGGGCAGGCCCCGGCGGCGGCGCTGGCGGCGTCTCCGGCTGCGCTGCATACGCACCTGCTCCAGCTCGCGGCGCAACTGGGTCATGCGCCGGCCGATCTCTCGGCGGTCGGATTCGAGCTGGGTCTCGCCGGGGCCGCGCAGGCCCACGCCGCCCACACCCTGCCGCGAGAGGTGGGTCCACTGGCGCGTCAGGCGGGGCAGGCGATANNGTACTGGGCCAGCTCCACCTGCAGCGCGCCCTCGCGGGTGCGGGCGTGCATGGCAAAGATATCCAGGATCAGGGCTGTGCGATCCAGCACCGTCACCCCCACCTCGCGCTCCAGGTTGCGCAGTTGGGCAGGCGAGAGCTCATCATCAAAGATCAGCAGCTCATAGTTGAGCTCGGCGTGGCGTTCCTTGAGCTCCTCCACCTTGCCGGAGCCGATATAGGTGCCCGGGTTGATCTGGGCGAGGTTCTGCGTATCCCGACCCACCACCGTGATGCCGGCGGTATCGGCCAGGAGCGCCAGCTCGTCCAGCGAGGACTCCATGTCAAAGACCCGGGTCTCTCCCCGCAAGGCTGCGCCCACCAGATAGGCGCGCTGCGGCTCNNCGCGCCGCAGACGCGCCGACTCGTCAGAAAGATTGCGCCCTAGAGTCGTAATAGTCGCTCCCCCGCCTCGCGCAGGCGGTCCTCGTTGATGCAGATGGAGATGCGAAAGTAGCCGGCGCCGTACTCGCCAAAGGCGGTGCCTGGGGTCAGCCAGACGCCCGCGGTCTCCAGCACATGCAGGGCGAACGCCTCGCAATCCACGCCCTCGGGGGCCTTGGCCCAGACGTAGAGGCCACCCTTGGGCGGCTCGGCGGACATGCCCAGTTGGGGCAGCCAGCTCAGGATCACGTCGCGGCGCCGCTGGTAGATCAGGTTGCGCTCCGCCAGCCAGCTCTGGTCGCCCGAAAGGGCCACGGTGGCCGCATCCTGGATCGGACGAAAGATGCCCGAGTCGATGTTGGTCTTGACGGTGGTCAGCGCCTCGATGGCCTCGGCGTTGCCCACCACCATGCCCACGCGCCAACCCGCCATGTTGTACGTCTTGCTCAACGAGTTGAACTCGATGCAGACGTCCTTGGCGCCGGGCACCTGCAGGATGCTGGGCGCCTCGTACCCGTCAAAGGTCACATCGCAGTAGGGGTTGTCATAGCAGATCAACAAGTCGTTGGCGGCGGCGAAATCCACCGCCTCTTTCAGGAAGCTCAGCGGCGCGACAGCACCCGTGGGGTTGTTGGGATAGTTGAGCCACAGCAGCGTGGCCATGGCCAGCACATCGCTCGGGACGGCGCTGAAATCGGGCAGCCAGCCGTTCTCCTGGAAGAGGGGCAGGGCATACGAATCGCCCCCCGCCATGAGGGCGCCCATGCGATAGGTGGGGTAGCCCGGATCCGTCGCCAGAGCGATGTCGCCCTGATCGATAAAGGCCAGGGCCACATTGGCGAGGCCCTCCTTGGAGCCGATCAGGGGCCGCACCTCCGAGTTGGGATCCAGCTCCACACCGAAACGCTTGCCGTAATAGTCCGCCGTGGCCTTGCGCAGGGCCGGCGTGCCATAGTAGCCCGCGTACCCGTGGGTATTGGGCTTGAGCGCGGACTCGTACATGGCGTCGATGATGTGCCGGGGGGGCGCCAGGTCCGGGCTGCCGATCCCCAGGTTGATCACATCCACACCCTTGGCTTGCTGCTCGGCGATGCGCCTCTCGACGGTCGCGAACACGTACGGCGGCAGGTTCTCGATGCGGTTAGCGACTCTCACGGGGGTCCTCCTTTGAACGACGGTCACGACGTGCAGGTAGGGCTAGTGCGAAACTGCGCGCGTGGCAAGAGGCTCCTCCTCGAGCCATACTTGAAGCAGGCGGCCGACACGCTGCAGGCTCGCTGAGCTCAGCTTGTCCAGCGTATCGCGCTGCGTATGCCAATAGGGATCGTCCAGGTTGATCAGCAACGCCGCCTCCAGACCCGTATCCAGGAAGGGTGTGTGGTCGGCAACCACGTTGTACTTGTAGGTGGGCACGAACGTATCGCCATAGCCCAGCTCGTCGGCCAACGCCCACAGCTTCTCCTGGAGCCAGAGAGATGACGACCACTCGTAGTGGATCTCCTGGCGCGGCGCCCCAATCATGTCGATGATGATCACATACTCGGGGCGATTGCTGGGCTGATTGACCAGGCGCTCCGCCAGGTCGCGGGAGCCCACGGCCCAATCCCAGTTGGCCACCTCGCCCGAATCCTCGGCATCAAAGAAGGCCAGCCAGATCTGCATCCCCTTGGTGGCCTCGGGGTCCAGCGCGCGGGCCAGCTCCAGCAGCACGGCGGTCCCACTGGTGCCGTCGTTGGCGCCCGGCACGGGCGCCGTGCGATCCTCCGGGTCGCGGTCAGAGATAGGGCGGGTATCATAGTGGGTGCCCAGGATGACGATGGGCCCCTCGCCCCTCTTGGCGATGACGTTGGCCAGCGGCACGCCGCCATAGGCAAAGCGCTGCGTCTCGACCTGCCAACCCTCGCTCTCGAGCTGCGCGGCGATGTACTCGCGCGCCTCGGCGCTGGCCTCGCTGCCCGGCACCCGCGGGCCCAGGCGCATCAACTGGCGGGCGTGAGCCATGGCCTTGCGCCCGGAAAAGTCGGTGGCGTCGTCGGCGCGCACAACCACCACCACGACAATGGCGATCACCGCCAGGGCCGCCGCCCCCAGATAGATCCAGCGCCTCATGCCGCTGCCCGCCCCCGGCCATCCAGGATGCCGCTGCTCTCACAGAAGGCCTCCAGGTCCGCCAGCGCGCGCTCCGCATAGGCCTGGTACCGCTGCACCTTGTTGCGCACCGGCGGCTCCAGCTGCGGCAGAAGCCCAAAGTTCGGCTTCATGGGCTGGAACCCGTCCGCCTCGGCGTGGGCCACGTAGCCCAGCAGCGCCCCCAGCATGGTGGTGCCCGGTAGCTCTACGGGAGCGAGGCCCTGGCAGACGCGGGCCGCGTTGAGCCCGGCCACCAGTCCGCTCGCCGTTGAAGCCATGTAGCCCTCCGTGCCCACGATCTGCCCCCCGAAGAAGAGCCTCGGCTCCGACCGGCAAGCCATGGTGGCGTCCAGCAGCGCCGGGGCATTGAGATAGGTATTGCGATGCATCTGGCCGAGGCGCACCCACTCGGCCTTCTCCAGGCCGGGGATCAGGCCGAACACCCGTTGCTGCTCGCCCCAGCGCAGATTGGTCTGAAATCCCACCAGGTTGTAGAGCGTGCCGGCCACGTTATCCTGCCGGAGTTGCACCACCGCATAGGGTCGCTTGCCAGTGCGCGGATCGCGCAGCCCCACGGGGCGCAGCGGGCCATAGGCCAGGGCATCGTGTCCGCGGCCCGCCAGCACCTCCACAGGGAGGCAGGCCTCAAAGAAGCGCGGGTCCTCGCGCTCGAAATCGCGCAACGGCAGGCGCTCGGCGGCCAACAGCGCCTCGACGAACCGGTCGTACTCCTCGCGGGTCAGCGGGCAGTTGATATAGTCGGCGCCGTCGTCTTCCCAGCGCGAGGCCCGAAAGGCGACGCTCATGTCAATGGACTCCAGGGTCACGATGGGCGCCATGGCATCGTAAAAGTACAACTGCGTCTCACCGAGGCGCCTGGCGATATCCTTGGCCAGCGCGTCGGAAGTCAGCGGCCCCGTCGCCACCACGGTAACGCCGCCCTCGGGCAGCGAGGTCACCTCCTGCCGAAGGACGGTGATGCGCGGGTGCTCCGCGATCGCCTGGGTGACGCGCCTGGCAAAGGCCTCGCGTCCCACGGCCAGGGCGCGGCCGGCGGGCACCGCCGTCTCCAGGGCGCAGCGCAGGATCAGGCTATCCAGGCGCTGCATCTCGGCCTTGAGCAGGCCCGGCGCGCGCTCGGGCAGCAGTGAACCCAGCGAGTTGCTACACACTAGCTCGGCCAAGAGATCGGTCTCATGGGCGGGCGTCGGCCGGGCCGGGCGCATCTCGTACAGGGTCACATGTATACCACGAGAGGCAGCCTGCCAGGCCGCCTCACAGCCCGCCAAACCGCCTCCGATGATGGTTAGCTCGTCACATCCGTATATCATCTGTGTACTGGCATGATAGCATAGAACCGGCCCGCAGACAACAGAAGGCAAGCGGTGCAGGAGCCGACTTTCGACTCCCGTCGAGTTGCAGCGGGCCACTCGCCCTCACCCCGTTCGCTCATCTCCCATAGAATGGGAGAGGGGGAGCGGACACGTCTGGCCCTCACCCCCCCCCTTCCCCCTCTCCCACGTGCGGAAGAGGGGGCGCACATTCTGTCGAGGCGCGGCAACCGCCGTGGGGGTGAGGGCGACGAGACCAACCACTGCGCCCGTTGCGCTCCGGCCTGGCCGCGCCTATACTCTGGCCGCAACCCACACACGAAAGGGAGAGCGATGGGCCTCTACATCGGTTTGGACGTAGGCACGACGAGCCTGAGCGCCCTGGCGGTGGATGCCGACTCGGGTCGCGTGGTGGCCCAGGCGTCGCTGCCCAACGATGCGGCGTCTACGAGCGTCGGACCGCAAGGGCATGTGTATGCGGAGCTGGATCTCTTGCGTCTGCGGGAGCGCCTGCTGGCGCTCCTTGGCACGGTGGCCGCCCGCTTGCCGGCCGGCGCGGCCGTCCGGGCCATCGGCGTCACCGGCCAGCAGCACGGCCTGGCCTTGCTCACCCCGGACCTGACCCCTTGCCTGCCCGCCATCACCTGGCAGGATCAGCGCGCGCTGGAGCGACCGGCGCCAGATGGCCCGACCTTCCTGCAGGCCCTCATCCAGGCCGCAGGCGGCCCGCAGGCCTTTCAGCGCACGGGCTGCTTGCCTGCGACCGGCTTCATGGGCGCCAGCCTCTACTGGCTCGCCAGGCGCGGCTCCCTACCCCAGCCGCCCGCCTACGCCTGCCTGATACCCGACGCCGCCGTGGCGCTGTTGACCGGCGCGCCGCCCTGCACCGATCCCACCGACGCGGGCAGCTCGGGGCTGTTCGACGTGGTGTCCGGCGATTGGGCCTGGCCGCTGGTCGCGGCCCTGGGTCTGCCCGGCGAGCTGCTGGTGCCCGTGCGGGCCGCGGGCACGCCCCACGCCCCCCTCTCCGAGGGCGCCGCCCAGGCCACCGGGCTGGGCGCCGTGCCCGTGTGCGTGGCNNCCGCCGGCGACAACCAGGCCAGCTTCCTGGGGTCGGTTCGCGAGCCGGGAGACAGCCTGCTGCTGAACATCGGGACGGGCGGCCAGATCTCGGCCATGGCCGATGGGTTCGAGAGGCTGAACGAGGTAGAGACCCGCGCCTTCTTCGGGGGACGCTACCTGCTAGTGGGCGCCGGGCTCTATGGCGGGCGCGCCTACGCCTACCTGCAGGAGTTCTTCCGGCAGGTGGGCAACGCCTTTTGGGGCGCCGACCCGTCCGCAGACCTGTATGCGGCGATGAATCGCCTGGCGGCCCAGACGCCCCCCGGCGCCGACGGCCTGCGCTGCGAGCCGCTCTTCACCGGGACCCGAGCCAACCCCGACCTGCGGGCCAGCTTCACCGGCATCGGCCCCACGAATCTGACCCCCGGCCACCTGGCGCGGGCGCTGTTGGAGGGGCTGGCCGATGGCTTCTACGCCCTCTATCGCGAGATGCAGCCCACCATCGGCGCGCGAGACCTCCTGGTGGGTGCGGGCAATGGCATCGTGCAGAACCCGACCCTGGCGGCGATCCTGGCCCGGCGCTTTGGCCGCGACCTACACATCGCAGCCGACGTGGAGGCGGCGGCCCTGGGCGCCGCTCTGCTGGCCTGCGTCGGCCTGGGGGAAAAGACGCTGGAGGAGGCCTCGCGCCTCGTCTCGTACGATCGGGTGGTGCCGGCGGACGCCGATGGCGCCGCGCACGGGGGGTGACGCCAGGGGGGGGGCAGGCCGTCTGAACCAAGTGCGCCAGGGACGCAAACCCGTGCGCTCGTCATTGACAACTCGCAGGGCCGTCGCTATACTCCCTCCACCAGCGGGCAGCAGAGGCCGGGGGAGCGCCACGACTTGAGCACACCTAACACAATCAACCGTTCGGTATTGTGACACCAGCGCGTATGCGTCTGGTGTCTTGCTTTTCGGGAGGGATAGAGCTATGGACTCGGGGATGATCAGCAAGATCCAGAAGGCGCGGCAGTACGCCGAGGAGCCGGAGCGCGTGCGCATCCAGGAAATGCGCGTCCTCTTTGGCGGCGAGCACGACACCTACGAGGTGTCCTTCGCCAACGGGCAGTGGCACTGCCGGTGCCTGTTCTTTCAGCAGCGCGGCGTCTGCAGCCATACCATGGCCATGGAGCGGCTGTTGGCGCCCATGATCGAGGCGCCCCGCAGCGAGTAGCCGCGCGCGCCCAGCGCCGTGTCCGCCCAGGCCTATTCGCCCTGGCGCCCCCCACCGTCTATACTGTGCAACACAGTTCTCTGGTAGGAGGCTAGCGGCACTATGCAGATCGGTATTGTCGGCGGCGGCATCGCCGGCCTGACGGCGGGCCACCGCCTGGCCTTGGCGGGCCACCGCGTCACGCTCTTTGAGGCGCAGCCCGAGCTGGGCGGGCAGGCAGGCACCTTTGCCATCGCCGGAACCCGCCTCGAACGATTCTACCATCACCTCTTTCACAGCGACACCGCCGCCCTCGACCTGATTCAGGAGGTGGGCCTGGGCGACCGCATGGTCTGGAACGAGGACCGCGCCGGGTACCTCTACGGCGGGCACGTGTATGACCTGGCGACGCCGCTGGATCTGCTTCGCTTCCGACCCCTCCCCCTCCTGTCGCGCCTGATCCTGGGCCTGCAGACCCTCTGGCTGCAGTACCGCGGCGACTGGCGCAAGCTGGAGCAGGTCACCGCCCGAGAGTGGGTGCTCAAGCATGGCCCGCGCCCAATCTATGACGTGGTCTGGGGATCGCTGCTGCAGAGCAAGTTCGGCGACTATGCCGATCAGGTCAGCATGGCGTGGCTCCTGACCAAGATCCAGGTACGCCGCGAGGCGAATCGTCAGTTCGGCGAGACCCTGGGCTACATGCTGGGCTCCTTCCAGCTCCTGACCGACGCTCTCGGGGCCAGCATCGAGGGCCACGGCGGCCAGGTGTGCATCTCCAGCCCGGTGGAGCGCGTGCTGATCGAGGACGGCCGGGCCAGGGGCCTGCTGGTGCGCCAGGGCCAGGAGCTGCGCGAGCACCGCTTCGACGCCGTGATCCTGACGGTGAGCTCTCCCATCGTGCTCCGCATCGCCCCCGACCTGCCCGCCGACCTGCGCGCCCTGCTGGCGGACCAGGTCTATCAGGGCGCGCAGGTCATGGTGCTGGAGCTGGATCGCACCCTGGTGCCCCACTATTGGCTCAGCGTGCCCGAGCCCGAGATCCCCTTTGTGGTGGCGCTGGAGCACACCAACTTTATCCCGATCGAGCACTATCAGGGGCGCCGGATCGTGTATGTGGGCAGCTATCTCCCGTCGGATCACCCTCGCTTCGGCCTCTCCAGCGAGGAGTTGCTGGCGGTCTATACGCCCTACTTGCAGCGCCTCAACCCGGCGTTCGATCCGGCGTGGGTGGCCCAGAGCTGGGTCTTTCGCGATCCCCACGGCCAGCCGATCATCACGCCCAACTATTCGCAAAAGATACCGCCCCACCGCACGCCGGTGGAGGGGCTGTTCCTGGCCAATACCACCCAGATCTACCCGGAGGACCGGGGGATCAACTACTCGGTGATGCTGGGAAACGCCATCGCCACCATCGTCCAGGGGGGCGAGGCCCGCGCGTCCAACCGCCGCTAGCCGAAACACACCAGATTGGAGCATATGCTGAGCGTTGGCGTGGATATCATCGAGATCAGGCGCATCGCCCGCGCCCTGGAGCGCTTTGGCGAGCGTTTCCTGGCGCGGGTCTATACCCCCGCCGAGGTGGCTTTCTGCCGGGGACGGGTGCCCGAGCTGGCGGTACGCTTTGCCGCCAAGGAGGCCATCTCCAAGGCCCTGGGCACCGGGCTGGTGGGCATCTCATGGACCGAGATGGAGGTGCTGGCCGACCGGCGCGGCAAGCCGCTGGTGACGCTCTATGGCCGCGCCCTCGCTCGCGCCCAGGCTTTGGGGCTGAGCGAGTGGGCCGTCAGTCTGAGCCACGATGACGGGCGCGCCATTGCCTTTGTCGTGGCCAACGGCCGGGGAGACGCCTAGCCCAGCTCGGCCAGGGCCACGCGACGCCCACCCTCGCGGGCGCTGACGAGCGCCGCCTCCATGAACGCCATGATCTCCAGCGTCTCCGCCAGCGGCACGGGCGCGGGCCCTCCCAAGAAGAAGGGCACAACCTGCCCCAAGAGCTGCGCATACATGGGGATCTCGCGGGAGTACGAGAACTGGCGCACCTCCTCGGCAAAGACCGTGGCGCGATAATCGTGGGCGCCCTCTCGCGTCCCCCGCACCGTCCCTATGCGCCCGTCGGCCCATTCGGCCACCACCAGGTCGGCGCCCTCGGCGCTATGGCAGCGCACGGCGCGGCACCCAGGCCCCATGAAGGCGTACAGGATCTCGACGCCATGGATGCCGTACCAGAACAGCCCCGGGTTGGTGGGCTCGAGGGTGGCAGGGCTGAAGGCATCGCAGCCATGGATGCTCCCCAGGTCGGGATCCTCCCGGATGGCCTGCAGATTGGCGTCATAGCGCAGCGAAGACGAGGAAAAGATGTGACCCTGCGTCTCCGCCACGAGCCGGGCGATGGCCAGCGCATCGCCATAGCCGGCGGCGAAGGGCTTGTCCACAAAGACCGGCTTGCCGGCGCGCAGCACCGGCTCCACCTCGGCCAGGTGGCGGCGCCCGTCCACGCTCTCCAGGAGCACCGCATCCACCTGTTCCAGCAGCGCGGCGATGGAACCGACCTCGGCCACGCCCAGGGCCGCCATCTCCTGGCGAAAGCCCGCCACCCGGGTGCGGCTGGCGGCAATGTCCTCGCTACAGGTGGGGAACCCGGCCACGATGCGCGCCCCCGGCACGTGAAAGGGGTGGGCTGCGTCGTTCAGCACGTGGGTAAAGGCCGAGGCATGGGACGTATCGTATCCGATGATGCCGACGCGCAGCGCTTCGCTCATGGCGCCTCCTGTGGGTGCCGACCTTTGGGCCAGGGCGCGCCCGGCGTCTAGTCGGCCGGCCTGCGAAACACCAGGCCGTAGGTGTGGTCGTAGCCAAAGCCCGGATCGCGGTCCCACAACACCACGATCTCGCCCTCGAAGGTCAGCTCCCGGCCCACGGCGGCGGCGATATCCCAGGCCAAGGTGGTAACGCCGCGCGCGTCGCGCAGGTTGGCCACCTCGAGCACGGCCCGTGCCCCCGGCTTGAGCAACCCGCGCACCTGGGCATAGATGGCCCGGATGCTCTCCAGGTAGCTGCGGTAGCCGCGCCCAGGCTGCGAGTAGGCGGTGAAGGGGTCCTCCGGATCGCCCTCGTGCATGTAGGGGGGCGAGGTGAGGGAAAAGTCCACCTGTGGCAGGCCAAGCTCCGCCAGGCGGCGCGAGTCGCCGTGGATCAGCCGCTCTGGATGCTGCAGGCGAGAGCGGATGAACTGCGCCCGCCTCTCGTCGTACTCGACGCCATAGGCGCTGCGCCCCATCTCCTCCGCCACCACCAGGGTGGTGCCGAACCCCGCAAAGGGGTCCAGCACCAGGTCGCCCGGCTGCGTGTAGCGCTCCAAAAAGCGCTCGACGAGGGCCTCGGGATAGCGGACGTCATCCGCCTGGAACTCGGGGGGCAGGTCCGTGCGCCGCTCGAGGCGCACGCTCAGGTAGGTCTTGTCGGGGCCCCTGCCCCCTGCCGGTGGGACGGCGCTATCCACGGCTCACCTCCTCAGGCGTCGCGCATCACCCGCGCTACGATCGTCAGCGCCGCCTCGATGTCGTCAGCCGTGATGCCATAGTGGGTCACGGCCCGGAAGCGCGTCGGCTCGATCTGCGAGATGCGCAGGCCTTGCTGGGCCCAAAGAGCAACCACGTCGGCCAGTGCCTTCTGGCCGTCGGACAGGCCGAACATGACGATGTTGCTCTGGACGCTCTCCGGCTCGATGGCGATGCCGGCGATGCCAGCCAGGCCCTCGGCCAGGCGCCGGGCGTTGGCGTGATCCTCGGCCAGGCGCTCGACCATCTGCTCCAGGGCGACGATGCCCGCCGCCGCGATGACGCCCGCCTGACGCATGCCGCCGCCGACGATCTTGCGGGTGCGCCGCGCCTCGGCGATGAAATCGGCGGGGCCGGCGATGAGCGAGCCCACCGGCGCGGCAAGCCCCTTGGAGAGACAGAACTGCACCGTGTCCACCTGGGCCGCAAGCTCGCTGACGGGCACGCCCAGGGCCACGGCCGCGTTAAAGATGCGCGCCCCATCCAGGTGGGTGGCCAGGCCATGGCGCTGGGCCAGCGCCTTGATGCTGGCCATCTGCTCCACGTTCAGCACGGCGCCGCCGCAGCGGTTTTGGGTGTTCTCCAGGGTGATGACCCTGGTCCGGGGAAAGTGGATGCTATCGGTGCGGATCGCCTGCTCCAGGTCCGTCAGGTCCAACATACCGTTGGGCTGGTTGGGCACCGTGTGCACGTGGATGCCGCCCAGGGCCGAGACGCCGCCTGCCTCGTAGAGGAAGGTATGGGCGCGATCGCCCATGATCACCTCGTCGCCGCGCCCGCAGTGGGTGAGCAGCGCGACCAGGTTGCCCATGGTTCCGCTGACGACGAACAGCGCCGCCTCTTTGCCCATGCGCTCGGCTCCCAGCGCCTCCAGGCGGTTGATGGTGGGGTCCTCGCCATAGACGTCGTCTCCCAGCTCCGCCTCGTACATCGCCTTACGCATCGCCTCGGTGGGCAGGGTGACCGTATCGCTTCTCAGATCAATCTCTCGCACCGGAACCTCCTCCAGCCATGGTTCGCACAACGCAAGGGAGCATACAGCAAAGGATGCAGCGGGGCAAGTGTGCCCAGGCCCGCACGAGGGCGCATTGCGATGGAGGCACTGGGCGCCAGCGCGAGGCCCCGACGAGGCCCGTCCGCCGACGCAGCACCGTGGGTGTCGCCCTCTCCCCCACGAGCGTCACGCGCAGGCGACGTGTCTCCGCCCCCTCTCCCGTGTGCGGGAGAAAGCAGGGGGGTGAGGGCCACTCCCGCGCATCACCTGCGCCACCCCCGCCCCCACGAGCGTCACGCGCCGCCGGCGAGTCTGCCCCCCCTCTCCCGCGTGCGGGAGAGGGGGAAGGGGGGTGAGGGCCA
>DCTX01000074.1 GCA_002329325.1 Anaerolineales bacterium UBA1429
ACCCGCAAGGGCGGGGCCAGAGGGCCTGTGGGCACCTCTCGTGGGACTGGCGCAACGGGCCCACGGCGCAATCCTGCTCCCCGGTGGGAATTGACAGCCCGGGCCACGCCACTAGACTGATAGTCCGCAACCCCAGGGGCGAGCCGGTGTTTCTGCTGGCAGATACACGAGGACTTATGTCAGACCGGGATGAACAGGCGGATATCCGGGCCGCGCAGAGCGATCCGCGCGATTTTGCCGTCCTGTACGAGCGTTATGTGGATCGCATCTATAGCTATATCTATCATCGCGTTGGCAATGTGCACGAGGCCGAGGACCTGACCTCGCGCACGTTCTTTCGCGCGCTTTCGCACCTCGATACGTATGTGGACAAGGGATACCCGTTCTCTGCCTGGCTCTATCGCATTGCCCACAACCTGATCGCTAACTGGTATCGGGATCGGGGACGCCGGCCGGTGGTCTCGCTGGAGACCCTGGTGATCGGCAGCCCCCTGGAGGAACATCCGGAGGCCGTCACCCAAGATGAGGATGATCGGCGCTTCCTCAACGAGCTGATCGCCGACATAGACCCGCTGCGCCAGGAGCTGCTGGTGCTCAAGTTCGCCGAAGGGCTATCCAACGCCGAGATCGGCGCGGTGCTGGGGCGCAGCGAGGGGGCCATCAAATCTCTGTATCATCGCACTTTGCTGCAACTGCGCAAACAACTGCGAGAGAAGGGTCTGGAGATCGATGCGGACACATAACCTGGATGCGCTCCGCAAGCTGACACCGTGGGCCTGGCTGCGCACGACGGTGGCCGGGGGACTGCGCCTGATGGGCCTGTGGCCCCAGCCGGAGCATGTCTATCGCCAAGTCGAGGACCACCTGTCGGGGACGCTGCCGCGCGTGACGGCGCCGCCGGACTTTCGCCGCGAGCTGGCCTCGAATCTGGCCCTGATCGCCCAGCACAAGAGCGCCGGGCTGGTCATCACGCACCCGCACCCCTATCGGCCGGGGATCCTGGTGGGGGTGGGGGCGGGGGCGCTGGCCACCGCCGTGGCGATCGTCGTGCTGGTGTGCAAGAGTCGCCTGGAGCACCGCGCCTCATCCTAGGCGCACGGCGCCCTCTTGCGGGCCGGGGCGAGCTAGGGCTCCTCGATGCGGATGTTCTTGAGCCAGGGATACAGGCTGTTGCCCGCCTGGTAACCCTGCACCCAGGGCTTGACCAGGATGTAGGAGATGCCGTGGGTGAGGGGCACCCAGGGCGCGTCGGCCAGGATCAGCAGCTCGGCCTGCTGGTAGAGGGCCGCCCGCTCCGCCTCATCGGGCTCGGTGCGGGCCTGCTCCAACAGCGCATCCACCTCGGGGTTGGCATAGCCGATGTGGTTCTGAGAGCTGGCGCTGTGAAAGAGCAGATCGATAAAGTTCTCGGCGTCAGGATAGTCGGCGATCCAGCCGCTGATGTAGAGCGCATACTCCCGCCGGTTCAGATCCACCAAAAAGTCGCCCCAGTCCGCCTCTTCGACCAGGAACTCGAGCCCCAGGTTCTCCTCTAGCATGGCCAGCACCGCCTGGGGCACCGGCCCCATGTACCCGCTGGTGCCGCTGGTGTTGAGCACCAGCGGCGGCCTGGCGCTCTCCTCGGCATAGCGCGAGCTCGCCAGAAGCTCTCGCGCCAGCGCCGGGTCGTAGGCCATGACCTCTGGCGCCGGGTCGTATCCCTCCGGGATCAGGGCGGGGGGCAGGATGCCTCGCGCCGCGTCGGCGCTGTTGTTCAGCACCAGCTCTGCCAGCTTGTCGCGATCGATGGCATGCAAGATGGCCTGGCGGAAGGCCGGGTCATCGTAGGGCGGCCGGGTGACGTCCATGGCCAGGTACTCGGTGCTCAGCTCGGGCACGATGCGCACGTCGCTGGAGAGGGGGTGGTGGGGATCCAGCACGCGATCCAGTTCGTCTGCCGTCGCCCAGACGATGTCGAGCTGATCGTTCTCGTACATGGTGATGGGCAGGCCGCCGCCCAGCTCAAAGATCACGCGCTCCAGGGCGGGCGCGCCGCCGTAGTAGCGTTCGTTGCGCCGCAGGATGATCTGATCCCGGCTCAACTCCTCGAGCACGAACGGCCCGCTGCCGTTGGGCTGCAGCACCCAGCCTTCGCCCGAGGCCTCGATCTGGCGGCGGTCCACGACCATCGCCGTGGGGTAGGTCAACTTGGCCAGGAAGTACGCCTTGGGGGAATCGATCTCGATGCGCAGGGTGTACGGGTCAACGACCTCCAGGCCGGCGATGTGGCTGGCCTGCCCCAGGGCGTAGGCCTCGACGCCGACGATGTCGCCCAGGTAGGTCAGCGCCACGGGCGAGCCGATCTGGGGGCTGCAGGCCCGCTCCAGCGAATAGGCCACGTCTTCTGCGGTGAGGGGCGAGCCATCGGCAAAGACGGCATCCTCCCGCAGATAGAAGCGATAGACGCGGCCATTCTCCAGCACATCCCAGCTCTCGGCCAGGTCTGGCACCACCTCGAGCTCGGCGCTGAGGCTGACCAGCCCGGAGAAGAGGTGCACGGCATACTCGGCAGAGGTGGCATCCTGCACCAGGGCGGGATCCAGCGTGGGGGGCAGGTAGCCCGGCAAGCGCAGGGTGTTGCCGGCCTGAGAGGCGCCTACGGAGCCCTGGAAGGCGCCGAGGTCCACCGCCTCGCCCGAAAGGCTCGGCGCCCCTCTCAGCAGCAGGAAGGCGCCGACGCAGCAGGCGGCTGCCGCGCACAGCAGCGCCAGCACAAGGGCGAGGATCAGGCAATTGCGCTGGCGCGTCCGCGCCCCTTCGTCGTCCCGGGTCACCTGCTCATCCTCTTTCACAGGCTACCTGCCCGCTTGCTCGCTATTGGGGGATCACGAGCTGCTGCCCCACGTCCAGCCGGTTGGCGTCGCTGATATAGTTGGCCTGGGCCAGGTCGACCAGGCTCACTCCATAGAGCGCCGCGATGGAGGCCAGCGACTCGCCGGCCTGCACCACATGCACCGTGGCTCCCTCGGGGATCGGCTGGATCAGGACGGTCAACTTGTCGCCGATGCGCAGCACGCCCGAGCTAGAGAGCGCAGGGTTGAGGGCCTGCAACTGCTCGATGGGCATGCGGTGCCAGGCGGCGATGTGGCTCAGGGTGTCGCCGGGGCGTACGATGTAAGTCGAGAGCTGCTCCGGATCGTAGCGCACGGCGCCAGGCGGCAGGCGTAGCTCCTGGCCGACGGAGATCGCCGCGCTATCGCTCATGCCGTTGACTTCCATGAACGCCGTCACGGTGCTGGCGTGCATCATGGCGATGGATGCCAGGGTGTCACCCTCTTGCACCACGTAGAGGGGGCCATCATACGGGGGAAGCTCGGGCTGCGGCGTTGGCGCAGGCGGCTCGGTGGCGGCCTCCTCGACGGGGGCAACCTCCTCCGGCTGCTCCGCCTCGGCGGCGCCCTCCTGGCCCTCGGCGACCTCCTCCGTCTGGGCCTCGGCAGCGGGCTCTTCCTCGCCCAGCGCGGCTTCGGCGGCCTCCGAGCCCTCGGCCACCTCGATCTCCTCGCCCTCGGCTTCGAGAAGGGCCGTCTCCTCGACGCTCTCCACCGGCAGGGTGGGCAACGGCTCCCGCTCCCTCTCTGGCTTGGCCTGAACGCATCCCACCAGCGCGAGCGCCAAGAGCGCACCTACGGCTAGCCCAGCAAACCTTTGTACCCTACTTTTGAGCATGAGAGTGCCTCCCTGGATCTCGTGGCAAGGCGTCGCGTCGACGTAGCGTTCGACGGTGCGCGCCTGCGGAATCGCGAGCAGGGGCATGATAGCATGGCGACAAGAGGGCGTCAACGCGCTGGGCAGGCTGGGCTAGTCCAGGGCATCAATCGCGCCGAAGGATTTGCGTTTTATACCGGCGGTCAAATTTCTATTGTCCTCCCTTGCCGAGCTTCGGGGCAGGCGCCCGCTAGAATAGTGGGACAATCGGCGGCGTAAATTGCTTGACATGCCTATGCGCATGTGTTTTAATGCAGATAGTGGCGTAAACCCCGGGTATACATATCTGAGGAGGGTGTCTCTGTGCCTGTCTGCTTGCGGCTCCTGTCGGGGTTCCTTGCTGTTGCCACTACCTCGCTCCCTCCAGGCGCCCAAGTGCGATTGCCAGGCCCGCTCGTACCTCGCCCACAGAAAGGATGGTGTCGCACGTGACGAACCGGCGGTCCTTTGTTGGCTCTGTCGATCAAGGAGCGAGACATGAGACCTAGACGTCGAATTCACCCAATAGTACAGCTTCTGATCACTTTGTCCCTCTTGGTGATGCCTCTGCTCCAGGCCACGCCTGTGGCGGCAGGGGGCACCATCAACGTCACTTCGTTTGTCGGCACCCCGAGTAACTCGGCCTTTGGGTCGTACAACAACTCGCTGCGGGCCGGAAACACCAAGTGGCTCAACTACTCGTTCTCGTTTCAGTATCCGCTCGGAGCCTATCCGGAGGACCTGTACCTGAACGTGTTCCTTCCCTCTGGCATCACGCCGACGGGGAACGCGTCTCGGGACTTTAGCGTCCTGCCGGACGGGACCGTTGTCGTCGACTATGGAAGCCAAGCTCCTGCGGGGATTGGCGGAGCTACCTGGGGCGATACCTTCGCCATCGAGGTAGAAGTCGACGACATGTGGTTGGCTCTGGGGAACCCGGGCTCGGTTCTGATCACGGCCTGGCTTACCGGTGATAACGACATCCGGTTGCCATCGCCGAACCTGAACCAAGAGCGGATCATCCTGGAGATCAACGAGCGGGCCGATCTCCAGACCCTCATCTCGCGGCAGCCAACGTTGACCCCCAACCTTGTCAAGGCGGGGGAGACGATTTTGTACGAGGTGACCGTGAGCAACACGGGCCCCTCGGCAGCGCGCGATGTGATCGTCTGGAACTGGACTGTGGAAGACGATCCGATTCGCGACCTGGAGCTGATCAGCTCGAGCGTGCCCTGCAACACCCTGGCGGGCGCCGCTGGCACCATGGGCACATGGTTCTATGTGTCGAGTGGCATGCCGGCCAACTCGGGTGGCGAGGACGTGTTCGCGTGCTCGCTGGGCTCTCTGGGCGCGGGTGAGACTCGCATCCTGCAGTTCCTCTACCGCGTGCCGAACGATATGCCGCCGGTTTCCAGCGACGATATCATCGGCTTTGCCGTGGCTCTTTCCGCCAACAACATGAATCCTCAGGTGGCGGCTCACTATGAGACGCCTGATCCGGACATCACGCCGGGCGCACCCCCAGCGTTTACGCTGGCCCAGTGGCGCACGGGCGTGGGCGGCGCGGTCGATAACATCTGGGCGACGGCGGATACCAACGTCGTCGGCGAGAGCGACATCGTCGTCAGCAAGACCGGTTCTCCGAACCCTGTGGTGGCGGGCGAGAAGGTCTACTATGAGATCACGGTAACTAACAACGGCCCCAGCGTTGCGCGCGAGATCAACATCACCGACACGCTGCCCATCTATGTGCAGTATATCGCTGATGATGATGCCTGCACGCTCTCCCTGGGCACCGGGCCGGGCGGCGAGGATCAGGTCCTCTGCAGCCTGGACGGCCTGGATGTGGGCGCCAGCGCAGTTATCGTGGTTGAGGGCTATGTAGATCCGGCTGCATACGCGGATCTGCTGGATCTCGATGAAGAGCCCAAGCTGACCAACAGCGTTTGCGCCTTCATGGAAGAGATCTGGGTATCGGGCGAGCCGAGGCACGTTGATCCCGATTGGGACAACAACTGCGCCAGCGAGAACACCTTCCTGAACGAGCTGGCGGACCTGCGGCTGTCCAAGATCTCCAAGCCGGATGATGAGATACGCGCTGGGGAAACCTTCACGTATACCATCATCGTGGATAACTATGGGCCCTCGGCCGCGCGCAACGTGGTGATCACCGATACGCTGCTCTCCAGCGGCGCGGTGAGCATCCAGAGCTGCGCGTTCAGCGTCTCGCAGGGCGGCGGCTCTATCGAGCAGTTCACCTGCACGACGGGTGCCCTGGTTTCGACGCAATTTGGGACGGACGTAGGCACCTTTGCTACGAACTTCCTGGATCCCAGGGGCCCCACGTCGCAAGGGCGCTTGCGGGCTTCGTTCCGTCTGGTTGCGAACGATGCCGTGGATGTAGACAACTTTGCTACGGTGGTGGCGGAGACGCCGGATCCGGATATGGCCAACAACGAGGCGTGGGATGCGATCTCGGTGACGGCCGTGGCGGATCTTTCCATCGTTAAAGAGCGCTGGGACTATTACACCTATGCGCCGCCGTACACCCCCGGCTGGACCATCGAGTTCTACACCGGCGACCCGATCATGTACGCCCTGATGGTGGCGAATGATGGGCCTTCGACGGCGGAGAACGTGGTGGTCACCGAGTTCCTGCCTGCAGGCGTTGTGGTGCTGGACGTTCGCATGAACGGCGGCACACCGATGACCTACTCGGGTGGGACGCCGGGCGATCCGACCGATCCGATGATCATCAATCTGGGCACGGTACCTTCCGGCTGGAGCGATATCATCTTCATCGATCTCCTGGTGGATCCCAGTGTCAGAGGGCGCGTCAGCGGTATGGCCGAGTATGGCCGTATGCGCAACGATGCTGCCATCAGCAGCGACACCTTTGACATCGACGCCAGCGATAACCTGGCCACCTGGCAAGACAATGATGTGCTGAACCTCTCGTACATCATGGTCGAGAAGGAAGGCCCCGATACGGCCGTGGCCGGCACGGTGGTCGAGTACGAGATCTTTGTGGAGAACCGAGGCCCTTCGACGGCCTTTAACCTCCGCGTCAAAGACTGGCTCGGCCCCGAGTCGCTCCAGTACCTGACCTACCTGGGCTCGTACATCGAGAACGCCAACGTGGATTGCACCTTTAGCGACCACTGGGGCGGCGTGTTCTGCAATGCGGGCGATGTGCTCGCCCATGACGGTTTCGGCACGCCCGAAGGCTTCTCCATCTACCTGCGCTTCTTGGTAGATCCGGCGACGCCCGTGGGCACGGTCATGACCAATACGGTCGAGATCCTGACCGATAACTGGGAGTGGGAGTACATCCCCGATAGCATCCTCGATTGGGAGACCGAGGTCGTCGCTGAGGCGAACCTCGTAGCGACCAAGGAGAGCGTGCCGCGCAAGGTCGTGGCGGGCGAGCAGGTCAAGTACGTCATTTCGGTGACGAACCAGGGCCCCTCGGACGCCGAGAACGTGTTCATTGTGGATCACTTTGGCGATTGGCTGGGGGCGCTGAGCTTTGAAGTGTCCTCCGACCCCACTTGCTCTGTGGACATCAATGGACACGTGGGCTGCCAGATCGGGACGCTCCCGGCCGGTGGCACATGGACGGCTGACATCTGGGCGCTGGTCTCGCCGGACGTTGGCCCGGGCACGGTCATCACCAACCGCGTGGCGGTGCGTAGCGATACGCCGCCGTACACGGCTGAGCCTGATGAGGCCTTGTGGGTCGAAAACGAGACCTATGTCCTGAACATGGCGGACCTCCGCATCCAGAAGTTCGGCAAGCCGGACGGCCAGGTGCGGGCGGGTGAGCTACTCACCTACACCGTCGTCGTGGACAACCTTGGCCCGAGCTGGGCTTGGGACGTCTATGTACAGGATATGCTGCGCTCGGACATGGAGTTTGAGCTGGTTTCCATCGACTCGAACCGTCCGGGCTATGCTTGCTCCGTCATGCCTCCTATGGGATCGACGAACGGTGAGCTAGACTTCCTCTGCGGTCTCACCGACCCGCTCGAGACCATTGGCCTGACTGGCGACGGGCGCTGGGTGTTGACGGTGGTCGTCCTCGCGTTGGAGGACCAGGACATCAATAACTCGGCCCGGACCGGGACGCCAATCGGCATCGACCCGAACTGGGACAACAACTATGCCTTTGTCGAGCACGAGATCACGGCTGTCTCTGACCTCGAACTGACCAAGTCCGCCCTGGGCCAAGTGTATGGCGGCGGCCTTGTGGCAAACGAGGTGGTGGCGGGCTACGATCTCGAGTATACGCTCAGCGTGACCAACTACGGTCCCTCCGTTGCTGAGAACGTGGTGATCCAGGATCGTCTACCCGCCTGGGTGACGGTTATGGATTTCCAGGTGCAGGACGGTAGTTGCACGACGGGTACGCCGGGTTCTGCGCAGGATCCGTTCACATGTGGCTTTGGTAGCCTGGGCGCCGGTGATACGGCGGCCGTGAGGATCTACGTGCACGTGCCCGAGTGGGTGGCCAGCGGAACGCTCCTGGAGAACGACGCCTGGACGTTCAGCGACATCTTTGACCCGTTCAACGACAACAACTATGCGACCAACCTCACAGCCGTGAGCACGGCCGCAGACCTGGAGATCACCAAGGAAGGCGAGCTGGACACAGTCGCAGCAGGCATGCCGCTGGACTATGCCATCTGGGTAACCAACAACGGGCCCTCCTCGGCGGTCAAGGTCCATCTCTGGGATGACATCCCGGCGGTGCTGGATGTGTTGTCGATCGAGAATGTGATGGGTTCTGCGACCTGCACATACTCGGCTGAGTTTGGCACTCTGGCGTGTGATGCCGAGACCGTGGCCGCAGGCGATACGGTGGGCATCCTCGTCAAGACCATGGTCAAGAGCGACGCTCCTGCCGGTGTGATCACCAACACCGCTGCGGTGATGTCCAACGTCGTCGAGCCGATGGCGGGGACATGGGATCCGGACGCGGCCAACAATGAAGCCTCGGTGGAGACCACCATCATCAACGAGGCCGATCTGATGGTCGAGAAAGTCGGGATGCCTGAGAAGGTCTACGCTGGCGAGCAGATCCGCTACGAAGTCGTGGTCACCAACAACGGGCCTTCGGACGCCGAGAACGTCATGGTAACGGACGTTCTGGATCCGCAGGTGGCGTTCGAGCTGACCAACGGCGACTGCGCCTACAACGCGACGACGGGCGAAGCGACCTGCGG
>DCTX01000039.1:0-16225 GCA_002329325.1 Anaerolineales bacterium UBA1429
GCGCGGGGGCGCCTACCACATTGATATGCTGCCCACCACCTGCCACATCTACTTTGGGTCGGTAATGGGGGCCTCAGCCGATGGGCGCCTGGCGGGCAGGCCGCTGTCAGAGGGCATCTCGCCGGTGCAGGGCGCCGACCGCCGTGGCCCGACCGCGGTGGTGCGTTCGGCCGCCAAGATGGATCACGCGCGCACCGGCGGCACCCTGCTCAACCAAAAGTTCCAGCCCGGCGTGCTGGCGAGCGACGAGGGTATCGCCGGCCTGGCCGCGTTGATCCGCACCTATTTCAAGCTGGGCGGGCACCACATTCAGTTCAACGTGGTGGATGCCGAAACCTTGCGCGCCGCTCAGGCGCATCCCGATGAGCACCGCGGGCTGCTGGTGCGTGTTGCCGGCTATAGCGATTACTTTTGCGATCTCAGTCGCGAGTTGCAAGAAGAGATCATTGCGCGCACGGCCCAGGAAGCGTTCTGAGCAGAGGCGCTGCCTTGGCCGGGGTGCAATGTTGTCGAGGCCGGTTGATGTAGCGGACCAAAAGGAGAACCGATGGAGATTCGCCCCGTCCAGACGCGCGCCGACCTGCGTTGTTTCGTCGAGCTGCCCTACCGCCTCTATCGGGATGATCCCGTCTGGGTGCCGCCGCTGCGCAGCGAACAGTGGGCGCAGTTCGATCCCCAGCGCAACCCGATGCTCGATCATTGCGAATACGCCCTTTACCTGCTGTGGGATGGCGACCGCGTGATGGGGCGCATCGCCGCCTTTATAGATCGGCTGGCCGTGGATTATTGGCAGGAGCCGATCGGGCTGTTTGGCTCTTTTGAGTGTGCGGCGGGCGAGCAAGGAGCGAGCCTCTTGTTGGCGGCCGCCAGTGACTGGGTGGCGGCGCGGGGCATGGCGCGGCTGCGCGGGCCGTGGAGTTTTGCCTCGCAAGAGTGGGGGCTGGTGGTCGAGGGGTTTACCCCGGCGCCGACCTTGATGGCGCCATACAACCCCCCGACCTATAACGGCTACCTCACCGGCTTTGGCCTGGACAAGGCTCGCGATCTGCTGGTCTATGATATCAACGTGCCCGCGGGCTATGTCTTTCCCGGCCGCTATCTCACCCTGACCGACCGCGTGCAACAGCGGTTGGGCGTCACGGTGCGCTCGGTGAATCCCAAGAACCTGGCAGCCGACGTCAGCACGCTCATGGAACTGGCCAATCGCTCCATCGCCGATAATTGGGGCTATTATCCCGTCACCGCCGCCGAAAGCGCGGCGTTGGCCCGCGATCTGCGGCAGATCGTCAGCCCCAAGGCCATGTTGATCGCCGAAGATGCCCAGGGGCAGCCCATCGGCTTTGCCCTCGCCCTGCCCGATATCAACGTGCTGCTCAAGGGGCTGCGTGGCCGCCTGTTGCCGCTGGGCTGGCTCAAGCTCTTGTGGGGCGTGCCCCGCCTGAAGCAATATCGCATGTGGGCCCTGGGCGTGGTGCCCGCCTATCAGGGCAAGGCGGTGGATACGCTGCTGTACCGTCGCCTGTATGAAGGGCTGTTCCACGATGAGCTGCGGATGGAAGTCAATTATGTGCTGGAAGACAACATCCGCATGAACAACGCGCTGGGGCGGCTGGGGGCGGTGCCGTTGCGGCGCTACCGGGTGTATGAAATGGCGCTTGCAACGATGTAACCCCCGGCACGCCGCCGGGCGCCCGGTCTTTTCTGCGGACTTGGCACAAGCCCCACACAAGCTGCAACCGCGCCGTTACACGATACCGAATTAGTGCTGACGCCTGCCGGCGGTATAATCATCAACCGATATAGTGCATGACAGGTTGAGCGTCCTAGAGTAATGGCTATCGAAGAACATCTGCGCGCCAAACTGGCCGGCCTGCCAGACAAGCCGGGCGTTTATCTCATGCATGACGCCAATGGCAAGGTCATCTATGTGGGCAAGGCTGTGGTGCTGCGCAACCGGGTGCGCTCCTACTTCCACGCCTCGGCGGGGCACACCGCCAAGACCGAGCGCCTGGTGGCCGAGATCGCCGATATCGAGTGGATCGTCACCGAATCGGAGCTGGAGGCGCTGATCCTGGAGGCGGAGCTGATCAAGCGGCACCGCCCGCGCTACAACGTACGCCTCAAAGACGACAAGCGCTATCCCTACATACGGGTCAGCCTGCAGGAGCCCTACCCACGCATCCAGATTGTGCGCCAGTCGCAGCGGGATGGCGCACGCCACTTTGGCCCCTTTACCTCGTCTCAGGCGGTCTACCAGACGCTGGAGGTGTTGCGCCGCCTGTTCCCCTATCGCACCTGCAACCGCGAGATCACCGGCCAAGACGCGCGGCCCTGCCTCTATTATCACATCAAGCGCTGCCTGGGCCCCTGCATCGGCGCCGTCGACCAGGCCGGCTATCGAGAGATGATCCTTCAGGCCTGTCTCTTTCTGGAGGGGCGCTCGGAGCAGGTGGTGGAGCTGTTGGGCCGCCAGATGGTCCAGGCCGCCGAGGCCCTCGACTTTGAGCGCGCCGCCACCCTGCGCGATCAGGTGAGCGCCATCAATCAGGTCATCGAGCGCCAGCGCATCGTCTCCGATCACCTGCACGACCATGATATCATCGCGTTGGCCCGCGACGACGGCCAGGCCTGCGTCCAGGTCTTTTTCATCCGCGATGGCAGGCTGATCGGGCGCGAGTACTTTGTCCTCACCGGCGCGCAGGAAGAGGACGACGCCGAGGTGATGGGGTCCTTCATCAAGCAGTTCTACAGCGAGACCAGCCAGATCCCGCCCGAGATCCTCTTGCAGCACGATCTCGACGAATTCGCCGTCATCGCCTCCTGGCTGCGCTCGCGGCGCGGCAGTAAAGTGACCATCAAGGTCCCCAAGCGGGGCGACAAGCGCGCCGTGGTCAGGATGGCCCACGAGAATGCCATCGAGACCCTGGAGCGGCTGCGCATGGAGTGGGAGGTGGATACCCACCGCCAGACCCAGGCGCTGACAGAGCTGCAGGAGGCGCTGGGGCTGCCGCAGCCGCCTGTGCGCATGGAGTGCTATGACATCTCGACCATCCAGGGCAGCCACACCACGGGGAGCATGGTGGTCTTTGAGCGGGGGACGCCCAACAAGCAGGACTATCGCCGCTTCCGCATCCGCACGGTGGAGGGTACCGACGACTATGCCTCCATGCGCGAGATGCTCACGCGGCGCTTTCAGCGCGCCCGCGACGCCCAGGAGAGGCGGGCCGTAGACGGCAAGAACGAACGCTGGGCGATCCTGCCCGATCTGGTGATCCTGGATGGGGGCAAGGGCCAGCTCGGCGTAGCCCGCGAGGTGATGGAGGCGCTGGGCGTCGGCCAGATCGCCACTGTGGCTCTGGCCAAGCAGGAGGAGGAGATCTTTGTCCCGGGGCGAGCCACGTCCATCCGGCTGCCGCGAGGCTCTCAGGCCCTGTACCTGATGCAGCGCATCCGCGATGAGGCCCACCGCTTTGCCGTGAGCTATCACCGCAAGCTGCGCGAGCAGGAGGGCACCCGTTCGCTGCTGGACGAGGTCCCCGGCATCGGCCCCAAGCGCCGCCAGGCGCTGCTCAAGCGGTTCGGCTCGCTGGAGGCGATCCGCCAGGCCAGCATCGAGGAGCTGGCTGCCGTGCCCAGCATGAACCGGGCCATGGCGGAGCAGTTGGCGGCGTACTTGTAACGGAGCCGGGCGGGCAGGCTTGCCTGCGGGCGGCGCCCACGCCCGCGGGACGCCGGGCCGCTCCCTCGTCGCTTACTCGGCGCTCTCCAGCTGCACGACGGTGATGCCGTCGCCGCCTTCCGAGAGCTCGCCGGGGCGGAAGGAGCGTACCAAGGGGTGGCCCCGCAACTGATCGCGTACCACCTGCTTGAGCACGCCCATTCCCTTGCCGTGGATGATGTGCACCCAGGGCAGGGCAGCCAGGTAGGCGTCCTCGAGGTACTTGGCCACCACGGGCGCGGCCTCCTCCACGCGGAGGCCGCGCAGGTCCAGCTCAATGCCGGGTGAGGCGCCGACGGGGCGTCGCACCGACGTCTCGGCCTGGGCGGGGGCCGGGCGGTGCTCGCGCCCGCGGAACTCGATCCGGTCCAGCTCTGTGCGCACGCGAAAGCCGCCGATGCTCACCTGGCCCGCGTCGCCGTCGATCTCCTGTAGCTGGCCCTCCTGGCCCAGCGAGGGCAGGTAGACCCGGTCGCCCACCTGTAGCTCGGCCTCGGTGGCGACGGGCGGCTCGCCCACCGGCTGCACGGGCTGCACGCGCTCCTCCAGCCGGTCCACGGCGCGCAGCATCTCTTTCACCGTTTCCGTGGATCCTTGGGCGGCGGCCTTTTGCCGCCAGCGGCGCAACTCGTCGCGCAGCTGCTCCAGCTCCTCGCGAGCCTGCTGGCGCGCCTCCTCGATCACCTGTCGCCGCGCCTCCTCGATCTGGCCAAGCTTGAAGCGCAACTCGCGCTCCAGGGCCTGGGCGCGGTCGCGGGCGGCCTCGGCCTCGCGCCGGGCCACATCGGCCGCCTCGCTGGCGTTGCGAACGTTCTCCAGCAGGATATCGGCGCCGGCCGCCTCGGGCGAGACCAGATGGCGCGCCTGGGCCAGGATCCCCTCCGGCAGGCCCAACCGCTCGGCGATGGCCAGGGCGTTGCTGCGCCCCGGCAGCCCGATGCTCAGACGAAACGTGGGCGAGAGGGTCTTGACATCGAACTCGACGCTGGCGTTCTGCACGCCGGGCGTGCCAAACGCGTACACCTTGAGCTCGGCATAGTGAGACGAGCACAGGGTCAAGCAACGGCGCGCCAGGAACTCGCCGATCAGGGCCTGGGCCAGGGCCGCGCCCTCCACGGGATCGGTGCCGGCGCCGATCTCGTCCAGGAGCACCAGGGAGCGGGCGTCGGCCTGCTCCAGGATGGCGACAATATGGGTCAGGTGCGACGAGAAGGTCGAGAGGCTTTGCTCGATGCTCTGCTCATCGCCGATATCGGCATAGATGCCTGAGAACACCGGCAGGCGGGAGCCTTCGCGGGCCGGGATATGCAGCCCGGCCTGGTGCATGGCCGCCAGCAGCCCCACCGTCTTGAGCGAGACGGTCTTGCCGCCCGTGTTGGGCCCGGTGATGACCACCACGGTGTCGTTGCCGCCCAAAAAGACGTCGATGGGCACCACGGTGGCGGGATCCAGCAGGGGATGGCGCGCCCTGAGCAGGTATGCCGGCTGCCGGTGGGGCGGCACAGGCTCCTCGGAGAGGGGCCAGGTCGCCTGGGTGAGCTCGGGCGAGATGCCGTTGAGACCGTAGCTGTAGTGGGCCTTGGCCAGGGCCAGATCGATCTGGGCCAGCAGCCGCACGTTGTTGACAATGTTCTCAGCCTCTTCGCCCACCAGGGCGCTGAGGGCGCGCAGGATGCGGGCCACCTCGTGGCGCTCGGCGATCTGCAGCTCGTGCCAGTGGTTGTTCAGTTCCACGGTGGCCAGCGGCTCGATGAACAGGGTCGCCCCGCTGGAGGATTGATCCTGCACGATGCCGGGGATGCGCCCGCGGAACTCGACCTTCAGGGGAATGACATAACGCCCGTTGCGCTCGGTGACGATGGGCTCCTGCAGGTAGCGCGCTGTCTCGGAGCTGCTCACCAGGCGGCGCAGACGCTCCAGCAAGCGCTCCTTGGCGACAAAGCTCTCGCGACGGATGCGGGCCAGCTCTGGGCTGGCCGAGTCCAGCACTTCACCGTCATAGTCCAGGCAGCGCTCGATCTCCTCGATCACATGGTGCAGGGGGCGGATCTGGCTCGCCATGTCGGAGAGGAGGGGCGCCTCGGCGTGTAGTGGCGAGAGTTTCTGGTACAGATCGCGGCAGCTGCGCAACGTGTTGTGGACCGCCAGCAGCTCGTCGGCGGGCAGCATGGCCTCCAGTTGGGCGCGCCTGGCCTGGGGGCGCACATCGCGGGCGCCGCCCACGCTCAGCTCGACGCGGGTGGCCAGGAGCGCCTTGGCCTCGCTGGTCTCCTGCTGGCGGCGGCGCACCTCGCCCTCATCGGCCACGGGGCGCAGGGCCAGCGCCAACGCGCGGCTGGCCGAAAAGGCCGTATGCTCGGCGAGTTGCTGCAGGATCTTGTCGAATTCCAGGGTCTCGAGCTGGTGCTCTTGCATATGGGTGCCCGTCGTTTCGTCGCGCTGTGGCAAAGGGATTCAAAAAACGAGTATAGACTCAAGAGACGCGACTGTCAAAACGCCGGGCGGGGCCCCCCTTCCGTGGGGCTGAACCCGAAATGGCCCGCCCGCGCTGCCCGGTGTACAATGCAGCGGCTGAAAAGGAGGGAACGCCATGCTGCCACCGTTCTTGATGGCCTCAGACCCGGGGTCCTTTGCCCGACACACGATCCAGCGCCGCAAGCCGGGCGTCATCGCCCAGGTGATCGCCACACAACGATATCCCGCCGAGATCGTCGCTGCCCTGGAGGGTCTCGCCGCCGAGCTGCAGGCGGGCCCGGTGGGGCTCCTGCCCGAGGGCGCCCACGACGCCCAGGAGTGGCGCCAGGCCCTGCATCCCTGGCAGGGCGCGGCCTGGCTCGATCTGCCCTGGTTCCTGGCCGAGACCTACTTTTACCGGCGCATCCTGGCGGCTGTGCGCTTCTTTGAGCCGGGCCCGCTCTTTCTGCTGGATCCCTACGAGCCGCAGAAGCGCGAGGCCCTGGGCGAGGGGCTGGCCGCTACCCAGCGCCACTACGGCGCGGTGAGCGGCCTCGATCTGGAGACCAGGGTCCAGATCGGTCTGGCGCGCTGCCTCTGGGGCAACCGGGCCGACCTGAGCAACATCGCCGTGGCGGCCAGCAGCGAGGCCGACGGCGAGGAGAGCCACCGCATCCTGGTCGATCATCGCCGCGTTGTGTGGGAGTTGCTGGCTTCGGGCCGGGTGCACCGGCTGGACTGGGTGGCGGACAACAGCGGCCCCGAGATCCTGGCGGATATGGGCCTGATCGGTCTGCTGCTGGAGCACGATCTGGTGGGGCAGGTGCGCCTGCACCTCAAGGCGCAACCTTTCTACGTCTCCGACACCATGCCCAAGGACTATGCCCTGGCGCGTCAGGCGCTGGAGGCCATGTCCGACCCGGCCTGTCGCCGGCTCGGGGCGACGCTGCGCCGCGCCGAGGAGGATGGGCGCATCCAGATCGAGAGCCATTGGTTCTGGACGACGAGCCGCCATTTTACGGCGTTGCCGCCGGATCTGGCGGAACACCTGGCGGGAGCCGATCTGGTCCTGCTCAAGGGCGATGTGAACTATCGCCGTCTGCTGGAGGATCGCCATTGGCCCCACACCACCGACCTGGCGGAGGTGACCCGGTACATGCCCGCCCCCTATGTGACGCTGCGCACCCTCAAGGCCGAGCTGATGGTGGGGCTGGCGCCGGGCGTCGCCGAGGCCATCGCTGAGCAAGATGCCGATTGGCTGGTGAACGGTGAGCGCGGCCTGATCCACTATGTGGATGCCATGCGCACCGCGCAAGCGGAGGGATAGATCTCGCGCAGAGAGCGCCAGGACGTGAAGGTTACTCTGCGGCCTGGCGTCTTGGCGTGGGGATCATCCGGGTTACGTGCGGCAGGAGGGTCTCGCGCAGAGGGCGCAGAGAGCGTCAAGATGTGAAGGTCTCCCTGCGGCCTGCCGTCCTGGCGGGAGGATTGGCCCACAGAACAAGAGCGGGGCATCTGGCCCCGCTCTTGTGTCGTTCGCGCGCGCCTAGGCCTCTGCTAGGCGCCAGCCCTCCAGCACGCGGCGCACCCGCGCGATTGCGACGCCTGCCTCTGCATACGAGGCGCCGCCCATCTCGATGCCCCAGGCGCCCTGGTAGCCCGCATCCCGTAGCATGGCCATGGTCTCCGCCAGCGCCTCGTCGGAGAGGTTGGGCGTCAGGTGGGTGTGCATCGCCCACGGGGCGATGATCTCGTCGCCCTGGGCAGCCTGGTCGCCGAACCAGCGCTTGGTGTGCAGCAGCACGCCAAAGGCCGGGTGGTCCACCGCCTCGCAGAGGCGCTTGAGGACCTCGGGCACCGCCTCGGCGCCCCAATGGTTCTCCGGGCCCACCTTGTAGCCGTTGTCATAGGCGCGCTGAGCGTATTCGCGGAACCGCGCCACGATATGATCAAACTCCTCGGCGGTGAAATCGCGGGCGTTGCGGCCGCCGCCGGCGTCGATGCGCAGCGTCTTGGCGCCCAGCGCCTCGGCCACCCGCATGTGATCCACGGCCACCTGGTAGTGCTGGGCGCGCACCTCGGGATCGTCCTCCCAAATGTGGGCGCCGTCCACGGCCAGGTTCACCAGCTCCAGCTCCCGCTCCACCAGGCCCTGGCGCACCGTCTTGAGATAGCCCTCGTCGATGCTGGCCAGGGTGCGGTTCCACAGGTCCGCCGTGCGCAGGCCATAGCGGTAGCGCACCGTCTCCAGGTAGCCAAAGGCATCCATGGTGCCATCGCGCGTCATGGGGTTGAAGGTGTACGACATCAACGAAATCTGCATCTTGCCTCCCGAATTCACGCTACAATCTGGATATGGCCAAGCTGACGGCGGCAGACGCTGGTGCGCGCAGGCCACCGTTCGAGGCCCCTCGTCTCGGCGTTCTTTGCCCTCGGCGCGAGATAGCTCCGGTCACGCGCCGCACTGCCAGCGCCACAGGACATCGCGCACCCGGGCGATCTGCACGGCCACCTCGGTGTACTCGTTGCGGCCGGTGTGGTGTTCCACGCCCCAGTAGCCCTCATAGCCCGCGTCGCGCAGCATGTCCATGCAGGCCGTCAGCGGCCCCTCGGTGATGTTCCACGCCACGTGGGTGTGCATCGCCCAGGGTGCCATCACCCGGTCGCCGGGATCGCCGCGAAAGTGGAGCAGCACGCCAAAGGCGGGGTGGTCCACCGCCTGGCAGATGCGCAGCATGTTCTCCGGCACCACCTCGGGGCCCCAATGGTTCTCGGGGCCCACGCGGTAGCCGTTGTCCCCCGCGCGCTGGGCGTACTCGCGATAGCGCGCCACGATCAGGTCGAACTGCTCTTGGGTAAAGGTGCGCGCATCGTGGGCGCCGCCCGCGTCGATGCGCACGGTGCGTGCCCCCAGGCGCTCGGCGGCCTCCAGGTGCGCCAGGGCGTTGCGGTGATTGGCCTCCCGCGCTGCGGGATCGTCCTCCCAGATGTGGGCGCCATCCACGCACAGGTTGGCCAGGATCAGGTCGCGCGAGTCCAGCGCCTCCCTGACCTTGCGGATATAGTCCTCTTCTGTGCTGAGCAGCATCCCGTTCCAGATGTCAGCCTGCACCTGATAGCGATACTTGCAGCTCTCCAGATAGCCAAAGACGTCTACCATGCCCTGGGCCAAAAGGCCGTGAAAGGCATAGGATGCCAGCGAGACCTTGTCCATGAGCCCTCCCTATCCGATATTCCAGGCGGCGTTGTTCACCAGCTCGATCTGGCCGCTCTGGGCGGAGCGCAGCCCCGCATCCAGGATGGCCATGTACTCGAGGTTGTGCTGCATGTCCAGGGTGGGGTGCAGTGGCTCGCCCGTCTCCAGGTGGTGGATGAACTCGTGGGCCACGTCGTGGCGGCCCTGGGGCAGAGGCTCGGGGCGGTAGATGGTGGTATCGCCGCCGCCGCGCTCCAGGCGCACGCAGGGCCCTTCGGCATCCCGATCCACCACCAGGGTGCCATCCACGCCATAGATGATGGGACCGGTGGGTATGCCGTGATCCCGCGTGGTCCAGGAGCCCTCTAGCAGGGCCATGGCACCGGGATAGCGCAGCAGCATCGCGGCGTTGTCGTCGGCATCGCCCCACTGGCTGTGCAGGTTGGCGCGCATGCCCAGGGCGGCCTGGGCGGGCTGGCCAATGTACCAGCGGCTCACCATGGCGCCATAGGAGCAGAAGTCCAGCATGGCGCCGCCGCCCGCGGCCGTCTGGTGCCACCAGGTAGCGGCGCGCTCGGGGCCGCTGAGGGGCTGGGCCGCCTCGTCCACGCCGGCGTGGGCCGCGCCGGGGCCCAGGGGGCCCGTGTGGCCCGAACGCCACTTGACCTCCAGCACCTGGCCAATGATGCCCTCTTCCAGAAGCTCCTTGGCCTTGCGGGCCGCTGGCGACCAGGTGAGGGGCCAGTTGACGAGCATGGTCACGTCCTCGGCCACGCAGGCGCGGACCATGCGCAAGGCGTCGCCCAGGCTGGCGGCCATGGGCTTTTCGACGCACACGTGCACGCCAGCCGCCGCGCACGCCTCCACCACCTCGGGGTGCTGGGCGTTCTCGCAGGTGACGATGACGATATCCAGCGCCTCTTTGACCAGCATCTCGTAGAACAGATCATAGTAGGTCGAAAGGCCCACGCGGGCCATGACGTTCTCCCGGTTCCACGCGCGGGTGTACGGCGCGACGCGTAGCTCGGGCACCAGGGGCGTGGTATCGGCGCAGGCCACCCACTCGACCTGCGGGTGCGCCGCGTAGAGCTGCGCCACGTTGTTGATGTGCATGTGCCCGAACCCGATGATCCCCAGGCGGTATTTCTTGGTCATGTCAGCTCTTGCCTCCTCTGTGAGTGGCGAGGTCGCGAGGCGATGCCGGGCGCCACGCCTGCGCGCTACCAATCCAGCCGCACCTCGGCGCCGGTCTGGGCTGAACGATACAGCCCTTCCAGGGCGTGGATGACGTTCAGCACCTCTTCCCGTTTGATGCTCAGCTCCTCCTCGCCGCGGATGGCCCGCACAAAGTGGGCCGCCTCGCGGATGTGCCCGGTGGCAAAGGGCTCGTTGCGATCCGGCACCAGGGGCGTGGTATCGGCCTGATAGGCGCCCAGGGTGCCGATGATCCGCAGCGGGCCGAGGGCCATGCCCGCCTTGGTGCCCAGGATGAACGTGTTGCCGGTGCCTTCGGGGATATTGGCCGCCCACGAAGCCCGCAGCACCACCGTCATGCCGCTTTCCAGGCGCAAGAACCCCACGCCCAGGTCCTCCACGTCGAACTCGCGATAGTCATAGGGGCGGGCGTTGGGCACCCCCTGGGGCGCGCCGCTATCCGCCTGGGAGGTCACCAGACCCTCGTCGCGGTTGGCCAGCTTGGTGTAGGTGACCCCGCTGACCGCCATCACCCTGGGGCTGCCGATCAACCAGAGCACCAGGTCCAGGGCGTGGACGCCGATGTCGTAGAGGGGCCCGCCGCCCGAGTGCTCGGCCATGTGGAACTGGCCCCAGGTGGGCACGCCGCGCCGCCGCATGGCTCCCGCCTCGGCATAGTAGACGTCGCCCAGGTAGCCGGATTCGGCCAGCGACTTGGCGGCCTGATTCTCGCTGCGAAAGCGCAGGCTCTGGCCCACCATCAGCAGCCTGCCCGCCGCATCGGCGGCGGCGTACATCTCGACGGCGTCGCGATAGCTGGTGGCCACCGGCTTCTCGCAGAGCACGTGGGCGCCAGCCGCCAGCGCCGCCAGGGTCCACGGCTTGTGGTAGCTGTTGGGCGCGCTCACCGAGACGATATCGGGGCGCAACTCGTCCAGCATGCGTTGTGGGTCATCGTACCAGTGGGGGATGCCGTGGGCCTGCGCGGTGCCCCGCGCGTGCTCGGCCACCACGTCCGCCGCCCCCACGATCTCGACCTGGTCGGCCAGGGCGCGCCAGGCGGGCACATGGGCGATGTTGCAGATCATGCCGGTGCCGATCAGGCCGACTCTGAGCTTGTCATGGGCCATAGGGTGCTCCTTTGAGGACGAACTCGTACCGCCTTGGGACTGAATCCGGGCGGGGCGCCCGAAGGCGCCCCTTCGTCTGTACATTGGGCGAGGCTTGCCTATGCTCGTTCGCGGCCCAGGCCGGGCTCGGCGGCCTCGATCTCGGCGCGAGACACCTCGCGGCCCAGGTGGCTGGAGAGATAGACGCCTTCCGTGATGAGCGCCGTGTTCAGGGCCACCCCGGCGGTATCGATCAGGGGCACGCGCCCTTGCAGCGCGGCGACCCAGTGGCGCTGCGACTCGGAGTAGTAGACCTGCAGCGGATCGCATTGCTCCCAGCGCCACAGGCCCTGCTTGACGTCAAAGGTGCCGTCCATCTCCAGATCGGCCAGGGTGGTAAAGTAGGTGAGGGGGTCTACCCGCAGCCCGCCCCGCGAGCCCATGATCTGGTCGTTGGCGGGGTTATCCGACTGAATGGCCCAGGCCTCCTCCATCATCAGGCTGATGCCCCCCGCCAGCCGGATGTAGGCCATGCCCAGCTCCTCCACGTTGTAGCGCGATTCCTCGCGGCGGCCGGGGTACATGTTCTCCAGGATCTGGTAGGTGGCGCCGGAGACGGTCTCTGGCATGGGGTTGCCCAGGAGATAGAGGATCAGCGAGATGTGATAGACGGCCATGTCCAGCATGGCGCCGCCGCCCGAGGTGCCGGTGTTGACAAAGGCGGGCGCGCCGTAGCCATCCACATAGGGGCGTCCGCGGCGGCGGTAGTGGATCGTCTTGGCAAAGTAGATCTTGCCCAGGTGGCCTTCGTCGATGATGCGTTTGGCGGCGCGCGCCTCGTTCTGGTAGATGGTGCTGAGCTGGATATGCAGCTTGCGCCCCGTGCGCTGGGCGGCCTCGTACATGGCCTTGGCATCGGCATAGGTCCAGGACATGGGCTTTTCGCAGTAGCAGTGCTTGCCCGCCTCCAGGACATCGATCGCCACCGGGCGGTGCAGCCGGTTGTGCAGGCACACATCCACCGCCTGGATATCGTCTCGGGCCAGCATCTCGTGATAGTCGGCGTACACATCTGGCACGTTGAAGCGCGAAGCCAGGCTCTGGGCGTGCTCCCGGCGCAGATCACAAATGGCCACCACCTCGGCGTCGGGCACCTGGGCGTATCTCTCCAGGTGACGCGTGCCGATCTGGCCGGTGCCGATCAGGGCGATGCGGATCTTGTCACTCATGGCAGATCTCCTTGTCAGCAGGGGTGTCGTACGTCGCGGGGATTCTAGTCGTAGCAGGGGAGGATGGTCAAGGCGCAGCGCGATTGTGGGCCGCGCGGCCTTGCGCCGGCGCGCCATGCTCTTGTATACTGCGTTTGGCATCGGATTTGCTAACCCTGCAGCCTCTCGCTAGAATGCATCGTGGCCAGTCCGGAATCCTTGTCGGAGTTTCGAGTTGAGACCCACTCGCCGCCTGTATGCGAACAGCCAGCCTCGCCCACTGCTTGTGTGCGTCTGCCTCGCGTTCCTTGTTGTCCTCCTGCCCATCCTGGCAGGGTGCCGTCCCGCGGCGGAGGCGTCAGCCGGGGGTGGGGGCGCGGCCCAGACGATCCAGAACAAAGGCTCTGACACCCTGGTCAACTTGGCCCTGGCCTGGGTCGAAGCCTACGCCCTGATCCGCCCCGACGTGCGCATCTCGGTGACCGGCGGGGGCTCGGGCACCGGCATCGCCGCCATGATCAACGGGACGGTGGATATCGCCAACGCCTCGCGCGCCATGAAAGAGGAAGAGATCGAGGCGGCGCAGGCCAACGGCATCGAGCCGCGCGAGTTCACGGTGGCGCGGGATGCCATCGCCATCGTCGTCCACCCCGATAATCCCGTCGAGCACCTTACGCTGCAGCAGATCTCGGACATCTACACCGGCAAGATCACCAACTGGAGCCAGGTGGGCAGCTATGATCGGCCCATCGTGCTCCTCTCCCGCGAATCCAACTCGGGCACCTATGTTTTCTTTTTAGAGAACGTCGTCCGCCTGGGTCGCAAGGACGACGAGGCGCTCTTCTCGCCGGATACGCTCCTGATGCCCTCGTCCGAGGGGATCAGCGCCGAGGTGCGGCAGAACCGCAATGCCATCGGGTATGACGGGCTGGGCTACGTGACGCCCGATCAAAAGATGGTCGCCGTGGGGATCGACGCCGAGGGGCCGTACGTGCTGCCCTCGGTGGATTCGGTCAACGACGGCAGCTACCCGATCTCGCGGCCCCTGTACATGTACACGGCGGGCGATCCGACGGGCGAGATCAAGGCGCTCCTGGATTGGATCCTGGGCGATGGTCAGCAACTGGTGAAGGAGTTGGGGTTCGTGCCGCTGCACTGAACCCCTCTTGGCACACGAGGTGATATGGCCCCTGCAAACGGCGTTCCTCTGCGCAGAAAGCTAGAATGGCTGATCGAGACGCTCGTCCGCGTCCTCGGCTTCTCGGCCATCGGCTTTGTCGCCATGATTTTCGTCTTCCTGCTGTTCGAGGGCGTCCCCGCCTTCCTGGAAGTGCCGCTGGACAACCTGTTCAGCGTGCGCTGGTATCCCACCTCAGGCCTCTTTGGCACCCTCCCCTTGATCGTGGGCTCGCTGGTGGTGACGGTGGTCGCCATGCTGATCGCCTTTCCGTTGGGCGTGGGGACGGCCGTGTTCGTGCGTGAGATCGCCCCTTCCTGGGCGCGCGAGGTGCTCAAGCCCCTGATCGAGGTGCTGGCCGGCATCCCCTCGGTGGTGCTGGGCTTTTTCGGCATGATCACTCTGGCGCCGATCATCCGCGAGACGCTGCATGTGCCCACGGGCCTCACCGCCTTCACCGGGGCGCTGCTCCTGGCCTATATGGCGCTGCCCACCATCATCAGCGTGGCCGAAGACGCGCTGGATGCGGTGCCCAAGAGCTACCGTGATGCCGGGCTGGCCATGGGCGCCACCCAGTGGCAGACGATCTGGCGCGTGGTGGTGCCGGCGGGCCGCTCGGGCATCCTGATGGCGCTGATGCTGGGCATGGGCCGGGCCATCGGCGAGACCATGGCGGTGATGATGGTGACGGGCAACGCGGCGCGCATGCCCGCCTCGTTGCGGGCGCTCTTTCTGCCCGCCCGCACCATGACGGCGACCATCGCCGCCGAGATGGGCGAGGTGGCCCACGGCAGCACCCACTACCATGTGCTATTTGGCGTCGGCCTGATCCTGTTTATCGTCACCTTCTCCATCACGTTGGCGGCGGCCTCCGTCATGTTCCGGCGGCGGACCCGGGGAGGGCTGCGCTGATGAACCGCCACCTGACGCAAAAGCTGGGCTTTGTGGGGCTGGGCCTGATCAGCCTGCTGGTGGTGGCGCCCATCCTGCTGGTCATCGGGGCCATCATCTACAACGGCCTGCCGGCCGTGAACTGGGAGTTCCTGACGGGCATGCCGCGCGACGGCATGAAGGCGGGCGGCATCTTTCCCGCCATTGTGGGGACGCTGCTGCTCACCTTGGGCACCGGCCTGGTGGCGATCCCCGTCGGGGTAGGGGCCGCCGTGTACCTCTCGGAATATGCCAGCGACAACGCCCTCACCCGCGCCATCCGGCTGGCCATCGTCAACCTGGCCAGCATCCCCTCGGTGGTCTATGGGCTGTTCGGCCTGGGGCTATTCGTCTTGCTGTTGCAGTTCGGCACCTCGATCCTGGCGGGCTCGTTGACCCTGGCGATCATGACCTTGCCGGTGATCATCAGCACCTCAGAGGAGGCGTTGCGGGCGGTGCCGGTGGAGTATCGCACCGTGAGCGCCAGCCTGGGCGGCACCCACTGGCAGGGCATCCGGCGCGTCGTGCTGCCCCAGGCGCTGCCGGGCATCATCACGGGCATTATCCTGGGGCTGCTGCGGGCCGCCGGTGAGACGGCGCCCATCATGTTCACCGTCGCGGCGTTCTTTTTGCCGCGCTTGCCCCAATCGGCCTTTGACCAGACCATGGCCCTGCCCTATCACCTCTTTGTGATCAGCACCCAGGTGCCGCAGATGCCGCTCAAGATCCAGCATGGCACCGCGCTGGTGCTCCTTGTTTTCGTGCTCTCGATGAATCTGGTGGCGACCATGATCCGCAGCTACTTTCGGCGCAGGCGAGAATGGTAGATCGTTTCAAGGTACAGATACGCAATGTCACCTATCGCTACGACGGCGTGGAGGCCCTCAAGGGCATCAACCTGGACGTCCACGAGCGGGCGGTGACGGTCTTCTTTGGGCCGGCCGGCGGCGGCAAGACCACCTTGCTGCGGCTGATCAACCGCCTCAATGACCGTGTGGACCGCACGTCCATGACGGGTCAGGTGCTGATCGACGGCGAGGACATCTATGAGCCCGGCGTGAACGTCCCGGCCCTGCGGCGGCGCGTGGGCATGGTGTTCGCCCTGCCGCTGCCCCTGCCCGGCACCGTGCGCGAGAACGTCCTCTACGGCCCCACCCTCGCCGGCATACACGACCGGGCCCGGCTCGACGAGCTGCTCTACAACAGCCTGCGCCAGGCCGCCCTGTGGGATGAGGTCAA
>DCTX01000039.1:16252-24400 GCA_002329325.1 Anaerolineales bacterium UBA1429
CTGTTGCTGGACGAGCCCACCTCGGGGCTCGACCCCATCTCGACGGCCAAGGTGGAGCACTCGTTGCTGGAGCTCAAGGAGCACTATACCATCATCCTGGTGCCGCACAGCGTCCAGCAGGGGGCGCGGGTGGCCGATTTCGCCGCCTTTTTCCTGATGGGGGAGCTGATCGAATCCGGCACGGGCGTCGACGTCTTTACCCAGGCTCGAGACAAGCGCACCGAGGACTATGTCACCGGGCGCTTTGGCTGAGCCGATGCGAGATAGGAACGAGAGCACGCCATGAGCAGAATGGACATCCACCACGTCTCGGTGCTGTACGGCGGCCAGATCGTGCTGGAGGACGTATCCCTCGAGGTCAAGGAGAACCAGATCACAGCGCTGATCGGACCGTCGGGTTGCGGCAAGTCCACCTTCTTGCGGTGCCTGAACCGCATGAACGACTCGATCAGCAGCGCCCAGGTGCTGGGCCAGGTTCTGCTGGATGGCGAGGACGTCTACGCCGCCGGGTACGACGTGGTCAAGCTGCGCCAGCGGGTGGGCATGGTGTTCCAGCGCCCCAATCCGTTCCCCCAATCCATCTATGACAACGTCGCCTTTGGGCCCCGGGTGCTGGGCATGCAGCGCAAAGCCAGCCTGGATGACATGGTGGAACAGGCGCTGCAGGATGTGGGCCTCTGGCGCGAGGTGAAGGACGACCTGCAGAAGGACGCCCTGACCCTTTCGCTGGGGCAGCAGCAGCGGCTCTGCCTGGCGCGGGTGATCGCCGTCAAGCCCGAGGTGATCCTGATGGATGAGCCTGCCTCGGCGCTGGACCCCATCGAGACCCTGCGCATCGAGGACCTGATGCGCGAGCTGATCGATGACTATACCATCGTCATCGTCACCCACAACATGCAGCAGGCCGCGCGCGTGTCGGACTGGACGGCCTTCTTCTTGACCGATGACGGCCAGGTGGGCAAGCTGGTCGAATATGGGCAGACGGGCCGCCTCTTTACACAGCCGCAGGATCAGCGTACGATAGATTACATAACCGGTCGTTTTGGCTAGGCGACGCCCTGGACCCGTCGTCCAGTGAGGAGTTGGATGCTCAGAAGACGGTTCGAGAACGAGCTGCAGCGTCTGGAGAACGAGGTACTCGAGCTGGGCAACATGGTCCAGCACGCCCTGAGCGAAGCCGTCGAACAACTCCGGACGCGCGATCTGGAGGGCTCTCGGCAGATCATCGACGAAGACGTGCGCATCAACGCCAAGCGCTTCCAGATCGAATCCGACGTGCTGGTGTTGATCGCCACGCAGCAGCCCATTGCCCGCGACCTCCGGGACCTGGCCGCCATCCTCGAGATCATCCGCGAGCTCGAGCGCACCGGCGACTATGCCAAGGGGATCGGCAAGATCAACCTCCTGATCGGCGAGCGAGAGCTGATCAAGCCGCTGCTGGATATCCCGCGCATGGCAGACAAGGCGCTGGACATGCTCTCCCGCGCCCTGGCGGCCTATCTGGCGCGCGATATGGAGGCGGCCATCGCCATCTCGCAGGAGGACGACGAGGTCGATGACCTCTACAACCAGGTGCGGCGCGAGCTGATGACCATCGTATTCGCCGACCCCTCCAAGGTGGAGCAGGCGAACCTGCTGCTGTGGGCCGCCCACAACCTGGAGCGCGCCGCCGACCGGGTGACCAACATCTGCGAACGCATCGTCTTTTTCGTCACCGGCGCCCTGGGCGATCTCAAGGCCCCGGACGAGCAGGACAAGTACCCCAGCTAGAGCGCCTCGCGCCTGCGAGGCGACGCAATCGCGTTGCTCGCTCCCGCCTTCCGGGGCGGGCCGATCCCTGCAGCCCTGGTCGCGGCCACGCGCCCGGATCGGGCGCCCCGTGTGGCCTCGGCCGCCGAGAACGGCAGCCCACACCTTCTCCCAGACCCGTCGTGACGCCTCCTGGCGCGCTGCCCCGCCGTGCCGTATAATCGTGCCGAGCGGTTCGACGTACCATGCCAAGTACAAGGAGCAGGCAATGCGAGTCACCGAGGTTGTTACCACACTGCACCGCGTCAAGCGCGAGCGCGCCATCCGCAACGGCCGCTATACGTATGCCTTCAATTGCACGGTGCTGACCCGGGTGCGCACCGACGACGGCATCGAGGGGATCGGCTGGGCCGGCGGGCAGCCCGGTGCCGACCAGACCGTCTTTCAGGCCGCGCTGGCCCTGGGCGAGTACGCCATCGGCCTGGACGTGTTCGATGTCGAGCGGTTGTGGGAGCGCATGTTCCAGCCCAAGATCTTTGGGCGGCGAGGGCTCACCAACCGCGCCATGGCGGCCATCGACATCGCCATGTGGGATGCCATGGGCAAGACGGTGGGAGTGCCGGTGTACAAGCTGCTGGGCGGCTATGCCCAGCGCGTGCCCACCTACCTGGCGGGGGGCTACTACCTGGAGGGCAAGGGGCTCGAGGGGCTACAGGAGGAGATGCGGCAGAAGGTGGCCGCCGGCGCCCGCTATATCAAGATGAAGATCGGCGGGGCGCCCATGAGCGAGGATGTGGCGCGGGTGCGGGCCGTGCGCGAGGCGGTGGGCCCCGATGTGGAGATCATGGTGGATGCCAACAACGCCTACTCTCCCGTGGATGCCCTGCGCATCGCCCGGCGCATCGAGGACCTGGATATCTACTGGTTCGAGGAGCCGGTGCACGCCGAAGACTATGAGGGGCTGGCCAAGGTGCACCAGGGGACCTGCATTCCCATCGCCACCGGCGAGAACGAGTACACCCGCTACGGCTTTCGCGACCTGATCGCCTGCGGCGGCGCCGATATCCTGCAGCCCGACGCCAATGTGCTGGGCGGGATCACCGAGTTTCGCCACATCGCCTCGCTGGCCAGCGCTCACAACCTGCCCATCGCGCCCCACGGCTCGGCGCTGTTGCACGTGCATCTGGTCTCGGCCATCGCCAACGGCCTGATCGTCGAGCACGTGGTGACCGAGGGCAGCGGGCGGCGCGATCTGATGCACGGCGACCTCACCCTGGATGACGACGGCATGGTCAGTCCGCCGGACAAGCCGGGCCTGGGCGTCACGCTGGACGAGGAGTACCTCGCCGAGACAAGGATCGCGTAGCGACGCCGTGCTGACAGGAAACGAGGGCGCTCTGATCGTTCAGGCGCCCTCGTCTGCATCGCTCGACTGCTCTGCGCATCACTCGTTCGAGCGTCTCTCGGGGGAGCCCTCCAGGCGGGCCTGGTAGTCGCGCCCCCATGCTTCCATGGCCTTGATGACGGGGCGCATGGAATCGCCCAGCTCCGTCAGGCTGTACTCCACGCGCGGCGGCACCTCGGCATAGGCCGTGCGCAGGACGATGCCGTCCTCGGCCATGGCCCGGAGGTTCTCCGTCAGGACCTTGGGGCTAATGCCGGGGATCGCTCTCTTCAGCTCGCCGAACCGTTGGGTCCCGGCCAAGAGATTGCGCAGGATCAGCAGCTTCCATTTGTTGCCGATGAGCTGGACGGTGGTCGCCACCGGGCAAGCGGGCAATTCCTCTCTGGACAGCATCCCGTCCTCCCCATGCTATGGATTCATACGCTACTATACAAAGGGAAGCAATGGGCGAATCATAGCATAGGGCCGGCCATCCTCCAAGTGCCGATGGTTACAAAAATGTAACCAAGTTATAAAAAAGTGCATACCTGACAGTGTAGATCGTTGCGGCCATAATCGCATCAACTGTCAGGTGTCCCCGTCGCTGGTCGCCCTGAGGGGCGCCGCGAGCCGGGGCCCCGTGGGCCCGAGCAAAACGACCAGACTGCCAGATCCCAGGAGGTAGACCCGTGAGCGCGAACCCGGTCCTGGAGTGCATGCTGACGCGCCGAGCCATCCGCTAGTACAAGCCGGAGCAGATCTCCGAAGAGCACCTGCACGCCATTCTGGAGGCGGGCCTGCACGCGCCCAGCGCCGGAGGCCGGCAGTCGGCCATGCTGGTCGTCTGCCAGAACCAGGAGATCAACGAGGCGCTTGGGGCGATCAACCGCGCTGCCTTTTACCAGGGGAGGACGCTCACCGCCGCCGTGCGCGTCTCCGCCGACCAGCCCAGCATCGCCGATGACCCCGAGATCGCCAGCGCCTTCTATGGCGCGCCGACCGTCATCACGCTCTTTGCGCCCAAAGGCCACTTCTATGGCGACGCCGATTGCGCCGTCGTGGCGGAGAACATGCTCCTGGCCGCCCATTCGTTGGGCCTCGGCGCCTGCCTGATCGGGCGCGCCGGGGAGGCCATGGCGAGCGAGCTGGGGCAAAAGCTGCAGAAGGAGTGGGGCGTCGCCGAAGACTATGAGGCGAGGTACCACGTGGTGCTCGGCTACGTGGATGGCGAGCTGCCCAAGCCCAAGCCCCGCAGAGAGGGGCGCGTCAAGCGGGTATCCTGAGGGCTGTGGCGCCCGCCGTCAGTTGCCCCTGCTCGCGAGCGCGCACAAAGGGAGCGCGGATGAGGCATCCGCGCTCCTTGCTTTGGGGCGACTGCCTCCTGCTTGCCTCACAAGGCCTCAAAACCCAGATCGTCGTATTCGCCCACCGGCCGGAACCCGAGCCCGCCGTAGAGGCGCAGCGCCGCGGCGTTGGCGGCAGATACGTTCAGCCCCACCAGCCCGACGCGCGGCCGCAGGGCCTGCACCACGGCCCAGACGACGGCCGTCCCATAGCCGCGACCCCGATGGTCCGGGTGGGTGGCGATGTTGCCCAGGGCGGCCACGCCATAGGCGTCCGACACGAGGTGAACGCCGCCGGCGCTGACGATCTGCCCCCGGCGGCGGATGCCCCGGTAGAGGCCGGTGGCGAGCTGTTGGGGCTCGAACCAATGGCCGGGGTGCGCCCGATCGTAAAAGGCGACCAGACCGGCCGCGTCCGCCGGCCCCAGCTCCTCGCAGTGGGGCGCCAGGGGAGGCGCTGCGGTCGCCGGCTCCTCCAGCACCATTTTGACATAATGTCCCCGGTTGACGATGGCATAGTCGCGGTGCAAGACCTGGGCCAGGCCGGGCGACATGTGCGCGTCAAAGCGTCGGGGAAGCCCGGGGAGGACGCCCTCGAGCAGGGGCACGAGCTCGGCGGGCCTGCTGCCAAGGGCCAGCAACAGGGGCCGGGGCGCGCCCATGAACAGGAGCGCCACCTGCTGCAGCGCGCCCTCCTCCTGCCAGCCGTACCAGAGGGTTTGCTCCCACAGGGGGGATTCCAGGTCGCCCAGTTCGTACAGGTGTAGCCCGGCCTCTCGCCCCAGGCAGGCAGCCAGGCGGGCCCGGTCGTGCACGCAGACGAGGCTCACGCCTTCCCCTTCCTCCCCCTCTCGGGCCGATGGCGCCGCTCCGCTCAGGCCGCGCCCTCGATCTCGCGCAGGATGTCCTGCACAAAGGCATGGGTGCGCGGATCGGCCTCGCTGTTCAGCCACTGCTCCGCCAGGTAGCTGGTCTCCTCAGCGATGCTTGGATCGTCGCAGTGGGTCATGTAGTGTAGCACCACATCCACACCGGTATGGTCGGCGCGCCGGGCATAGGCATTCAGCTCCTGGCCCAGCCAGGCAAAGGTGGCAGCCAACCGGTCCACGCGGGCCTGGGCCAGGTCGCGGCCCGCCTCGGTCTGCAGCCGCGGGATGAAATCGCGACGCTTGCCCTCGTTCCACTGGGGCAGGTTCTCGCCGATATAGGGCCGCAGGTACTCCAGCGGGCTCTCTCGCAGCAGGCTCTCGATGGTAGGGGCCTCGGGGGCCTTGCGCTGGTCGTGATAGTGCAGATGGATGTAGATATTGCGCACAAAGGCGGGCAGGCCGATGTTGGCATCGATGGTGTCGGCGTCGTACAGGCAGCCGCTCTCCACCGGCGCCCCATCGGGCGGACGCAGGTGATGGCGGATCGTCTCGGCCACCCGGGCGCACGTGGCCGCGTCCACGCCGCGCTGGCGCAGGATCTCCTCCGCCAGCACCGCGCCAGACTCGTTGTGCAAGGTGCCCGCCAGCCCCAGCTCGTCATACAGGGCCGTGATGGCGTTGCTGCGGGGCGGCCGGCGGACCTCGTTGTGCCAGTAGCCGTGCTCGTCCACCACGCGCTTGCCCTGGGCGTCCACCACGTACTCGCCATCATAGGGCTTGGTGATGTCGTGCAGCAGCGCGGCCAGCTCGGTCACCTGCACGTCGCCGCCTTCGCGGCGGCAGAGGGTGGTGGCCAACCCCGTGACGCGCCGGGTATGATCGTAGGTGTAGGCGCGCCAGTTGAACGTCACCCAGCCCGGGTCCCAGAGGGCAAAGGTTTCACGCAGAATCTGATCGAGGTCTTGCAGTAGGGACTGGTACTCCATGGGCTCCTTGTCTATCGGTAGGCTGTTTTCCGCCGCTGCGCTAGCCAACGGCCTCGCGGATGATCTGGGGCGCGGCCTGGACCCGCGCCAGGTCGGCCTCCGCCGGGACCCTGCCCGTGACGCCCAGGATCAGGCGGCGGCGGCCATGGGCGATGCGAGCCACGCGCTGCAGAGTCTCTGCGAAGGCGGTCTCGCTGGTCTCGGGCATGAACACCTCCTGGGGGATGCCGCCCCAGAGGGTGGTGCGCCCCTCGGACAGGGTGTGCAGATCGGCCAGGCCGCCTTCGCCCTCGATGGGGCAGGCGAAACCGGCCACGGCATCCACGCCGGCGCGGGCCAGGCTGCCCAGCAGCCTGGCGATGGTGCCCCGCACCTGCACCACCAGCCGCTTGTGATACTCGTGCAGCTCGCGCATGGTGCGGCGGTAGCTGGGCGCCAGGTGCTGCCGGAAAAGGATCTCCGAGATGGCGGCGTCGTCCAGGCTATCGGGGGCCACGTGCACCGAGACGGAGGTCTGGGCCAGGGCCGTCACCAAAGGCTGCAGGCGGTTCTCCAGATGCTGGGTCAGATGCTCGATGGCGGGCTCCTCCAGGAGCGCCAGGCGTTCGCCCCAACCGAGCAACTCGGCCACGATGAGCATGAGCGGGCGGCGGGGCAGCTCGATGGCCAGCAGCCCTTCGTCGCCGATGGCCATCTCCATCTCGGTGAGGCCCTCCGTATCCAGCACATAGTCGAGGGCGCGAGACCACTCGACGGCGGCCGGGAGGTCGGCGGCGCTCTTGACGGGATAGCCGACCTGCTGCCAGGCGCCGTTGGGGGCGCGCTGCCAGCGCCAGGTCAGCACCCCGGCGATGGTCTCCACAGTGCGCACGCGCTCGGCCTCGTCCTCGCGCTCCATCGAATCGAGGCCCAGGAGCTGCATGCGCCAGGGGCGCACCACGTGCCAGATGGGCACGCCGAGATCGCGGCAGATCTCGGGCAGGCTCTGGCCCACATAGCGCTCCGGCAGGGTCCCTCGGCGCAGGTTGCGCCGATGCCACAGGGTCAGGTCTGGCACAAAGATCGGCTCGCTGCCATCCTGGCCCGAGAGCCGGGACACGAGATCGCTTTGCACGCTCATCTTGGCTTCCCCTTCCCATTGCGCCAACGACGCGCCCCTCGCTTTCGCGGGAGCACACCCCTGATGATACCGAGGCCGACGTCTGGCGTCAATACCGGGCACACGCCGCGGGCCAGAGCGCGTTCGCCCACGGGCAAGAGGCTCACCAAGAGGACGATCGTACCAGGCGGGGCCAGGCATCGGCTTGCCCAGACAGGCCGAACCTGCGTATACTCGCCCTAGCGTTGGCAGAGCTCGATGCGGAGCGACGATGGAGAAGACGAGATGAGCGAACACACCTCTCAAGAGGCTGCGATCTATCTGGACCCTGGCCGTCCCCTGGAGGAGCGGGTGCGCGATCTGATCGGGCGCATGACGCTCCCGGAAAAGATCTCCCAGATGGTGCACGACGCGCCCGCCATCGAGCGCCTGGGCGTGCCCTCCTACAACTGGTGGAACGAGTGCCTGCACGGTGTGGGCCGCGCGGGGATCGCCACCGTGTTCCCCCAGGCCATCGGCATGGCGGCCACCTGGAACCCGGAGCTGATCCATCGCATGGCCGTGGCCATCTCCGATGAGGCCCGGGCCAAGCATCACGAATCCGTGCGCCAGGGCGATCGGGGCATCTACAAGGGGCTGACCTTCTGGACGCCCAACATCAACATCTTTCGCGACCCGCGCTGGGGGCGCGGCCAGGAGACCTATGGCGAGGACCCCT
>DCTX01000039.1:24505-28709 GCA_002329325.1 Anaerolineales bacterium UBA1429
CTACAACCGCACCAACGGCGAGCCATGCTGCGCCAGCGACACCCTGCTGGGCGACATCCTGCGGGACGAGTGGGAGTTCGACGGGCACGTGGTCTCGGATTGCGGCGCCATCGACGACATCTTTGCCCACCACAAGGTGGTGGCCACGGCGGAGGAGGCGGCGGCCCTGGCCGTCAAGGCCGGTTGCGACCTCAACTGCGGCCAGACCTACGTCTACCTGTTGGGCGCGGTGGAGCAGGGGCTGATCTCAGAGGCGGAGATAGACCGGGCGCTGGAGCGCCTGCTGCGCACCCGCTTCCGCCTGGGCCTGTTCGATCCGCCCGAGCGGGTGCCCTATGCCCGCACCCCCTACGCCGTCAACGATTGCGAGGCCCACCGCCGGTTGGCCCTGGAGGTGGCGCGCCAGTCGTTGGTGCTGCTCAAGAACGCCGCGGGGACGTTGCCCCTGGACGGGGTGGGCCACATCGCCGTGGTGGGGCCCAACGCCGATGATCCGGAGGTGCTGCTGGGCAACTATAGCGGGACGCCCTCGCGCTCAGTGACGCCCCTGGAGGGCATCCGCGCGGCGGCGGCGGCCCGCGGGGTGGAGGTGCAGTACGCCCGCGGCTGCGACCTGCTGGCGCCCGATCAGGCGGGGTTCCCGGAGGCCCTGACCCTCGCCCGCGAGGCCGATCTGGTGGTCGCCGTGATGGGCATCTCTCAGATGGTGGAGGGCGAGGAACATCCGGGCAAGCCCTGGGCGGACCGGGACGAGATCGGGCTGCCCGCCGTGCAAGAGGCGTTGCTGCAAGCCCTGGCCGAGACGGGCAAGCCCCTGGTGGTGGTGCTGCTCAACGGCAGCGCGCTGGCAGTCAACTGGGCCGCTGCCCACGCCGCCGCGATCCTCGAGGCCTGGTACCCGGGCGAGGAGGGGGGCACCGCCATCGCCGAGGCCCTCTGGGGCGACTATAACCCCGCCGGACGCCTGCCCGTCACCTTCTACACCGGCGTGGATCAGCTCCCGCCCTTTGAGCAGTACGACATGCGTGGCTTTACCTATCGCTACTTTGAGGGGGAGCCGCTCTATCCCTTTGGCTATGGCCTGAGCTACACGACCTTTCAGTACAGCGATCTGCGGGTCACGCCCAGGGTGCGCCCGGGGCAGACGGTCAACGTGACGGTGCGGGTCGAGAACACCGGCGCGCGGGCGGGGGATGAGGTTGTGCAGCTCTATGTGCGCGATGAGGCCTCGGCGTATCCCACGCCGATCCGGCGCCTGGCGGGGTTCGAGCGCATCCACCTGGCGCCGGGCGAGTCGCGACGGGTGGGCTTTACCCTGGGCCGCCAGGAGATGCTGGTCTATGACGACGACGGCGAGCCGTTGCTGGAGCCGGGTGTCTTTAGCGTCTCGGTCGGCGGCGGGCAGCCCATCGCCAACGGCGGCGCCCCCTACCTGATCGCCCCCTTTGAGTTGCTTCCCTAGCAGCGTCCCTTTATCGAGAAGGAGCAAGCCATGGCTTGTGTGCAGACTGTGTTGGGGCCCATCGCCCCGGAGGAGTTGGGGCTCACCCTGATCCACGAGCATGTGATGGTGGACTTTGTGGGAGCCGACAAGACAGGCCCTCACCGCTGGGACCGCGAGGTCGTGGCGCGCACCATGCAGCCCTATCTGCAAGCCATCGCCGCCCAGGGCGTCACCTGCCTGGTCGAGTGCACGCCTAACTACCTGGGGCGCGATCCGGAGCTGTTGCAGGGCCTCAGCCGGGCCACGGGCCTGCATCTGGTCACCAACACCGGCCTGTACAAGGAGCCCTATCTGCCCCCCTGGGCCTTTGACCTGGCCCCCGAGGCGCTGGCCGAGCGCTGGATCGCCGAGTGGGAGCAGGGCATCTGTGAGACGGGCGTGCGCCCCGGGTTCATCAAGATCGCCGTGAACCCGGGGCCGCTGCTGCCCATCCAGCAGACCATCGTGCGGGCAGCGGCGATCGCCCACCTGGCCACGGGCCTCAGTGTCATGTGCCACACGGGCCATGCCATCGCCGCCCAGGAGAGCCTCGATCTGATCGAGGCCGAGGGGATGGACCCCGCCCGGTATATCGTGGCCCACGCCGACGGCATCGAGGCCGATCCGACGGCTGCGGAGGACGATCACGTCGCCCTCCTGCGCCGCGGCGTCTGGCTCGAATACGATGGCATCGGCTGGGGGCCGCTGGAGAAGCAGGAACGCCTGGTGCTGGCCGCGCTGGAGCGGGGCTATGCCGACCAGATTCTGCTCTCGCAGGATGCGGGCTGGTATCACGTGGGCGAGCCGGGCGGCGGAGAGGTGCAGCCGATGACGGCGCTGCTGGGCCAGTTCGCGCCGCGTCTGCGGGCCGTGGGCGTGTCCGAGCCGCTGCTGACCAGGCTACTGGTGGAGAACCCCCGCCGGGTGCTGAGAGTGGGCTAGCCGGCGACGACCGGCGGCCCGGGCCGCTGCGCCAGCGCCAGGTCCACGGGGAGCCCGCCGAGGCTGGCCCCCTGCAGGCGCGCCACCTGCCAGCCAGCCGCCTCCAGGAGCGGGGCGACCAGGATGGGGCGGCAGTCGATCACCCGCGGCCAGCGCCTGTGGAACCACTCGTAGAGGCGCACCATGGCGGTGGGCCGCCGCCGCGAGAGGCAGGCGACGACGAGCCGTCCGCCCGGACGCAAGGCCTGGCCGATCTGGCCGAGGACCAGGCGCATCGCGGCGGCGTCGAACAGCTCCAAGGTGAACACCAGCAAGGCCGCATCGGAGGAGCCGGGCGCTACGGGCAGGCGTAGGGCGTCGGCGCAGACCGGCGCCGCCAGGGGAAAGGGGGCCGTGCGCGCCAGGGCCCGCCGGCACATGCCGCAGGCGCGATCCACCCCCAGGGCCCAGGCGCCATGGCGCGCCAGGGCAACCAGCTCCTGGCCGGTGCCGCTGCCGACCACCAGCACGCGTTCGCCGGGCCGGGGTGCCAACAGCGCCACCGCCCGCCGCTTGAGGCCCCGCTCGGGTAGCGAAACAAGATCGTACCAGCGCGCCAGCCTGTCGTAGGCCGTGCCTGCCGAGGGTGGGATCATCGCTGCGCCTCTTCTGTGTGTGGGCTCGCGCTCGCCGCGACCTGGCACCGTGAGTGTACCCGCCCCCGCAGGGCGGGCAAGTGCGGCCCGCATCAGTTGCGCCGGCGCCCCTTCTCATGTATCATGGCCGCGTGATTGACCTAACCCGACCTCGGTTTGTGCGATTCTTTATTGTAATTCTGGCCGCGCTGCCCTGCCTGGCAGGCTGTGCGCCGTGGCGCGCATTCTGGGTGGGGCCCGACCCCTTTGCCGAGGCCCAGGCCGGCGCGCCCACGCTGGCCGCCACGCCCCTGCCCACGCGCCAGACGCCCGCAACGCCGACCCCGCCTCGCACGCAGCCGACCGCGGAGCCGGTCGAGACGGAGCCATCCGGCCAACGGATCGACCTGACCAGCGACGCGGTGCAGTATTGGTCCAACCCGAACAGCATCCACGACCTGCTCTTTGATGGGCGGAGCCTGTGGGCGGCTACCTACGGGGGGCTGGTACAGTGGCGCGGCGAGGATGACTATCGCATCTACACCGTGCGCGACGGCCTGGCATCCCAGGCGGTGGCGGCCCTGGCGCTGGATGCCCAGGGGCGGCTCTGGCTGGGCTATGAGGACGTGGATGGGTGGACGGTGCGCCAGGGCGAGGAATGGGAGCACTGGGCCACCAGGCGCGCCGCCGTGGAGGCCAACTATGCGGCGCTGCTGGGCGCGCGGCGCAGCCACCCGCGCCTGTGGGTCACGCGGCCCGATGGCACCTGGGTGTGGTTGCCCCGCGGCGATGGCTCCATCCAGGCCTACGATGGGGCGCGCTGGCGCGTCTATGACGCCAACAACGGCGTCACCGCCGATAGCCAGTGGGTGGGCATCTCGCCAGAGGGCCGGGTGTGGGCGGTGGGCCAGGGGGTGAGCACCGCCGAGGAGGGCGAGCTGTGGTGGGACGACCACACCTTCTTCTCCGAGGTGACGGGTGCCCAGGACGTGCAGGATGTGGTGGTGGATCGCGAGGGCACCGTCTGGATCGGCTTTGCCAGCCAGACCGGCGGCGGCCTGATCCGCTACAATCTGGCAGTGGAGCGCTGGGAGGGGCATCTGGCGGCCATCACCCCCGCCATCCCGCCGCAGGTGCATGCCCTGACCCTGGAGGCCGATGGTAC
>DCTX01000013.1 GCA_002329325.1 Anaerolineales bacterium UBA1429
CGAGCCGCGCCAAGGCCGAGCCGCCCGCCGAGGATCAAGGCGCCGATCAGGGCGCTGCAGGGCGCGCCTCTCGCGCCCCCACGCGCCGGGCGCCCCGGCGCCGCTCCACGGAAGAGTAGCGGCGCGCCGAATCATGTTCTTGGACCAGGAGGATGTCGCCCGTGGGCCGGGCCACCCGCCGGCGCCCCACGGGTCGCCTCCGCCTTTTGACAGGCCCCATCGCAGCCCCATAATGTACGCGCACGAGCCAGCGCGACGGCCAAGCTTACCGCCGCGCTCAAGCGGGCTCGTCCAGGGAGAATACTATGAAGAAATGGCATCGCTGCGCCTGTGCGCTTGTGCTCCTGGCTGTGTTGGCTGTCGGTTGCACCGCCGCGCCCGCCTCGCCGGCGACGCCCACCGATACGCTGGCCCCGCAGGCCACCCTCACCGGCACCGAGGTCGCGCCAACGGCGACGACGGCAACGACGGAGACGGAATCCACCGAGCCGGCGGCCTCCGCAACGGCCACCAAGGCGCCCGCCCCCGCAGAACAGATCTCCATGGCATGGCGCACCATCACCGAGGTCGAGCCGGGCTTCACGCTGACCCATCTCATCAGCCTGATGATAGCGCCCGATGGCGCTCTGTGGGTGGGCAGCGATAACGACGGGCTCTATCGCTACGATGGCAGCGCCTGGCGCCGCTATGCCCGGGTGAACGGCCTGGCTGATGGCAGCGTGCACCACGTCGCGACGGCGCCTGATGGCACCCTGTGGGCCGTCACCTGGTTCGGCGTCTCTCGCCTGCAGGGCGAGCGCTGGCGCACATTCACGTTTGAAAGCGACTTTGTGGGCAACGATCTCCACTCTCTGGCCATCGGGCTCGATGGCGTTGCCTGGGTGGGCAGCGGGCGCGGCCTGCTGCGCCAGCAGGGCGAGGGCTGGGAGCCTGCCCTGGCCGGGACCGCCCTGGCCAACCAGGGCGCCTACGCCCTGTGGATGGACCCGGAGGGCGCCCTGTGGGTCGCGGCCACGGACCGCAATCTCTACCGCGTGCAGGATGGCGAGGCGACGCCCGTCGGGCCGGCCGATCTCCCCGAGGGCACCCGCATCAACGTCCTGCTGGGCGGCCCCGATGGCGGCCTGTGGGTCGGCACATCCCGCGGCGTCTATCGCTATGCGGACGGCGCCTGGCAAACGCCCGCCGAGGGCCTGCCCGAGGGCAGCGTGACATCCTTGGCCCTGGCGCCCGATGGCACCCTGTGGATCGGCACTCTGGGCCAGGGCCTGCTCCGCTATGACGGCCAGGGCGCCCAGCGCTATACCGTGGGCGATGGCCTGCCGGGGAGCGACGTCTATGCCGTGGCCGTCGACAACGACGGGATGGTGTGGGCGGCCATGGCCGAGGGGCTGGCCGTCGGAGAGCGCCAGTAGCGCCGGGCGGACTTGGCTCAGGACCCGTCCTGACGGCGACACCGATTCGCAGAGGGGCGCGGGGCGGCTGCCCTGCGCCCCTTTTTCTCCGGTGTATCCAGGATCCGCGCCGGGGGCATCTCCCTCGCCACCCGGCGTGCGCCCTGCCCCGGGCGAGCGCGCCCCCTCCGAGGGAAAAGGCACGGTAAAGCACCGATAGGCAGCGGCGAAGCTCGTCTTCGCCTATGTCGCCGGTGACGTGTCGCTGCCGCCTGGCTGCTGGATCGTCCTTTGGCGCCGCTCCTCTCTCCGCCCCGCGCCTTGACGGCCCCCCTCGCTGCGCCCTAGAATGGCCCCGATGAACCCTGACGATGGGAGGCTCCCATGTACGACACCCTGATCCGCGGAGGCCGCGTCATTGACCCGTTGCACGGCGTGGATGCCCTGCTGGATGTAGCCATCCAGGGAGAGCGTGTCGCCGCCGTGGGGGCCAACCTGTCGCCCCAATCCGCCCGCCAGGTCCTGGATGCCACGGGCTTGCTGGTCACCCCCGGCCTGATCGATCTGCACGTCCACGTGCATTGGGGGGTCTCCCACTATGGCATCGAGGCCGACCAGTGCTGCCTGGCCCGGGGCGTCACCACCGCCCTGGAGGCGGGCTCCGCCGGGGCCTACACCTACCCCAGCCTCAAACGCTGGATCATGGATGCCTCGCAGACCGAGGTGTACGCCCTACTCAATATCGCCTACCTGGGCATGATCGGCGACCAGGTGGGTGAGCTGGAGGACGCGCGCTTTATTGACGAGGCCCTGGCCGAGCGGGTGGCCCAAGCGCCCGAGATCCTGGGGATCAAGGCGCGCATGGATCGCGTGGGGCCCCTCAAGGCCACCGAGCCCCTGGCCCGGGCCCTGGCTGTGGCCGACCGCGTGGACAAGCCCCTGATGGTGCACATCGGCAGCGCCCGGCGCATGGGCGTCCCTCTAGAGGCGGTGCTGGCGCAACTGCGCCCCGGCGACGTGGTCACCCACTGCTACCACGGCAAGGACGGCAACATCCTGGATGCCGAGGGCGCCGTGCGCCCGGCGGTGCGGCAGGCGCGCCAGCGGGGCGTTCTGTTCGACGTGGGCCACGGGGCGGGCAGCTTTGCCTGGGCCACCGTGCGGCGCGCCCTGGCGCAGGGGCTGCCTCCCGATACCATCTCCAGCGACCTGCATACCTACAGCCTGTTGAGCCCGGCGGTGGACCTGGCCACCACCATGACCAAGTTCCTGCACCTGGGCATGCCGCTGGCGGATGTGATCCGGGCCGCCACAGCCGCCCCCGCCGCCTGGATGGGCATGTCCGCGAGCGTCGGGCACCTGGGGCCGGGGGCCGCCGCCGATGTGACCCTGCTGCGGCTGGAAGAGGGGCGCTTTGACCTGTGCGATTGCGAGGGCGTGGTCGAGACCGCCTCCCGGCGCCTCGCCCCGGTGACGGCCCTCAAGCGCGGGCGCCTGTTTGGCCTGGGCCCGGCCTCCTCGCTGGGTCTGCTGACGCTCTAGCCGCCGGGGCCCTCAGTTGCGGATCAGCAGCCCCGGCTGGCAATGGCGGCAAAAGTGGGTCGGGCGCCGCGCCACGTTGATCTCCGAGATGGGGGCGCCGCAGCGCGGGCAGGGCTCGCCCGCCCGGCCATGCACCAGCATCCCCTCGCGTTGGTGCAGTCCCGCGCCCCCGGCCAGCGCCTCGACGGCCAGGGCCACCCGCTCCTCCAGCACCTGGCGCATGGCGGCGTACAGGCCCTCCCGCTCCTGGCGAGAGAGGCGTCCCGCCTTGCGAAAGGGATAGAGGCCCGCGACGAACAGGATCTCGTCCGCATAGGCATTGCCGATGCCCGAGACGACCCGTTCGCGGGTGAGCACCCCCTTGATCTCGCCCCTGTGGGGCTTGAGGCGCTCCAGGAAGGCCGCCAGCGTCAGCTCCGGGTCCAGGGCATCGGGCCCCAGGTCGGCCAGGCCCGGCACCCGCCCCAGATCGTCGGTCAGGTAGGTCTTGCCCATGCCCTTGAGGTCGTGGTAGCGCAGGGCGCTGCCATCGGAGAAGGCCAGCAGGTAGTAATCGCGGGTGCGGGGGCGCACATCGGGGGCGCAGGGCTCCAAGTTGCCCGCCAGCATGAAATGCACCGCCAGCCACACGCCCCCGTCGAAAGATAGGAGCAGGAACTTGCTACGGCGGCGGATATCCAGCACCTGGCGGCCCAGCAGGGCGGCCTCAGGCTCTTGGGCAGGCAGCAGGTTGCGGAACACCAGGGGGCGAAAGAGGCGCAGCGCCGCGACGCGTTGGCCCACCAGCCGGGGACGCAGCAGGCGCGCCAGGGCCTCGACCTCGGGCAGCTCGGGCATGGCGACCTCCTCTTATGTCGCGTCGTCGGGGACGATGCGCATCTCGCGGATGCGCTCCAGGCTAAAGGTGCGCTCCTCGCGCCGCAGGAAGCAGAAGGCGCGCAGGTAGGCCTGCCCGGGCCGGCCCGTTACCTCGATGGGGCGCACCAGGCGCTCGCTGCTGCTGCCCCGGGCGTCCTCGTAGCGGATCCAGAGCAGCGCCCCGCTCTCCATCGCTTCGCGGATCATCGGCGGCGGCTCCATCGGAGGGTTCACCCGTCGGACCCGCCGCCAGTCTAGCCCACCCCCCTGAAGCTCGACCAGTTTGGCCACGGTGTGAACCCCCTCCGCGGCCAAAGCCCGCCAGATATGCAGGAACAACTGGCGGGTCGCATGGGCGTCTCCCAGGGCGCGGTGGTATCTAGGGTCCTTGGGGATGCGCAGAGCGCGGCAGAGGTTATCCAGCGAGTAGCTAGGGGTGTCCCAGCAGGCCTGGGCCAGGGCCAGGGTATCCAGCCCGACCAGGCGCGGCAGAGGGCGCCCCGCAAGCGCCAGCTCGGACCGCAAGAAGCCCAGGTCAAAGAGAGCGTTGTGGCCCACGAACACGGCGCCCTCCAGCATTGTCAGCACCTGCTCGGCGATGTCCGCGAACAAGGGGGCCTCGCGCACCGTCTCGGGCGAGATGCCGTGCACCCGATAGGCGCCGGGATCGGAGTTGCGCTGCGGGTTCACCAACTGCTGATACTCGGCGACGACCGTCTCGCCCACGCAGCGCACGATGCCCACCTCGATGACCCGGTGGCCAAAGGTGGGGTTGAGGCCCGTGGTCTCGACATCGAAAAAGGCCAGGGGGGCGGCGGCGATGACGCCGAGCGCGTCAGACATGGCGCTCCTCCGCATCCTGCAGGGCCACCGGCGCATAGCTGTGTCGGTGGAGCGGGCTGGAGCCCAGCCGCGCCAGCGCCGCCCGGTGCATGGCCGTGCCATAGCCCTTGTGTTGCGCCAGGGCATAGCCGGGCTGCGCGGCATCCAGCTCGCGCATGAGCCGGTCGCGGGTGACCTTGGCGAGGATCGAGGCGGCAGCGATGGAGAGGCAGATGCGATCGCCCTTGATGATGGCCCGTTGGGGCAAGGGGACCTCATTCAGGGGCAGGGCGTCGATGAGCAAATGCTCCGGGGGGATGACCAGCCCGTCCAGGGCGGCCCGCATGGCTCGGCGCGTGGCGGGTACGATGCCGATGCGATCGATCTCGGCAGCGGAGACGGCGCCCGTCGCCCAGGCCAGGGCGTGCTCCAGCACCAGGTCATAGCAGCAGGCGCGTTGGCGCGGGGAGAGCAGCTTGGAATCGCGCACCGGCGCCAGGGCATCGGCCAGGCCGGGCCGGTTGGCGGGCAGAATGACAGCGGCCGCGACCACGGGCCCTGCCCATGCGCCGCGACCGGCTTCGTCAATGCCTGCTATGCACCGATACCCCTGCTGCCAGAGGGCGCGCTCCTGTTCCAGGGTAGGCGCCAGTGGGATGGGGGGTGCTGTTCTGGAAGACAAAGGTCCTCCCGAGCGGCTGCCTATCCCTTGGAGCGCTCGTACAGGGAGCGATCTTCCTTCAGGCGGGCCGCCTTGCCGCGATACTTGCGCAGATAGTAGAGCTGAGCGCGGCGCACCTTGGCGCGGCGCAGGATCTCGATGCGCTCCAGCCGGGGCGAATAGAGCGGGAAGGTGCGCTCAACGCCGATGCCGTGGGCCGCGATGCGCCGTACGGTAAAGGTCGCGTCCACGCCCTCGCCGCGCATGCGCATCACCACGCCCTGAATGGCCTGGATGCGCTCGCGATCGCCCTCGATGATGCGCAGATGCACGCGCACCGTATCGCCGGGGCGAATGTCGGCCACATCGGTCTTGAGATCGGGGTTCCAACCAGCGAGTTTATCGGTCATAGGGGCCACCGCCTTTCGTTACATGTCACAAACGGCGAGTATACCACATCGCGGCGGGGCGCCAAAAACAGGCCCAGGGGCGTGGCCGCAGAGTCGCGGTGCAACCCTCCCTGCGCGCGTGGCGCCGACTTGGGCTTTCGCGCCGCCTCTGGTATACTATAACAGCAGTTTACACGGCGGCGCACGCGCCGGGCCGCAGCGGCCACGCCCCGTGGGACGCACACCAGTTCTGGTAGGAGGATATTCAAGAAGAGGCCCCAGCCCGCGACGCAGCGCGGGGTTCTGGGCCGCACACCGATGGGGAACACCTACTGCATCTGCTGTTCATCGTCGGGAGCGCAACCGCACGCCGGCCAGCTCCCCGACAGGTGCTAGCCCTCTCCGCCCTTCAGCCGCTCGACAGAATGCGCGGCGGCCCAGGCGGATGATCACCCGGCCCCCGTTCCGGCGGCCACCCACATCGCTCCTCCTGCTTGATGCCATCATCGAGCCCCACCACCGCGGCTACCGGCGGGTCGGCAGACGGCTGGATCCTGGCTCCGGTGCGTCGTCCTGCGTCTGTGCGCTCGTGTGCAAGCCCGAGCGTGCGCCATACACAGAGGAGGAGACACACACCATGACCAGAGTAGTGCGAGAATCGGGCGAGCCTTTTGAGGGAATGCTGCGCCGCTTCAAAAAGGCCGTGCAGCAGGACCGCGTGCTCACCGAGATCCGCAAGCGGCGGTACTATGAGAAGCCGTCCCAGGAACGCAAGCGTCAGGCGGCCCGCAAACTGCGCAAGAGCCGCAAGACGACCCAGAGAGACCTATCACGACGGTACTAGAGCAAGGGGGGCTATTTTGGGACGCAAAGTCAATCCGATCGGGCTACGGCTGGGGATCATCCGGGATTGGGACTCGCGATGGTTTGCCGAGGGGCGCACCTATGCCGAGCTGTTGCAGCAGGATATCCGCATCCGCGAGCTGATCCGCGGGCGCCTGCCCAGGGCGGGCATCTCGCGCATCACCATCCAGCGCCTGCCGGGGCGGGTGATCATCGGCATCATCACGGCCAAGCCGGGCGTCGTGATCGGGCGGCGCGGCTCCACCATCAACGCCCTCAAGGCCGAGCTGGAGGAGTTGATCGGCCTGGATGGCAATAACCTGCGGGTGGATGTGACCGAGGTCGAGAACCCGGATACCAACGCCCAGGTGATCGCCGAGAACGTGGCGGAGCAGTTGGAGCGGCGCATCTCGCAAAAGCGCGCCATGCGTCGCGCGGTGCAGATGGCCATGCGCTCGGGCGCCCACGGCATCAAGATCTCCTGCCAGGGGCGGCTGATGGGCTCGGAGATGGGCCGGCGCGAGTGGCAGATGGAGGGCCGCGTGCCCTTGCACACCCTGCGCGCCAACATCGATTACGCCCATGAGGAGGCGGCCACCACCTTTGGGCGCATCGGCGTCAAGGTGTGGGTCAACCACGGAGAGGTGCTGCCGGAGGCGGGCAACCCCGAGGCTGCCTCTGCCTGATCGAGGCCCGGCGAGGCGCGGGCTTGCTCATATGATTGGACTACTGTGTTTTGTGTAGCGCAACCAGGGAGGGTGTGAGATGTATCCGGTGGGCAGCAAGATCGTTCATCCCTTTTACGGCGCGGGCACCATCGTGCGCATCCAGGAAAAGAGCCTGGGCGACGCGACCAATCAGTACTATGTGATTGATACCGTGCCCGGGCCGCGCGAGATGCGCCTCATGGTGCCAGTCGAAAGGGCGGCGCACCTCGGCCTGCGCGAGGTGGGCGATGCCGAAACCCTCCGCTCGCTCCTGGAGACCGCCTCCACGCCGCCGGAGGAGCGCGATGTCATCCACGACTTTCGCAAGCGCCGCACGCTGGTCACTGAGCAGCTCAAGTCCGGGTCGTTTTCTCAGGTGATGGATGCAGTGCGCATGCTCTACTACATGGGCACCGAGCGCCCTCTATCCATGACCGACCGCGCCCTGCTGGACCAGGGCAAAGAGATCCTGGCCAGCGAGCTGGCCCTCTCGGCGGGCGCCGATCTCTCCCAGGCCATGAGCGAGATCGAGAGCGACCTGGAGGATATGGCCGCCGAGGAAGAGTAGGAATGAGGCACGGCTGCGCGCCAGGCTGCCCGGCGCACAGCCGTGGGGCCGGCAAGATACCGTCATCACGGGCAGCAGGGAGGCTATGGTGGATCCACTTGGTGAACAGACCTGGCAACAGGAGACCTGGCTGCGCAAACAGGATGGCTTGCGACGCCCCATGACCCGCGAACACCTGAGCCAGCAGGAATTCGAACGCCAGAGGCGCAAAGGCGTCATCTATACCATCTATGAATGGGTAAATGGCACCTACAGCGATGGACAGGGTGGGCGCCGTCGTTGGCGCCGGCTATAAGCCCCACAAGCTTTTCCCCGTGCGCCGGCATCCCGTTCTCCGCAGCGGCCAAGCGCGCCCACGATCGGACGCGCCCTCGCCTATCCGTACCCCTTTTGCCGAGAACGCCCGTGGGGACGCGGTTGCCAAGGGTCGGAGAGGGGAGCCCTCTCTCGCGGCTTTTCCGCAGGCCATGACCATGTAGGGGCGCACCTCGTGTTCCCCCGCGGCCAAGCCCGGCGTCGGCCGCAGAGCAGGCAGCCCCCAGGCGCCCTCGCCGTTGACGCTCCCCCTGCTTGCCGTATAATGCCCCTGCAATGCCCGTCCTTCTGAAAAAGGAATCATCAAGAGGCAGGGAGTAGATTCTATGGCAAGCAACGCATGGTTCGAGGGCGACCTACTCAGCAACGGTATTCGCATCCACTACCGTCGCACTGGATCGGGCGACAAGCCCGCCCTCATCCTGCTGCACGGCTTTTCGGACAATGGCCTCTGCTGGCTGCCGGTGGCCCAGGCCCTGGAAGCCGACTATGATGTCATCATGCCCGATGCCCGGGGGCATGGCCGTTCAGAGGCGCCCCTGGGCCCGTACGGCAGCAGGGCGATGGCCGCGGACGTCAAGGGCCTGGCCGATGCCCTGGACCTGGAGCGCCCCATCCTCATGGGGCACTCCATGGGCGGCATCACCGCCTACACCGCCGCCGCTCTTTACCCCGATCGCTTTCGCTGCATCCTGCTGGAAGATCCTGCCCTGCGCACCCCGGAACAGGAGCGCGCCCTGCACGAGGCAGAGCAGGAACGTCGCGCGCGAGAAGGCGCCGAGGAGTGGGGCGCCCAACTGCGCCGCATGCGCGAGCTGCCCCACGAAGAGATCGTCGCCATCGGGCGCCGGCAGAGCCCGAACTGGCCCGAGATCGAGCTCGGCCCCTGGGCCACCTCCAAGCAGGAGATCAGCCTGAACCTGCTCAAGGCCCGCTTCGAGCGGGATGAGCCCTGGGTGGTGGCCTTTGGCCGCATCACCTGCCCCGTGCTGCTCATCGTGCCCGAGGTGGCCCTGGGCGGCATGACCACGCCCGAGGCCGTCGAGCAGGTCTCGGCCCTCTGGCAGGTGGGCGAGGTCGTCAATATAGCCGGAGCGGGCCACAACGTGCGCCGCGAGCAGTTTGGCCCCTTTATGGAGACGGTGCGTTCCTTCTTGGGGCGCTACGGCCGCTAACCGTACGGCGAGGCATGGGCATGCCTCGCCGTTTCCCTTGACCAAGCGCAGCAACCACGAGGAGCTGGAGACATGAGCATTCCCAAGACGATGCGCGCCGTGCGCGTGCATGGCATCCAAGACTATCGGCTCGAAGAGATCCCGGTGCCCGAGATCGGCCCCGGCGAGGTGCTGGTGCGCGTGCTCGCCTCGGGCATCTGCGCCAGCGACGTCAAGACCTATCTGGGGGCGCGGGTGTGGGGCTCGGACGAGATCGAGCCCTATATCAGCGCGCCGGTGACGCCGGGCCACGAGTTCGTGGGCGAGGTGGTCGCCCTGGGCGAGGGCGCTTCTGAAAAGTACGGCCTGCAGGTGGGCGACCTGGCCGTCTCGGAGCAGATCGTGCCGTGCGGGCAGTGCCGCTTCTGCCGCAGCGGCAAGTACTGGATGTGCCAGCGCCATGATATCTATGGCTTTATCAAGGACCGCGCCGAGGGCTCTTGGGCCGAGTACATGCGCTTCCCGGCAGGCGCTATCAATCACCGGGTGCCCAAAGAGCTGCCCATCTCGCAGGCGGCGCTGATCGAGCCCATGGCCTGCGCCATCCATGCCGTCCAGCGGGGCGAGATCCAGCTTGGCGACGTGGTCGTCATCGCCGGCATGGGCCCCATCGGCCTGGGCATGGTCAGCGTGGCCCGGCTCAAGAGCCCCGGCCTGCTCATCGCCCTGGACATGCTGCCGCACCGCCTGGAGCTGGCCCGCCAGTTCGGCGCCGATCTGGCCATCGACGTGAGCCAGGGCACGGCCATCCAGCAGGTGCTGGACCTCACCGAAGGCTATGGCTGCGACGTCTACATCGAGGCCACCGGCGCGGGGCCGGCGGTGAGCCAGGGTCTGCAGATGATCCGGCGCCTGGGGACGTTCGTCGAGTTCAGCGTGCACGCCGGGCCGGTGGCGGTGGATTGGTCCATCATCGGCGATCAGAAGGAGCTGAGCATCCACGGCTCGCACCTGGGGCCCTACAGCTATCCGCTGGCGATCCAGTACCTGCTGGACGGGCGCATCAACGGGAAGGCGCTGGTCTCTCACGAGCTGCCTCTGGAGCGCTTTGAGGAGGGCATCGAGATCGCCCACCAGGGCACCGAGTCCATCAAAGTGGTGCTGGTGCCCTGAGGGGCCGGCACAGAAAGGAGCAACTATGGATACCCTGCAAACGATTCTGGAACGACGCAGCATACGCACCTACAAGAAGGACCCCATCCCGCCGGAGGAGCTGCGGCAGATCCTGGAGGCGGGGCACCAGGCGCCCTCGGCGGCCAACCGCCAGCCGTGGCACTTCTTGGTGGTGGGCGACCCCGAGCAAAAGCGGCGCGTGGCCCAGGCCTGCAACAACCAGATGTGGATGGCCGACGCGGCCTACATCCTGGTGGCGGTGGGCCTGCCCGAGGTCAGCAACAAGTGGTACAAGGTGGACGTGGCCATCGCCCTGGAGAACATGGTCCTGGCGGCCAAGAGCCTGGGCTATGGCACCTGCTGGATCGGGGCCTTTTCGCCCGAGGCGGTGGCCCAGGTCGTCGGCCTGCCTGAGGGCACCGATGTGGTGGCCTGCACGCCCCTGGGTGTGCCCGATATCGCGCCGCCCGCGCGCCAGCGCAAGGCCTGGAACGAGGTCTTTTCGCTGGATAGCTACGGCAACGCCCTGGAGCTCTAGCCCGCGTCCCAACCCTCTGTCTTCGCGGCGCCCCGATGCATCGGGGCGCCGTCTGCTTTCCTCTCCATCACAAGCACAGGTCGCCGCTCCCCCTCCTGGCCGATGCGCGCAGCCGCCCACGGGGTTATCATAGGGGCAGGCATGGAACCGCCGCGCCCCTTGCATCGTTAATGGGGTGAGACACTGGAGGAGGGTTGCCCCATGCCCACTACTCTGACCATTGCCGTCCTGGCCATCTGCCTGGTGCTACTGCGCGTCCCACGCCGCTAAAAGTATGCTATGCTAGAGTCAAGCGCACCGCATGGCGGCTGTTGCTTGCGAGGAGAGCTGAATGAACGCGCGCAAGATCATGTGGTTCCTGTTGGGCTCCGGCCTGGCGCTGGTGCTGGCCGGCGTAGGCGTGTGGGTCTCGGCGGAACGGTTGGCCAACATCCGGCCCACCCCCACGGCCACGGCGACCATGGCCCCGGCGACGGCCACCCCTTCCTCCGGCGAGCACCCGCAGAACGCGCTCCTGAGCTGGCGCCGCGAGGGCGGCCCAGATGGCGCCTGCGACCGGCTGGTCATCGACGCCTACCATCAGGTCTTCTTCGGGCCCTGCGGCCAGGGTCTGCAACTGGGCGCCCTGACCCCCGAGGAGCTGGCGCGCCTGCTGCTGTATGCCGAGCGTCACTCTGGCTTTGACTATGTGGCCGATAGCGACCTGGGCGCCGCCGATAACCTGCGCACCAGCCTCCTCTGGACGGGGGCCGGCGAGCGCCTGGCTTCCCTGGCCGAGCGCGCCACCATGGCCGCCTGGGCCGAGGCCGTCTACGCCCGGCTGAGCCGAGAGGTCGCCCGCGGCGAGATCGTGGCGCAGGCGCGGCTGGCCCTGGCCCAGCGCCTGGGCATCTCGGCGGACGCTATCCTGACCGACCTGGTCGAGGCGGTGGCCTGGCCCGACGCCTGCCTGGGCCTCGGCGCCGAGACCCCCTGCCCGCCCCTGACCACCGAGGGCTATCGCATCCTGTTGCGGGCCGGCTCTCAGGTGTACGAATACCGGGCCGACCTGGCCGGGCAGCTCCTGCCCACCGAACAGGAGAGCCCGACGCCCTCCGCCACGGTACCGCCCGCCACGCCGACGCCCGCCCCGCCGACTCTGGCGGCCACGGCCACGCCGGTTGCCACGCCGACCCCGGCGCCCACGGCGACGCCTACCCCGGCCCCCACCCAGCCCTTGCCTACGGAGGCCTGGCGCGGCGAGTATTATGGCAACCAGGAGCTCTATGGCTCTCCCGCCCTCATCCGCCAGGACGAAGCTATCGCCTTCGATTGGGGCTACAACGCCCCCGCCTCCACCCTTTCTGGCGATTACTTTTCGGTGCGCTGGTCGCGTCAGCCCTACTTTGACGAGGGGCAGCATCGCTTTACCGTGCGCGCCGATGACGGCGTGCGCCTCTGGATCGACGGCGCGCTGGTGCTGGATCGCTGGCACGGCGGCGATACCGAGGACGCCGTCGAACGCTGGATGTCCGCCGGGCATCACATCGTCATCGTCGAGTACTTTGAGCTGCAGGGCATCGCCCGCATACAGCTCGCGTGGCAGCGGCGGACCGCCCCGCCCACCCCCACTCCCGTCATCACCGATTGGCGCGGCGAGTACTTTGGCAACCCCGACCTGGCCGGAGAGCCCAGGCTGGTGCGCAACGACGCCCAGATCAACTTTGATTGGGGCAACGGCGCGCCCGCGCCCGGCCTGCCCGCCGACAATGTGAGCGTGCGCTGGACCCGCAACCTGGCCCTGGCCGAGGGCGCCTATCGCTTTACCGCGCGGGTGGATGACGGCGTGCGGCTGTGGGTCAATGGCTACCTGGTGATCGACGCCTGGAACGGCGCGGGGCTGCGCACCTACGAGGGGCACATCTGGCTGCCCACGGGCTCCTATTCCGTGCGCATGGAGTACCGCGAGAACCTGGGCCAGGCCGTGGCCCTGCTTACCTACGGGCAGATCGCCAGCTTCCAGGGCTGGCGGGGCGAGTACTTCCCCAACCGCGATCTGGCAGGTCTGCCGCGCATGGTGCGCGATGATGCCGCAATCGCCTTTGGCTGGGGCCCCAACGCCCCCGCCCCCAATCTCCCGGCTGATAACTGGAGCGTGCGCTGGAGCCGCCAGGTCTCCCTGCAGGCGGGCGTGTACCAGTTCTGGGCCTATGCCGATGACGGCGTACGGTTTTATGTCAATGGACAGCGCATCATCGATGCGTGGCGCGATTCCTCGGGTGCGCTGCACCAGGCTCAGCTCAGCCTGGGCGCCGGCGTGCACCTGCTCCAGGTCGAGTACTATGAGCACGAGGGCAACGCCATCATCAGCGCCGGATGGACCGTGGTGAGCACGCCCGGCGCCGGCCCGACGCCCACCGCCACACCGACGGCTACCCCGACGCGGACGGCCACGCCTACCGCCACGGCGACGCCCACGGCCACGGAGACGCCGAGCATCACCTTGACGCCGTCGCTGACGCCGACGCCTACCCATACGGCCACGGCCACCGCCACGCCGACAGAGACCTTGACGCCGACGCCCACCGAGACGCCCACCGCCACGGCGACGCCCACGGAGACATCCACGCCTACCGCTACGCCGACGGAGACCGCCACCCCGACGGCCACGGCCACGGCGACCGAGACCTCGACGCCCACGGCCACCGCCACGGCGACGGCGACGCTGACGCCCACGGTCACCGCCACCGCCACGACGCCCCCCGACCTGGACATGTGGCAGATCTCCTACTTTGCCAACGGAACCCTGCGGGGCACGCCAGTGGCCACCGAGATCGTCACGGGAACCGACGCCATCGAGGTGGATTGGGGCATGGAGCCGCCGCTGCCGGGCCTGCCCATGGGGAACTATAGCGTGCGCTGGACCACCACGCGGGCCCTGGTGGGCGGTGCCTACCAGTTCAGCCTCAGCGCCCGGGGGCGCGTGCGGCTGTTCGTGGAGGGCGTGCGGGTCATCAACCTGTGGACGCCGGGCCTGCACGAGCAGGAGGTGATCGTGCCCGTGCGCACGGGCCTGCGGCGCATCGTGATCGAGTACGCGCCGGGCCGCGAGCCCGCCTCGCTCTCCTTCGCCTTTGAGCAGGCCGAGGCGGGGCCCGGCCCCATCCGGCCCACCCGGGTGATCGAGCCGGATAGCTGGGCGCCGGTGTGGCCGACCCGCCCCCGCTGATGCGCCAGGGCCATGCCGAGAGACAAAGGCCTGCCGGCGAGCAGCGGCTCTGGATCGGCGCCCCATAGCAGTGCGCCGTTTTGACAGGCCCGCCCGCCTGTTGTACACTGGCGACAATCTAGGAAACGAGTGCCCTACGATGATTCAGTCGTTCGCGCAACTGAGGAGGAGCCGCAGGTTCTAGCCGGACACCCGGTCTGGATAGTGTTGCCTGGGCTCCTGGATCATCATAGAGACCAAAGCCAGCTCTCCGGACGGGGGCTGGCTTTTTCGTTGTGTCAGCGTGGGGCTTGCGCTATGATACGGTTCGATTCAGAAGGCAGGAGGGCGGAACATGGTCAAGGTTGGCATTCTTGGCGCGACGGGCTACACCGGATTCGAGTTGCTGAGCATCTTTCAGCGCCACCCCGGGGTGGAGGTCGCCTTTGCCACTTCGGGCACCTACGCCGGGCGGCGGTACTCGGACGTCTACCCCTGCCCATACGATCTCACCCTGATCCCTCCCGATGAGGCCCCTCTGGGCGAGGTGGACGTCGCCTTCTTGTGCACGCCCCACGGCGCCTCGGCGCGGCTGGCCCAGCAGGTGCTGGCGGCCGGCGCCCGCTGTGTGGACCTTTCGGCGGACTTTCGCCTGCGCGACCTGGCCACCTACGAGGCCTGGTATGCGCCCCACCCCGTGCCGGAGCTGCTGCCCAAGGCCGTCTACGGCCTGACAGAGATCTATCGCCCGCAGATCGCCGGGGCCGACCTGATCGCCAACCCGGGCTGCTACCCCACGGGGCCCCTGCTGGCGCTCTATCCGCTGCTCAAGGCCGGCGCCGTGCGCGGCGAGCGCATCATCATTGACGCCAAGTCGGGCGTCTCGGGCGCCGGGGCCACGCCCACCGCCACCACCCATTTCTGCAGCGTCCACGACAACTTTTCCGCCTACAAGCCGGGCCACACCCACCGCCACGCCCCCGAGATCGAGCAGGAGCTGACGGCCTACGGCGGGCAGCCCTGGCGGATCGTCTTTACGCCCCACTTGCTGCCCGTCTCGCGGGGCATCCTCTCCACCATCTATGTGAGTCTGGACCCGGCCTGGAGCCAGGCCCAGGTGCTGGATGCCTGGAACGCCGCCTATGAGGGCGAGGCCTTTGTGCATGTGCTGCCCGCCGGACAGCTTGCCACCCTGGCCCACTCGGTGAACACCAACCGCTGCGTCCTCTCCGTCGCCTCCGCGGGCGCGCCCGGCGAGTGGATCGTCGTCACCTCGCTGGATAACCTGGTCAAGGGCGCGGCAGGGGCCGCCGTGCAGAATATGAACGTCATGTTCGGCCTGGGCGAGACCCTGGGCCTGATCGCCTGAGCGGAGGAGAGGATGAGCGCAACGCCCGGATTGATCAAGATCGGCGGGGCCGAGCTGGAGAACGGCCCCATCCTGGGCAAGCTGGTGGATGCTCTGGCGCCTCTGCTACAACAGGGGCCCATGGTCGTCGTCCACGGCGGTGGCTCGGATATCGCCCGCTTGCAGGAGCGCCTGGGCCTGGAGCCCTGCTTCATTGACGGCTTGCGGGTCACCGACGCCGCCTGCATGGACGTGGCCGAGATGGTGCTCTCGGGCTCGGTGAACAAGCGGCTGACGGCCAGGCTGGTGCAGAGCGGCGTGCGCGCCCTGGGCCTCAGCGGCGTGGATGGCGGCTTGCTGAGGGCCAGGCAGTTGGCCCACCCCAAGGGCGACCTGGGGCGCGTGGGCGAGATCACCCAGGTGGATACGGCCTGCCTGCGCGACCTGATCACCCAGGGGTTCACGCCCGTCATCTCCCCCATCTCGCTGGGTGACGACGGCTATCCGTTCAACGTGAACGCGGACCACGCCGCCCTGGCCATCGCCTCGGCGCTGCGAGCCCCCGAGATGATCTTTTTGACCAACGTGCCGGGGGTGCTCCAGGACGGGCAGGTGTTGCCCGAGCTGACGGCGCGCAAGGCCGAGGAGATGATCGAGACGGGCGCAATCAATGGGGGCATGATCCCCAAGGTGCGTTCCGCCCTCGATGCCGTGGCCAAGGGCGTCGGCGCGGCGCGCATCACCGACCTGGCGGGATTGGCCACTCACACGGGCACCCGGGTGATCGGCTGAGCCCGGCGTAGACAAGGGAGAGAAGGGGCGAAGCGAGTTCGTCCCTATGAACAGACGAGACAGCGTGGAGAGAATCGGCAGGGGCGCGGCCTGGCGCATACACGCCCGGGTCGCCCGCCCCACACGTACGCATGGAGGAGAGGGAGCATGCTAGACACGCAGCAGATCAAGGACCTGGATGCCCAGTACGTGGTGCACACCTACAACCGCGCGCCCTTTGTCCTGGAGCGCGGCGAGGGCGTCTGGCTCTATGATACCGAGGGCAAGGCGTATCTCGATTTCGTCAGCGGCATCGCCGTCAACGCCCTGGGCCACGCCCACCCGGCGGTGGTGCAGGCCATCGTCGAGCAGGTAGGCCGGCTGGACCACGTCTCCAACCTGTACCACACCGTGCCCCAGGCGCGGCTGGCCCAGATGTTGGTGGAGGCCAGCTTTGCCGACAAGGTGTTCTTCTGCAATTCGGGCACCGAATCGGTGGAGGCGGCCATCAAGTTCGCCCGCAAGTGGGCCCGCGCAAACTATGGCAGTGAGAAGAACGAGTTCATCACCCTGAGCGGCGCGTTTCACGGGCGCACTCTGGGGGCCCTGGCCCTGACGCCCCGCGAGCACTATCAGGAGCCCTTCCGCCCGCTGATGCCCGGCGCCAAGGTCGCCACTTTTAACGACCTGGCCTCGGTAGAGGCGCTGATGGATGAGCACACCTGCGCCGTCATCGTCGAGCCGCTGCAGGGCGAAGGCGGCGTCAACGCCGCCACGCCCGAGTTCCTGCAGGGGCTGCGAGACCTGTGCGACCGCAACGGCTCGCTCTTGATCTATGACGAGGTGCAGTGTGGCCTGGGGCGCACGGGCACCCTGTGGGCCCATGAGCCCTCCGGCGTGACGCCGGACATCATGACCCTGGCCAAGCCCATCGCCGGCGGCCTGCCCATGGGCTGCACGCTCATGACCCAGGCCGTGGCCGATACCATCGAGCCGGGCGACCACGGCAGCACCTTTGCCGCCAACCCCATCGCAGCCTCGGCGGCCGTCGCCGTCGTGGGCATCATCTCTCAGCCCAGCTTCCTGGAGCACGTGCGCTGGTGCGGCGGCTATCTGGAGGCGGGTCTGCTCAAGCTGCAAGAGACCCATGATTGCATTCAGCAGGTACGCGGGCGCGGCCTGATCTGGGGCGTCGAATGCAACACGGCGGTTGGCCCGGCCGTGAACGCCGCCGCCGCCGAGGGCTTGCTGGTGCTCAATGCCGGAGCCAACGTCCTGCGGCTGTTGCCGCCACTCATCATCGAACAGGAGCACATGGATCGTGCCCTCACCATCCTTGACCAAGCCTTTGGCGCCCTGTAGCGCCGACGTGACCGCCCCCATGCCCGCCGACGTGGTGATCCGCGAGGCCCTGGCCGGCGACGTGCCGGCCATGGCCGAGATCATCAACACCTTTGCGAGCCAGGGGTTGATGTTGCCGCGTTCCCAGTTCCAGTTCTACCAGCATGTGCGCGATTTCAGCCTCGCGGAACACGCTGGCGAGGTGCTGGGCTGCGGCGCGCTCCAGTTCGTCTGGAGCGACCTGGCCGAGATCCGCTCGCTGGCTGTCAAAGAGACGTGGCAGGGGAAGGGCATCGGGCGCCGCCTGGTGGAGCATCTGCTGGCCGAGGCCAGGCGCCACGGCATCCGGCAGGTCTTCTGCCTGACTTACCAACAAGGCTTTTTCGAGGAAGTGGGTTTCTACGTGGTATCCCGCGAATCGTTGCCCCACAAGATCTGGGGCGATTGCCTGAACTGCCCCAAGTATCCGGATTGCGACGAGATCGCCATGATGTATGACCTTGCCCAAGGAGCGAGAGCATGACCAAGCCCAAGATCAAGAAGTGCGTGCTAGCCTATTCGGGCGGCCTGGATACCTCGGCCATCGTGGCCTGGCTGCGCGAGAACTATGATTGCGAAGTGATCTGCATGACCGCCGACCTGGGCCAGGGTGAAGAGCTCTCGGGCCTGGAGGCCAAGGCCCTGGCCAGCGGCGCCAGCAAGATCTACATCGAGGACCTCCGTGAAGAGTTCCTGCGCGAGTATGTCTTCCCCACCCTGCGGGCGGGCGCCATCTATGAGCGCGAGTACCTGCTGGGCACCTCCTTCGCGCGGCCCGTCATCGCCAAGCGCATGGTCGAGATCGCCGAGGCCGAGGGCGCCGATGCCGTCTCCCACGGCTGCACCGGCAAAGGCAACGACCAGGTGCGCTTTGAGCTGACCTTCAAGGCCCTCAACCCGCGCCTGACCGTCATCGCCCCCTGGCGCGAGTGGGAGATCCGCTCGCGAGAGGACGCCCTGGCCTACTGCGCGGCCCACAACATCCCCGTGCAGCAGAGCAAGCGCTCCATCTATAGCCGGGATCGCAACATCTGGCACATCAGCCACGAGGGCGGCATCCTGGAGGACCCCTGGCAAGAGCCCGAGGAGGAGATGTTCACCCTCACCACCTCGCCCCTGGCGGCCCCCGATACGCCCGAGTACCTGGAGATCGGCTTTGAGCAGGGCGTGCCCGTCTCGCTGAACGGCGTGGCCCTGGGGCCCATCGAGCTGGTCAGCCAGCTCAACGAGATCGGCGGGCGACACGGCGTCGGCCGGGTGGACATGGTAGAGAACCGGCTGGTGGGCATCAAGTCGCGGGGCGTCTACGAGACCCCCGGCGGCACGATCCTCTACCGGGCGTTGCAGGGCATCGAGCAACTGGTGCTGGACGGCGAGACCATGCACTACAAAGACCTGCTGGCCCAAAAGTACGCCGAGATGGTCTACTATGGCCGCTGGTTCACCCCCTTGCGCGAGGCGCTGGACGCCTGCATGGAGGTCATCACCCAGCCGGTGAGCGGCGTGGCGCGGGTGCGCGTCTACAAGGGCAGTTGCGCCCTGGTGGGCCGCAAATCACCCCATAGCCTCTATCGCGAGGACTATGCCACCTTTGGCGAGGACAACGTCTACGACCAGGCCGATGCCGAGGGCTTTATCAACCTCTATGGCCTCTCGATGAAGGTGCGCGCCCTGCTGAGCATGGCCAGCGAGGCCAATGGCGGCCTGCCGGCGCCTGATTTCACCGCCTTCAAGCGAGACTAACCATGGCGCCACTTTGGGGCGGCAGGTATGGCGGCGACATTGACGAGCGCATGTGGCGCTTTAACGCCTCGATTGGCGTGGACGCGCGCATGGCCCAGGCCGATATCCGCGGCAGCATCGCCTGGGCGCGGGCCTTGGGGCGCGCCAGCGTGCTGGAGGAGGACGAGGTCGCGGCGCTGATCACCGGGCTGCAGCAGATCGCCGACGAGTTCGCGGAGGAGCGCTTTGGCCTCCAGCCGGGCGACGAGGACATCCACACCGCCGTGGAACGTCGCCTGGGCGAGCTGGTCGGCCCGTTGGCAGGCAAGCTGCACACGGGCCGTAGCCGCAACGACCAGGTGGCCACCGACGTGCGCCTCTGGATGCTGGAGGCCCTGCCAGAGCTGGGCGAGGCCCTGCGGGCCCTGCAGGCCGCCATCGTGGCCAAGGCCGAGGCCCACCTGGACCTGCTCATGCCCGGCTACACCCATCTGCAGCCGGCCCAGCCGGTGCGCTTTGCCCACTGGCTCCTCTCCTTCTTCTGGATGCTGGATCGGGACCATGCCCGGCTGCAGGACCTGCTGGCGCGGGTGGCCCAGTGTCCCCTGGGCGCAGCGGCCCTGGCGGGCAACGTCTATGGCATCGATCGCCAGTGGCTGGCCCAAGAGCTGGGCATGCTGGGCGTGCTGGAGAACAGCATGGATGCCGTCAGCGCCCGCGACATCGTGATCGAGGCCCTTTCCTGGGGCGCCATCCTGGGCACCCACCTGAGCCGCCTGGCCGAGGACCTGATCATCTACTCCAGCGCCGAGTTTGGCTTCCTGCGGCTGGCCGAGCGGTACACCACCGGATCCAGCATCATGCCGCAAAAGCGCAACCCGGATAGCATGGAGCTGGTGCGCGGCAAGACGGGGCGGCTGGTGGGCAACCTCACGCGGCTGCTGGTGGTGGTCAAGGGGCTGCCCTCTACCTATGACAAGGACCTGCAGGAGGACAAGGAGCCGCTGTTCGACACGGTGGACACCCTGGCCGACCTGCTGCCCATCACGGCGGGGGTGGTCGAGAGCCTGGAGGTACGCCCGCTCGCCATGCAGGCGGCGCTGGACGACGCCATGCTGGCCACCGACCTGGCCGACTATCTGGTCAAGCGCGGGCTGCCCTTCCGCGAGGCGCATCACCTGGTGGGGCAGGCCGTGCGGTTGGCCGAGGAGCGGGGCATCGGGCTGCTCGCCCTTTCGCTGGAGGACTATCGCACGATCTGGCCCGCTTTCGAGCCCGATCTGTTCGATGTGCTCAGCTTTGAGGGCTCGGTGGATGCCCGCAGTGCCCGGGGCGGCACGGCCCGCTCCGCCGTGGTCGCCCAGTTGGCCCTGGCGCGAGAGCGGCTGGCGGGCTAGGCGGGGGCGGTCCTTCTGCCCATCAGAATACGTTGGGCACATTGACAACGCTGTCGTTTTGACGTAGCGTACAGGCGTATGGCCGGATGGTCCCGGCGGCCCTGCCACAACGCAGGCGTGCGGCGCCCTCTGGCAGGCGACCGGTGCAGCATGCGCCGGCGCACAGGTCCAAGAAATCGATCAGGAAAGGAAGGATCAAGATGAAGTGGTGTGCTGATGTTGGGAACGTGGGCGGCGGAACCGTTGCGGGAGCCATCAACTACGCCAAGACGCTGGGCATCGAGGCTCTCTCGGTCGCTTGGGCCATCGTTCCGGGCATGCAGGAGAAGGGATACCTGGAGCTAGCGCCCGTCAAGGCCATGAAGGACGAGATCGTGGCCGCGGGCGTCGAGTGGGGGCCGATGGTTGCCTGGGCGCCGCGCGACCTGCCCCAGGGCGCCGAGGCCGAGGCGCACTTTGCCAACCTGCGCAAGAACTTCCAGGTCATGGCCGAGGTCGGCACCGAGACGGTGGTCATGTTCCCTCCCGGTAGGCCCGATACGCCGTGGGATGAGGTCATCGCCTACTACAAGCCGTTGATCGCCCTTGCGGACGAGTTCGGCGTCCGCGTCGGCCTGCATGGGCACGGCCGGTTCATGCCCAGCAAGGTTCAGTGGCAGCTCATGAACGACGTGCCCAGCCCCAACAACGGGCTTACCCTCTGCTCCGGCAACATCTTTCACGGTGACGGCGAGGGCATGTACGATTCGTCCTACGAGCTGGCCAAGGCCGGCAAGGTCTTTTTCGTGCATGTGCGCAACGTGAAAAAGGGCGAGGGCGAAAAAGAGTACTGGCTGGATCAGGGCGACGTGGATCTGCCGCGCTGGATCGCAGCCCTCAGGGCGGGCGGCTATGACGGCTATGTGCGCTCGGAGCACCTGCCGACCGACATGTACCGATCGTTCACGCCGGGCGGGAACAGCGTCTCGGACATCGGGACGGCCTTCTCGCTGGGCTACCTGCGGCATCTGGTCAAGTAGCTCCTACGCAGTCGTGCAGAGGGGCCTGAGCAGGCCCCTCTGCACGGCAGGCTCCTATTCCAGCGCAAGCTCCAGGTACCGCGCCCCTTCGATGGGGTTGTAGGTATAGGGCTCGATGGGGCAAAAGCCCAGGGCAGCATATAGCCCCATGGCCGCCTGCATGCTCGGGAGCGTATCCAGGCGCATCAGGCGGTAGCCGCGCGCCCTGGCCTCCTCGATGGCGCGGGTTGCCAGCGCCCCACCCAGGCCCAGGCCGCGATAGGCCTGGCGCACGTACAGTCGCTTCATCTCGCAGATCCCGTCCTCGATCCGGCGCAGCGCCACACAGCCGGCGGCCCGTCCCTCCACCAGGACGAGGATCAGCGCTCCCTCCGGCGGCGCGTATCGGCCGGGCAGGCCCTCCAGCTCCGCGTCAAAGCCCTGGAACTCGAGATCGATCCCCAGCGATTCGGCGTACTCGACAAAGAGCCGGCGGATCTCCTCCAGGCCCTCTTGCCCCTGCAGCGACACGAGCGCCACATGCCGTTGTTCCCTTTCCTCGCGCAGCAAGAACTTGCCCCCTTCCCTCTCCAGCGATGCCATTGGGGCCAAGTATAGGCCAGCCGCCCAGGTGGGGGAAACTCGTCGAGCGCGCCGAGTGTGGGGGCGCCGCGGCCCTATCGCCCCGTCTGGGCCGCCGTCGCCGTTGGCCTCCGGGGCGCGGCAAAGGGCGATTCCAGGCCGTGGCGCTCCAGCAGCGCCGCATCCTGCAGCAGCTCCTCGGTGGGGCCATCGGCCACGATCCGCCCATCATCCAGCACCACCGTGCGCGGGCATAGCTCCCACACCAGGCGCATATCGTGGGTGGCCACCAGCATCGCCTGGGGCAGGGTGGATAGGAGCGCCACCAACTCGCGGCGCCCCCGGGGGTCCAGCCCGGCGGTGGGCTCGTCCAGGGCCAGCAGCTCGGTGGGCATGGCCAGCACTGTAGCGATGGCCACCCGCTTGCGCTCTCCCAGGCTCAGGTGGTGGGGCATGCGCTCCTCGGTCTCCGCCATGCCCACCTGGGCCAGGGCCCAGGCCACCTGCCGCCGCACCTCCTCCGGATCCTGGCCCAGATGCAGCGGGCCAAAGGCCACATCGTCGAATACGGTGGGCGAAAAGAGCTGGTCATCGGGATTCTGGAACACCAGGCCCACGCGGGCGCGCACGCCCCGCAGGTTGCGGCGGTTCACCTCCAGCCCGGCCACTGCCACGCGGCCCTGCATCAGGCGCTCTTCATAGAGCACGCCGTTGAGGTGCCCCAGCAGGGTGGACTTGCCCGCGCCGTTGGGCCCCACCAGCCCGATCCTCTCCCCGGGCTCCCCCCGCAGCGAGACGCGATCCAGCGCCAGGCGCCCGTTGGCGTAGTGGAAGGAGAACTCCTCGATCTGCAAGACGGGCGTGGTCAAGACGCGCCTCCTCAACTAGAGTGTGACCAGGGTCAGGGCGACGACGCTCGCCAGGGCAGCGCCCCACCCCACAGCCGCGCAGGTATCGCGGCGGCGCCAGGCGATGGCGTGCAGCGTGCGGGGCTCGCCATCATATCCCCGGGCCACCATGGCCAGGTAGATGCGCTCGGCGCGAGCGATGCTACGGATCAGCAGCGAGCCGACCATGTGCCCCAGCACCAGGGCGCGCCAGACCACACCGCGGCCGCGGCCCGCCGAGCGCGCCGCCCGCGCCGTCTGCAGGCGAGCCGCCTCGTCCGCCAGCACGAACAGATAGCGGATCATGAGGGTCAGGGTGGTGCACAGGATGGGGGGCAGACGCAACAGCCAGAGGGCCTGGAGCAAGGCGGGCAGCGAGGTCGTGGCCACCAGCAGCACGCTCATCCAGATCGCCAGCCATGCCTTGGCCAGGATCGTGGCCATGGCCACCAGGCCTTCGCGCGTGACCGTCAGGGCCAGGGGGCCCCATTGCAGGGCCCATAGGGGCTCCCCGGCCCGCACAAAGGGCACGGAGAGGGCCACCAGTCCGACAAAGGGCAGCGCCAGGCCGGTGCGCGCCAGCAACACGTGCCATGGCAGCCGCGAGAGCCCCACGGCCGCCATGGCCAGGGCCGCCAGCGCGGCCAGCGCCCACCACGCCCCGGCAGGCAGCGCCGAGAGGGCCACGATATAGGCCACGGTCGCCACGAACTTGAGGCGAGGGTCCAACCCGTGCACCGGGCTGGACCCCGCCAGGTAGGGCTCACGCGAGAGCTGCATCGGTCGGGCTAGGCGGCCATGCGCGTGCGGCGCACGAGCCTGGCGACGCCCCACACCAGCCCGGCGACGAGGAGGGTGCCGATGACACCGGCCAGGATGGTCGCCAAGGCCTCGTTGCCGACGCCGGGCAGCACATAATCCGGGATGATCTCAAAGGGGGCGTCCTGGGCGCGCTCGAGGAACGCCTGGTCCTCGGCGACGCGCTCCAGGCCGTCGGGGTGGGCCGAGGCCAGGGGCGAGAGAAGCGCCACGGCCACCGCCAGCAACAGCGCCGCGATCCAGAGGCGACGGGATGTTGTTTTCATGCGGCGCCCCCCTTCTGAGAGGAAGCGGCCGGGAAGGCAAGCAGATCGGGCCGCGCGGCGCGCACAAAGGCCAGCACCCCCACGGTGATCAGGCCCTCACCGATGCCGATCAGGGCGTGGACGCCGCCCATGGCCGGGATCACCAGCCCCCAGGGGGAGGCCCCCGAGAGGGCCAACTCGGCAGCGGCCACCAGCGAGGCGATCATGACGGAGAGCCAGGCTGCCACAAAGGCGGACACCGCGCGGGCCCAATCCTTGTCGCCCAGCAGGCGCGAGAGCAGGCGAAAGGCGAGCCAGGCGACCAGGACCCCCAAGATGGCCATGTTGAACACATTGGCGCCCAGGGCCAACAGCCCGCCATCCTGAAAGACCAGAGCCTGCACCAGCAGCACGCTGGTGAGCACCGTCATGCCGGCCCAGGGGCCCAGCAGGATGGCCGCCAAAGCGCCGCCCAGCAGGTGCCCCGAGGTGCCCCCGGCCACGGTAAAGTTCATCATCTGGGCTGCAAAGATAAAGGCCGCCGTGACGCCCATCAAGGGCACCTGGCGCTCCTCCAGCGTGCGGCCAAGGCGCCGCACCCCATACCCCACGCCTCCCGCGGAGGCCACCCAGGTGACCGCCGCCGTAGCCGTGTTCAAGAATCCATCCGGGATATGCATGGGCGTTCCTTTCTGTTCTGATAGCGGAAGCTGGCCATCCCCTTCGCACCGCTCTCCAGCGCTATGGGGTGCGTCCGGCTCAGTCGTGGGCGGGCTCGGCGCCTCGGGCGCGACACTCGGCGCACAAGCCGGGGATGGTCACATCCTCCAACTGAGCCTCGAACCCGTACCCGGCCAGCAGCTTGTCCAGCAGGGGATCGGCGGCCTTGAGGGAGATCCCCATGATGCGCCCGCAGCCCTGGCAGGCCAGGTGCAGGTGCGGGCCGTGCACACCCAACAGCTCGTAGCGCGTCTGGCGGTCGCCCACCTCGATGGCGGCCACCATGCCGAACTCGCGCAACAGGTCCAGGGTGCGGTAGACGGTGGAGAGGTCCACGGCCGCGCTGGTGCGCTGCACCCGCTCGTAGAGCTCCTCCGCCGTGGCAAAGCGATCCACACGGTGGAGCGCCGAGAGCACCATCTCACGCTGGGGCGTCATGCGCAGCCCGCGCTTGCGAAGTTGCTCCGCAAAGACCTTCTCACAGGCCATAGTTGCCCCCCTTTGCTATTGCAATCAATCGCAACAATGATAGGCGCCGGGTGGTGGGCTGTCAAATCGGGGATCGGCCAAGGTGCGCTCAAGTTGCCCTGGGGGATCGAGCGGGGTCGCCTCCGGGCGCGGCGCCCGGCGCGCGGGATATCAGGGCCCGATGCGCACCGCGCCCAGCGTCACATGGTCTGCGGCCACGCCGTGGAGATCCGTGGCGGCCACGCGCTCGCCCGTCTCGCGGTCGTACAGGCCCACGATCACCGTGTACACCCCAGCGACGGCATCGGGCGGCGCCAGCAGGGCCCGGCAGTCGGCCAGCGCCTGGCCCTGGCCCAGCGAGGTCAGGGAGACCAGGCCGTTGCGCGGGTCGCCATCGGATTGCGCGGCCAGCGCCCCCTCCGGGGTGAGGAGTTGCAGGAACACGGCGTAGGGCTGCACCACAGGCGCGTCGGCGCTCCAGACCAGCGAGATGGGCAGCGTGTCGCCGGGCGCGGCCTCGGCGGNNACCGGCTGGCCGCCAGCCGCAAGCCGCCCTCGAAGGAGGCCACGTCAGTCGCCCCGTCGGCGCTGCAGGGCCGCTCGTAGAGCACCAGCCGGTTGTTGCCATGCTCATGAACCAAAGCGCGGGCCGCGTGCTGCTCCAGCCACCACCCCCCCGGATTGCCGGGATGTTGCAGGGGCGTCTGGTAGGTGGCCAGCCAGAGGCGCGGGTGGGCCTGGGCCAGCGCCGCCATCTCGTCATCCACGGCCCCCTCGGCGAACCAGCCCAGGGAGTAATCCAGGGATGCATGGGGCGCGTACATGCGCAGCATGCCCTCCTGCCAGATGTAGCTGACGATGACGCCATCGCCGGGGCGCGCCAGACTCGCCAGGGTGTCGCCCAGGGGGCGCATCTCGTCCATGGGCAGCGCCACCGGCCGGTAGGCGTGGGGCAGCCCCCAGCGGCCCAGACGCGCCAGCCCCGCCGCCGCCAGAACGCACAGGGCGGGCATCAGGTAAAGGAAGAAGCGCGGGATCACAAAAGGGGTAATGGCCTGGGCCGCAAAGCCCGCCACGATGGGCACGGCCAGCACGGTCGCCAGCAGCGCCCGGCAGGCGTCACGCCCCCGGTAGACCTCCCAGGCGATGGGGATCAGCAGCGCCCCCAGGGCCAGCCACATCCAGGGCCAGGGGCCGTAGGGGCCAGCGGCCAAGGTCGTGCCTACGTAGCGCAGGTACGTGAGAGCGCCCCAGGCCTCGCGCTCCATGGGCACGTTCAGGGCGCCGGCAAAGGCGGTGCGCCAGGTGACGGCCACCCAGGGCGCCAACAGCGTAGCCGCGCCCGCCAGGGCTGCCAGCCAGGGGGCCGCGCGTCGCCAGGCGCGGCGCCAGCCCGGGCGTGTGGCGGCCAGCCAGCCCAGCAGCCAGATGCCCTGGGCCAGGATGAGCAGCGCGGCATAGTAATGGGCCCCGAGGGCCAGGGCCGTGGCCAGGGCATAGCCCGCCCAGAGGAGGGCCGCGCGCCAACCGCGGGGGCGCGGCCCCGAGAGCAGGGCGCGATCTAGCAGGGTGAGGGCCACCCAGCCCCACAGGGCCACCCAGGGGTACCCTTTGGCCTCGCGATCATAGTAGACGGCCATGGGCGCCAGGGCCATGAGGCCCGCCGCCAGCAGGCCAACCCGGGGGCCGCCCAACCGCCGCCCCCAGTGGAACGCCAGGGCCACAACCCCCAGCCCGCAGACGGCCGAGAGCAACCGTAACTGGAAGACGCCATCGCCCAACAGCCCCAGCCAAAGGCCCAGGGCCAGGCGGTGGGCGGGCGGATTGGTGTCGTTGGTCAGGCGCGACATCTCGACCACGCGGGCCAGCCCGGCGTGGGCCAGGTAGGCGTTGTTGCCCTCGTCCCACCAGAGGCCGTAGCGGTCCAGTTGCCAGATGCGCAGGGCCGCCGCGACGATCAGGATGGCCGCCAGGGCCAGCCAGACCCTACGGCGAGGGGGCGCGACTCGTCTCAAGATGGTTGCGGCCATGGGCGTGGGCATCGCTCCCGGTGGATTGCGGGCCAGGCGGCGCGATAGGGCAGCGGCGCGATCCCGGCGGCTCGCCTCGCGGCGGCCGCCGGCTCGGGCTCGACCCTCGGGCAGGACGCATCTGCGCCGGCGCTACTTGAGGGCATAAACATAGTTGTCGTCGCTGCCGATATACACCGTCCCACCCGCCACGGCGGGCGAGGAGCTCACCCAGTCGTTGGTGCGATACTTCCAGCGCTCCTGGCCGGTGCGGATGTCCAGGGCATAGAGATGCCCGTCGTCGCTGCCCACATAGAGCGTATCGCCGGCGATGGCTGGCGACGAGCGGATCCAGTCGTCGGCCTGGAAGCGCCACCGCTCCTGGCCGGTCTGGATGTCGACGGCATAGACGCGGCTGTCGTCGCTGCCAAAAAAGACCGCGCCATCGGCCACGGCCGGCGAGGAGCGGATCCAGTCTTCCGCCTGAAAGCGCCAGCGCTCCCGGCCCGTGGCGGCGTCCAGGGCATAGAGATAGCCGTCATCGCTGCCGACAAAGACCACCCCGCCCAAGACGGCGGGCGTTGCGTCCACATAGTCGGCGGTCTCGTAGCGCCAACGCTCCTGGCCGCTGGCGGCATCCACGGCATAGAGGTAGCCGTCCTCGCTGCCGATATACACCACCCCATCGGCCACCGCGGGCGAGGAGCGGATCCAATCGTCCGTCAGAAAGCGCCACTTCTCCTGGCCGGTGGCGGCGTCAATGGCATAGAGGTAGCTATCATCGCTGCCCACGTACACGACGCCGTCGGCGAAAGCGGGTGAGGAGACGACCCAGTCGTCGGTGAGAAAACGCCAGCGCTCCCGGCCATTGGCCGCGTCCAGGGCATAGAGGTAGCCATCGCAGCCGCCGACATACACGCTGCCCTCGGCAACGGCCGCCGAGGAGCCGATCATATCCTCGGCCTCAAAGTACCACTGCTGGCGGCCCGTGCCGGCATCCAGCGCGTACAGGTTGCCATCCAGGCTGCCGATGTACACGACTCCGCCGGCGATGGTGGGAGAGGCATAGACCACGTCGCCCGTGCGGAACGACCAGGCCAACTCGTGCAGGTCGGTGGGGCCGCTGCCAGCATAGACCCCCGTCCGTTCGGCGTCGGCTCGAAACATCGAGCCTTCTGCGCGATCCAGCGAGAAACGAGGAAGGGAAAAGCGGCACCCCACGCTCACAACGATCAGCGCAAGAGCAAGCCACAACAGGCGCCATCTGGGCTTCATGTCGCCTCTGCCTCCTTGCAGGTATCCCCACAATGTCAACACGCTGGCGCACTATGCACACGGCGCGGCAGCCGGGGCTGTCGCGCCGTACATGCCGGTTCGCCGGCCAAGCATCCGGGCGCCGCGAGAGCTAGCTGAGGAACTTGGCCATCTCGGAGCTGGAGCTAAGCATCCGATCAAAGTCCTGATCCCAGAGGGTCATGAACTGCCCAAAGGAACCGCGGTCGTAGGGATAGTTGAAGAACGCCTCGGTGGCGAGATCGCCATCGTCGTCGGCGTAGAAGCGCGCCACCGCCGCCGGGCTGTTCAGCCCATTGATGGCCTCCAGGAATCCCAGGCGGTTCCGCTCGGCAGTGCTGCCCTTGCGGAAGTAGGCGGTGAGCAGGCAGCCGCCCCGAAAGTCGCGGGCCACCAGATTGGGGCGCACCGCATGCTTGGCCCCTATACGGCCTTCGCCTTCGTCACTGACCGCATACCCCAGAAACTCGAGATGTCTCCTGACCTGATCCAGATCGGCGCTCATATCTCTGACCTCCACAGTTGGTTCTAGAAGCTCGCAGGCTCATCATAACAGACGCCATACCCGCTGTAAAGCGTTTTGAGCCCCCAAAACAGGTGACCTAGGGCGCTGCCTCAAAGATGCGTTGGAGGATCTCCTGGCGCTCCTCCAGCGTGGCCCAACGCGGTTGGGCATAGTCCTCCAGCACGGTGGTCAACACCTCGCTGTGCAACAGGCGCCCCTGGTAGATGGTGTGGCGCGCGATCAGGCCCGTGCGCGTCTCCCAGCTCCACATCTGGTCGAAGAACAGGTTGCCCAGGCCATAGACGATGATGCCAGGCCCCTGGGGCGAGGCGGCGTCGTAAGGCTCCCACGCCTGGGGCACATGGCTCTGGACTCCGGTGACGATGTCGGCACCCGCCTCGCGCAGCTCGCGGAACTCGGCCACCTGCTGCTCGGTGGGATAGGGATTGTAAGTCTCCAGGTACTGCAGCTCAACGGAGACCAGGTCCACCTCCGGATCGGCCTGGAGCTCGGCCACCAGGTTCAGCAGGTGTTCCTTGTGATCGTAAAAGTAGCAGGCGCCCGGCAGCTCGTCGGTGGCCCAGGCCCACGAAGGCTCAAAGGCCAGAGCCGCGATGAAGGCCAGGCGGTTGCCGTTGTGCTCGATGAAGAGCGGCGCGCAGGCCTCCTCCACGTTCAGCCCGCTGCCGTAGATGGGGATCTCGCGCTCGCGGTAGAAGGTGATGGACTCGCGGGCCCCGGCATAGCCATAGTCGTTGACGTGGTTGCCCGAGAGGCCCACGATGTCGGTGCCGATGGCCTCCAGCGCCCCCCAGTAAGGATAGTCGCTGCAAAAGGTCAGGTTGCCCGAGGCCGTGTTCACCGGACAACCGTTGACAAAGGGTACCTCGTTGCTGACGTGGGTGATATCGGCGGCCCGCAGCACGTCCGAGATCACCTGGGCGGGGTAGACCACGCCATAGGTCTCCATGCGCTCGGCGGTCAGGCGGCACATGGCCGTCACGCCGGTCATGATCAGCTCGGTCATGCGTTCGGGATCGCGGTTGGCCCAGCCCGCCCAGGGGGCGGCCAGCAGAGGACCGATCTCGGCGGCATCCGGGCCCTCCAGCCAGAGGGCCAGCGCCAGGGGATAGGCGCCCATCTCCAGGTTGCGATCCAAGGGGCTGGCGCCCTCCAGCTTGAACACCTTGAACGTAGGGACCAGCGCATCAAAGGGGAGCAGGCCCACGGCCTCGCCATCGGCCTGGAGAGCCGCCAGCAGCTCGCCCTCGGCGACGATCTGGGGCGCGCCGGGCCCCCAGGCGGCGGCAAAGAGGGCGGCGGCCTCCTGGCTCATGAGTAGCGCGCCCTGGCCAGCCCAACGCTGCTGCAGCTCTTCTAGAGAGATCTCGTCGCGCAGGGTGGCAAAGGGCGCCACGGGCGCATACACCCGCAGCCCCAGGGAGTAGACATCGTCGCCGGCGGGGGGCGCCTGATCGGCGGGGGCCAGGCGCAGCCAATGGGTGGCATCGCCCTCCGAGGCCGCTTCCAGGGCATAGCCCTGCTCGTGCAGGTCCAGGGCCGCCAGGCTCTCCAACGCGGCGGGATCATAGGTCGCCAGGGCCTCCTCCGCCGCCAGGCGCAGGGTCTGGTAGGCAGGCGTGGGGGTGGCGGTGGGCGCAGGCGTCGCCGTGGCGGTCTCCGCCTTCACCGCGGTGGAGGAGTACAGCTTGCTCTGGGTATCCTTGCCCGCGATGCCGTCCNNGGGCGCAGGCGTCGCCGTGGCGGTGGGCTCGGCCGTGGGGGAGAGGGTGGCGGTGGCCGTCTCCGGCACGGGCGTGGCGGCCACTTGCTCAAGCGTGGCCGTGGCGGGCAAAGCGGGCGTCTCGCCGGCGGCGATGGGCTGGCCCTCGCCGGAGCAGCCCGCCAGCGCGAGGCCGAGCAGCAGGAGCGCAAAGAGAAGGCGATTCAGGCGCATGGCACACCTCATGGCAAATGGATCGGACGGCATGGGGGCCATTATAGGCCGGGGCGGGG
>DCTX01000041.1 GCA_002329325.1 Anaerolineales bacterium UBA1429
ACCAACTGCACCAACTGCGGCCCCCGCTTTACCATCATCCGCGCCATGCCCTACGATCGGCCCAGCACCACCATGGCCGGTTTCGCCATGTGCCCCGCCTGCGAGGCCGAGTATCATGACCCGGCGAACCGGCGCTTTCACGCCCAACCCAACGCCTGCCCGGTCTGTGGCCCCCACGTGACCTTGAGCGACGGGGCGGGGCGCTCCCTGGCCGAGGGAGACGATGCGCTGCGCCGGGCGGCTGCCCTGTTGCGCCAGGGGGCCATTATCGCCCTCAAGGGGCTGGGGGGCTACCAGCTCGCCTGTGACGCCACCGATCCTGAGGCGGTGGCGCGCCTGCGGCAGCGCAAGCGGCGGCCCCACAAGGCCTTTGCCGTCATGGTGGTGGACCTGGCCGAGGCCGAGAGACACGCCCATCTGGCAGCCGCCGAGGGCGAGCTGCTGACCTCGACGGCGGCTCCCATCGTCCTGGTGCGCGCCCGCAGCGACACGGCCATCGCGCCCCAGGTGGCGCCCGGCCTGGACACCCTGGGGTTGATGCTGCCCTACACGCCGCTGCACCACGTGTTGCTGCGCGACGTGGGTCGTCCCCTGGTGATGACCAGCGGCAACCTGAGCGAGGAGCCCATCGCGCGGGAGAACGATGAGGCGATGCGGCGCCTGCATGGCATCGCCGATGCCTTCCTGAGCCACAACCGGGGCATCCATTCGCGCTATGATGATAGCGTCTGGTTCGTCGCCGGCGGGGCGCCCCAGCCTGCGCGCCGCGCCAGGGGCTATGCGCCCTTTCCGATCCGTCTGCCCGTGGCCACCCGGCCTCTGCTGGCCCTGGGGCCCGAGCTCAAGGCCACCGTCTGCCTGGCCCGCGATGGCTATGCCTTCCTGAGCCAACACATCGGCGACATGCAGAACGTCGAGACCCACGAGCATTATGCCGAGACCCTGGCTCTCTATCGAGAGCTCTTTGATGTGCGGCCGGAGCTGGCCGCCTGCGACCTGCATCCCGATCTCCATACCAGCCGCTTGGCGGGCGAATCGGGGCTGCCGGTGGTGCGCGTGCAGCATCACCATGCTCACCTGGCCTCGTTGCTGGCGGAGCACCGCCGCGAGGAGCCCGTCATCGGCGTCGTGTGGGACGGCAACGGCCACGGGTTGGACGGGGCGGTCTGGGGCGGCGAGTTCCTGGTGGGCGACGCGCGGGGATTCGAGCGGGCGGCCCATCTCGAGTACCTGCCGCTGCCCGGCGGCGACGCGGCCACCGCCAACCCGTACCGCATCGCCTGGGCGTACCTGTGGACCCTGCTGGGCCGCGACGAGGCCGCCCGCCTGGGCGTCTCGCCGACGGAGCGCGATGCCCTGGCCCACATGGCGGCCAGTGGGCTGCGCACGCCGCGCACCAGCTCGGCGGGGCGCCTGTTCGACGCCGCCTCCGCGCTCCTGGGCGTGCGCCGCAGCGTGAGCTACGAGGCCCAGGCCGCCATCGAGCTGGAGGCCCTGGCGCGCCCCGGCGCCCTCCAGACCGCCTATCGTTGGCACGTCGAGACGCAGCCCGGTGTACAGCGTTGGGGCGATACCGCGGGCCTGGTGCGCGAGACCCGCGTGCTGCGGCTGGCGCCCCTGTTCGCCGACCTGCTGGCGGACCTGGCACAGGGCACGCCTGTCTCCGGCATCGCCCATCGCTTCCACGGCACCATGGCCGACCTGATCACGGCGACGTGCGGCGAGCTGCGCGACGCGACGGGCCTGGAGACGGTGGCCCTCACGGGCGGCGTCTTTCAGAACCGGCTGTTGCTGGAGTTGATCCTGCCCCGCCTGCGCGAGGCGGGTTTCGGCACGTTGACCCATCGCTTCGCGCCGTGCAACGACGGCGGCGTGGCCCTGGGCCAGGCCCTGGTCGCCCATTATCACGATCCCGGGAGGTAATTCCCATGTGTTTGGCCGTTCCCGTTCGTATCATCGAGATCGAGGGCCAGGTGGCCCGGGTGGAGCTGGGGGGCGTGCTGCGCGAGATCAGCATCGTGCTGACCCCCGAAGCCCAGGTCGGCGACTATGTCCTGATCCACACCGGCTTTGCCATCAGCCTGCTGAATGAAGAAGAGGCCCAGGAGACGCTGCGGCTCTTTGCCGAGCTGGAGGAGGCAGAAGCGCAACTGGACGCCGAGGCAGGCGAGGCCGGAGCCGGCGCTGCATGACGTATATCCAGGAGTTCCGCAACCCAACCGCCGCTCGCCGCCTCATCGAGCGCATCCATGCCTTGGGGGACGGCGCACCCATCCGCGTGATGGAGTTCTGCGGCGGCCACACCCACGCCATCATGCGCTACGGCCTGCGCGAGGCCCTGGCGCCGGCGGTGGAGTTGCTCTCCGGGCCGGGCTGCCCCGTGTGCGTCTCGGCCAGCAGCGACATTGACCAGGCCATCGAGCTATGCCTGCGGCCGGGGGTGACGGTGGCCACTTTTGGCGACATGATCCGGGTGCCCGGCAGCCGCACGAGCCTGCAGGGCGCTCGGGCCCAGGGCGGCGATGTGCGCGTGGTCTACTCGGCGCTGGATGCGCTGGAGCTGGCCCGCAACTTGCCCCAGCGCCAGGTGGTGATGCTGGGCATCGGCTTTGAGACCACCGCTCCCACCGTGGCGGCGGCGGCCGCCCAGGCCCGCGCCGAGGGGCTGCCCAACTGGAGCGTCTATTCCATGCACAAGCTCACCGACCCGGCCATGCGCGCCATCCTGGATGCCGGCGAGGTGCGGCTGGACGCCGTCTTGGGGCCGGGGCATGTGGCCGCCATCACCGGCTGGCAGGCCTGGGAGTTCCTGCCCCGCGAGTATGCCGTCCCCTGCGCCGTCTCGGGTTTCGAGCCTACGGACATATTGCAGGCCGTGCTGGCCCTGGTAGAGTGCTGCCGCCAGGGGACGCCCCAGGTGCTCAACGCCTACGGCCGGGGCGTCACCGCCCAGGGCAACACCGTGGCGCAGGCGCTCATGGGCCGGGTGTTCCGCGTGGCCCACGCTGCCTGGCGCGGCATCGGCCTGATCCCCGCCAGCGGCCTGGCCCTTGCGCCCGACTATGCCGACCTGGACGCCCGCCGCCGCTTTGATCTGCCCGACGTGACGGATGGCCCCCTGGATGCCGAGGCGGCCCTCGGTTGCCGCTGCGGCGAGGTGCTGCGCGGCGTCACCCTGCCGCCCGAGTGCCCCCTGTTCGGCAGCGCGTGCACGCCGGCGCACCCTGTGGGTCCGTGCATGGTCTCCGCCGAGGGCGCCTGCGCCGCCCACTACCGCTATGGAAGGAGCGCGGCATGACCCGCGACCATATCGTGCTGATGGCCCACGGCAGCGGCGGCATCCTGAGTCACGAGCTGATCCGCGACGTCTTTGTGCGGCACCTGGGCAACGACGCTCTGGATGGCATGGAGGATGCCGCCCTGCTCGCCGCCAACGGGCCGGCGGATGGCGCCTGGGCCATGACCACCGACTCGTTCGTGGTCAAGCCCCTGGTCTTCCCCGGCGGAGATATCGGCAAGCTGGCCGTATGCGGCACCGTCAACGACTTGGCCATGCGCGGCGCCCGGCCCCTCTATCTCACAGCGGGGTTCATCCTGGAGGAGGGGCTGCCCCTGGCCGACCTGGAGCGCATCGTCGGCTCGATGGCGGCGGCGGCCCGCGAGGCGGGGGTCCAGATCGTGGCGGGCGATACCAAGGTGGTGGAGCGGGGCAGCGGCGATGGCGTGTTCATCAACACGGCGGGTCTGGGCTTTGTCGCGCCCGGCGTCCGCGTGTCGGCGGCCAACGCCCGCCCCGGCGATGTGGTGCTGTTGAGCGGCGCCGTAGGCGACCATGGCCTGGCGATCATGACGCGGCGAGAGGGTTTGCGTTTCGAGACGCCCCTGGAGAGCGACTGCGCCCCGCTGAACGGCCTGGTGGCCGAGATGCTGGCCGTCTGCCCGGAGGTGCACGTCCTGCGCGATCCCACCCGGGGCGGGTTGGCCACGGCCCTCAACGAGCTGGCCGAGAGCTCGCAGGTGGGCATCGCCCTGAGCGAGGGTCAGATCCCGGTGCATCCCGCGGTGGCCGCCGCCAGCGAGTTGCTGGGGCTGGACCCGCTGTATGTGGCCAACGAGGGCAAGTTGATCGCCATCGCCCCGGAGGCCTATGCCGGCGCGTTGCTGGCGGCCATGCGCGGCCACCGCTACGGCCGAGAGGCGGCCCTCATCGGCCACGTGGTGAGCGCGCACCCCGGCCGCGTGGTGCTGGAGACGGAGCTGGGCACCCGCCGCCTGCTCGACATGCTCAGCGGCGAGCAGTTGCCGCGGATCTGCTAGGGGCGTTCTGCCCTTCATTTCAAGGCTAGAGGGAGAGCGATAACGCATGGAAAACGACGCCCGCAAGACACTGATCGGCGAGGCCATCGGGCACGCCCTGCACGACACCTGGTTCGGCGTGACGCCGGTGTTGCTGGCCGCCATCAGCACGCCCCTGGCCCTTAGCAACTCGGATATCGGCCTGATCCTGCTGCTCTACCAGGCCGTGTCCTCCATCACCCAGCCTCTCTTCGGAAGGCTGGCCGAGCGAGTAGGCGGGCGCGTCCTGGCGGTGGGATCCATCCTCTGGACGACGCTGCTCTTCACCGGCACCCTGTTTGCGCCCACCAAGCTCCTGCTGGGCGCCTGCATCGCCCTGGCCGGGTTCGGCTCGGGCGCCTTTCATCCCCAGGGCACGGCCAACTCGACCATCGCGGGCGGGCGGCGCTATGGCGCCACGGCGGCCTCGCTGTTCTTCTTTGGCGGCATGCTGGGCACCGCCTTCCTGGGCTCGGCCCTGGGCGGGTTCCTCATCGGCCAGTTTGGCCGCCAGTCATTGGTGAGCATCTCGCTGCTGGTGGTCGTGCTGACCGTGACGATCGTGCGGCGCATGGTGCCCCAGGATCTGAGCCAGGCCCATCCCCACGAGCAGCCCGCCGGTGGCCAGCCGCGCGCCCAGGCCGCCCAGGGCGCCATCTGGGCGATCATCGTCGTCCTGTTCGCCGCCATCGCCTTCCGCTCGCTGGCGCAACACACCCTCAACACCTATTTCCCCAAGCTCCAGCAGGACCTGGGCGTGGCCCCCGCCATCTATGGCCTCCTGCTCTCCCTGTTCCTGGCGGCCAACGCCACCGGCGGCGTCTTGGGTTCGTTCCTGGGCGATCGCATCGGCTTCCGGCAGATCCTGGTTACCTCGATGCTGCTCACGGCGCTCTTCCTGTTCCTGGCCATGCGCGTCGAGGGCCTGCCCGGGCAGATCTGCTTTGTGCTGACGGGCCTCTTCCTGGGGCCATCCCACACCCTGCTGATCGTCTCGGGCCAGCGGCGCTTTCCGCAACGCATGGCCATGATGTCCGGCATCCTGCTGGGGTTCACCTTTGTGAGCGGGGCAGGGGGGGCCTGGCTGCTGGGCCTTCTGGCGGACCGCGTCGGCCTGGGGGCCGTCCTCGGGTGGCTGCCCATCTCGCTGGTGGCGGGGGCCGTGTGCGCCCTGATCGCCGTGCCGCACCAGCGGCCCGTGACCGAAGAGGCGCCCGAGCCCGCCACGCTGGAGCAGGCGCCCTAGCATAGGACTCACAGTACAGAAACCCGCCGGAGGCGAGCCTCCGGCGGGTTTTTTGTGGAGCGATGCAGGTCTAGAGCGCCGCGATGATGGCGTCCGCCATCTCCTGGGTGCCCACGGCGGTGGGGTCATCGCGGGTGGCCTTGAGGTCATAGGTGACCTGGCGTCCCTCGGCGATCACCTGGGCTACCGCGGCCTCGACCCGGTCGGCGGCGGCGCGCTCGCCCAGATGGCGCAACATGAGGGCCCCGCACAGGATGGTGGCCGTGGGGTTGACGCGGTTCTGGCCGGCGTACTTGGGCGCGGAGCCGTGCACCGGCTCAAAGACAGCGATCTCATCGCCGATGTTGGCACCGGGCGAGACGCCCAGGCCGCCCACCAGCCCCGAGCACAGGTCGCTGACGATATCGCCGTACAGGTTGGGCAGCACCAGCACATCGTATTCGTGGGGCCGCTGCACGAGCTGCATGCAGGCGTTGTCCACGATGCGATCGTTGAAGGCGATCTCGGGGTATTCCGCCGCCACCTCCTGAGCCACCCGCAAGAAGAGGCCGTCGGTGGCCTTGAGGATGTTGGCCTTGTGGATGGCGGTGACGAGCTTGCGGCCATGCTCGCGGGCATAGTTGAAGGCAAAGCGCACGATCCGCTCGGTGGCCCGCCGGGTGATGATGCGGATGGACTCGGCGGCCTGACCGGGGATCACGTCGTGCTCGATGCCTGCATAGAGGCACTCGGTGTTCTCGCGCACGATGATCAGGTCGATGTCGTCATAGCGCGAGGCGACGCCGGTGATGGTTCTGGCGGGGCGCAGGTTGGCGTAGAGATCCAGGGCCTTGCGCAGCGAGACGTTGACGCTGCGAAAGCCGGTGCCGATGGGCGTGGTGACGGGGCCCTTGATGCCCACGCGGTTGCGCCGGATCGAATCCAGCACGGGCTCGGGCAGGGGCGTGCCGTACTCGGCGATGACGGCCTCTCCGGCCTGCTGCACGTCCCACTCGATGGCGACGCCCGTGGCGTCCACCACGCGGCGCATGGCCTGGGTGACCTCGGCGCCGATGCCGTCGCCGGGGATCAGGGTAACGGGATAGCTCATGTTGGCTCCTTCTCTACGCGTTGATCTTGATATAGTTCAGCATGCCGCCGGCCAGCAGCACCTCTACCTCGCGGGGAGAGAGGCTCGAGACCGCCGGGAAGGTCCAGCCACCCGTGACGTTCTCCACGACCACGTCGCTGCCGGAGCGCAGCGCCCCCGGAAGATCGGCGATGCGCAGCACGTCGCCCTGCTGGATGCGGGCCCAATCTGCCGGATCGCGGAAGGTCAGGGGCACGATGCCCACGTTCGCCAGATTGGCGTGGTGGATGCGGGCAAAGCTCTTGGCGATGACCGCCTGCACCCCCAGATACATGGGCACCAGCGCCGCGTGCTCGCGGCTGGAGCCCTGCCCATAGTTCTCGCCGCCCAGGACGAAACCGCCGCCCGCGGCGAGGGCCCGCTCGGGGAAGGTCTTGTCGATGGTGCCAAAGACAAACTGGCTCAGGGCGGGCACATTGGAGCGGTAGGGCAGGATAGAAGCCCCCGCCGGCATGATGTCATCGGTGGTGATGTTATCGCCCGTGCGCAGCAGCACGACGCCCTGGATCGTGCTCTCCAGCACGTCTCGGGTGGGCAGAGGCGCGATGTTGGGGCCCCGGACGATCTCGACGTCCGAGCCGTCTGCCAGGGGCGGGAGGATCATGCGGTCGTCCACGGCAAAGCGCTCCGGCACCGAGATCTGCGGCGCCTCGCCCAGGTCCCGCGGATCGGTGAGGACGCCGGTGATGGCGGAGGCGGCGCACACTTCGGCGCTGGCCAGGTAGATGCCCGCATCCGCCGTGCCCGAGCGCCCCTGAAAGTTGCGGTTGAAGGAGCGCAGCGAGGCCGCGCCGCTGGCCGGCGCCTGGCCCATGCCGATGCACGGCCCGCAGCCCGCATCCAGGATGCGCGCCCCGGCGGAGACCAGATCGGCCAGGGCGCCGCTCTCGGCGATCATCGCCAATGCCTGGCGGCTGCCGGGGCTCACCGTCAGCGATACGCTGGGGGCGATGATGCGCCCCTTGAGGATCGCCGCCACCGTCTGCAGATCCACCACCGAGGAGTTGGTGCAGCTCCCGATGCAGACCTGATCGATGCGCGTGCCCGCCGCCTCGCGCACCGGCACCACGCGATCGGGCATGTGGGGCAGGGCCACCAGCGGCTCCAGCTCGGAGAGGTTGATCTCGACCACCTCGTCGTACTCGGCGTCGGCGTCGGCGGCCAGGGGCTGCCAGTCACTCGCGCGGCCCTGGGCTGCCAGGAAGCGGGCGGTCTGCTCGTCGCTGGGGAAGAGCGAGCCGGTGGCGCCCAGCTCGGCGCCCATGTTGGTGATGGTCGCCCGTTGGGGCACCGTCAGCCCGGCGATGCCCGGCCCGTCGTACTCAAAGATGCGCCCGATGCCGCCCTTGACCGAGAGGCGCCGCAGCAGCTCCAGGATCACGTCCTTGGCCGAGACACAGGGGCGCAACGCGCCCACCAGCCGCACCAGGACGATCTTGGGCATGGTGATGTAAAAGGGACGCCCCGCCATGGCCACGGCCACATCCAGCCCGCCGGCGCCCATGGCCAGCATACCCAGCCCGCCGCAGGTGGGGGTGTGGCTATCGGCCCCCAGGAGGGTCTTGCCGGGCACGCCAAAGCGCTCCAGGTGCACTTGATGGCAGATTCCGTTGCCCGGCCGGGAGAAGTGGATGCCGTAGCGGGCGGCCACCGTCTGCAGGTAGCGATGGTCGTCGGCGTTGCGAAAGTCGGTCTGCAGCATGTTGTGGTCGGCATAGCTGACCGACAGGTCGGTGCGCACCCGAGGCAGGCCCATGGCCTCGAACTGCAGGTAGGTCATGGTGCCAGTGGCATCCTGGGTTAGCGTCTGATCGATGCGCAGGCCGATCTCTTGGCCGGGCGCCATCTCGCCCTCGACCAGGTGCTCGCGGATGATTTTGGCGGCAAGGGTCTGGCTCATCACAAATCCTTTCTGGGGTGGGCATTCCGCCGTCCGGGGCTCGGGCGCCCGGGCAGTCGGCTGGTGACGGCGCGACATCGCGGCCCTCGGCGCCCGGCGTCGCGCGCCGCCAGGCACCTATGGTAGCGACAAGGGGCACTTCTGTCAACGCGCCGCCGCGGACGTGTCATTCATCAATGATAAT
>DCTX01000040.1:0-28140 GCA_002329325.1 Anaerolineales bacterium UBA1429
TCACCCCCGCGGGCGTTCCGCCCATGGGGCGGCTCTGCGCCCCCTCCCCCGCACGCGGGGGAGGGGGATGGGGGGAGAGGGCCACTGACTGTGGTCAGCGAGTCGCCTGGATCGCCCTCACCCCCGCGGGCGTTCCGCCCACGGGGCGGGTCTGCGCCCCCTCCCCCGCACGCGGGGGAGGGGGATGGGGGGAGAGGGCCACTGCGAGCCGCGGCAGGGGCACTTCTGGCGCACGTTGGGCCGGGTTGACGCCCCCGGCGTCGCGCCTATACTGATTATTCGGCAGCCCGCGCAACGCACAGCGCTCTGCTTCGGCAGGGCGCTTTTCTGTGCCCGCCGCCGAAACCTATCGTAAGCAAGGAGTTCTTTTGGCAGCCTTTCGCATCATTGCTGGCATCATCGCCAGCCTCTCACTGTTGTCGTTCGCCGTTCCCGTCGTAGGTGAAGTGGTTGCGACCCTTCCGCCTCTGTTCCCCCGCCAGGCAGCTTCCAGCCCCCAGGCGCTGCATCTCCCCTATGATGAGGTAGCCTTTCCCACCAGCGATGGGCTCACCCTGCGGGGCTGGTACTTTGCCGTCGCGAACCCCGATGCGCCCGCCGTGATCTATGCCCCGGCCACGGCCAACGACCAGCGCTCCGGGCTCTCCCTGGTGCCGTCGTTGCATGCCGCTGGCTACAGCGTGCTCCTGTTCAGCTACCGGGGCCACGCCCAGAGCGATGGCAGCCCCTTTGGCTTTACCTATGGCGCGGTGGAGAGCGAAGATGTGGATGCCGCGGTGGCCTACCTGGAGAATCGGGGGGTCGAGCAGATCGTGGCTATCGGCCACTCGGCGGGCGCGGCCTCTAGCCTGCTGAGCGCGGCGCGCAACCCGGGCATAGATGCGGTGGTGGCCGTAGCGCCGTTCAACTCGGTGCGCGATGTCTGGTTCACGGGCCGCCCGGCCTTTGTGCCGGCATTCCTCTTTGACTTTGCGCTCTGGATCACCGAGCAACGCAAAGGTTTCCGGCAGGAGGATGTCTATCCGCTCCAGGTGGTGGACCAGATCGCCCCCCGCCCGGTGCTGATCCTGCACGGCACCAAAGACCAGCACATCACCACCGCCCAGGCTCAGGAGCTCTTCCAGGCGGCGCGGGCGCCCAAGGCGCTCTGGCTCGTGGAAGGGGCGACCCACGGCGCCATGCGCTCTCCCATGCTGGACGCTCTGCTCCCCGATGTAATCGGCTTTATGGATGCGGCCCTGGGCCAGGATCCCCGACAGGCGACCACCCGGCCGGCGGAGATGCCGGCCGCCTTCTAGTGCGTAGCGGGGTGCCAGGCGCCCCGCTCTGGAGGTCCCTGGCGGCCCGACGGGCCGCTAGTGGGCCGTCGCATCCTCCTGAAAGACGCCCAGGACGTTGCCCTCGGTATCGCGGCAATAGGCCATAAAACCCACCCCGGGGATCGGCATCTTGGGCGTCAGGGCCTCGCCACCGGCGGCCAGGATGGCCTCCACCGACGCGTCCACCGATTCCACGCCCACATGGTTCACGATGCCGGAGGCCATCTCGTTCCGCTGGCGCAACGCGCCGCCCACCCCCGGGTCGTCGGGCGATCCGGTGCTTATCAGCCAGTAATCCACCGGGCCCTGCCACCTTTCGACCCGCCAGCCAAACACCTGCTGGTAGAAACGGGCGGCCCGCGCTGCGTCATCCACCGAGATCTCGAAATGCACGATCTTGCTCATGGGATACCTCCCTCGATCTGTGGAGGGCGCGTCTGCTGGCGCGCCGCCTGTTGCCCTGAGCATAGACCCTTTTCTCCCTCGCGGCAACAGGATTCCGTCCCCTCGCGCGGGCCTTGAGCCGTCTCTCCCCGTTGGTTATAATGCCGTCAAACGGAGCCTTCCCGCGTCGCGCCCTCACCCAACGGATAGGAGCAAGCAGACCATGGCCCTACTCGAAAGCCCCCTGCAAGGTGTACTGGAGCTGGAGAACTACATAGACGGCTTCTGGGAGCCCTCGGCGGGCGAGGTGCTGGATGTGGTCAATCCGGCCACCATGCAGACCATCGCTCACGTGCCCCTCTCCACTGCCGACGAGCTGGATCAGGCGGTGCAGGCCGCCAAGGCCGCCTGGGAGGATTGGCGGCGCACGCCGCCCCTGGCCCGCGCTCGCTGCCTGCTGCGCCTGCGGGACTTGATGGAGGCCAACTTTGAGGAGTTGAGCCGCATCCAGACTGTGGAGCACGGCAAGACCATCGACGAATCGCGGGGCGAGACCCGCCGAGGGATCGAGATGGTCGAGGTGGCGGCGGGCATCCCCTCGCTGATGATGGGCCGCAACCTGGAGGATATCGCCTCCGGCATCGACGAGTTCCTGGTCCGCCAGCCGCTGGGGGTCTTTGGCCTCATCGGCCCGTACAACTTTCCCTTCATGGTGCCCCTCTGGTTCGCGCCCTTTGCCGTAGCCACCGGCAACACCATCGTCATCAAGCCTTCCAGCGAGGACCCCATCAGCCAGGTCAAGATCGCCGAGCTGGCTGAGCAGGCGGGCTTTCCCGATGGCGTCTGGAACGTGGTGCATGGCGGCCGCGAGGTGGTCGGCGCCATGCTGGATCACCCCGATATCGTGGGCATCTGCTTTGTGGGCTCGACGCCCGTGGCCAAGAACGTGATCTATCCCCGCTGTGGCGCGGCGGGCAAGCGGGTGATCGCCCAGGGTGGGGCCAAGAACTTTGCCCTGATCATGCCCGATGCCGATCTCCCGCGCACCATCGCCGCTTGCATGACCTCCTTCTACGGGAACACGGGCCAGCGCTGCCTGGCCAACGCCAATCTGGTGGTGGTGGGCGAGGGGCTCACCAAGGGCGAGCACGCCGCGCTGACGGAACGGGTGACGGAGGCGTTCTGCGCCGCTGCCCGCAACATCGCCATCGGCAACGGCCTGGATGAAGCGGTGCAGATGGGCCCCCTGCGGGATCCGGGCAAGAAGCAGCGCGTGATCGCCCACATCGAGGAGGCGTTGGCCGAGGGCGCCGAGTTGTTGGTGGACGGCCGCGAGTTCGAGCTGCTGGGCGATTGGCCCCGCGATGCCTTCCTGGGGCCTACCGTGTTGGGCAAGGTGACGCCCGACATGCGCATCGCCCAGGAGGAGATCTTTGGCCCGGTGGGTGCGGTGATGACGGCGGCCAGCCTGGACGAGGCCATCGCCCTGATCCACGCCAACCGCTTTGGCAACGCCGCCTCGATCTTTACCGGGAACGGCGGCTGGGCGCGCAAGTTCCGCTATGAGGTGCAGTGCGGCAACATCGGCATCAACGTGGGCATTGCGGCGCCCATGGCGTTCTTCCCCTTTAGCGGTATGAAGGACTCGTTCTTTGGCGACCTGCACGGCCAGGGCGAGGACGCGGTGCGCTTTTTCACCGAGAGCAAGATCGTGATCGAGCGTTGGTTCTGAGCGCGCCAGCATAGGAGGCAGCCAGATGTCTGCGATAGCCAGCCCCAGGGAGCGTTTCTTGGCGGGAATCGCCAATCGCCCGCTCGCGGGCCGTCGCGCTGTGGGCAGCCCCACCTCGGTGGCCACGATGGAGCAGATGGAGGTCAGCGGCGCCCGCTTCCCCGATGCCCACCGGGAGGCCGGAGCCATGGCCCGGCTGGCGGCCGCGGCCCACACCCTGCTGGGCTATGACGCGATCATGCCGGTCTTTAGCGTGGTGCAAGAGGCCGCCGCCCTGGGCGCCCCGGTGGAGTGGGGCGCCCAGGGCAACTTGCCCGCTGTGCTCGCCCCCCTGTGGGAGGAGCCCGAGGCCGTGCGCATCCCGGACGACCTGCTGGATCGCCCGCCCCTGCGCGTCGTCCTGGATGCGCTGCGCATCCTGCGCGCCGAATACGGCGGGCGGGCCGCCATCATCGGCAAGGTCATGGGCCCCTGGACCCTGGCCTACCACGTGGTGGGCCTGCAGCCCTTCTTGATGGATACCCTGCTGGCGCCCGAGCGGGTGCACGCCTTCTTGGCGCGCCTGAAAGAGGTGACGCTGCGCTTCGGGCGGGCGCAGATCGCCGCCGGGGCGGACCTGCTCTGCCTGGCCGACCACGCTACCGGCGATTTGGTGAGTGGCGCCATGTATCGCCAGTTCCTCCAGCCGGTGCACAAGGAGCTGGTGGCTGCCCTGGGCGCCCCCGTGGTGCTGCACATCTGCGGCAACACCCTGGACCGCATCCCGGCCATCGCCGAGGCGGGATTCAGCGCCTTTCACTTTGAATCGCGGGTGGACGCTCGCGATGCCGTGGCCGCCGCCGGGCGCATGGCCCTGATCGGCAATGTGAACAACCCCGATCTGCTGCTGAATGGGACGCCGGCCGCCGTGGAGGAGGCGGCGCGCTATGCCCTGGCGGCGGGCGTGCAGGTGGTGGCCCCCGAATGCGCCGTGCCGCCACAGACGCCGATGGCGAACCTGCGCGCCATCGCCATCGCTGCCGAGGCCTGGGGGCAGGGGTAGAGCAGGGTGTTCGCGGCAGGCGCCAACGCGCTTTCAGAATCTCGCGCAGAGAGCGCAGAGAGCGCCAAGGGGAGAGGATGCGCCCATGACTCTGCGTCTTGGCGACGTGGCGGCTTGGCGTGGGGGGCATAGGGATCTCGCGCAAAGAGCGCAGAGAGCGCCAAGGGGAGAGGATGCGCCTATGACCTCTGCGTCTTGGCGACGCGGCGGCTTGGCGTGGGGGGCATAGGGATCTCGCGCAGAGAGCGCAAAGAGCGCCAAGGGGAGAGGCTGCGCCCATGGTCTCTGCCTCTTGGCGGCCTGGCGTGAGGATTTCGTGGGCGCGATTGTGAGCAGGGGCGGCCCCGTGGCTGCCCAAGAGCCTGTTCCCAAGGGAGAAACATGACAAGTGATCGAGCTGCGTCCGCGGGCCTCTCAGAGCCGCCCGAGTTGGTCTGGGAGACCGATATGTCGTTGTTGGGGCAGCCCATTCTCCTGCGCCAGTTGCTCCTGGTGGCGGGGCTCTCGGGCCTGATCATGGCCCTGCTCATGTCATTCCTGCTGGCCGTGCAAGGCGAGTGGGAACGCATCCCCACCATGCTGTTGATCTCCCTATGCGCGGCAGGCGGCCTGGCCCTCATGATGGTGCTGGTGATCTTGCTCGTCTTTGGCAACCGCATGCGGATGCGCTTCGCCCTGGACGAAAAGGGCATCGCCGTCGAGATGGTGGATCGGCGGGCCAAGCGGGCCAACCGGCTGGCCGCGATGGCGGGGATCCTGGGCGCCAGCCCCACCACCGCCGGGGCGGGGCTCTCGGCCATGGCCCGCGAGAGCGAGTTCCTGACCTGGCGGGGGATCGTCGAGGCGCGCTACGCCCCCGGGCGGCGCAGCATCACCCTGCGCAACCGTTGGCGCACCGTGGCGTTCCTGGTCTGCACGCCGGAGAACTATGCCCAGGCCGAGGCGCTGGTGCGGGCCTATCTGCGCCCCGTCGCGGCGGATGCCCAGGCCGGCGCCAGCCCGCTGCCGCGTCTGTTGGGGCGTAGCCTGCTGGTGGTGCTGGCGGCCCTGCCGGTCTTTATCCTGCCCTATCCCTTTGAGCTGGACCTGTTCGCGCCCCTGCTCATGCTCTGTTTTGCCCTGGCCACCGTCTGGCTGATCCATCTCTTTGGCTGGGTGGTGATCGCCTCGGCGCTGTGGATCGCCGCCGAGATCGTCATGATCGCGCTGGAGGTCCACGAGAGCATCTTTTCCTGGCGAGGCACCTACCACAACTATGAGATCCTGAACACCGGGGACTGGCTCGCCCTGACGGTGGCGGCCGTGGGCCTGGGGTACCTGATCGTGTTCTCCTGGCGGGCGGCCCGGGGACGCTACCTCTCCGCCCTGGCCGAGGACGAGCTGGAGATGATCGATGACGAAGACGATGCCTAGCGACGCGTACCTGGGCGGCAATCACAAGGAGCGAGCATGAGTGTGAACGAAGGACCCCTGACGGCCAGCGCCGTGATGCGTTTCCTGGACGAGATGGAGGAGCGCTCAGTCGCGTTCTATCGGGCGTTGGCGGGGCGCTTTGCCGCCCAGAGCAGCGCCTTCTCCCGCTGCGCGGCGGCCTGCGCCAAGAACCGGGTGCAGGTGGCGCGCACCTATCAGGAGACCATCAGCGATGCCCTGGAATCCGGCTATGCCTTTGAGGGGCTGGACCTGGCGCCCTACGCCGAGGCGCCCGATGCCGCCGCCCTGACAGAGCTGGGCGCCGCCGTGCAGGCCGCCCTGGCGTTGGAGGAGCGCGCCGCCCGCTGCTATGAGGCTGTGGCCGATTGCGCCGAGTCGTTGCTGGCGACGATCCCCCGGGCGCTGCGCCGCGCCGCCGAGATGCGCAGACGGAATGGGGAGATGCTGGGACAAGGGATGGAGCAAGAGACAGTATGATGAATTCGTCGCAAGCGCCGCAGCCCAGACATCCTCTGGCGGAAGTGTTTGGCTTTCCGATCAGCAACCAGAGTGAGGCGGCATGCAGAATCCGAGACAACCGTCTCTGTCCGTTTCACAACCGTGTACCCAATTGTACCAAGAACAGCGTTGAGAACCCCCTGGGTGTGTGCAGCGTGTATGAGGGCAAGCAGGCTGTGATTACCTGCCCGGTTCGCTTTCGCGAGGATTGGGTTGTTGCCACGGATGCTGCCCAGTTCTTTTTTCCATCTGCGGCCCGCTGGACGTCCCTCACCGAAGTCAGGCTCAGAGATGCAGATGGGCGGTCGGCAGGCAACATTGATGTCGTGCTTGTATCGTACGATCACGAGGGAAGGCTGCTTGATTTTGGCGCTCTGGAGATACAGGCCGTCTATATCAGTGGCAACGTGACCAAACCCTTCGAGGCATACATGCACAATCCCCAGGTGGGAAGCTCATTTACCTGGTCCGATTCGCATACCTATCCCCGCCCTGATTATCTGTCCTCCTCACGCAAGAGGTTGGCCCCTCAACTGGTCTCCAAAGGAGGGATCCTGAACTCGTGGGGCAAAAGGATTGCCGTAGCTCTGGACGAAGCTTTTTACGCCACATTGCCGGCGCTTCCCCAGGTTGCGCCGGAAAGAGCCGAGGTAGCATGGCTGATCTATGGTCTTCGACACGATCCAGACCAGGATTGGTATCTTTTGGAGCGGCAAAGAATCGTCTATACTATGTTCGAGGCATCGTTAACGCGTATTACCGTCTCCAAGCCAGGTTCGATGGCTAGATTCACCGACAGGCTCCAGGCCAAGCTCGATGATAGGCTTCGGAACGGCGATACACCACCTGACCAGGAGTAGAAATACCTTGGCGCACCAACCATCGCTCTTTGGCGAGCCCTCACTCGACAAGGTTATCAATGTGGCCTCTGTGCCGCAACGCAGCCCATTTCGCTATCCGGGCGGCAAGACCTGGTTGGTGCCCCGCATCAGGGCCTGGCTGATGTCCCTGCCGACTCTTCCCGCACACCTGATCGAACCCTTTGCCGGTGGCGGTATCGTCTCGCTCACAGTGGCCGCCGAGAGGTTGGCAGATCACGTCACCATGATCGAGCTTGATCACGAAGTCGCCTCGGTCTGGCTTACGATCATCGAGGATGAGGGTGGAGGCGAGTGGCTGGCGCGGCAGATTCTCGATTTTGAACTGACTCGCCCACGCGTCTTGGGGGTCCTTGAGTCCGATCCTGGCTCCACAAGGGAGCTGGCTTTTCGCACCATCCTCAAGAACAGGGTCCATCATGGAGGCATCTTGGCGCCCGGCTCAGCGCTTATCAAGAACGGCGAAAACGGCAAAGGCATCGCCTCGCGCTGGTATCCTGAAACGCTGGCCCGACGCATCACCAAGATTCTGGCGTTTCGTGAACGCCTGACATTCGTTGAGGGTGACGCGCTAGAGTATTTGGACGCCCATCCAGATGAACCGAACGCCGCATACTTTATTGATCCTCCCTACACGGCGGGCAGCAAGCGGGCCGGCAGCCGTTTGTACACCCATTTCGAGATAGATCACACGCGACTGTTCGATCTAGCCGCAGGGTTCGACGGTCCTTTCCTGATGACCTATGACAATGACGAGGCGATTCTGGAGATGGCGGAATCGCGCGGCCTGGCGGCCGTTGCCGTGGCGATGAAGAATACTCACCACGCCAAGATGACAGAACTGCTCATCAGTCGGGACCTATCTTGGATCTGAATCGCGATTGTGGCTTTGTCTTTGTAGAGGCGCATTCGCGTGTCTAGTCCGCAGTATGAGGGCGAGGGCTCGCCCTTGCCCATGCTGGTGATCGTGACGGGGCCGGTGGGCGGCGGCAAGAGCGCCACGGCCCTGCGCCTCGCCGCGAGGTTGCGGGCCGCCGGACACAGCCTGGCGGTGATTGACCTCGACCTGGTGGCCGGCATGGCGCGGCCCCGCAAGGACTATGGCGCGCCTGACCTGTGGCAGATCGCCCGCCGCGCCTGCGCCGACCTGGCGGACGCCTTTTACCGGCAGGGGTTCGATGCCGTCATCGTCGAGGGCGAGTTCTTTAGCCCGGCGGAGCTGGCAGCCCTGCGCGAGGGCCTTGCGACCCCCGTGGCGCTCCGGTTCGTGACGCTGGACGTCTCCTATGAGCAGGCCCTCGTGCGCGTCTCCGGCGACCCCACCCGCGGCCTCTCGCGGGATCCGGCCTTCTTGTGGCGCATGCACCAGCAGTATCTCGCGGCGCTGCCCTTCTTGCGCTCGGCCGGCCCCGTCCTCGCCGCCGACGAGCCCTCGCCCGAGGAGCTGGCCGAGGCGATCCTGGCGCACCTGTAGCGGCGCCCCTGTAGGCGGGCGCGCTTACCGCAAGCTGCGCACCGGCGCGTGCAGGATGGCCGCCCCGAGGTGGGTGACGATCACCAGCACGCCCAGGACGGTGATCACCGGCACGAGGCCCACCGAGTCCACCAGGGCGCCCGCCGGCACGGCCACCAGGCGCGAGGCGCTCATCAGCAGGCTGCGGATGCTATCCACCCGCGCGCGGAACTCGATGCGGCAGTTGAGTTGCAGCAGCGAGTTCGAGAGCACGTCGCTGAGCTTGGTAAAGCCTGATTCAAAGGCCACGATGATAAAGGGCAACGGCAGCAGGGGCAGTTGCACAAAGAGGACCAGGCAGACGCCCACGGCCATGCCCGCCCCCAGGAGCAGGTAGCCCTTGAAGCGCGTGTTGCCCAGCGAGGCGCCGATCAGCGAGCTGATCAGGGCGCCCGCCGCGCTGGCCGAGGTGAGCAGGCCCAGTTCCGAGGCGCCCAGCCCCAGCATCCCCTCCACATAGGCCGGCTGAAAGGCGCGGTAGGGTTGGGTGAACAACGTGCGGGCCAGGATGACAGCAAGCACCGTCAGGATGATCGGGCTGGCCTTCATGTAGCGCAGGCCGGCCAGCAGGTCGCCATGCACCGAGCCTCGCGGCGCGTTATCCTTGTTCGAGGGGGGCAGTTTGTTCAGCGTATAGCCCACCGAGGCAAAGAGCAGCGCCATGATGACATAGACGCCGCCCGGCCCCAACGCCTCGATCATCCAGCCGGCAAAGTAGGCCCCCAGCACGCCCATCAGCCCCTCCAGCACGGCGGCCACCGATAAGGCGCTAAAGAGGCTCTTGCGATCCACCAGCTCCGAGACGACGGTGCGCTGGGCCGGCCCCATGAAGGCCAGGGCGCTGGATTCCAGCATGGCCATGGCCGCGATGTGCCACGGCCTCACCGCCCCGGTAAAGACCAGGACTGCCATGAGGGAGCTATCCAGGATCAGGGCCAGGCGCGCCCCCATCATGACATAGCGCTTGTCAAAGCGATCGGCCACCAGGCCGCCCAGGGGCGCCAGCACAAAGGCGGCGATGGCGCCCGCCGCCGTTACCCAGCCCAGCACCAGGGCCGAGCCGGTGAGATGATAGACCAGCCAGCCGCGCACCACCATGCGCATCTGCGCGGTGGGGGCGCCGAACAAACGCCCCGCCAGGTACCAGCGAAAGCCCTGCACCTTGAGCGCCTCCATCGCTACGCCGGGGTCCAGGGCGGGGCGGCCAGATTTGGTGGGTTCGCCGTTGTTTCTACTCATGGGTTGGCAACTCGCCTCCTTGGTTCACAGAACACCTCTTGCGCAAACGTAGGGACGCGCTCTGTGCGCCTCTTGCGAGGCCATCCCTCGCGCGTCCCTGCCGGTGCCATGCCTCCCTGGGGCATGATGCGCCTGCCTCATGGCACGGGTGGGCGCGCCATGGGCAGGCGTAGTATCGTCAGCCGGCCCTATCGAGTGATTGCAGGGGAGGCCAGCTCCCCGTGTTGAAGCGATCTCGCATGCTCCTACAGATACCGCTCCACGTCGCGCACGCGCCACTGGCGCTGCTCTTCGGTGGTGGGGTGGGGACGGAAGGCGTGGTAGGCCTCCTCCAGCGACACGTTGCCTACCACCTCGATCTCCTCTGGCTCGCCGTGGCCCAACCCCTGGACCAGGCAGTAGTGCAGGTAGCCCACATCGTGGGGGTCAAAGCCCATCAGACGCGCCGTCAGGCAATCGGCGGCCAGATAGTCGGTGCTGGCCACGGCGATGCGCCAATCCACCGGTTCGCCCCGGGTGGGGCCGTGCCCCTCCATACCCTCAAAGCCGTCGATCACCGAGAGGTGGGGCGCCACATAGGGCGCCAGCTTGTACAGGTTCAGGTTGATGCCCGCGCAGCCCTGATGCACCGCTCGTTTGCCCACCAGGCTGCCCACGGCATAGTTCTTGAGCGAGAGGGTGACGATCACCGTGTCGTGGGTCTTGGGCGGCCCGACGGAGATGCGAAAGTCGCTTTCCAGCACCATGCGCGAGACCCGCACCGTGTGGGGCCGCAGGCGCTCGTTCCACACCTGCACCGGCTCGGTCTCGTCGCGGTTCAGATCCACCACCCGCAAGCCATACTCGCGGATCAGCGGCTCGTAGCCATAGTTGTGGAACCCGTCCAGGGCGCTGCCGATGGCGGGCCCCTCGGCCAGGGTGATCTGCTGCGTCACGCCGCGCCCCCGCAAATAGTCCAGCACAGCGCGCACCGCGTCCACATGGGTGGCGGCCAACTGGCGATGGACGGTCACGAAGTTGGGCTTGAGGACGATGCGCTGCTTGCCTGTCAGATCGATCTGGTCGTCAATGGCCTGCAGGGTGCGGGTTATGTTGTCGTAGCGTTCCTGGCCCCGGATCAGGGCCACGCGACTGCGTGTCATGGGGTTCTCCTGTCAGGTGGAAAGGCCCAGGTATTGGGGATAGTCTAGCCCCTCTGGGGGAGGAGGCAAGTCGAGCCGAATCGCCTCCCCAGGCGCCTTGCGCCCACTTGCCACCTCACGTTGCCTGGGCTACCATGGCCCCATCTCGCCGCCCTGCGGCCACACGGAGAGAGCTATGCCCAAGACCTTGCCGCCCTTTGTCTATGGCGCCGTCTACTTTCGCAAGTCCAACCCGCCCCGCGAGGATTGGGAGCGCGATTATGCCGTGGCCGCCCAGGATGGCTATGCCGCCTTTCGCCACTGGTTCCTCTGGAGCGCTATAGAAATCGCTCCGGGCGTCTATGACTGGGCCGATTACGACCGCCAGCTCGATCTGGCCGCCAAGCACGGCCTGACCACCATCATCGCCGAGATGACCACGACGGCCCCCGAGTGGGCCTACTCCCGCTATCCCCACGCCCGCTACGAGACCCGCGCCGGCGCCCGCCTCGAAAGCACCATGAGCGGCTCGTGCGTCACCGGCGGTTTTCCCGGCCTCTGCCTGGATAACGACGAGGTGCGCGGCCTGGCCGAACGCTTCTTGCGGGCCCTGGCCGAGCGCTACCGCGACCACCCGGGCCTGGGCGGCTATGACATCTGGAACGAGTGCACCTATTGGGAGGACGTCTGCTACTGCCCCGCCACGACGGACCGCTTTCGCCAGTGGCTCCGGGAAAAGTATGGCGACCTGCGCGCCCTGGCGGAGAGCTGGCAGCGCCACAGCCTGGCCGCCTGGGAGGATGTCCGTATTCCCCGCCAGCTCGGCCCCTATCCCGACGTGTTGGATTGGTTGGCCTTTCGCGTGGACAACGCCTACCGCCTGATGGCCTGGCGGCGGGATGTGATCCGCTCGGTGGACCCCGATCATCCGATCCTGGCCCACGGCGTGGCCGGCGGCCTGACCCGCGCGGCGGGCTATGCCGCCGACGACTGGCGCGCCGCCGAGGTCGCCGATGGCTATGGCCTGACCTGGGTGGCCTGCCGCAAGGGCGATGCCCCCTGGCAGCAGTGGCATGCCGTGGACCTGACCCGCGCCGCCGCCCGCGGCAAGACGTTCTGGCACGCCGAGGCCCAGGGCGGCCCTCTCTGGCTGCAGCCCCAGGTGGTCAACCGGCCCCGCTCCGACGGCCGCATCGCCGCGCCCGAGGACCTGCGCCTCTGGCACATGCTCTCCTTCGCGGCGGGGGCCAGGGGCCTCTTTTACCCCCGCTGGCGGCCCTTGCTGGATGGCCCTCTCTTTGGCGCCTTTGGCCCCTATGGCATGGATGGGGCGCGTACGGCCCGCTCGCGCATGGCCTCTCGCATCGCCAAGTGGGCCGCGGCCCAAGAGCAGGCCGACCTCTGGCGGGCGACGCCGGTGCGGGGCGAGATCGGCATCGTGGTGGTGCCCGAGAGCCAGCGCTTTGCCCATGCCCAGCAGGGCGATACCGGGCTCTATGCCGCCTCTGTGTTGGGCGCCTACCAGGGCTTCTTCCAGCACAATATCCAGGCCGATTGGGTGCACCTGGACGATATAGACGCCTATGACCTGCTCTACCTGCCCTATCCCGTGATGCTGCCCCGGGCCGCCGCCCAGCGCCTGCGGCAGTGGGTGGAACAGGGCGGCGTCCTGATCAGCGAGGGCTGCCCCGGCTACTTTGACCAGCGCGGCCACGTGGCCCCGCAGCAGCCTGGCCTGGGCCTGGCGGAGCTGTTCGGCGCCCGGGAGGCCTATGTCGAGTTCACCCCCGACCTGTTGGCCAACCTGGCTTTCACCGTCCAGGGGCGCCGGGCCTATGGCGGCACCTTCCTGCAGGCCTATCGCCCCACCACCGGCAGGAGCGTGGGCTGGTATGCCGACGGGCGCGTGGCCGTGGTGGATCACGCCTGCGGCCAGGGGCGCACCCGCCTGATCGGCACCATGCCGGGAGCGGGCGTGGCGGCCCACCCGGGCGAGCCCGCGCCCCTCTTCGCCGACCTGCTGGCCTGGGCGGGGACCGAGCCCCACGTGCGCTGCAGCGCGCCGGGCGTCCAGGCGAGGCTGCACGCGGGCGAGGGCAAGGTGTTCCTATGGGTCGTGAATCCCCAGCCCTTCCCCGCGTTGGCGCAACTGGAGCTGGGGGCCGCCTGGCGCCACCTGCGCCCCGTGGGCAGCCGTTGGGGCGAGGAGGCCGTCGCCGGCGAGGGGGGCAGCCTCACGGTGACCGTCGGCGGGCGCGACGTGGCCATCATCGAGCTGGAATGAGGGCCGTCCGCCGCGTCTCTTGAAAGCGGGGAGACGCCAGGTAAGGGCAGGGGGTCCGTGCCTCTGCGTCCTGGCGGCTCTAGAGATCGAGTGAGCCTATTCTTGAGGTAAAGCCATGCAACGAGATGCCGCCTTCTTCCAGGCCGAGTGGGAACGGGTGATCGGCGATGCCGACTGGTTCCAGCGCCCCATGCGCTGGGCCCAGCTCACCCTGGTGGAGAACGATCCGGGCCGCTATGACCCCGCCTTCTGGCTGGATTACTTTCGCGAGATCCAGGCCGACTCTGCCTGCCTAAGCGCCGGGGGCTGCGTGGCCTATTACCCCACCCAGGTGCCCTGGCACCACCGCAGCGCCTGGATGGGCGCCGACGATGACCCCTTTGGCGAGCTGGTGGCTGGCTGCCGCGCCCAGGGCATGGTCGTCATCGGGCGCACCGATCCCCACGCCATCCTGGATGACGCCGCCCAGGCCCATCCCGAGTGGGTGGCCGTCCAGGCCGACGGCAGCCCCCGGCGCCACTGGGCCGCCGCCGACCACTGGGTCACCTGTGCCCTGGGGCCCCACGCCGAGGAGCAGATGACCGCCATCCACCGCGAGATCATGGCGCGCTACTGGGTGGATGGCATCTTTGGCAACCGCTGGTCAGGCCATGGCGTCTGCTACTGCGACTATTGCCGAGAGGCGTTCCGCGCCGCCAGCGGCATGGAGCTGCCCGCCGTCGCCGACGCCCGGCGCGATGACTATGCCGCATGGCTCGCCTGGCGCGAGGATCGGCTGTTCGCCTTGTGGGACCTGTGGGATGCCGCCATCCGCGCGATCAACCCGCGGGGCCGCTACATCCCCAACACCGGCGGCGGCGCCCTCAGCAGCCTGGACATGGCCCGCACCGGCGCCCGCGCCGATATCCTCTTTGCCGACCGCCAGGCCCGCAGCGGCCTCATGCCCATCTGGGCGGCGGGCATGAGCGCCAAAGAGTATCGCGCCGCCATGGACGACAAGCCCGTGGGCGGCATCTTTTCCGTGGGCGTCGAGGAACGCTACCGCTGGAAGGACTCGGTGCAGAGCGCGCCCGAGGTGCGCCTGTGGGCTGCCGACGCCACCGCCAACGGCGCGAGGCCCTGGTTCACCAAGTTCGCGGGCGCGCTGCACGATCGGCGCTGGCTGCCTGTGGTGGCCGAGATCTATGCCTGGCACGCCCGCAACGAGCGCTACCTGCGCAACACCGCCTCACTGGCCACGGTGGGGCTGGTCTATTCGCAGCAGACGGGGCGCGCCTATGGCGGGGCGGAGGCCCGCGAGCGCGTCGAATCCCACATCCTGGGCTGGTACCACGCCCTGGTGGAGGCGCGCATCCCCTTTGACATGGTCCACGATCGGCGGCTGGATGCCGAGCACCTGGCCCGCTACAAGGCCCTGATCCTGCCCAACACCGCCTGCCTCTCTGACGCCCAGTGCGACCAGTTGCGCGCCTTTTGCTCGGCGGGGGGCAGCCTGATCGCCACCTACGAGACCTCCCTCTATGATGAGCGGGGCCGCCGACGGAGCGACCTGGCCCTGGCCGACCTGTTCGGCGCCAGCGCCACCGGCCCGGCCGAGGGCCCCATGCAGAACGCCTACCTGCACCTGAACGCCGAGGCCCGCCAGGCGCACCCCTTGTTCGCCGGCCTGCGCGATGCCGAGCGCATCATCCACGGCGTGCGCCGCCTGCCCACCCGCGCCCACGAGGCCGCGCAGCCGCCGTTGCTGACCCTGGTGCCCTCCTATCCCGATCTGCCCATGGAGCAGGTGTTCCCGCGGGTGGAGCGCACCGGTCAGCCCGAGCTCTATGCGGAGGAGAGGGGCGCGGCGCGCATCGTCTACCTGCCCTGGGATATCGACCGCACCTACTGGGAGATCCTCAATGCCGACCACGGCGCGCTGTTGGGCAACGCGGCTGCCTGGGCGGCCGGCGAGCTGCCGGCCACCGTCCAGGGGCCGGGCGTGCTGGATGTGACGGTCTGGCGGCAGGCGCGCTCGTTGACGGTGCATCTGGTGAACCTGACCAACCCGTACATGCTCAAAGGGCCCATGCGGGAGGTCTTTTCGGTGGGCGAGCAGCGCGTCTGCCTGCGCCTGCCGGAGGGGTGCGCCGTGGGGGACGTGCGCCTGTTGAGCGGCGGCGTCCTCTCCGAGGTGCACGTCCAGGGCGGCGTGCTCCGCGCCGTGATCTCGGGCGTGGCCGAGCACGAGGTGTTGGCGGTGGACCTGGCCTAGCCGAGGGAGACTCTCAGGCCAGGGTCTTTTCGTAGGCGCGCGTCCAATCCACCACCTGGTAACCCAGGCTGGTGTAGAGCCGCAGGGCGGGCTCGTTGTCGCCCAGGGCGCAGATGGCGGCGTGGCGATAACCCTCGCCGCGCAGCGTGTGCAGGGCCTGGCGCATCAAGTAGCGGCCCAGGCCCTGGCGGCGCCACTCCTCCGCCACGCCCAGCCAACGGGTATAGATCCAGTCCTGGGCCGCGGGCGCCCGCGAGAACTCGCCCAGCGAGATGCACACGCACACGCCGGCCTCGTCCTTGCCCGCGTGGGCCAGCAGCACCAGGCCGCGCCGGGCCGCCCGGCCGCGCTCCCATTGGTAGCTCAGCTTGACCGGCAGCAGGGTGGGCGACGGTGGGGCGGCGTCAAAGCGGGGCCAATCCAACACCACCTCGCTGCCGAACTCCTGATAGCCTTGCTCTTGCAGCAAGGCGTGCACCTGCCCCATCTCCTGGGACAGGTAGGCGTGCTCGGCGTGGTAAAAGGGGTAGGTGTGGTCATAGTGCCAGGCGATGAGGTGCGAGATGCCCCGCTCGCGCAGGCCGGCCTCGGCCAACGCCAGCAGCTCGCGGCCGACGTCCTCGGAGCCCGGCGCGAACCAGAAGAATCGGATGGCGCCGCGCGGCGGCCCCCCCGATTCAGGGCGTTCCTCGGCCAGGTGCAGCAGGCCCACCGGGTCGGCGACGCTGCCCGCCAGCCAGACGCGCTCGTTGCCCAGCCGTTCCGCGGCCTTGCAGCGCTCGGGGCCCTCCAGCGCCTCGGCCAGCTCGTCCTCGGTGATGCGGCAGCAGTGGGGCACACCGGCCAGCGCGCGCCGCACGGCGGGCAACAGGTCGGCAGGCGTCATCGTCTCCATGATTCTGGCGTGCATGGGCATCCTTGGGGTAGGGATCAGGCGCTGCGCGCCGGCCCCGATCGGCGCTCCAGCATGACGGTGTGGTCGCGAAACCCCAATGCGCGGTAAAAGGCCAGAGCCGGCGCGTTGTGGGCCAGCGCCTCGACGGTGATGCGCGCGTTGGCAGGCCAGATCCGCGTCAGCAGCAGCTCCAGGGCGCGCCGCCCGACCCCCTGGCGACGACGCTCGCGCGCCACGAACAGGTGCCGCAGATAGATGCCCTCGCCCTCGGGCCGGTAGAGGGCGTAGGCCACCACAGCGCCCTGCTCCTGAAAGAGCACGGCCGCATACGCGCCCTCCAGCCAGCCGCGCATGCGGATCTCGAGCTCGGGCACGGTCATCGGGTTGCTGTGGCCCTCGTCCTCGATGAGCTGCTTGTTGAGGCGCGCCAGCAGGGGCGCGTCCTCCGGGGTGGCCATGCGATAGTCCATTACCTCAGCACCCGCGTTGTTGGCCCGCCCCGGGGCAGGCCCGCAGGGGGGCAGGCCCGCAGGGGAGCGGCCTTGTGGCTCATGCGCCACCGTGGCGGTTGAACCAGGCGCGCTCGCCAAAAGGCTTGCGGGGGTGCTGCTCCTCGTGGCGCGCAGGCACGCCCAGGGGCAGGAGCACCCGCACGACGCGGTCCTCCGGCACGCCCAAGAGGCGCCCCACCGCCTCGTCATGTCCGTCGAGGCGCAGCCAGCCATCCAGCCAGACGCTGGCATAGCCCAGGGCCGTGATGGCCAGGAGCATGTTCTCCACGGCGGCGGAGCAATCTTCGATGCCGAAAAAGATGCGCGAGGAGCCGGGCTCGAGGCCCTTGGGCGCTACGGCGGCGATGATGGCCCTGGCCTGCCGCAGCATCGCGTTGTGGGGATCCACCGCGGCGATCTGAGCCATCAGCCCCGGGTCATCCACGATGACAAAAGTCGTCGTCTGGGCGTTATAGCCCGAGGGCGCCTGGATGCCGGCCTGCACGATGCGCTCCAGGTCGGCCCGCGGCACGGGGCGATCCTCCATGGGGCCGCGGTAGCTGTGGCGGCGACGGATGGCCTCGAACAGATCCATGCCCGGCTCCTTCTCTGGGGACTAGCGGATGATGGAGCGCGGTCCGGGGACGATGCGCCGCACCACGATCTTTTCGCGGTCCATCATCTCGGGGACGCGCGGCCCGATCTCGTTCTTCCACTCATCGCTCTGATACACCGCCTCGTACAGCCGCTCGCGCTCCTCTTCGCTCTCAAAGCGCCGAATCCAGATGTAGAGGTCTTCCTCTTGCTCGCCCACAAAGCTGCCCACGACGATCATCCCCTTGGAGACCTGGAACGGGATGACGACCTCTTCCATGAACTTGAGCCAGTTCTCTCGCTGTCCGGGACGGGTACGGTACTCGCGCAACTCGAAGAACATGCTACCTCCTGAACGGAATGGATAAAGGGCCACGGTTGGCCCGACGGACTCAGGGCGTATAGATCACGACGCGCTCGATCTGCGGGGCAAGGCCCGGGCCCAGAACCGACTCCGGCCTCTCCAGGCCGGCGGGCCAACGCACCGGCTCGGCGGTGACGATCACCCAGTAGTAGTCGTGCGTGCTATCGGGGTCGGCCACATAGCCGATGCCATAGTCTATCTGGCGGGCGAAGAAGGGAGTGAGGCCCAGCAGATGGTTGCGCAGGTCGTCCCCTTGGTCAGGGTCGATCAGGCCGGCCCAGGCGCTCGCTGCGGACTCGTGACCCACGGCGATGGCGGCCACCTGGTTGGCGCCCGGCGCGGCGCTGTAGGTATCGGGCAGGGCATAGCCCGCCTGCCGCACGAGGTCGTTCATCCCCTTTCCCTCGGGCGTGACGTACCCCACATAGTCGCGGGCCGCCATGTCGGCGGCGTGGGCGCGCGCCACCTGCTCCAGCAGGGCGTTGCAGCGCAAGACGGGGCGCTGCTGCTGCGCATCGCCGGCCAGCAGGCTCGCCAGCGCCTGCTCTTGCGCCGAGGGGTGGCAGAGCGCCTGCTGCCTGCCGAGAATGGGAAGATAGTATTCGTGTTGCGAGTCNNTTGCGAGCCGTTGGCCGCGCCCGCGCCGACGTTGAGCAGAACGCCCGCCAGCGCCGCCAGCAGCGCCAACAGCGGCCAGCGACCTCTCGAATGATCGGACCGGTATCCTCTCACGGGTCTCGCGCTCCCTGGCCCCCTCGAGTGGCTAGCCCGCCCTCTTGGCCATCTTGGCGAACATGACAAACATGGCACCCAGGGCGGTAAACGCCGCCAGGGCGATCTTGGTGATATCCACCACCGGTTCCACCGTCACACCCTGGGCATCCACGCGCACGATGGCGACGGGGCGCCCGGTGGACATGCCGCCTCCGCCCCCGCCTCCACCGCTCCCGGATTGAGCCTCGCCCTCGTCCGCCTCCGGCGCCTCGTCCGGGCTCTCCGCCGTCTCGGCTCCGCCCAGGCCAAAGCCGAACCCCAGGGCGGCCAACGTCTCACAGGCGGTGAACACCTGGCTGTCGCCGACGGCCAGCGGCTCGCCATAGACGGCCTCCGGGCGCGCGGCCTCCAGCAGGCGGTCGATCTCAATCAGGCTCTTTTCCTGTTGCTCCAACGCGGCGGCGATGAAATCCTGATGCTTTTGCGCCATCTACCTGCTCCTTTCCAGATTCGTCAGGACGCCGATGAGTAGCGCGAACAGGGCTCCTATCGCGAGGGCGGCGCAAATGGCTCGCAGCGTGATGTTCAGGATGGGTACGTGATAGGTCCGTCCCTCGGCGGTCACCCGCAAGGCCAGGGGACGCCGCCAGAGCAGCGCTCCCCCGGGCCAGCGCAAGGCGTGTTCCCGCATGATCGGCACGGCTTCCGTTGGGCCCACGACGATTGTTTCGCCTTCGAGGTCTCGCTGTGTCAACGACATAGGGCGCATGTTCCTGGCTCCCCGACTGCTCGGGCACTCTTGTGCCGCTATTCTGGCGCGAACGGATAGCCGTGTCAAGGCGCGCGGCAGGCTTCTCGCTCTAGCGCTTGACAGCGGCCGCCCGGCTGCGTTACAGTGGAGGCGTGATTGGCAAACCGCTTGTGAAAGGGGAATGGCCCATGACGGAAGAGACCCTCTCCTGCGTCGAGCCCGCCGGCGGCCCGGTAGAAGAGGCCCCCGCCCAGGGCGAACAGCGGCGACCGCTACCGATAGGAGGCGCAACCATGGATATCGCGCGTGCAGGCGGCAAGGCCCCTGACTTTCAGGGGATGGCGTATCAGAACGGCGGCTTTGGACAGGTCAAGCTCTCTGACTATGCCGGCAAGTGGACCGTGGTGTGCTTTTACCCCGGCGACTTTACCTTCGTTTGACCGACCGAGTTGGCAGCGGTCGCTGCCAAGAAGGCCGAGCTGGACGAGTTGGGCGTCGAGGTATTGGCCATCAGCACCAATAGCCACTTTGTCCACAAGGTCTGGCAAGAGCAAGAGCTCTCCAAGATGGTGGAGGGCGGGTTCCCCTGGCCGATGGTGGCCGATACCACCGGCCGCATCGGGCGCGCCTATGGCGTCTATGACGAGCAGGGCGGTGTAGACATTCGCGGGCGCTTTATCATCGACCCGGACGGCGTCATCCAGGCGATGGAGGTGCTCACCCCCACGGTGGGCCGCAACGTGAACGAGCTGATCCGGCAGGTCAAGGCCTACCAGCACGTGCGCGCCACCGGCGAGGTGACGCCTTCCGGCTGGCAGCCTGGCAAGCCCACCCTCAAGCCCAGCCCCGCCCTGGTGGGGATGGTCTGGAAGGAGTGGAAGGTCGAGAACGCGGGCTAGTTGGTCCAATCACACGGTTATCAAGGCTCGGCGGGNNATGGCGGACCCGCCGAGCCTCGTTTCTGCGCCTTGACAGGGCCGCCCCGGCACCCCACAATAGGCCTACCTATTCCCGGCAGCGTGTTACGGCAAAGAAGGTGCCGCCATGCAATGTCCCCTCTGCCACGCCCCCATCGCGCCCGACGCCACGGCCTGCGGCTCCTGTGGGGCCACCCTGCTCCGCGATACGCCCGCCTGGCAACTGGCCCAACAGCGATACGCCGATCTGGTGGCCCGATACACCAGCGGCGAGATAGATGAGGCCACGTTCCAGGACGCCCAGGCCGCCCTGGCCGTGTCGGACGACCAGGGGCGCTACTGGCTCCCCGGCCAGGACCCCCACACGCCCTTTATGTGGGATGGGCAGAGCTGGCGGCCCCAACCGGTGGCGCTGGTAGCGCCGGAGCCCAGCCCGCCGCCAGCGGCCCCGCCGCCTGGGCCGGCCTACGCGGCTCCCCCGCCGACGCCCGCCTATGCGGGGCCGGCCAGCGCACCGCCTCCGGCGGTTCTCGCGCCCGAGGAGCCCCGCAAGAGCCACCGGCTGCGGGGGTGTTGCCTGGGCACCTGCCTCGTTCTGGCGCTGCTGTGCGCCGTGGGCGTGTTTCTCTCGCCGCTACCCCAGCGCTGGGGGCTGCGCCGCTCGCCTGCCGAGAAGGCCTTCGAGCCAGAGCCCGATCGCGCCGTGGGCGTGGCCCTATCGGCCGAGCTGGAGGAGCTCGGCGTGGATACCACCGGCCTCTATCTCTACATGCTGCCCTACCAGGAGCAAGAGGGGGGCGTGCTCTATGCCGTGCTGGATGGCTCCAGCGGGTTCCAGTTCTCTCGCTCGGGCGATTCGGAGCCCATCCTGGACTACATGGCCCTGTTGGCCAAGAGCGAGGCGGCGCAACAAGCCGGGGCGGCACGCATTGCCGTCGACTATCGCGATGCCTCGGGCGAGCAGGTGGCCGTGCTGACGGCGCCCACCGACGCGGTGCTCGCCTTTAGCCGGGGGGAGATGACCCTCGAGGTCTTTATGCAGAAGGTGGAAGGCAAGATGGACCTGACCAGCCTCAGTACAGGAGGGCTGCGATGAAGCATACGCTGCGCCTGGTGTGTCTGGGCCTGTTGCTGGTGGTGGTAGGTCTGCAGATCGGCTGCGAAGATTGGACCCCGGAGGACCGGGACATGGTGCGGTCCTTTGCCGAGGATTGGTTGCGCTCCAGGGACATGCACCCACTGAACGCCGATGGCTCCATCAACTGGGCGGCCACGGTGAATATCGGGCGCAGGGCGGCCACGGGGCACTCGGGCGATCCGGAAGTGGATGCCGTGCTGGATGCCTATGATGTGCTGAGCAACATCCATCAGGCGGACCAGCTCATGGAACAGGGGATGGAGCAGGGCGATGCGGCCCTCATGGACCAGGCCATCCAACGCCGCCCCGGCGATTGGACCTACCGCACATCGCGGGCGGCGCTGGCCCTGATCTCGGGCGACGAGACGACCTACGAGGCGCAGCAGGCCCAGGCCGAGCAGATCGTGGCCCAGAACAACATGGATCCCGTGTGGTATCACCAGCAGAGTATCCAGGCTCTCGCCGGGGTGGCGGGCGAGATCGAGAGCGCCTCCCAGTGTCAGGCCATCCTGACGCGGATGTCGCTCCACTATGCCGATCTGTTCGACCTCACAGGCAATGCCGATTATGCGACGCAGGCCGAGTCGTTGCTGGATCAGGTGGATACGAGCTGTCCGTGATGGCGCAGAGGGCGTCGCGCCGGCGCGACCCCGCGGCGCGGGATGGCGACGGGAGGTAAGGCGTCGTGGAGGCAAGGCTGTCGGTAGACGAGCAGTGCTTTGTGCTGGCCCAGATCTATCAGGCGATCCTGCGGTACTTTGCCCACTGGGAGAGCTCCTTGCTGCCAGAGGGGGATCTGGAGCGGGCTTTTCGGGAGGTGGCGCGCGAGGCCCTGGCCTGCCAGGGCGACCGGCGGCGCTTTGGCCTGCTCCTGATGGCCTTCATGGCGCGCCTGAACAACGGCCACACCCGCTACCGGGAGCCTGTGCTGGAGGAGCGCCCGCCCCTGGGCATGACTTTGCGGCTCATCGAGGGGCGCTGGACCGTCACCCGATCCGGCCTGCCGGGAGTGGGGCCGGGCGATCTCGTCCAGGGCCTGGAGGGGCGGCCGGTCGAGGACTGGTACCGGGAGTTGTATCCATACACCGCGGGGACTGCCCATGCGCGCACCGTGCAGTTCGCCGAGGCGTGGGGGGCTCTGTTTGGGCCGCTCCTGGGGATCTTTATGCCGGATCGGTACAGCCTCACCTGGGAGGATGCCCGCGGCCAGGCGCACGCCCTTGCGGTGGACCGATCGGCGCCGGCGCCCGACCCGGCGCCCGTGCGCACCGAGGGCCGCTGGCTGGACGACGACATCGCCTATATCCGCGTCCCCAGCTTCCTGCAGCCCGAGTTCGAGGCCCAGGCCCTGGCCTATGTACGCGATTTCGCCAGGGCAGGGGCGTTGATCGTGGATGTGCGGGGCAACGGCGGGGGGAACACCCCTGCCAGGCTGATCCGCGGGCTGATGGACCGCCCCTACCGCTGGTGGAGGGAGGCGGTGGCCGTCAGCGCCCCTCTGCTGGCCGGCCGGAGCCCATCTCCCCAGGGGGCGGCCTTTGCCGGCGGGCCGCAGCTCGTGTGGGCACCTGGCGTCAGCCAGCCCGATGAGGAGGGCTACCAAGGGCGCCTGTTGATCCTGGTGGACCGCGCCACCTGGTCAGCGGCGGAGGACTTCACCATGCCCTTCAAAGACAACGGCCGGGCCACCATCGTCGGCGAGACGACGGGCGGATCATCGGGCCAGCCGTACATCTGCTCCTTTGAGCAGGGCATGGCCTTTGCCGTTGGCGCCAAGCGCCTGTACCTGCCCGACGGCACGGCCTTTGAGGGCCTGGGCCTGACGCCCGACATCGCCATCAGCCCCACGCGCGACGACCTGTACGCCGGGCGCGACGTGATCCTGAAGGAGGCCATCAGGATCGCCAGATCCGCCTAGGCAGGGCGTTGCGTTCGCTCGGCCCGCCTGCGGCTCGCCTCTTCCTGGGCCTGCACGATGCGCCGCCAGGTCTCATCCAGGGTATCGGGGGGCACCAGGCGCTCGTTGGCGGGCTTGCGCGCCAGGCTCAGGGCGCCGCTGGGGCAGGTGGACACGCACAGCCCGCAGCCGATGCAGCGCGCGGCGTTGTGGGTCACGCGTCCCTCGCCCTGGGCAAAGGCCCCCATGGGGCAGCGCTCCAGGCACGTGCCGCAATCGATGCAGAGCTCGCCGGCGTACTGGGCGATAAAGGGGTTCGCCACGATCTCGGCGGGCGCGGGATGGCGCTTGATGCCCGCCAGGACGCCGCAACAGCAGGAGCAGCAGGTGCAGATGAAGCTGGCCTCCTTCGAGTTGCTGGGCTGGAGAACCAGATTGGCGGCGTTGGCCCGCTCCAGGATCTCGAACACCTCCTCGCGCGAGATGGCCCGGCCGCGCCCCGATTGCACCGAGTAATCGGCCCAATCGCCAAAGGACAGGCAACTCTCCTCGGGGGCATCACAGCCCGCGCCGTTCAGCCGCGCGTCGTGGCGGCAGACGCAAGGGACCACAGCAAAGCGATCCTGGGCCATCACCAGGGCATCTATCTGCTCATAGGGCAGCACCTCCAGGCGCGCATCCACGCTCTCGCCGATGGGGATGGTGCGCATCTGGGGCGGTCCGGCGGGCCGCCGGAGTTTCTGGGTGCGGAAGTAGTCTGCGATGCTCTGCCGCCATTCCAGGTCCTGGCGGTGCGCCTGGAACTCCCAGATGCCCACGATGAAGGGTATGGCGTGGTAAAGGGGGGTGCCCTCGTCGCTGTGAACAGCCAGGATCTGCCCTTTGCGGGCCATTTCGGCCAGGCGCTGCTCCGCCTCTTGCGGGGCCAGTCCCGCCCGCGCCCCAATGGCGGCGGCCGTCTCGCGTTCCAGGGTCAGGTGAGGGGCCAGCTCGGCCTCATCAGGGCTAAAGATGGCGCGCAGCAGCCGCTCCTCGATGGCCTGGTCTCGCGAGCCGAAACCGCCGGGCAGCCGGTCCAGATGCGCAGCCAAACGACGATAAGTCTCTTGAGACATCCGCGTCATCCTTTGTGGGGGCGTGGGTGGCGACCTGAGGCCCACAGCGGGCCGGAGGGGAGCTGCCATCTGGCAGGCGCGCAGATCCGACCCTATGATGTCATGAAGCAGGGGGCGTGTCAAGGCCGCGCGAGGGCCGGCGCGCGATGCGTCCGCGGGCACTTGGCTTTCTGTCGGCCTGGGGTATGATAAGGGCAGCAGTAGGGCCGGACGTGTCGCCCAGGAGAGCGGAGACCATGAAGCAGATTCGCATTCTGTTGGCTGATGATCATGTCGTCGTGCGCGAGGGCACGCGTCAGATACTGGAGCGCGAGGCCGATCTGTGCGTGGTGGCCGAAGCGGGCGATGGCCGCGAAGCTGTCATGCTGGCCACCCAGGAACGCCCCGATGTGGCCGTGCTCGATGTGAGCATGCCGGTGATGAACGGCATCGAGGCGACCAAGGAGATCAAGGCCAGCGCGCCCCAGACCGCCGTGCTGGTCTTTACGGCCTATGACTATGACGAGTACGTCTTTGCCATTCTGGAGGCGGGGGCCGCCGGCTACCTGCTCAAGAACGCCCGCAGCAGCGACCTGATCAACGCCGTGCGGCGGGTGTACGCAGGGGAATCGGTGCTGCATCCCGCCATCGCCAAGAAGGTGCTCAGCCGGGTGATCCAGGGGCCTTCCGACGTGCGCATCAACGATGCCGATGTACTCACCGAGCGGGAGCTGGAGGTGCTGCGGCTGGCGGCCCAGGGCCTGGGCAACCGCGAGATCGCCGATCGCCTGTATGTCAGCCCGCGCACGGTGCAATCGCACCTGGCCAACATCTTTGGCAAGCTGCAGGTGGGCTCGCGCACCGAGGCCGTGATGGTGGGGCTGCGTCGCGGCTGGCTGCACCTGGAGGATATCCCGGAGGAGTAGGCCTGCCCCGGGGCCGCCTAGAGCCACTTGGCCGTCACGTCGCAGCCGGCATAGGCTTCGACATAGTCCAGGGCATCGGCGGCATCGGCGGCCAGGTGGTACAGGGCGCGATGGTCGGGCCGCACGAACCCCAGGGCGATGAGCTGCTCGAAGAAGGCCATCAGCCCGTCGTAAAAGCCATCTATGTTGAGCAGCACCAGGGCTGCATCCAGGTAGCCGAGCTGCTTGAGGGTCAGGGTCTCGCTCAGCTCCTCCAGGGTGCCGAACCCGCCCGGCAGCGCCAAGAAGGCCTCCGCCCGTTCCAGCATCAACCCCTTGCGCTGGGCCATCGTCTCGGTGATGATGAGCTCGTCGGCCTCACGATAGGCGACATCGTGTTGGGTGAGGGCCTCGGGGATGATGCCCGTCACCCGGCCGCCGCGGGCGTGCACGGCGCGGGCGAGGACGCCCATCAACCCCACGTCCCCCCCGCCATAGATCAACTCGTGGCCACGCAGGGCCAGCTCCTCGCCCAGGCGGCGGGCGGCCTCCACATGGCTGGCGCCCACCCGCCCGCTGGACGAACAATAGACGCAAACGCGCATACCCGATCCTTTCGCAGACGGCGATACGGTGCTTGCGGGGCGGCTACCCTCGCAGTGGACGCCGCTACCCCAGCAGGCCCATCTCTCGCAGGCTCTGGGCGACGCGCTCCCGCTCCGCCGCCGTGGCCGAGCGCCGGGGTGCGGCCACCTGCCCGTTGCCGATGCCCATGACCGCCAGGGCGGCCTTGATGCTCGCCGGGAAGTCGCCATAGGCGATGGCGGCGTGCAGGGCGGTGATGCGTTTCTGCAGCGCCAGGGCCTCTTGCCAACGGCCGGCATGGGCTGCCTCCCACAGGCCCACGAACCAGTGGGGCGCCAGATTCAGCCCGGTCCCGATGCAGCCATCGCCGCCAAAGGCCAGGCTCGCATAGAGCAGGTGATCGCTGCCCGTGATGACGGCAAAGGTCTCGCTCTGGGCCTGGGTCACCATCTGCTGGTAGCCCCCCAGGTTGCCGCTGGAGTCCTTGATGCCGACGATGCCCGGCTCCTGGGCCAGGGTGACGACGGTGGGCACCTCCAGGGGCACCTTGGTGAACTGGGGGATGTTGTACAGGATGATGGGCAGCCCGCCCTCGGCGGCCACGGCGCGATAGTGGGCCAGAACGGCGGCCTGATCGCAGGGGTAGTAGTAGGGCGGCACGACCATGGCCGCGTCGGCGCCCAGCCTGGCGGCCTCTTGGGCGCGGGCCACGGCGCGCCGGGTGCCGGGCTCGCCCGTGCCCACGATCAGGGGCACGCGGCCGGCCACCTCCTCCACGGCGATGCCCAGGGCGCGTCGCTTGACGTCATCGCGCAGGGCGGCAAACTCGCCGGCGGTGCCCAGCACCACCACGGCATGGCTGCCACCCTCGATCACGCGGTGGATCAGCCGGCGCCAGGCGCCCTCGTCCACCGATTCATCCTCGGTCAGCGGCGTCACCAGTACGGCCATGACGCCACGCAGGCGCTTTGTCTCGCTCATGCAGGTACCTCTTTGCAGGTGATGCGAACGGCGAGAGCATACGCCCGGCGGGCAGCCCCGTCAAGGAGCGCCCCAACGCCATGCGGCTCAGGGCCGAGCCGCCCGCCTCGCCCCTGGGCTGTGCGCCGCCCCGGCTACCCCTTGAGACGGCCGATACTCCAGGCGTGGCCCAGCAGGGCGCCGATGCCGTAGTAGCGCCGCTTGCCCGCATCCGAGATGATGGGGCGGATGCGCTCGATATCGAGTTCGTCCTCTGCGTCCACAACGTCCTCATCGGCGATGATGTCCAGCACCTCGCCGACGAACTGGGTGTGCAGGCCCAGCTCGTGGACGTGGGCCAGGCGGCACTCGAGGGCGACGGGGAATTCGGCTACATAGGGGGCGTTGACGTGGGTCCCGCGCACCGGCGTGAGGCCCAGGGCCTCGAACTTGGACCCGTCGCGCCCGGAGTAGATGCCCATGTAGTCGGCCTCGCGCACATACTGCTCCGAGGGGATGCTGACGGTAAAGCAGCCGCCCGCCAGGATGTTGCCGTGGCTGTAGGTGGCGGCCCGCAGCGATACGGCGATGCAGGGCGGGCGCGAGCAACACACGCCGCCCCAGGCGGCGTTCATGGCGTTGGGCTGCCCCTGGGCGTCATAGGTGCCCACGATCAGCACGGGGGTGGGGAAGAGGAGCGGCTTGGCGCCCAGAGAGCGCTTGGTCATCAGGATCTCCTTTCAGAGCCGGGGGAACGTCGGCCAGGGGCACCGCCTGCGCCCCTGGCCGATGCTGTGTGCGGGATTCAGCCTGCGGCCTCGGGCGGCTCGTCGCCTTCGGCCAGGATCTCGCGGGCGCGCTCGGCGTCGGCGCACGCCACCAACACCTGCACGCGCCCCAGGCCATCTACGGTCAACCCCAGGGCGCGCCCCACGGCCTCGTACTTGAGCATACAAGGCACGCCAGCGCTCTCCAGCTTGCTGCGCGCCACCTCAGCGCCCAGCGGCCCCTGGGATTCGTACACAATGCAGAGTTCTTCGCTCATGCAGGTGCTCCTTCCGGGTGGGGCTAGATGATCTCCAGCCCATCCCTATCGGGCAACGGCGGGAAGGGGGCTGTGGGCAGCGTCTGGTACCA
>DCTX01000040.1:28173-28305 GCA_002329325.1 Anaerolineales bacterium UBA1429
GATCGGGTCCATGATGTGCCAGCGATACAGGCCAAAGCGCATCTGGGAGTCGTACACGCCGTCGGGCCGGATGATCTGGGGCAGGCCCGAATAGGGAGTGCTGAACTCCTCGTACTGATGGGTGACCTGGTT
>DCTX01000019.1:0-12866 GCA_002329325.1 Anaerolineales bacterium UBA1429
GCTGGGCCTCGCCGCCCGAAAGGGAGGCGGCCGCCCGGCTGAGGGTGAGATAGTTCAGCCCTACGTCGTCCAGGAACCGCAGGCGCGACGAGAGCTCCTTGATGATCTGGCCCGCGATGAGCTGGTCGCGCTCGCTGAAGTGATCGGGCAGGCTATCCACAAAGCGCATGGCCTTGTCGATCCCCATCTCGGTCAGCTCGTAGATGTTGGCGCCGGCGACGGTCACCGCCAGGCTCTCGGGCTTGAGGCGCTTGCCCTGGCAGGCGGGGCAGAGGCGCTCGGTCATATAGCTCTCGATCCACTGGCGGACGCCATCCGACGAGGTGTCGTGGTGACGTCGCATCAGGTTGGGGATCACGCCTTCGAACACGGTGCGGTGGGTGCGCTCCTGGCCGGCGCTGTTGCGATAGCGCACGGTCAGCGTCTCGCCCCGACCGCCCTCCAGCACGATGCGGCGAAAGTCAGCCGGCAGGTCCTTCCAGGGCGTATCCATCGAGATGCCATGATGCTCGGCCAGGGCCACCAACAGGCGATGAAAGTAGCCATCGCCCTTGAGGGCGTTGGCCCAGGGCACCACGGCGCCCTCGTTGAGAGAGAGCTCGGGCCTGGGCACCAGCAGGTCGGGGTCCAGCTCGGCCTTGAAGCCCAACCCGGTGCATTCGGGGCAAGCCCCGTGGGGGCTGTTGAAGGAAAAGTTGCGCGGCTCGATCTCCGGCAGGCTAAAGCCACACTCGGGGCAGGCATAGTTGCTGGAATAGAGCTGCTCCTCGCCATCGATCACCACCACGCGCATCACGCCATCGCCCAGCTCCAGGGCCGTCTCCACCGAGTCGCTGAGGCGGGTGCGGTCGGCGTCNNTCCACCACCACCTCGATGGTGTGCATCTTGTAGCGATCCAGGGTGATCTCCTGGCTCAACTCCATGATCTCGCCATTGATGCGGGCCCGCACATAGCCCGCCTTGAGCAGATCGTCCAGGAGCTTCTTGTGCTCGCCCTTGCGGTCCTTGATGATGGGCGCCAGCAGCATGATCCGGGCGCCATCGGGCAATGTCTGGATGCTATCCACCATCTGCTGCACCGTCTGGCGGCTGATCTCTCGCCCGCAGATGATGCAGTGGGGCACCCCCACCCGCGCATAGAGCAACCGCAGATAGTCATAGATCTCGGTGACGGTGCCCACGGTGGAGCGCGGGCTGCGGCTGGTGCTCTTTTGATCGATGCTGATGGCCGGCGACAGGCCCTCGATGTGGTCCACGTCGGGCTTGTCCATGCGGCCGAGGAACTGGCGCGCATAGGCCGAGAGGGACTCGACGTAGCGGCGCTGGCCCTCGGCAAAGATGGTGTCAAAGGCAAGGGAGGACTTGCCCGAGCCCGAGAGCCCAGTGATCACCACCAGCTTGTCGCGCGGGATGTCTATGTCAATGTTCTTGAGATTGTGTTCGCGTGCGCCCCGAACCTCGATCAGATCGTGTGACATATGCGCTCCTGCCCGGTGGTGATGGTCGGTGCAGCGGGATATTATACATCGGTCGCAATAGAGTCCCAAGCGGGACGCTGGCGTCAAGTGCGCATGCCATGGGCGAGGCGCTGTCCGCGGAGCGCCCCTGCGCCTGCCCCGGGGCGGCCATCGCTAGGAGGGAGAGACCTCGTCCTCCAGTTCTGCCCACTCGTGAGCCAACATGCCCATCAGGAGCATGTCCACGCGCTTGCCATCGCGCAGCAGGAACTCGCGGTAGACGCCCTCGCGACAAAAGCCCGCCCGCTCGTACAATCGGATGGCGGGCCCGTTGTTGGCGAACACGGTCAGTTGCACGCGGTGCATCCCCAACTCGCGAAAGGCATAGACCAGGAGCAGGTGGAGCGCCTCGCCGCCCAGCCCGCGCCCCCAGTGGTCGGGCCCCAGGGCCAGGGCCAGCCAGGCCACCCGGTTGCGCCAGTTGATCTGGTCCAGGGCGCCCCAGCCCACCAGGGCATCGGCGCCGCGCAGCCGAAAGCCAAAGAGATAGTCCTCCTGGCTGTTGCGCGCCTCGATGATCCTGGCCACGATCTCCTCGCGACCCTTGGGCCGGGCCGGGGTGGCCTCGAAGCGGCGTACGAACTCGGCATCGGTGTACCAGCTTGCGATCACCGAGGCGTCGGATTCCTCCAGAGCCGTGATCTGCAGCCGCTCCGCCATGAACAAGGTCCGAACCTGCACGCGCACCCCTCCTCTGGGCTCCTGACGCCCCAGCGATCAGTACACGCGATCCAGCTCCTGCGTCCAGCCGTTCTCCAGCCCCAGCTCCTCCAGAGCGTCCAGGGCCACCCGGTACTCGCGACGGTAGAGGCGCCGCCCCAACTTGGGGTGGTCTACCGCGCGGTGCGCGGCGAAGTACTGGGCCATCAGGCTCACATAGGTCTCTCGCCCCAGGTTCTCGGCGATCCAGGTCAGCACCTCGGGGGTCTGCGAGAGGCCCTCCGGCAACACCAGGTGGCGCACCACCATGCCGCGGTAGGCGATCCCCTGGGGGTCCACCAGCAGCTCCGTGCCCACCTGGCGCTTGATCTCGAGCAGGGCCGCGCGATTGTGCGCCACATAGCCGTCGAACCCAGAGAGCTCCCGGGCCACGCCGTCGTCGGCGTACTTGGCGTCGGGCAGAAAGATGTCCACGATGCCTTCCAGCAGGCGCAGTGTCTCCACCCTCTCATAGCCGCTGGTGTTGTACACAATGGGGATGTGGAGGCCCTGGTTTGCCGCCTCGGCCACCGCCGCGATGATCTGCGGGACATAGTGGGTGGGCGTCACCAGGTTGATGTTGTGGCAGCCCCGCCGCTGCAGTGTCAGCATGGTGCGGGCCAATTCCGAGGTCGTCATGTCGTTGCCCACGCCAAGCTGGCTGATGGAGTAGTTCTGGCAGAAGAGGCAACGCCCCGTGCAGTAGGTGAAAAAGATGGTGCCCGAGCCCCCGCTGCCGCTGATGGGCGGCTCCTCCCAGTGATGCACGTTGTAGCTGGCGACGCGGGCGCCCGCCCCCGCCCGGCAGTAGCCCAGCTGGCCGTCCAGCCGGTTCACGCCGCAGCGACGCGGGCAGAGCCGACATTCGGCCAGCCGTTCCCGCGCCAGCGACGCGCGCTCGCGCAGCGCGCCGCTGGCCAGGAGCCGCAGGTAGCGCGGCGCCTCGCTGCTGAGGGCCTCAGCGTCGCTTGCGGTCCAGCTCACGATACCGCTCCCATTCCGGGCGCTCGTCCTGATCGCGCAGATCGCGGCGCAGCTCCAGGATCTGGTCGCGCAGCAGAGCCGCCTTCTCGAACTCGAGGGCCTGGGCCGCTGCCTTCATCTGGGCCTCCAGCTCGCCCAGCACCCGGTCGGTCTCCTCCGCGGGGATCTGCATGGCGGCGCGGTACTCGCCTCGGTCCTCGGCGGCCCGATGCAGGGCCTCTGTGAGCGAATGGATCTCCTTGATGATGGTAGCCGGCGTGATCCCGTGGGCCTCGTTGTAGGCCTCCTGGATCTCGCGGCGACGGTTCGTCTCGTCTATGGCCCGCCGCATCGAGTCCGTCACCTGGTCGGCGTACATGAGCACGCGCCCGTTGACGTTGCGGGCTGCGCGGCCGATGGTCTGGATCAGCGAGTTGTCCGAGCGGAGGAAACCCTCCTTGTCGGCATCCAGGATGGCGACAAGCGACACCTCCGGCAGGTCCAGCCCCTCGCGCAGGAGGTTGACCCCCACGACCACGTCATAGACGCCGCCGCGCAGGTCCCGCAGGATGTCCACCCGCTCGATGGTGGCCACCTCGGAGTGGAGGTAGTGAACGCTGAACCCCGCCTCAGAGAGATAGTCCGAGAGGTCCTCGGCCATGCGCTTGGTGAGGGTAGTCACCAGGGCGCGCTCGCCCCGCTGGGTGACGCGCCGCAGCTCGGCGATCAGGTCGTCGATCTGGCCCTCGATGGGGCGCACGACAACCTCGGGGTCCACCAGGCCGGTGGGTCGCACCACCTGCTCCACCACCCGCGTGCTGACCTGCTGCTCATATTCGCGAGGCGTGGCCGAGACAAAGATGCACTGGTTGACGTGGTCCTCAAACTCGGCAAAGGTCAGCGGCCGGTTGTCCATAGCGGAGGGCAAGCGGAAGCCAAAGTCCACCAGCACCTCTTTGCGGGCCCGATCGCCGTTGTACATGCCCCGAATCTGGGGCACGGTCATGTGCGATTCGTCAATGAACATGAGATAGTCGGCGGGGAAATAGTCCAGCAGCGTCCAGGGGGGCTCGCCCGCCTGGCGCTGGGAGAGATGCCGTGAGTAGTTCTCGATGCCGGAGCAGTAGCCCATCTCGCGCAGCATCTCGAGATCGTAGCGGGTGCGCTGCTCCAGGCGCTGGGCCTCCAGCAGCTTTTCCTCGGCGCGCAGCCGGGCCAGTTGCTCCTCCAGCTCGGCCTCGATGGCAACCAGGGCCTCGCCCAGGCGCTCCTCCGGCGTGATAAAGTGCTTGGCCGGAAAGATGCTGATCTTGGCGTGCTCCAGCACCAGCTCGCCCGTCAAGGCGTTCACCTCGACGATGCGATCCACCATGTCACCCCAGAACTCGATGCGGAAGACCGTCTCGCCATAGGCGGGCATCACCTCCACGGTGTCGCCCCGCACCCGAAAGCGCCCCGGCGAGAGCACGGCGTCGTTGCGCTCGTAAAAGATGCTCACCAGATGGCGGAGCAGCCGCTGGCGGGGCACGACCTCGCCTTGCTCGAGCTCGATCACCACCTGCCCATAGGCCTCTGGGTCGCCCAGGCCATAGATGCAGGAGACCGACGCCACAATGATCACATCGCGGCGGCTGAACAGCGCCGACGTGGCCGCCAGCCGCATCCGATCTATCTCGTCGTTGATCTGGGCGTCTTTTTCGATGTAGGTGTCGGTGCGAGGGATGTACGCTTCGGGCTGGTAGTAGTCATAGTAGCTGACAAAGTAGGCCACAGCGTTGTTGGGAAAAAACTCCTTGAACTCGCTGTATAGCTGGGCGGCCAGGGTCTTGTTGTGGGCGATGACCAGGGTGGGCCGCTGGACGGCCTGGATGATGTTGGCCATCACAAAGGTCTTGCCCGATCCGGTCACGCCTTTGAGGGTCTGGTTGCGGTCTCCCGCCTCGAGGCCGCTCACCAGGGCTGCGATGGCCTCGGGCTGATCGCCTGTGGGGACAAAGTCGCTGACCAGGGCAAAGTCTGGCATGGCGCCATCTCCTCATGGAGTGTGGTCACGGAGAGCAAGTATAGCACATCTGTTCGGATTCGCGCAAAAACGGTTCGCAGCCCGCGGCGGTCGCGCCGCCGCCCTGCCGGGGGGGACGTGGCTGACCCTTCTCGCCTTTGACAGCCCCCCGGCCCCCTCTATACTATGCGCCATGCACCCGTACGCAATCCGCCAGGCCGCCGCTCAGATGCCCGATGCCCGGCTGCTCCAGGCCATCGAGGCCTCGACCCTGGGAGACAGCGATCTGAGTGCAGCCGAGATATGCGCCACGTTGGCCATGCCGGGGCAACGCGCCTACCTGGCCGAGGTCGCGGATCAGGTGGTGGGTTTTCTGGCCACCTTCCTCACCTTTGCTCCCACTGGCCCTCGCCTCGAACTGGACATGCTGGGCGTGGCGGAGGGCTGGCGCGGGCGCGGCATCGGGCAGGCCCTGGTGCGCCGGGCCATGGATGATGCCGCACAGCAGGGCGTGGGCGCCTTTCGCGCGGTGGTGGCGGCCGACAACGCCGCCAGCGGCCGGGTGTTCGAGCGCTGCGGCCTCGTGCCGGAGCAGGCGATGCGCGAGATGCTGGTCTACCCCATCGTCGGCGCAACGCCCCAGGCCTATCTGCCCGACGGCTGGCGCGAGGCCGAGGGTGGCCCAGCCAACGGTTGGCCGGAGGCGCTGCTGGCCTTTGCCGACCTCCCCGAGCATCAGGTCGTCTTGCTGCAGGATGCCGCGGGCAAGCCCGCCGGGGGCGCCGCTCTGCTCACCGTGCACACCATCGCCTATCAAGGCTACTGGATCGAGGCGCACTGGGCGTCGGGGCACCGGGCGCAGCGCGCCCTTGCCCGCGCCGCCGTCGAACGGGCCAAGGCCGCCGATCTCGACGAGGTCGGCCTTCTGCTGGCCACCTCACCGACCGAGGCCGAGTTGCAGCCCTGGCTCGCGGAGGGCTACCATCGCGCCGGAGCCTATCGGATGTACACGCACCATGAAGCTCGATAGCCGCCATCGTTCGGCCCTGATCCTGGCGCTGCTCGTCGTCCTCGTCGCCGGCCTGGGCTACCTCGCCTATCGGGGCCTTGCCACAGTCTTTCGCGACCCGGAGGCCCTCTATGCCCAGGTGAACGCCCTGGGGGTCTGGGGGCCCGTCGTGCTGGCCGGGCTGCAGGCCCTGCAGGTGCTGTTCGCGCCCATCCCCGGCCAGGTGGTGGGGATGACCGCCGGCTATCTCTACGGGGTGGGCTGGGGCACGGCCCTCTCCCTGACGGGCTTGGGCCTGGGATCGTGGCTCGCCATCTGGCTGGCCCGCCGCCTGGGGCGCCCGCTGGTGAAGCGGGTGGCCAGCCCCGAGATGATCGACCGGCTGGATAGCCTGTCGCAGCGGCACGGGCTCTTGGCGTTCTTTTTGGTCTTTCTGCTGCCTTTTCTACCCACGGACGTGGGCTGCTTTGTGGCCGGGCTCAGCCCTCTGCCCATCGCGAGCCTCGTGGTCCTGGTGCTGATCGGCAGGCTGCCGGGGGTAGTGTTGCTGGCCTGGCTGGGGGCCACGTCGCAGACCCTGGGCGGCGCAACCATCGCGGCCCTGGCGGCAGGCGCCGTGATCTGCGGGCTGCTGATGGTGCGCTTTCGCACCAAGCTCCAGGAGGCCATGTTCGCCCTGATGCGGCGACTGGGGGTCGGCTAGAGGCGGCGGCGGGGTCAGCGCAGGCTGTTTCCGATGGCCTGACGCAGCTCGCTGAGATCAAAGGGTTTGATGAGAAAAGGCAGGCCGTGATCCCCCAGGAAGGCGCGAGTCGAGGGGCTGATGCTGTCGCCCGTCATGAACAGCATGCGGTCGGCCATCTCGGGGTATTCGATCCGGATGCACTCGTACAGCTCGGCCCCGTCCATGTTCGGCATCTTGATGTCGCTGACGATCAGATCAAAGGGCACGCCCCGTTCCCGGGCCCGCCGCAGGTACATGAGGGCCTCGTTCCCGTCCCGTGTGATCACGGCCCGATGGCCGTCGCGCACCAGCACCCGGTGAATCACGCGGGCGACAGGCTCCTCGTCCTCCACCAGCAAGACCAGGCGATTCGTCAGGTAGGCCATGTGATCCAGCGAGACTTCCTCGTCGGGATCGGCCGGGCGGTCGGTCTGCGGCAAATCGACCACAAACTCGGCGCCGACCCCCGTCTCCTCACCCGGATAGATCCGCCCCCCATGCTCTGAGACGATCCCAAAGCAGATGCTGAGCCCCAGCCCGGTACCCTTGCCCACCTCCTTGGTGGTGAAAAAGGGCTCAAAGAGATGCTGGCGTGCTTCGGGCGTCAGGCCGGAGCCGGTGTCGGCGATGCGGATGCGAACGGTGTTGCCCACGAGCTCTGTCGTGACGGTCAGCCGCCCGCCGTCGTGGGCCTCGATCATCGAATCTCGCGCGTTGCCGATCAAGTTGAAAAAGACCTGCTGGAGCTGGTACGGATCGCCCATGACGACCAGCGTCTGCGGATCCAGATGTAGCTCCACCGAGATGCCTTCGATGCGAAGCTGATAGGCCAGCAGCTCCAGGGTCTTTTGCAGGAGCACGTTCACATCGGTGGGGCGCTGCATGGCGCGGTGCTCGCGGGCAAAGGTCAGCAGGTTGCGAACGATGCGGGCTGCCCGCTGCGCCTGCTCGTAGATGCGGGTCACGTCCTGGCGCGTCTGCGGGTCAATGTCATCGCTCATCCGCAGGAGCTGGGCATAGCCCGAGATGGCCGCCAGGGGGTTGTTGATCTCGTGGGTGATGCCGGCGATCAACTGGCCGAGCGCCGAGAGCTTTTCCGATTGGAGCAACTGGGCCTGGGTATCGCGCAGCTCGTCCAGGCTCTGCTGCAGGTTCTTGACCAGGTCTGCGTTGTTGATGGCCGTGGATGCGAGGCTGGCGAGGGTCATCAGCAGGCGCTCATCCTCCTCGCCAAAGGCGCGAGGCGCGCTGGAATCCACCGTGAGGGTGCCGATGGGTTGCCCCCGCGCCATCAACGGCGCGGTGAGCAGCGAGGCGATGCGCGAGCCGGAACGCGGCAGAAAGCGCGCGTCCTGAGCGACATCTGAGATGTGGACGAGCTGGCCCGTCAGCAGGGCCAGCCCCGCCGCGCCGACGCCGGCCCGCAAGGGCGTCGCATCGGAGCTGGGGTTGCCCGCGATAGCCTTGCTGGAGACGCTCCGCGCCACCAGCAGGCTCGACTCGGGATCCAGCAGGTGCAGCACGCAGTTCTCGGCGTGGCCCATCCGCTCCGCCACCAGGGACACGGTGAGGTCGAGCAGCGCCTGCAGATCCACCGTCGACATGAAGGCCTGAGAGACGCGGAAGAGCAGTTCGCTCTGGCGCTGCTCGCGATCGTACGCCTGGTGAAGCTGCCCGCTATCGGTGGCCAGCGCGACCGTGGTGCCCACGTCGCCCAGCCGCTCGGGATCCGGAGAGGCATCGGCGGCGAACCGCAGCACCAAGGAGAAGAAGCGATCCGACAGGCGCGGCCAGGCCAGCTCCGCCAGCCAGGTGCCGTCGGCCTGTTCGGTGATGCGTTGGGCGCAAAGGGGGCTTTCGCCCGGCTCCCCCCTCGGGGGCGCTGTCCCTGGGGTCGGCGCTATCGCGCCATCGGGGAGCGCGCAGAGTAGAGAGGCCTCTCCCTGAACGACGCGGTAAAAGGCGCCGCCAAGGGCGCCCAGTTGCTCACAGGCGCCCTCGAGCACCGCGCAACAGTCCTCTCGGGACCAGGCCCCCTCCTGGCGGACCGTAGCCCGCAGCCGATCGGCCAGCGCCGCCAGCCCACGCGCCCCGTTCATCCTGTCGCCTCCATCGGCCCAGACGCGGCGCCGTCCTCGCTCTGCCGCCCCTGGGCGGCGAGGCGGCGCTCCAGGCGGTTCAGCCGATGCCGCAACTCGCCCAGGGCCTCCGCGCGCGAACGGCAGCGCAGGCGCCCCTCACGCACGCCGAGTATGGCGCGCTGCACGAGGGCGCGGGCCTCTGCCCATGCCCGCTTCTGGTGTTCCAGGTACTTGGCCAGTTCCACGTAAGGTTCCAGCGCATCGCCCTCCAGGGCTGCGTGCCACTCGGCGACGGCCTCATCCCAGCGCCCGAGGCGCTTGAGGAGCATCGCCAGGCGCTGTCTCGCCTCGCCGCGAGAGGCAGAGTCGCCGGCAACCACGCCCTGTCGGTAGGCGGCCAGGGCCTCCTCCGGCTGCCCCTGGGCCTCATAGAGCCGCCCCAGCGCTACCGGATCGCGGTAGGGGCTGGGCTCGCGGGCGCTATCCTCGGCCAGCACCCTGGCGGCCCGCGCGCTCAGGCTCACCATCGAGAGGACGTCCACCACGTTGTGCAGCATCACCCGCGCCAACCCCTCGGTCTCGCCATACGTCAGGTAGTCCTGGTAGATGCCGGGGATCAGGTAGCCCGGCACGTCATCCTGGCTGCGTGGCACGTGCAGGATGTCCTGCTCCAGGGCCACGAGGGCACAGGAGGCCAGCATCCCCCGCCAGAGCCTCCGCGCCACGGGCAGCAGGTCGAGATGAGGGCGGTGCGTCAGGGGCGAACGCGCATAGCCGTTGAGGATGAAACGGGCGTCCAGCAGGGGCACATCGAAGGAGGCGCCGTTGAACGAGATCAAGCCGGAGCTGCCCTCGATGGCGCCCGACACCAGCTCCAACAGATAGGGCTCGTCGCCATAGTCGGGCGCCAGGTACTGACGCACGACCATCTCGTCGCCCTCGATCTGGCCCAGGCCGACCAGGAAGCAGAAGGTGCCCGGCCCGCGCCCCAACCCTGTAGTCTCGGTATCGAGGAGCACCGCGCGGGAGAGGTCGAAAGGCTCGCCGCGAAAGAAAAGTTCCGGCCAGGGAGCGCCGGAAGAGGTCAGGAGATCGCCCAGGGGCAGGTCGCCGTGTTGGTGAGAGAGAGGGTAGCGACGCTCAGAGACGAAACAACGCCCCAGCGGTGATTGTACCCATCGCCCGGGGACCAGGCTCTCCAGAGCCGGAGCCGTTGCTGGTACCTGATCCGGGCCGGTCCTGAGCCGCTCAGTGAGCGAGGCTCGCAATCGAAGGATATCGCCGATATTCATCCGGCTCCCGCCAGGTGAAGAAGACCAATTTCGCGTGCAGACTCTTGCCAATTCATGGGCATTATAGCACGCTATTGCAGACAGGGGAACAACGAGGGAAGATGCATCGTACCGACCGCCGCCACGCGGAATCCCGGCGTGCGCGGCGCGCCCTCACCAGGCCAGGGCCTCCAGCAGCCCCACGGCCCTCCGTTTGCGGCCGATGGCGGGGGCCAGCACGGGCCCGATGCACGCGGGGCAACCCGTCTCGCAGGGGCAATCGCTCACGACCTGGGCGGCGCTCTTGAGCAGCGGCACGATCAGCCGCGGGAGCTGGTCGGATAGACCTGCCCCGCCGGGGAGCTGGTCGTAGATGAACAGGGTTGGCCGCTCGGCCCGGCGCCCCGCCGAATCGGCATGGATGCCGATATCCTCGGGATCGCACAGCAACCAGAGGGGCGCGAGATAGCGCAGCACGTGCCCCATGTCTGATAGCGTGCTGCCCAAAGCCACCTGTCTCTCGGCCAACTGGTGGCAACGCGGGCAGAGGGTCACCAGGTTCGCCAGGCGGTTGGCATAGCGATAGGCGTCGTTGCGGCCCGGCTCCCAGCCGAACTCTCGAAAGGGGACGATGTGATGCACGTCGTGGGCGCGCTCAGGGCGCTCGGGCGCGCCGCAGTGGGCGCAGCGGTACCCGTCGCGCAGGCGGGCGCGGTCGCGCTGCTGCTCCCAATCGGGGCCGCGGGCGCCGCCCCTGTCGGCCGTCCAGAGCCCCTGGGCGTCCAGCCGAGCCACCAGCTCTGGCTTCACCCCCAGCCAGAAGGCCGAGGTCAGGATCACCTGCTCCGGCAGGTCCACCACGCCCCACCCCAACACCTCCTGGGTCTCAAAGCGCTGGCGCCGGTAGCCGGTCACCTGGCGGGTGAGGCGGATCTCGCCGTGGGCGGTGGTCATGCGCTCACCGTCGGTCGAGGCGACGACCCGCTCGATCTCGATCTCCTCGCGCTCGCTGGCCACGGTGAAGTAGTCGGTGGTTGCCGGCTCCACCTGGGCCACGCCTCCCTCCAGGTCCAGGGTGCGCACCAGGTAGGGCTGGCCCTCGTGCAGGTAGATGGCCTCCTCGTGCAGCCAGCGAGGCGCGCTGCTGCGCTCCACCTCGCCGATGGTGATATCGCGGCCCTCCTCGGCGCGGCGAGCCACGATGGATACGCGGGCCGCCTCGGCCGATCGCAACGAGATCTCGCCCGCCGGAAAGCCCTGGCCTGACCAGAACCAGCGTCCGCGGCTGAGCCGGGCTTCGCCCGCGTCCTCGAGGGCCGCCAGGATCGCGCGGCGGTCGTCGTCTTGCGCGGCCTCGCCCTCGGCCATGGGCAGCTCGTACAGCGCTGCCTGCTCGTGGCCGCTGCGCACATAGAGGTTGTCCGGATTGATGTGGGCCGCCTCGGCGCCTCCCCCAAAGAGATGCTCGGGGTGCGCCATCAGATACTGGTCCAGCGGCGAGGCGGAGGCGATCAAGAAGGCCGCCGAGGGCGCCTGGCCGCGGCCCACCCGCCCGATGCGCTGCCAGGTGCTGGCCACGCTGCCGGGATAGCCCACCAGGACGGCCACGGTGAGCCCGCCGATATCGATGCCCAGCTCCAGGGCGCTGGTGGCCACGACGCAGCGTACCCTCCCCTCGCGCAGGCCCGCCTCGATCTCGCGGCGCTCCGCGGCCAGATAGCCGGCGCGGTAGCCGCGGATGGCCTCCGGCGCCAGACCCACGCGGCCGGCGCGCTCACGCAGGGCGATGACGAGTTGCTCCACGGCCAGGCGCGAACGGGTGAAGCAGACCACCTGCTCGCCTTGCGCCGCCAGCGAAAGGGCGAGCTGCCGGGCATCCACCAGCGGCGAGCGGCGGATCCCCAGGCGCGCCTCGATGACGGGCGGATTCACCAGGGCCACATGGCGTTCGCCGCTGGGCGCGCCGCTCTCGGCCACCACCTCGACCGGCTCGCCGATGAGGTTCGTGGCCAGCTCGGCGGGGTTGGCGATGGTGGCCGAGGTGAGGATGAACTGGGGTGCGCTGCCGTAAAAGGCGCACAGGCGCTGCAGGCGGCGCAACACGTGGGCCACGTGGCTGCCGAACACCCCCCGGTAGGCGTGCATCTCGTCGATCACCACATAGTCCAGCTCGGCGAGGAGCTCGCGCCACTGGGTGTGGTAGGGCAGGATGCCCACATGCAGCATGTCCGGATTGGTGATCAGCACCTGGGCGATGCGTCGGGCGGCGCGGCGTTGCGCCTGGGGCGTATCGCCATCATAGATCATGGCCGCCGCGTCGGTGCCCGCCTCCAGCAGGTCCTGGGTCAGGCCATGGTGCTGGTCCTGGGCCAGCGCTTTGGTGGGAAAGAGGTACAGGGCGCGGCTCTGGGGCCGCCGCAGGAGGCGATCCAGCACGGGCAACTGGTAGCAAAGGGTCTTGCCCGATGCCGTGGGGGTGACCACCACCACATGGGCGCCGCCCAGGGCCAGATTGGCCGCCTGAGCCTGGTGGGTATACAGGCGCCGGATGCCCCGCGCGGCCAGCATCTCCTGGAGCCGGGGATGCAGCATGGGCGGCA
>DCTX01000019.1:12882-46896 GCA_002329325.1 Anaerolineales bacterium UBA1429
CGGGCGGGCAGCATCCGCCAGTCCACGATCTGGGGGGCCAGGCCCTCGTCAGCGCGGATCTGCTGTAGCGCGTGGCCCAGCCGGCGGCCCGCCTCCTCTTCGCGTGGCGAGACTGGTGTCATGGCAGCCTAGGATCGGGCGCGGCCCGCAAGCAGCGCCATCAGCCCGGCCTCGTCCAGGATGGGAACGCACAGCTTTTCGGCCTGGCGCGTCTTGGTGCCGCCGGGCTTGTCGCCCACCAGCAGGTAGTCCGTGTTGCCCGAGACGCTGCCGGTGACGCGCCCCCCGTGGGCGGTGATCAGGGCGGCAGCGGCCTCGCGGCTCATGGATGGCAGCGTGCCGGTGATGACAAAGCTGAGGCCGTTCAGGGGCTGCTCGTCGGGCTGTTCCTCCGGCGTCTCATCGGCCATGCGCAGGCCCCGCTGGCACAGGCGCTCGACCATCTCGCGGTTCCTCGGCTGCGAAAAGTAGGCTACGATATCGGCCGCGATGATGGGACCGATCCCCTCGATTTCGGTCAGCTCGGCCTCCTCCGCCGCCATGAGCGCGTCCAGCGAGCGATAGTGATCGGCCAGGACCTGGGCCACCCGGCTGCCCACCCCCCGGATGCCCAGGCCGGTGAGGAGGCGCCACAGGGGCCGCTGGCGCGTGGCGTCCAGCGCCTGCAGTAGATTCTCGGCGCGGCGTTCCTGAAAGCCTTCCAGGGCCACGAGCTGCTCTTTATCCAGGGCGTACAGGTCCGACACATCGCTCACCAGCCCCGCATCCACCAGCATCTGGGTGACGCGGATGCCCAGGCCATCCACATCCAGCGCGCCCCGTGAGGCCCAGTGCTCGATGTGGCGCACCACCTGTGCCGGACACCGGGCGTTGACGCAGTAGACGGCCACCTGGCCGGGCTCCTGCGCCACCGGCTCACCGCAGGAGGGGCATACCGTGGGGACAACGGGCGCCTGCTCCGCGCCCGTGCGCAGCTCGACCACGGGCTTGAGCACCTGGGGGATCACGTCGCCTGCCCGCCGGATGACCACCATGTCGCCCTGGCGGATGTCCTTGCGCGCCAGGTCCTCAAAGTTGTGCAGGCTCGCCTGGCGGATCTCGACGCCGCCCAGGCGCACGGGCTCCAGCACGGCATAGGGCGTCAGGACGCCCGTGCGGCCCACGTTGACCTCGATGCGCAGCAGCCGGGTGGTGGCCTCGCGGGCGGGGAACTTGAAGGCGACGGCCCAGCGCGGGGCGTTGCCGACGATGCCCAGCCGCTCCTGGGTGGCCAGGTCGTTGATCTTGATCACCACGCCATCTGCCTCATAGTTGAGTTCGTCCCGCTTGTCCATCCATTCCTGGCAATAGGCTACGACGCGGTCCAGGTCGTCAAACAGGCGGATGTCGGGATTGACGGCGAAGCCCAGCTCTCGCAGGTAGGCCAGCGCCTGCCACTGGCTGGTGATCTCGTGGCCTTCCACATAGCCGATGGCGTAGGCGAACAGCCGCAGGGGACGCTGCGCCGTGATGCGCGAATCGAGCTGGCGCACAGACCCGGCGGAGGCGTTGCGGGGGTTGGCAAAGGGCTCCTGGCCTTCGGCCACACGGGCCTCGTTGAGCTGGTCGAACAGGTCGCGCGGCATATAGATCTCGCCGCGCACCTCGATGCGCGCGGGCGCCGCGAGATCGCTCCCCGGAGCGACGGGGATGCGCAGGGGCACGTTGCGGATGGTGCGGACGTTGGGGGTGATGTCCTCGCCCACCCGACCATCGCCGCGGGTGGCGCCCCGCACCAGCACGCCCTGTTCATAGGTGAGGGCCACGGCCAGGCCGTCTATCTTGGGCTCGGCCACCAGCTCCAACGGCGCTTCGTCGCCCAGGAGGCGCTGGGCCCGCCCCAGCCACTCGTACACCTCTTCGGCGGAAAAGGCGTCGGCCAGGCTGGTCATGGGCACGGGATGCTCAATGCGGGTGAACTCGGGCAGCGGCTCGGCGCCCACCCGCTGGGTGGGCGAATCGGGCGTCACCAGCTCGGGATGTTCCGTCTCCAGATCGCGCAGCTCGTGCACCAGGGCATCGTACTCGGCGTCGGTGATCTCGGGGGCATCCAGCGCATAGTAGCGATGGGCGTGATACTGGACGATGCGACGCAACTCGGCAACGCGCTGGGCGACATCAGGTGACATGATGCAGCTTGGCTCCTTGCGGTGCGAAAAGGCGCGCTCGGACAGGGGAGTTCGCGAGCGTCCCCTCGAGCGCGCCCTCAGTCAGACGGGAGTTATTCCTGCTTGCGCAGAAACTCGGAAGCGACCCACCCCGAGGTGCCGACCTCGTCGCGCACCTGCCACCAGGTATAGCCAGAGGCCTCTTGGGGACCGCCCACGACCTCGACCACCTTGTCCTCGGTGAGCATCTTGACCACGGGATGCCCCGTGCCGGCGCCGGAGCGCATGCGCAGCCCCGTGCCGCCGGTGCAGCACACGGTGGCCATGTCGCCGATGGTGAGGGGCACTTGCGGAGCCGTCTCCGCCTCGCCCTCCTCAGGCTCTGCCGTCTCGGCCAGGTCCTGGGTTGGCGTCGGAGGCGGCAGCGTCGGCAGGACCGTGGTGGCCGTCGGCGCAAAGGCGGGCAGCGTCGGCTGCTCGGTGGGCCCCTGGGTTGGCTGCGTGCCTACGACAGGGCGCGTCGGCGAAGGGGTTGTCTCTTGTGCGCTCTCGCTCGGCGGGTAAAAGAGCGCCCACCAAAGCCCCAATACGACAAAGAGCACCAACGCTGGCACGACAAAGTACATCCACCTGGGCCAGCCTTCCTGGCTAGAACGAGCGCGGCCTGGGCCCCTGCTTTCTGTTGGCATTTACCCCCTCCTTATTGAGCGAGCGGCATCTGGAACGATTATAGAAGCGCTGAGTCACTCTGTCAACGCTAGGATACAAGAGCGTGTCCCGCCTGGCCCGCCTCCGGGCACTTGACAGGCGGCCCATAGCCCGTCATGATGTACGTGAGGCATGGCCGCTGGCTGATTCGGGAGCAAGAGCGATGCGCGAACTCGTGGGCTCGGTATTGGAGGACACTTATCGCGTCGAGAGGCTGATCGGGCAGGGCGGCATGGGCGCGGTCTATCTGGCCCACGACCTGGCCCTGGACCGCGACGTGGCCGTCAAGGTCATGCACGATCACATCGCCCGCGAGGAGGGGTTCCGCAGCCGCTTCCTGCAGGAGGCCCGCGCCATCGCGGCCCTCGATCACCCCAACATCGTCAGGGTCCACGCCTTCAGCCGCGGCACCGACCTGCTCTACATCGTCATGAGCCTGGTGGGCCAGGGCCACACCCTGTCCGACTGGCTGGAGCGCCTGAGCGCTCAGGGGATGCTGCTGGAGCTGGACGAGGCCCTGGCGCTGATCGAGCCGCTGGCCGACGCCCTGGGCTATGCCCACGGTCGCGGCGTCACCCACCGCGACATCAAGCCCGGCAACATCCTGCTTCAGCCTGTGGCGGGCGCTCCCCACACGGGGCAGGGTCCCTCGGTGCGCCCCATCCTGACCGATTTCGGGCTGGCCAAGCTGGCCCAGGGCGCCGCCCAGACTCTTCCCGGCCAGACGATGGGCACCCCGGCCTACATGGCGCCTGAGCAGTGCCTGGGACAGCCCGTGGACGGGCGAACCGACATCTACTCCCTGGGCATCGTCTTTTACCAGTTGGTCACGGGGCGGCTCCCCTTTGCCGTACACACGTTGCCCGAGGCGCTGCAGGCCCACACGCGGCAGGCGCCGCCGCCTCCGCGCATGGTGGTGAGCGACCTGCCCAGCGAGGTGGAGCAGGTGGTGCTCACGGCCCTGGCCAAGGACCCTGCCGGCCGCCAGCAGACGGGTGAGGCGCTGCGCGATAGCGTCGTCGAACTGCGCGGGCGCTATGCCCAGCGGCAGGAGGACACGCCGACGGCGCAGCCATCGCGGGCCAGCGTCGCTTGGCTTACCCAGGCCGACGTCGCGCCGCCTCCCAGGGCCGATGCCATGCCCACGCCGCCATCCGACGCGCCGGCGGGCGCCCACATCGTCGTGCAGTCTCCCGAGGGACGGGCGGAGAGGGTGCCTCTGGCCGATGCCATCACGCTGACGGTGGGCCGCGAGGCCGACAACGACCTGGTCCTGCCCAGCTCGGCCGTCTCGCGCCACCATGCCCGCATCACGTGCGAGGCGCAGCGGGTGCGGGTGACCGACCTCAACAGCACCAACGGCACCTTCTTGGAGAGCGAGCGGATCCTTCCCGGCGTTGCCGAGCGTTGGCCGGCGGGGCGTCGTCTGCGCATCGGCGGCTACTGGCTGAGCCTGGAGGGCCTGGCCGCCACGCCTACCCCCGCGCCGCCGGTGGCCACCTACGCCGGGCGCGTTGCGGCCGGCGGCGCAGCCCTGGAGGTGCACATCTCGCCGGCGACCCTGTCGCTCGCGCCGGGGGCGCGCAGCGAGATCCATGCCCGCATCCTCAACCATCAACCCCACGTGGACCACTTTTACGCCCGGATCGAGGGCCTGCCGGAGGTCTGGATCGCGCTGCCAGCGGAGGACCTGATGTTGGCGCCGGAGGACGGCGGCGACCTGGCCATCGGCATCTGCCCGCCGGACGCTCCCCCTCCCCCGGCGGGAGAGCACCCCTTTGTCGTGCACATCATGTCGCGGGCCGACGCCACCCGCCATGCCGAGGCGCGGGGCGCCCTCGCCATCGAGGCGCAGCGCCGGCTAGACCTGGGGCTGCATCCCAGCGTCTATACAGACCAGGGGCAGGGCACCTTGTCTGTGGCGAACCGGGGCAACACAGACGAGCAGATCGAGCTTGAGGCCACCGACCCCGCCGACGCCGTCGAGCTGCAGTTCGCGCCCGCCACCTTCTCCCTGTCGCCCGGCAGTTCGCAGGCCGTCGCCGTCGCCCTCAAGCCGACCGAGCACGCCCCTCAGGGGCTGCATCAGACCCTGCCATTTGCCATCCGCGTGCTGGTGGCCGGACAGTGCGTGGCCTCCGTCGAGGGCACCCTGACCGTGCGTCCGGCCCCGGTGGCCACGCCCCCTGCCCCGTCCCCCGCTCCCGGGCCGGCCCCTGTTGCGGCGCCGGCGCCCGTCGAGGAGGCTCCGCGCGCCGCACAGCCCTCTGTCCCGTCGCCTGCGCCGGCCCCGGCTGCAGCTCCGGCTGCGGCACCGGCGCCCGCCGCCGAGCCGGAGCAGGACAAGCGCAAGGTCGGGTTCTGGCGCATCGTGCTGGGGCTGCTGACGGTGGCCGTCGCCGCGTATCTGCTCATGGCAGCCTGGCGTGCCGTCGGCTGGTACGGCCTCACCCACGGCGAGACGCTCAGCGCCGCGGGCCTGGGGCTGGCCTTGTTGGTGGCGGGGGTGCTCTGCTTGCGGGGGCGCGCCAAACTGGCCGTCGCCATCTGGATCTTGGGCCTCGGCTATATAGCGGTGCGCTCCATCTTTGGCTGAGGCCGCGCCTGGCGCTGCGATCGCCCGCACCCACCCCGCGGCCATCGCGCGCATCCAGCGGCTCTGCGCCCCCCTCCCCGCGTGTGGGAAAGAACGCCGGGAGGTCAGGGCCGTCGGCCGTGAACGGCGCACCTCCGCAATCGCCCTCACCCCCGCGGCTGTCGCGCACATCCAGCACCTCTGCGCCCCCTCCCCCGCGTGCGGGGGAGGGGGATGGGGGGTGAGGGCCATCCGCCATCGCGCGCATCCAGCACCTCTGCGTCCCCTCTCCCGCGTGCGGGAAAGAACGCCGGGAGGTCAGGGCCATCGGCCGTGAACGGCGCACCTCCGCAATTGCCCTCACTCCCGCGGCAGTCACGGGCATCCGACGGCTCTGCGCCCCCTCCCCCGCGTGCGGGAAAGAACGCCGGGAGGTCAGGGCCATCGGCCGTCGCGCGCACACTCCGCAATCGCCCTCACCCCCGCGGCAGTCACGGGCATCCGGCGGCTCTGCGCCCCCTCTCCCGCGTGCGGGGAAGAGCGACGGGGGTGAGGGCCATCCGCCACCGCGCGCACACCCCGGCGCCGCCGCCGTCTGCCCCTCGACGGGCTGCGCGCGTTGTGCTACAATCCCGCCCGTACCCTGGTCAGGCCTATCTTGTTGCACGAAAGGAACCCAATCGAATGAGCAGCGTCACCGTTCGCGAGCTAGAGCTTGAGGCATTCCAGCCCCATGGGACGTTCTGCCAGATGGCGGACAACCCGCGCATCCTGGCGATGGCCCGGCCCGTCGTCTTTCGGCCCGACATGATCCAGATGCAGCTCGGCGATTCGAGCACCGCATCGTTCTCGATCTGCCGCGTCGAGCCCAGGGAGTATGTGATCACCGGCGGCGAGTACCACGATCACGCCATGGAGGGCATCCTGCCCCTGGATGGCGACATCCTGATCCACGTCGCTCCTCCCTCGCATCCGCGCATGGGCATCCCCTTGGACAACTTTGAGGTGTACCGGGTCCCCATGGGCACCATGGTCGTGCTGCGGCCGGGCACATGGCACGGCGCGCCCTGGCCCGCGGGCGACAAGCCCGTCAACGTCCTCGTGGTCCTGCCGGTGCGCACCTATGCCATCGACTCGGTATCGATACGCCTGGAGCCGGATCAGCAGATCGCCATCGAAGGCGTCTAGCCCCAACCTGCAGGGCGTTCTACCCACGCGGGCTGTCATCACGGCAGCCCGCGTGTTGCGTCATCGCTCGCTTGACCGGCCCTCGCGGGCATGGCTATAATCCCGCCAACGCCCCACGAACCAAGCCAGCATGGGAGGTACTCAGCATGAAAGCGACAGGTGTCTTTTACGTTGCGCCGGAGAAGGTGGAGCTGCGCGAGTTCGAGATCGCCGATCCCGACCTGTTTGAGGTGCAGATCGAGCTCAAGGCCACGGCTCTCTGCGCCTGGGACCAGGCGCTCTACAAGGGGATCCTGCCCGCCGGCACCACCTACCCCTTCCTGCACGGCCATGAGGGCGTCGGGATCGTCCGCAAGGTGGGGGCCCGTGTGGCGGGCCTGGCGCCCGGCGACAAGGTGACGGCCATGGGCAACGACTCGGGGCTGTTCGGCCAGTTCGCCAACGTGCCCGCCACCGCCGTTGCCAGGCTGGAGGGTGACGTCGAGGACTATGAGCTGTGGATCGCCGAACCGGTGGCCTGCGTCCTCAACGGCATCGAGTGGGCCAAGCTCCGCCCCGGTGACCGGGTGGCGCTGGTGGGCACCGGCTTCATGGGGCTGCTGCTGATGCAGGCCCTGCGGCACACCCTGGTGCACGAGGTGATCGCCGTGGATGTGGACGCCCGCCGCCTAGAGCTGGCCCGGCAGTTCGGCGCCGACCAGATCATCAACCTGAGCACCGATGAGGGCAGCCGGGCCATGGAAGCCCTCAAGGCGCACCCGGTGGACGTCATGATCGAGGCCGCCGGCGCACAGCCCGCCTTCGACCTCAACTATGAGATCCTGCGCGAGGCGGGCAGGCTGGTCATCTTCTCCTGGCACAAGGACGGCGACCGCCGGGTGGACCTGGGCGCCTGGCATATGATGGGCATCGAGGTCTACAACGCCTCGCCCAACATCTCGCGCCACTTTCCCCAGATCTTTGCCCGCACCGTGCCCCTGATGCAGAAGGGTATCTTTGACCTGAAGCCGCTGGTCACCCATGTGATGCCCGTCTCTCAGGCGTCGGAGATGTTCGACATCGCCTCCCACCAGAGCGACGGATACATCAAGGGCGTGCTGCGCTGGTAGCGGCCGCCCGCAGACGAGCGGGGGCGCGGGCCTCTGTAGAGCGCCCGCGCCCCCGTGTGCGTTGCGCGCGCCCTAGCGCGTGATGGGGATGTAGACCAGCAGCTCGGACTCGAGAGAGCCTTCCTCAAAGGTCTCCGGGTAGCACTCAAAGTCGGGCGTCGGCGCACGCCGGTAGCCCGAGTTGGGCAGCCATGTGTTGTGCGCATAGTCATAGATCGCGCCGATAGTGGGTATCGTGCAGGGAAAGACCGCATAGGTGGCGGCGGGCACCTGCCACACGGCCATTCCCTCGGGCGGCGCGCTCAGGGGCCCGGCGTCCACCCCCGCCAGATAGTCAAAGCCCGTCGCATCGCCCTCGCGGCAGATGCCGTAGCAGCCCCGGGTCTCTCCCAGGGCCAACAGCTCGCCCCAGCGGAGGTTGAGCTCTTCCCACAGGGCGGGGATCTCGCCGTGTTCGTTTCTGCCGTGGTACGTCAGGCCCACCACCTGGAAGGCCGGCCTGCTCTCGATCTTGGGATCCATCAGTCGCTCCTTTCGTCGGACGTTGATGCTTGCCAATGCGCTCACAACGGGCAGTTGCACCTCGGTCACCCACTCCTCGGGCTGGGCGTGGCTCTCCGGCCCCCGCAGGTAGACCTCGCGCGCGCCGCCATCCTCGCGGAACCCGTTGGGGGCGGCCCAGTTCAGCAGCGCGGCGTAGGCCTCTCCCAGTTCGTCGTGGCTGCCCTGGTGCACGACGCTGGCCACGGTGGCGGCCGCCGGGAGGGCGCGCACGGCCAGACCGCCGGCCAGCTCGCCAGGCGAAGGCGTGCGCTCCAGCGGCGCTCCCGTCTCGGCCCACAGCCCGTCGGCGTCGTCCGCGTCCCGATAGACGGTCAGCAGCGGCCCGGCGATGCGATCGGCCAGCCGGGCGGCCTCCAGCTCCGCGACCAGGCGCCCGATGAGCGCCCCGCCCTGGCCATAGCCAGTGACGCGCTGGCCCACGGCCACCACGCGCTGGGCCGCCACGGCCTTGAGCACCACCGGATAGTCGGGCAGGCAACCCTCTCGGGCGATCTGGCGCAGACGCGCCTCGACCCGGGCCAGCCGCGCCCGCTCGTCCGTCAGGTGTCGCTCCAGCTCGACCTGTCGCAGGAGCACCATCCCGCGCAGCTCCTCGGACGACACCCGCTCGCTCAGCATGCGGCCGATCTCCTCCAGCGTGAACCCCAGGTCCTTGAGGGCCAGGATGCGGTTCAGCCGAGGGAGTTGCTCCAGGGCGTAGTAGCGGTATCCGGTGTAGCGGTCCACGCGGGCAGGCAACAGCAGACCGCGCTCGGCATAGTAGCGCAGCGTCTTGACCGACACCTGCGCCAGGCGGCTCAGTTCTCCGATCTTGAGCATGCCCGCTCCTCTCCGGGGAGATGGGTGCAACACTGCTGGCCAGCAGCTACACCCACATCATACAGTCTCCCCTGGGGACAGAGTCAAGAGGTAAAGTGACGAGTTTGGATAGGACGATGCCCAAGGCGCCCCCGTACCAGGGCGCCAGGGCAGAGCACGGACAAGGGCGACGACTAGCTTCGCCCCTGCTTTGTATTTTTTACTGCCTTCTGATCTGCAGGGGCGAGCCAGACGCACATAGCATGGACGTAGACGTCCTGGGGCGCGTCAGGAGGGGATCAGCGGGCAGAGAGCCCGACGTGCGGATCACTCGCTCGCCTCGACGAGCCAGAAGGAGCAACAGCAGTCGCCGGGCAGCTCCTGCACCGCCCGCCGATAGACCTCGCTCTCCCAGTCCTGGGGGATGGGGCGGGCCCGCAACGTCACACGCTCGCCCGTGCGCCCAACCGGATGCCCTGCACCATCCAGCACCTCGGCCGCGCCTTCGCTCAGGCTCACGGCCCACGCCTGCGGCCAGAGCAGGGTGATCGGCCCTGGGCCGCGCCCGGTCTGCAACTGCAGGCAACGCTGGCCCTCGTACAGCACCAGCTCGCCGGAGAGGCTCTGCGGTTCGCCGGCCTGGGCCACAAAGGCGGGGGTGTGGCGCAGGATCAGGGCGGTGCGCAGGCCCTCCACGATCCTCTCCCAGGTGAACAGCTCCGACTGCTCACGCAGGTTGGGGCGTACTGATTCGGGCTGCCCCACGATAAAGTAGTCGCCCCGGCAGGCATCGGGCACCTGGGACAGCGTCCAGTCGCTCACCTGGGGGGCGTGGCCCCCGGCCATGAACACTTCCTCGCCCACGGCGACAACGATCCGTTCCGCATCGGCGCCGTCGCCGCTGACGGCGAGGGACTCGTTAGTCACCGAGAGGCGGCCTTGCTGCTGCACCAGGCTGAACTCGGGCGGCCAGATGGGCAACACGCGGCTCGCGCCATCAAGCGAGCGCACCCACAGACAGCCCTCCTCCAGCTCCAGCACGCCCCACAAGGCGGCGGTCATGTAGGCGCGCTCGCCCTCCACCGGCTCCTGACGTGGAAAGGCGACCCCCGGCACGGGCGGCGTCAGCAGGCGGGCGGGATCAGACGCGGGCGTGGGTGCCGCGACTGGAGAAGAGAGCAGATGGCAACCCACGAACAACAGACAGAGGGCGCAGGCGAGCAAGGCGATTCCAAACCATCGGTGGTTCATGGCGCAGCGGCTCCTGGCATGGCCCCTTGGGGGGCGATCTCGTGATGGCGCCGCGGCGGCGCGGGCGCGTCGCCCCATTTCAGGCGAGACTCGCGCCGTTGTCTGCGTCGCGTCCCATCGTGCAGACGCTCGCCGGCCGCCCCGTGTTCCCCTTGCCCTAGCGTCCCAGCCAGCGCGCCTCGGCCGCGCGCCAGCGCGCATAGACGCCCTCGTACACCGCCACGCGCTCGGGGTCCGGCGCGTACACCGGGCCCGGATGCGCCAGGGCGGCGCAGGCATCCTCGCGATCGGCATAGAGCCCCACGGCGACGGCCCCCAGGATCGCCGCGCCCAACGCGCCCGCCTCGGCCACCCGGGGCGTATGGACCGGCTGCCCCAGCACCTCGCTCAGGACCTGCATCCACAGGGCACTGCGGGCCGCCCCCCCGGCAGCCCAGACCTCGTCAGGGGCCTGGGCAACGGCATCGTCCAGCAGCCAACGCAGGTGACAGCAGGCGCCCTCCAGCACGGCGCGGGCCAGATGGCCCCGGTGGTGCCGCAACGAGAGGCCGGTCAGCACGCCTCGCGCACCGTGATCGGGCACCGGGCCGCGCTCGCCGCACAGGTGCGGCAGAAAGAGGAGGCCCTCGGCGCCCGGCGTCACCTGGGCCGCCTCGTCCATGAGGTCGCCATAGCTGAGGCCGTTCCCCGGCCCCGCCAGCAGATCGCGCAGCCACCGGAGAGCGGCGCCGGTGGTGGCCGTGGCCAGGAAGCGAGACCGGTCGCGAGGCCCCTGGCGACGCACCCAGGCCGCCGTGCCGATGTAGATCAAGGCGCGGCCGGCGCCGTCGGCGCCGCTGCCCAGCACCGTCGCCAGGGTGTCGCCCGAGCCCACCGCCACGGGCAGCCCGGCAGGCAGCCCGGTCTCGGCGGCCACCTCGGGCGTCAGGCGGCCCGCCAAGGCATCGGAAGGGCGGATGGGCGGCATCTGATCGGGGCGCACCCCCGCCAGGGCCAGCAGCTCGGGCGACCAATCGCCACGGCCGGGATCATAGAGCATGGCGCCGCCCGCATCCGAGGGATCGCTGGCCTTCTGCCCCGTCAGGCGATAGCGCACATAGTCCTTGGGCAGCAGCAAGGTCGTTGCGCGGGCCAGGAGGTCGGGCTCGTGCTCGTGCAGCCAACGCAGCCGTGGCAGGCTGGGGGTGCTGCTGGCCCGCGCCCCGGGGCCCAGCACCGCCTCCAGCGTAGCCCGCGCTTCGCGATTCAGCCAGTCCACCTGGGCCTGGGCGCGCTGGTCCATCCAGAGCATGCTGGGGGCCAGCACGCGCCCCTGGCCATCCACCAGGACCATGGCATGCTGCAGGCCGGTGAGCCCCAGGGCCAGAGGGCGCGCTTGCCGGCGCGCCAGCCGGGCGGCGACCTCGCCCAGGACGCCGTGGGCCGCCGCCCACCAGCGGTCGGCGTGCACCACAGCCAGGCCTGGCGCCGGGTACTCCGGCGTGACCTCGGTCGCCGCCTCAGCGATTATGTCACCCTGCAAGTCAAAGGCGATGCAGCGACAGGTGGTGGTGCCCAGGTCCAGACCCAGGATGGCCTCTGTGGTCATAGGTCAGGCGCCGCGCTCCATCTCGACGATGACCTTCATCCCCGCCTGATCGATCACCATGTCGAACCCGCTGGCGATCTCGCTCAGGCCGAGGCGATGGCTGATCAGCGGCTCCACCTGCACCTCGCCGCGGGCGATCAGGCCCAGGGCCGTGCGAAAGCCGCCCGGCGTAAAGTGAAAGCTGCCCGTTACCCAGAGCTGCTTGTAGTGGATCACGTTCGGGTCCACGCCGATGGTCGTCGAGGGGTAGGTGCCCGCGAAATAGTTGACGCAACCGCCGGGCGCGGCCAGATCGAGGGCCTGCTTCTCCGCGGCGGGCGCTCCCACGGCCACGATCACGGCCTCGGCGCCCAGGCCGCCCGTCATGCTCTGGATCTGGGCCACCAGGTCGGGGTCGGCGGCGTTCAGCCCGGCGCTGGCGCCCAGCTCCCGCGCCAACTCGAGCCGCTCGGCGATCAGGTCCACGGCGATCACCCGCGCGCCCCGCAGGCGCGCCAGCTGGGCCAGCATCTGGCCGATGGGCCCCACACCCATGATGACCACAGTATCGCCCAGGGAGATGGGTGTGCGAGAGATGCCGTTCAGGCAGCATGCCAGGGGCTCGGTGAAGGCGGCCGAGTGGTAGGGCACGCCGTCGGGGATCAGCTCCAGCGCCTCGGGCACAGCCACCCCGATGGTCTGAAAGCCACCCTGGATGGCGGGCAGGCGGTTGAGGCACATGTTGAACAAGCCGCGCTGGCAGTTGCGGCACATACCGCATACCCGCTGCACAAAGGCGGCGACCCGGTCGCCCACGGCAAAGCGGGTCACGTCCGAGCCGACGCCTATCACCTCACCAACCCACTCGTGGCCAACGGTGCGCGGATAGGTTGTGCCGGCGCGGGTGCCGCTGTACAGGCGCACATCGCTGGGGCAAACCCCGCAGGTGTGGATGGCGATCAGGACCTCGCCGGGCCCCATGTCGGGCGCGGGGTGCTGCTCGATACGAAAGGACCGGGGGCCGGTCAACAGGGCGCGGGTCATCTCCATGTTCGGGCTACCTCCTGATGAGAGCGGATCATCGTAGTGCAGGTGCAGTGTGCCCGATTTCGGCACGCGCCGCAAGTGCCATGCAGCGGTCATGATGCGAACTCGCCGGGTAGGGAGATCGACATACGCCAGGACCGGCGAGCACCGGATCAGCGCGATTGCTGCCGCGGAGGATCGGGCCGGCGCCGCAGGCCATCCAGCAGATGGCGGAACGCCAGCGCCGGGTGACGCAGCAACATGCGCGGGCCGGCGTACCGCATGACGGCGCGGATGCGGCGGCGCATGCCCGCGTTGTAGCAGTGCACCGGGCAGCGGGCGCAGGTCGGCTTGAAGGGGCCGTAGGGGCAGCGCTCCAGCCGCCGCCGCACGTAGGAGGAAAGCTCGCGGCAGGCCGTGCACAGCCCATCTCGCCGGCCATGCTTGCCCCGGCAATAGAGGCGGAGCATGGCAGAGACGGTGACCCACTCACGCTGCAGGCGCCCCTGGTGATCGAAGGAGTCCCATTCTGGCGTCATGGCAGGCTCCATCGGCCCATCGTGGTGGCTACGCGCTAGCGAGCGCCTGTGCCCAGGCGACGGCGCGCTCCAGCTCGCCTTCCTTCAGCGGCCCCTCCGAGGCCCCGACATAGTAGCCCTCCGGCTCGGCGGCCAGTTGTCCGCCCGCCTTGGCCAGCCCCTTGGCAATGGGCTTGGCGGCCCAACCGAAAAGCTTGACCATGACGCGCAGGATGGCCGAGTTGGCGTCCTCCACCGAGATGCGGGTGTCAAAGGCGGCCGCCCGCACGCCCGCGAGCTTGCCGGCGGGCAGCCCCTTGAGCCAGGTCGAGATGGCCGGCGTGGGTCGAAAGGCCCGCGTGGGGGAGCCCACCAGAAGGAGCGCCACGCCTTCGAGGGCGTCGGCGCCAAGGGCGTCGATCTTGATAGCCTGGCCGCCGATGGCCGTCGCCATGGCCTGGGCCACCTTTTCCGTGTTGCCGAACACCGAATCATAGACGACGAGGGACTTCATGGGCATCACCTCCTGTGGCAAGCAGCGACTCTCTGGCGCGAGACCGCAGTGGGCGGCGCGAGAGCGCGATCGCAGCGCCATCCTCACGATAGCCCGGCCGAACGCCGGTGTCAATCGGTTGCGCTTCCATTCCGCGCCCGCCCCAGGGGCGTCGCCGCGCCCTGTTGCCGGCGGTTGGCGATCGCCAAGAGAGGATTCTGGTCGAAGTGCGTCAGACACTTGCTGTAGAGGAGGGCGACGGGTTCAGCGAAGCTGCGCGTCATGGGCTCGCCATTTGCGCGGCGGCGTGCCATCTGCTATCTTGCAGCGAGGTTGAGCCCGCCCAGGAGCGGTCGGCGCCGGGCCGCGCGGCAGCCCCAGTCAGTGGTTCGGCAGGCAGCGGGGAGGAGCCTCGGCAAGGCGCCCGGCGGTACCTTGTGGTGGCGCGAGTACCCCAGGAGGGAGTTGAACCCCCGACACAAGGTTTAGGAAACCTCTGCTCTATCCTCTGAGCTACTGGGGCGCGGTGACACAGTCTAGCATAAGCCTCACGAGATGACAAGACACGCCTTCGCACACGCTGGCCTCGCCCGCGCGGCGGCCCGCGCCGTCGCGCTGCTGCTGGCGGCCTGGTGCTTGAGCCTGCCGCCCCAACGGCTGGTCACCGTCGGGCCGCCCCAGGTCGTCGAGACGCGCAACCCCAAGATGGGCGTCCACACCCGCCTCACCGACGAGGTGGAGGAGTGGAAGATCCAGCGCACGCTGCAGATGGTGCGCGAGATGGGCGCAACCTGGGTGGTGGAGTACTTTCCGTGGGCCTACCACGAGCCACGCCAGGGCCACTATGACTGGCGCCACGCCGATATGGTGGTGGATCACGCCCACGCCCAGGGGTTGTCCATCATCGCCCGCATTGACTATGTGCCCGAATGGGCCCGTCCGCCCGAGACCACCTTCCGCCACCTGGATCCCGATCACTATGCCGACTATGCCCGCTTTGTGGCGGCCTTTGCCGCCCGCTTTGCCGGGAGGGTGGAGGCTATCATCATCTGGAACGAGCCCAACCTGAGCTTCGAGTGGGGCTATCGCCTACCCGATCCCGCCGCCTATACCGAGCTGCTGCGCCAGAGCTACCTGGCCATCAAGGCCGTTGCGCCCGAGATGCAGGTGCTGGCCGCCGGGTTGGCCCCCACCATGGCCCCGCCGGGCAGCGAGTGGGGCATGGACGACCTGCTCTATCTGGAGGCCATGTACGAGGCGGGCGCGGGCCCCTTCTTCGATGGCCTGGCCATGCACGCCTACGGGTTCACCTTCCCCCCCGATGACCCGCCGGCCCGCGACCAGGTCAACTGGCGTCGGGTGGAGCTGCTGCGAGAGATCATGGTCGCCCATGGCGACGCCGCCAAGCCGGGCTACATCACCGAGGGAGGCTGGAACGACCACCCCCGCTGGGCCAAGGCCGTGCGCCCCTACCAGCGATTGGTCTACACCATCAAAGCCTACGAGCTGGCGCTGGAGCAGTGGGACTGGTGCCAGGCGGCGGCGTTGTGGGCCTTTCGCTACCCCCGGGATCAGCACACCTACCAGGATTACTACACCTTTGTGACGCCCGACTTTGTGCCCAAGCCCCTCTACACCGAGCTGGCCAACTATGCCCACGGGCGCCCCTACGAGTACCTGGAGCAGGCGCCATGAGACATCGCCGCCATCTCATCCTGGCCGCCCTGGCCGCGCTGGCGCTGATCGCCCTCCTGGCGGCGTGGTGGACGCGCCAAGGACAGGCGCGCCGCGAGACGTGGGATCAGATCCAGGCCCAGGGCGTGCTGCGGGTGGGTATGGACGCCAGCTACCCGCCCTTTGAGTGGGTGGACGAGAACGGCACCTTTCACGGTTATGACGTGGCCCTCGCCGAGGAGTTGGCCCGGCGCTGGGGGGTCCAGGTCGTGTTCGTGAACATACACTTTGACGGGTTGTACGACGCCCTGTACACGCAGCGGGTGGACCTGCTGCTCTCCGCCTTGCCCTACGACGAGATGCTCACCCGCGACGCGCGCTACTCCCAGCCCTACTTTGCCGCCGGGCAGGTGCTCCTGGTGCCGCAAGCCGACACGACCACCGAGGCGCCCGCCGACCTGCGCGCCGGCCGCGTGGCCGTCGAGATGGGGGCCACCGCCCACCAACTGGCCCGCAGCCTCGATCGCGACCGCGCCCTGGGGTGGCAGGTGCTGCCCTTCCGCGAGCTCGACGAGGCGGCGGCCGCCGTGGCCTCGGGCCAGGCCGATGCGCTGCTCTGCGACCGGGTGAGCGCCCTGGCGCTGCTGGCTGCCCATCCGCTGCGCATGGCGGGCGAGCCGCTGACCGACGAGCCCTTTGTGATCGCCGTCAGCCCCGATGCCCCCCGTCTGCTGCGCGAGGTGGACGCGGCGCTGGCAGACTGGTCCGCCGACGGCACCCTGCAGCGGCTGGCCCAGGAGTGGCTCATGCCCTGATCCGCTCCCTACACGTCGGGCCGGCTCCCGCGTCGCCCCAACCTGCCCCAGACTCGTGCACGCCATATCACCCAGGGAGTTTGCATGTCGTCAGATCACCCGCTCGATGCCGCCGCCCTGTACGGACGCCTGTTCCGCGCCTATGGCCCCCAGGACTGGTGGCCCGCCGAAACGCCCCTGGAGGTGGTGGTGGGCGCGGTGCTCACCCAGAACACGGCCTGGCGCAATGTGGCCGTCGCCATTGAGGAGGTCAAGCGTCGGGGCTTGCTGGACCTGGAGGCTTTGCTGGGCGCGCCGGCCGCATCGGTCAAGGAAGCCATCCGTTCCTCGGGGTTCTACAACGTCAAGTATGAGCGCCTGCGCCACGTGCTGACTTTTCTGGCGGAGCGCGGCGGCCTGGCGGCAGCCGCGGCCCTGCCGGGGGACACCCTGCGCCCCGAGCTGCTGGCGGTGTCGGGCGTGGGGCCTGAGACCGCCGATAGCATCCTGCTCTATGCCCTGGGCAAGCCGTTCTTCGTTGTGGATAGCTACACCCGCAGGCTGCTGGCCCGCCTGGGCCACGCCTGGGCACAGCGCTGCCCCTATGCGGAGGTGCAGGCCTGGTTCACGCAGCAGATGCCGCCCGATATCGCCCAGTACAACGAGTATCACGCCCTGATCGTGCAGCACAGCAAGGTGCATTGCCTCAAGAGGCCTGCCTGCGACGGGTGCCCCCTGGCTGACGCCTGCCCCGCCAGGCTCCCTCTGCAACCACAGACAAGTCACGACGTATAGAAGGCGAACGCCGGGCGCATGCTCGCACCGACAGTACGCAGACAAGCATACGTGCTTGACACAGGAGGACCTATGGATAGCCACGAGATGACAATGCAGGGCACAGAAGCCGAGGCCACCGGGCGCGTGGTCGAGTTCGAGTTGCGCCTCCCCCGCCGCCAGGAGATCACTCTGCCCAGAGTGAGCGCCGAGCCGTTGCGCCACGCCGCCGAAGAGGTGATCCTGACGGGCATCGGCCTGACCGTGTTGGCAGGCCGCGCCCTGGTGCAGACGGCGCGCGCCGCCCGCCGCGCCGGCGAGGAGGCCGCCGAGCATCCTGGGCCCGTCGCCCGCGCCTTGCTCGGCCTGGTGAGGAAGACCGGCGATCCTGCCGCCACCCCCATCTCGCGCAATATCCCGGTGCTGCCGATCGCCGGGTACAGCGTCCTGGCCGCCGACGAGATCCTCCCCCGGCTGGAGAGGCTCTCGCCGGAGCAGCTGGCCGCCGTGCGGGACTATGAGCAGGCCCACCTGCGGCGCGCCCCGGTGCTGGAGGCCATCGCCGCGCGGCTGGCAGCGGCCTGAGCGTGCGCATCATCCTGTTCACAGGCAAGGGCGGCGTCGGCAAGACCACCCTCTCGGCCGCCACCGCCCTGCGCAGCGCCGCATGGGGCCATCGCACCCTGGCCATCAGCACCGACATCGCCCACAGCCTGGCCGATGCCCTGGCGACGCCTCTCGCCAACGAGCCGCAGCCGGTGAGCACGGCGAACTTGTGGGCCGCCGAGCTGGATACGGGCGAGGAACTGGAGCGCTACTGGGGCAACGTCAAGCGGCGCATCGCCGAGGTGCTGGTGGAGCAGGGCGTGCAGGCGCCGGTGGCGGGCGAGCTGGCCATCCTGCCGGGCCTGGACGAGATCCTCGCTTTGGTGCGCATCAAGCGTTATGTCGAGCAAGGCATCTATGATGTGCTCATCATAGACAGCGCCCCCACCGGCGCCGCCATGCGCCTGCTGGGCGCGCCCGATCTGCAGCGCTGGTACGCGCGCCACCTGGCGGGCCTCTCCTCCGGCCTGGCCCGGCTGCTGCTGCCCACCGTGCAGAAGGCCACCAAGCTGCCCCTGAGCGAGGCGCTGATCCAGGGCCAGATCCAGCAGCTCTTTGACGAGGTCAAGCGGCTGCGCGAGATGCTGACCGACGGCGCGATGACCTCGGTGCGGCTGGTGCTCAACCCCGATCACCTCTCGGTGCAAGAGACCCAGCGGGCCTACACCTACATGAGCCTGTTCGGCCTCTCGGTGGATGGTGTCTTTGTGAACCGCGTCCTGCCGCCCGAGGTCCACGACCCGTTCTTCGCCCACTGGAAGGCCGATCAGGCGAGCCACCTGGATCGGGTGGCCGAGACCTTTGCGCCGTTGCCGGTCTTTCAGGTCTCCCTCATGCGGCGCGAGGTGGTGGGCGTCGAGGCCCTGGCCGAACTGGCCCAGGCGCTCTATGGCGAAACCGACCCCGCCAGGCCCCTTTCGCAGGAGCAGCCGCTGCGCTTCGCCTCAGAAGATGGCCACTATATCCTGGCGTTGCGGCTGGCGGGGGTCGAGGCGGGCGCCATCGAGCTGGAGAAGGATGGCGACGAGCTGCGCGTGCGCCTGGGCCACTTTCGGCGCACGCTGATGCTGCCCCAGGTGCTGGCCGCCCTGGAGCCGGCCTGGGCCGCCATCGAAGGCCAGGAGCTGCGGGTCGCCTTTCGCGAGCCGGGGGCGTAGCGCCCTACCTCCCCATCGGGGGATCGCCCCAATCGGGCACGGGCAACGGCTCGCCATCTCGCAGCGCCGATTGATGGGCGACGATGCCGGGCGCCAGATAGCGCACCGCCTCCCACACGTGGATGCGCGGCAGCCGCTGGCGGGCGCAGGCGGTGACGAACTCGTGCACCAGGTAGGCGTGGGAGCCGCCGTGCCCGCCCAGGTCCTCGGCCAGGGGCGCCGGCAGCGGCTCGCCCACGCCGCTCAGGTCCAGCGACTCCCAGCCCTGACGGGTGGTCCAGCGCGCGCCGGAGGGATCGCCGATGAAGGACGCCTCTGTGCCAAAGAGGCGAAAGCTCTCCCGCTCCGGGTGGCCGATGCGACGGAACTCGCAATGGCGCACGATGGCGCCGTTGCTCATGCGGTAGAGCGCCACCTCGTTGCCATAGGGGTTGCCCCAGTAGCTCTCCTCCGAATACCAGTCGTCCCCCGGCATGCGATAGCCCAGAGCCGAGACCGAGAGCACGTGGGCCTGCATGATCGAGACCATGCTGGCGGTGGCGTGGGTGGGATAGTGCATGGGGATGCAGCCGCGCTTGTCGTCGCTCCACCGATCGCCCCAGCGGTTGCGCCACACCTCTCGCAGGTTCGAGGTTGGGCTGTCAGTATCGTGCCAGTACTCGCACTCGCCGTAGGTCAGCGCCCCGAAGGCGCCCTGAGCGGCCCGTTGGCGGCAGAACATGGTCTCCCGCCGAAAGAAGGTCGTCTCGCCCAGCATATAGATCTGGCCCGTGCGCCGCACCGTCTCCACCAGCCGGTCGCACTGCTCCAGCAGGGCGTTGCCGTCGGGGCCGTAGGTGGTGGGCACGGCGCTATAGACGTGCTTGCCCGCCTCCATCGCCTGCATGGCCTGCTCGGCGTGCAGCCAGGGCTGGGTGATGATGGCGATGGCGTCCAGATCAGTGCGGCACATCTCGTCCAGGCTGGCATAGCATTCGGCGATGCCGTGCTGGCGCGCCACCGCCGCCATCCGATCGGCCCGCACATCGCAAATCGCCATGCGCGAGACCTCGGGATGCGACTGAAAGAGGCCCACGAACTCGCGGCCGAACTGCCCCAGGCCCACCAACCCCAGCGCGATGCCCATGCTTACCTCCCCAAAGACAAGAGCGCGGGCGTCCCCGGCCGGGGCATCCCGCGCTCGTCATTCAACCGGCTCAGGCCGAGGCCGGCGCGTGCTCCTTCTGCCACGGCTCCTGCGCGCCGCCCTGCAGGTAGGCGGCGATGTCGTTGGCGGCCACCCGGCCCGCGCCCATGGCGCTGATCACCGTGGCCGCGCCGGTGACGATATCGCCCCCGGCCCAGACCCGCTCCAAAGTCGTGCGGCCGGTGGCTGCATCGGCCACCACCGTGCCGCGCCGCGAGCGCTGCAGCCCCTCGGCATCGCTGAACACCAGCGGATTGGGCCGCGTGCCTAGGGCCATCACCACCGTATCCGCCTCCATGTCGAACTCGGAGCCCTCGATGGGGATGGGGCTACGACGGCCGCTTTCGTCGGGCTCGCCCAGCTCCATGCGGATGCAGCGAAGCCCGGCCACCACGCCCTTGTCGTTGCCAAGGACCTCGATAGGGTTGGTGAGAAAGTCAAAGACGATGCCCTCTTCCTCAGCGTGCTCGACCTCCTCCAGGCGGGCGGGCACCTCATCGCGGGAGCGGCGGTAGACGATGTGCACCTCCTGGGCGCCCAGGCGCAGCGAGCTGCGCGCCGCATCCATGGCGACGTTGCCCGCGCCCACCACCGCCACCTTGGCCCCCACCCTCACGGGCGTATCCCAATCGGGGAAGCGGAAAGCCTTCATCAAGTTGACCCGCGTCAGCAGCTCGTTGGCGCTATAGACGCCGTTCAGGTTCTCGCCGGGGATGTTCATCATGATGGGCAGGCCCGCCCCCGTGCCCAGGAACACGGCGTCATAATCATCGAGCAGCTCGCGCAGCGAGTACAGCTTGCCGATCACGGTGTTGAGGCGGATCTGCACCCCCAACTGGCGCAGGTAGTCGATCTCGGCCGCCACCACCGCCTTGGGCAGGCGGAACTCGGGGATGCCATAGACCAGGACGCCACCCGGCTCGTGCAGCGCCTCGAGGATCTCCACACGGTATCCCTGCTTGGCAAGGTCGCCGGCGGCGGTCAGGCTGGCGGGTCCCGAGCCAATCACGGCGATGCGCGCCTCGCGGGGCGTCGCCTTCTCGGGGGTGCGAATGCCTTGCTGCTGCTCCCAATCGGCGACGAAACGCTCCAGCCGCCCGATGGCCACCGGCTCGCCGCGCAACCCGACGATGCACTCGGCCTCGCACTGGCTCTCTTGAGGGCAGACCCGGCCGCAGATGGCGGGCAGGCTGTTCTTATCCTTGAGATACTCGACGGCCTGCCACATTTCGCCCTCGCGTAGGGCGCGGATGAACTCGGGGATGCGCACCTGGACGGGGCAGCCCGCCACACAGCGCGGCAGGCGGCACTGCAGGCAGCGGTTCGCCTCGGCCACGGCCATCTCGATGGTATAGCCTAGCGCCACCTCCTGAAAGTTGTGGCTGCGCTCCCGGGGGTCTTGGGCCGGCATCGGCTGCCGGGGGGTCTGATTGGGCCTGCGATTGGTCATGATCGACTGGTCTCCTGTGGCTGGGGCTGCTGGGCCGATTGCTTGTACAGCTCCAGGGCCCGCCGCTCCTCTTCGATGTAGAAACGTTGGCGACTGAGCAAGAGGTCCCAATCCACCTGATGTCCGTCGAACTCGGGGCCGTCCACACAGGCAAAGTACGTGCGCCCCCCCACCGAGACGCGACAGGCGCCGCACATGCCGGTGCCATCCACCATAATCGAGTTCAGGCTGACGATGGTGGTCACGCCAAAGGGCTTGGTGGTGAGGGCGATGAACTTCATCATGATGGCCGGGCCGATGCCCCACACGCGGTCGATCTGCCGCCCGGATTCCAGCAGCTCCTTGAGGGGCTCGGTCACCAGGGCCTTGCGGACATAGCTGCCATCGTCGGTGACGACGATCAGCTCGTCGGTGACGTCGCGCATCTTGTCTTCCCAGAACAGGAGCTCGCCGTTGCGCGCCCCGATGATGGCGATCACATGGTTGCCCGCCTCGCGCAGGGTGCGGCAGATCGGGTAGATGGGCGCGATGCCCAGGCCGCCGCCCACCAGCACCACGGTGCCATAGTTCTCGATCTCTGTCGGGCGGCCGAGGGGCCCGGTGAAGCTGGCCAGGCTGTCGCCCACCTGCATATCCTTGAGCATCAGCGTAGAGCGCCCGATCTCCTGGGCCACCACGGTGATGGTGCCGGCCTCCCGGTCATAGTCGGCGATGGTGAGGGGGATGCGTTCGCCCTGCTCATGGACCCGCAGCACGACGAATTGCCCCGCCTGCGCTTTGCGCGCCACCTCGGGCGCCTCGATCAGGTACTCCGTAGTGACAGGCGTGAGCGCCTGTTTGGCAAGAACGCGATACACGGTTCCCTCCTGCTGTGCACGATGGCCAATTGACAGTTGATTATAGCCGCCTCAGAGGGCGCGTCAAAGCCCCACCTCGACGCGCTCGGTTCACCTTGCGTCGCACAAAGGGCCAGAGACGCCTTGCGTTTCGGCCGTCTCTGGCCTGTCTCACTCGTTTGTTCGCCGGTCCGGCGTTGCGTCAATCGGGCCTAGGTCAGAGATAGGATCTCACGGACGGTGCCCAACACCAGCAGGCCCAGTCGGGCGATGCGTGAGGCGCCCAACTCTACGGGCGGCTCCTGATGCTCCTCGGGCCTGGCAGCCCGCGCGTACACCAATGCCGCCACGGCGCCCAGGACGGCGCCCAGCGTTACGCCGGCGATCACAAAGCGCATGCTGCGTTGCACGATCTACCTCCTTCGCCTCAGGCGCGCTTCCAGACGCGGCGGAAGCCGTTCACCCTGGCCTGGATTCCCGCTGCCCACAGAAAGGGGGCGCGTATGGCCGCCAGCGCTCTATCGATGCCCTGTGAGAGCCGCTCTACAAAGGCGCGCGCATGGCGGATGCCGGGCCGGACGCGCGGAAGGAACCCGCGCAGCCACTTGGTCACCTGGAGAAGGATCACCAGCGGCACCGCCAGGAGGATCAGCCACTCCAGGACCAGCAGGATCAGCGACCAATCCCGGGCTATTGCGACCACATCGTAGAACACGCTCGCCTCCTCTCGGATGCGTCCCCACCGGGCTCTCTCTGCATCCTATAGCAGCTCGGTCTGGTAATCAAGCAGCACCAGATCGAGGCGCTGCCGCTCCACGAAATCGACGACGTGCTGCATCACCTGCTGCACCACATCGCCATCGCTGGAGACACAGCTCACCGCCAGAGTGGCCAGTTGCCAGCTATCCAGGTGGTCCACCTCTGCCACAGAGACGTTGAAACCCTGGCGGATGCGATCCACCAGCGAGCGAATCACCTGCCTCTTGTGCTTGAGGGAGCCGCTCTCCGGAATCTGCAACTCGATGGTGAGCAAGCCGATGATCACGTGGACCTCTTCACCATCTCCACGACATTATACCACGGGCCCGGGCGCCCCGTCCTCCTCGATCCGGTAGCTGGTCTGCACCTCGGTCTTGAGGCTGGCGATGACGCCGCAGTACTTTTCCCGGGAGAGCCGCACGGCCCGCTCAACGGCCTGCGGCGATAGCTGGCGCCCCCGGACGACATACTCCAGGGTGGCCTTGACCAGGGGACGCGGGTAGTCATCGGCCCGCTCGCCCACCACGTTGACGGTGAGCCCGGTGATCTCCTGGCGCATCTTCTGCAGGATCAGCACCACATCCATGGCCGAGCAGCCCGCCATAGCCGAGAGCAGCGCTTCAAAGGGGCGCAACCCCTGGCCCAGGCCGCCATCTTCCACGGCGCCATCCAGCACAAAGGCCGTCTCCGAGCCGAGCCCTCGGGCCACGAACTGCAGCCCCTCCACCCACTTGACCTGGGCGCGATATCCAGCTCCCGCCATGGTACCTCCCTAGGGCAGATAGATGCGGTAAAAGGCCTGGTAAGCCCGCACGGCGCTGAGGTAGCCGCCGCTCCAGCCGCCGATGGCATAGATAAAGGTGCCTGCGCCCGTATCGATGCGCGAAGCGCCCAGGGTGCGCCACTCGCCGACGATCGGGCTATCGAACGTCGTCCAGGCGTCGTTGGCGATGTCATAGCGCTCGTTCTCGGCGAACGGGTGTTCCCAGCCGCCCCCCAGCACGTACAGTTGCCCCAACACCGTCACCAGGGCATGCCCCGCGCGGCCGGAGCGCATGGGCGCATGGGAGCGCCAGGGGTCCTGCCCTGCCGCGGCCAGGGCAGGGTCGAAGGATTCGCAGGCGCGGTACTCGGCTTCGCCGTCGTACCCCCCCACCAGGTAGACGCGCCCGTCGGCCACGGCAGCGGCCGCGAACCCTCGCGGCGTGGGCATGTGGCCTTCCAGCCGCCACGAGTCGTCAGCTGCATCGTAATAGTAAACCGTATCCAGGTAGCGCTGCCCGTCCCAGCCGCCCAGCAGATAGAACCCGTCATCGTAGGCGGCGATGGCATAGGCGCACAGGGGCGTGGGCAGGGCCGCTCCCACCGACCAGCCGTCCCCCTCCGGGTCATAGATCTCCAGCCGATCCAGAGGCCGGCCATCAGCGCCCAGCCCGCCGGGGACGTAGATGCGGCCTCCCACCAGCGCGGCCCCGATGTTGGCGGCGGCCGTTGGCTTGGGGCTGCCGTGCTCCCACACGTCTGCGGCCACGTCGTATACGCGCACGGCGTCGGTGAGGCCGTCAGGCCCCGCCCCGCCGATGACATAGATCAGGCCGTGCCACTCGACCTGGGCGAACCGCCCAGCGGGGCCGGGCATCTGGGCTTTGTCGCTCCACCGCGAGAGGGCGCTCTGCTCGCCCTCGGCCTGCTCAGCGCCGGTCTGGTCGAGGAGGCGACTCTCCGCCCCTTGCTGGGCGCCGCTGGGGCGCGGGCCGGGCCACAGCAGAACCAGGCCCGCCAGGAGCACCGCTGCCGCCAGCGCCAGGGTGCGCAGCCAACCCAGGGGGCGTGGGCCCCGCTGGCTCGCCCAGAAGCGCTCCAGGATCGCCTCCGGCGTGGGGGGTTCTTGGGGGGCCGGCGCGGCCGCCCCACCCTCCTGGCCTTCGACGGCGATCAGCCCCTGCTGAATGGCGCACAAGGTCGCCTCGGTGCGCGATTCCACCCCCAGCTTGCCAAAGATGTTGCGCAGGTGCGTCTTGACCGTGTTGGGGCTGATGGACAACGCCTTGGCGATCTGCTGGTTGGTGGCGCCGGTGGCGACCAAGGCCAGGATCTCGCGCTCACGCGCGCTCAATTCCTGATCGGCCTCGCGGTTCGACATCTTGTCGCTCATGGCCATTATCTTACCATACGGGATAGGCGCGCCACAAACCGCGGCGGAGACAGCAGGCGCCCGGGAGCAACACACGGCGGCGATTGACACCGTATGCCGCGCCCCTATAATTGTGTGAGAGTGGACAAGGAGGTTCCTGGCATGTCCGGAGAAATCCAGCGGCCCGGCGCGAGCGATCCCCCGGATGACCTGGCGCTGCGCCAGGCGGTGTTCCCCGGCCTCGTGTACAACCAGGCCGGCGAGGAAGCCCCCGTCGTCATGATCGGCGGCGTAGCCCACTATGCCATTCCGGATGAGGGCTTTAGGCGCCACGTCGAGGCCTATCGCATAGACAACTATGTGATCGCGGCGCTGCAAGAGCAGATGCTGACCATGCGCGAGGAGATTGTGGAGCAGATCCTCCGCATGATGAATACCGATGACATCCTGGCCAAGGCCGCTCTGGAGGCATCCATCAAGAACATGGGCCAGAGCATCCGCCAGAGCGACCCCTCCCAGTGGGCGCCCCTGCTGCGGGTGTATGGCTTTCGGATCATCGTGGATGTCCATGGCCAGGTGGTGGAGATCATCCAGCCATCCTCGCCCGATCCAGACGAAGACGAGTAGCGCACGAGCGACGGACGGCCCGCGGCGATTCGTCAGAACGCCGCTGCTGTGCTATGATAACAAGAGACTCACACAGAGAGAGGTGATGATATGGGCAGTGTGATCAAGAAGCGCCGCAAAAAGATCGCGCGTCACAAGTACCGCAAGATGCGGAAGAAGATGCGCTTCCAGCGCCGCCGCTAGAGCCGATAGCGTACAGTCTTTTGGCGCCCGCCGCGTCCCCTTGTGGGTGGCGCGGCGGCTTGATGCCTCGTTGAGCGCAGCAGCCGCGGGTTGCTGCGCTTTGGCATGTTCCCCCCACGGGGCGCTAGCCCGTGGTGCCGCCCCCTTGGGCTGAGCCCATCGCCTTCCAGTCCGGCGGTGTGACCACATGCGCCCCCGGCCAGCGCGCGAGGGCATCGGGCAGCAGCTCTGGCCGTATGACGACCACCGCCAGCCGATGGGCGCCGCGATCCACGGCCGCCAGCCCCGCCTGCAGCCCCTGCTCGTGCCGGAACTCGAGCGGGCCCAGCTCGTCCACGATGAGCAGGTCGGGGCTCGCCAGCGCCCCCAGCAGGGCGTTGCCCCAGGCGATCGTCTCGTCCACAAAGCGCCACCTCAGCCCGTGGGTGCCCCCCTCTTCGGCGGTGCCACGCACGGCCAATCGCCGCTTCTCCCCGCTCTCGAGATCCACCAGCTCGATGGCGATCTTGGCCTCGCGCTCCATCACGGCGGGCGACCAGAGGCCCGCCACGCGCCAGCTCACCGCCCGCGCCTCCTGCGCCAGCCTGGCGCACCAGGTGCTCTTGCCCGCCCCACGTTCGCCGGTCAGAATCATCCTCTGGGGCGCGAGGTCTCGGTGCGCAATGGCTCTCTGCAGCGCCTCCTCCGGCGAGAGGGCAGACCAGTGGGATGGATTTATGGCAGCGGACGCAGCGAGCATCGGGCACCTCCGGGGCGATCTGAGCCGGGTAACTCTGACAAGTATAGGCGCCCCGGGCCATCGGGTCGAGCGTAGTGCATCGCCGCGGAGGTGCGCCTGCGGCGCTCGACGCGTGCCCCCCTGGCGCTTGACCATCCGCCGGGGTGTTGGTAGAATGGCCGCGTTGCCTGATCGGCACACCTTTTCGAGCAGCCCGACCTACACCTGTTGGCATGGCGGGCTGCCGGTGAGAGCGCCTTTGCGGAGGCTCTCCGAGGGTGCAGGGGGAAACCCGTGCGCCTCCCGTGCTTGGAAAGGAGAGGTGGCCCACAGTCCGGCGCACAGGCATTCACGCGCCCGTGTGTTTTGGCTTGGCCGAACTCCTTTCCGCAGCTACCCGCATCCATGAAAGGAGTTCGCCATGATCCCTCGCCGTCTTCGCCTCTTGATCCTGGTCGCCGCCCTCATGCTCGTCTCCCTGGCTGCCTGCCAGCACCAGGAGGCCGCTACGCCCCAGCCCACCACGGCGCCCGGCGGCGAGACCGCCGCGGGGTCGGAGCCGGTCCTGACCGTCCTGGGCCAGCCCTTCACCATGCAAGACCTCAACGCGCTGGAACAGGCCACCGCCGTCCAGGATGATCGCACCGCCACGGGCGTAAGCCTGCTGGCCTTGCTGGAGGCAGCTGGGGTCACCGCTGGCGATGTGGCCCTGGTCGCCGGCGACGGCTATGCCGCCAACGTCTCGCTGGCCGACATCGACGCCACGGCCGTCCTGGGCTATGGAGAGGGCGGCTCGCTGGATGCCATGCTCCCTGGCCTACCTCGGAGCACCTGGGTGCGCGGCGTGACCGAGATCCGCGAGGCCAAGTCGGCTGAGCCCGTCCAGGAGGGCGAACCCAAAGGCGAGGTCGAGCTGCTGGATCAGCCCCTGGCGCTGACCGACGCCGCCGGGCGCACTGTGACCCTGGAGGCGCTGCCGCAGCGCATCCTCGTGGTGGGCCGAGGCCCCCACATGACGCTGCATGTGCTGTACATGTTCGAGGAGGGCCGCGAACGGCTGATCGGCTCTGAATCGCGCAGCGCCACGCCCAGCGACTTTTTGCCTGTGGTGGATCCCCGCTTCAACGACATCCAGACGCTGGACGCCAACCCCAATGTGGAGCAGATCGCCGCCCTCGCGCCCGACCTGGTGATCATGAAGGGCATCACCGAGGACGCCACGGCCACCGCGCTGGCCGAGATCGACATCCCCGTTCTGTATGTGGACCTGGAGACGGTGGATGCCTTCTACCGGGACGTGGCGAATCTCGGCGCCGTGCTGGGGAATCCCGCCCGCGCCCAGGAGATCATCGCCTACTATCAGTCGCGCATCGATCTGCTGGCCGAGAGGACCGCCGGGCTGGCCGAGGAGGACAAGCCCCAGGTGCTGCTGATCTCGTACAGTGATCGCGGCGGCGAGGTGGCCGTGGAAGTGCCCGCGGCCGCCTGGATGCAGACCGCCGAAGTCAAGCACGCCGGTGGGCATCCGGTCTGGCTGGATTCGGCAGCCCCCACCGACGGCTGGACCGTGGTGAATCTGGAGCAGATCGCCCAGTGGGATCCCGAGGCGATCTTTGTCGTCATCTCCTACAGGACGGACCCCCAAGAGGTGATCGACGGCCTCAAGGCCGACGCGAGCTGGGCCGCCCTGCAGGCCGTGCGCAACGACGCCCTCTATGCCTTTCCGCAGGACATCTTTGGCTGGGATCAGCCCGAGCCCCGCTGGATCCTGGGGATGCAGTGGCTGGCCGCCAAGATGTACCCCGATCTCTTTGGCGATATCGACATGAACGCCGAGGTCATGTCGTACTTTGGCGATCTCTACGGGATGGATACCGCCAGCATCCAGGAGCATATCCTCCCCGTGCTTCAGATGGACGTGCACTAGCATGCTACTGGTTTCCGCCGGAGAGCGTCAGGCGCGGCGACGGCTGGCGTTCCTCGCCTGCGCGTTGCTGGCCTTGATCGGGCTATCGCTGTTCATAGGGCGCTACCCCAAGCCCTACTGGACGCCTCTGAGCGTCCTGAGGGAGAACCCCCTGGCCCAGCAACTTACGCTGAACCTGCGTCTGCCGCGGATCTTGGGGGCGGCGCTGGTGGGCATGGTGCTGGCCGCCTCGGGCACCTCCTTCCAGATGGTCTTCCGGAACCCCCTGGTGGATTCGGGGTTCCTGGGCGTCTCGGCCGGGGCCTCCTTCGGCGCCTCACTGGCCATCGTGGCCCTGGGCGGCGAGGCATGGGTCGTCCAGACCTGCGCCGCGACCTTTGGGCTGCTGGGCCTGGGGGGCAGCTACGGCCTGGCGCGCCGCATCCGCTACGGCGATTGGGTGCTGCGGTTGGTGTTGGCGGGCATCGCCGTATCGGCCCTCTACTCTTCCGGCACCAGCATGCTCAAGTACGCCGCCGACCCGCTGCGCCAGCTTCCCGATATCACCTTCTGGATGCTGGGCGGCCTCTGGAGCCTTGTCTGGTCGGACATGATCCAGATCTCGATCATCGTGATTCCCTGCCTGGTGGTCATCTTCTTGCTGCGCTGGCGGCTGAACCTGCTGGCCATGCACGATGAATCGGCCTTCTCCCTGGGCGTGGCCGCGGGCCGAGAGCGCATGGTGCTGCTGTTGGCGGCGGTCATTGCCACCACGGCCATCGTGTCCAAGACGGGCTTGATTGGCTGGGTCGGGCTGATCGTGCCCCACATCGCTCGGCGCTGGCTGGGCTCCGACGCGCAGCGCGCCTTGCCGGGCGCGATGCTGCTCGGGGGGCTGTTCGTCCTGCTGTGTGACGACGTAGCCCGAACGGTGCTGAGCGGCGAGATCCCCCTGGGCATCCTGACCTCGCTGTTGGGCGCGGCCATCTTCTTGGTGCTGATGATGCGCAACCAGCTCCCGGAGCGACGATGACACACACAGGCCCTGCCCTCGAGATCCTCGACGTGTCCTTCCGCTATGCAGAGGGCGCGCCGCTGGCGCTGCAGGCAGTCAATGCCGCGATCCCCTGTGGCCAGATCACCTGCGTCCTGGGCCCCAACGGTTCGGGCAAGAGCACGCTGCTGCATGTGCTGCTGGGGCTGTTGGAGCCCCAGCAGGGCCAGGTCCGCCTGATGGGCGAGCCCTTTGGCGGCTACACCCGCCGCGCCTTTAGCCGTCTGGTGGGTCTGGTGCCCCAGGATGAGAACGTCACCTTTGAGCTGAACATCTTTCAGTACGCCCTGTTGGGCCGGGCGCCCTACCTGGGGCTGCTTGCGCTCCCCCGCGAGGCCGATCGCATAGCCGCGCAGCAGGCCCTGCAATCGGTGGGGCTGGAGGAGTTGGCCCATCGGGCGGTGCCTGGCCTCAGCGGCGGCGAAAAGCAGCTCGCCACCATCGCGCGGGCGCTGGCGCAGGATCCCCAGGTGCTCCTGCTGGACGAGCCCACGTCGCACCTGGATCTGGCCAACCAGCACCGCATCCTGGGGGTGCTCCGCTCTTTGGGCCGGCAGGGCCGCACCATCGTCTGCACCACCCACGATCCCAACGCCGCCACGGCCATCGCCGATCGGGTGGTGTTGATGCGCGCCGGCCAGGTGGTCGCCCAGGGGGCCACGCAGGACGTCATGACAACCGAGTTGCTCACCTCCGTCTATGGCATACCTGTGGAGGTGATCCAGGTCCGGGGCCGCCCACTGGTGCTGAACCACCTCAGGGAGTGACCCAGGCCCAATGGCGAGATTCTTGGGCTGCGGCGCAAGGCGAGCCGTGCCCTCTTGACAGGAGAGATGACCAACGTGGAAAAGATCACCGACTGGATCAAGTTGTGGCGCCAACTGGTCGAGGCGCGCCCCCACTCCCATGGTCCGAGCGTCCCCGGCGATAGGGATGCCTGGCGCGATCGGGCCCGCAAGTACCACCAGAGGGTCGTGGAGCGCTGGAGCCAGCCCGATTCCAGCCGCGATTTCCTCCTCAGCCAGGTGGATTCAGACACCACCGTGCTGGATATCGGCGCGGGGACCGGCTCCTGGACCCTGCTGCTGGCGCGGCAGGCGGGCCACGTGACGGCGGTGGACCCCTCGCCCGCCATGCTGGAGGTGCTACAGGAGAACGTGGCCGAGGCGGGCCTGCAGAATGTGTCGGTGGTGCAGGGCGCCTGGCCTGAGGCCCAGGTGGAACCCCACGACCTCACCCTGTGCGCCCACGCCATGTATGGGGCCGCCGATCTCCCTCGGTTCATCGAGACGCTCATGGCGGCCACCCGCCGGCGCTGCTGTCTGCTCATGCGGGCGCCTGTGCCGGGGGGCGTCATGGCCATTGCGGCCCAGCGCGTATGGGGCCAGCCCCATGATAGCCCCAACTTTGTGATCTGCTACAACGCCTTGCTGCAGATGGGCCTCTTCCCCAACGTCCTGATGGAGAATACCGGTGTCTGGGGCGCCTGGACGAACGATAGCCTGGAATCGGCGTTTCAGGAGATCAAGGGCAAGCTGGGGCTGGAAGGTCCCAGCGAGCATGACCAGTTCCTGCGCGGCCTGCTGGCAGAGCGGCTGACCTACCGCGATGGCGCGTATGTCTGGCCGCCTTCCATGCGCTCGGCCCTGGTCTATTGGGACGTGGCCTAGCGCGAAGCGGTGCGGCGGGCCCTGGCCCGCCGCACCGGTGTGTGCCGCTCTACTGCCGTTCCGCCGTCCTGCGGGCGATCACGCCGGCGGCGATAGCCCCCGCCACGATCAGCGCGCCCAGGATGGCCACATCCCCGGCGATATCCGCCCAGTGGGCGCCCGACATGCTCACCTCGACGATGGGCCCCAGCATATAGTAGGTGGGGAACAGCCGGGCCAGCCAGGCGGGCAGATCGGGGAAGAGGTAGAAGATGGCGGGCGCATACAACAAGATGCCCAGGCCCTTGACCACGGTGAACAGCGTGCTGATATCACCCACCAACGCGCCGATGATCACGCCGGCCTCGGCGGCCAGCAGGGAGCCCAGGGCGACGAGGCCGATCAGCAGGCCCGGCTGCGCGCCAAAGGCGTTGTTCAGGGCCAGGATCGCCAGGCCCATGACGGTGCTCACCAGCGCACCCACGACCGCCTTGGCGGTCAACACCTCGGCATAGCTGGTGGGGGTGATGGTGAGGGCCCTCAACGTGCGGGCCTGCTTCTCCTGCACCAACGATGTGGCCGGCACCAGGGTCCCCCCCATGATGATGGTCATGATGACCACCATGGGGAACAGGCGCTCGCCCCAGGTGATCGCCCGGCCATCGCCCAGCAGCGTCGTTGTCACCTCCACAGGCGAGTGGCGGCCTGTGAGGGCCATCACCTCACGCGAAAGGGCCGCCGCCAGGGTGGTACGATGCTTGATCAGGCTCTCGCCCCAGACGTAGACCTCCAGTGCAGCCGCGCGCCCCTCGGCGAGGGCCTGGTCCACGCCCTCCGGCAGCACGATGCCCATGTCCAGGGCGCCCCGTTCCACATCGCGCCGCAGCGCCCCGCCATCGCCATAGGTGCGCACGGTGAGATAGTCCAGTTGGGCCAGCTCGCCCGTGAGCGCCGAGGCCCCCTGGTCCGCCAGGCCCAGGCGCGGCTTGTCCGCAAAGAGGGTGCCCAGCAGCAGCGAGATCACCAGGCTGGCCACCAGTGGGATCACCACGGCAAACACCAGGATCAGGCTGCGCGAGCCGTGGAACAGGTCTTTCGCCATCAGAGCCAGAATACGTCTCACTCTCATGCGAACCTCCGCCTTAGGACTGCGACCCCAACCCAGCCGATGGCCAGATCGAACGCCAGCAGGATCAGCAACGGCTGCCAGAGCTGGCCCCAACCCGCGCCCAGGTTGCTCGCCTGGTGCACGACCGTCGCCAGATAGTGGGAGGGGATGGCCCGCGCCCAGCCCGTGACCAGCCCGGGAAAGAGCACGCCAAAGGGCGGCACGCTCAAGAGCAGCAGCGCCAGCATGGCCAGCCCCGTCACCGTGAGCATGTCGCGGCCCCCGGCGGCCACGAGAAAGCCGACCCCGGTGACCATCAGCGAGCCCAGCAGCATGGCGACCAGCAGGATCAGCGGCTGCTCGCCCAGCCCGCCGATGGCCCACAGGAGCAGCACCGCCTGGCTCATGCTCATCAGGATGCTGGTGGCGCCCTTGGCCAGGAACAGGTCCCTCACGCCCAGAGGCGTCGCCAGCAACGCGCGGATCGTGCCGCTCTCGATCTCCTCAGAGAGGAGGGAGGCCAGCCCAAAGACCTCCATCATCAGCACCATCACGGCGAACAGTGGACGCATGCGATCCCGGTAGGGGATCTGCTCGCCTGCCAGGTCGGGCCCCAGGGTCTCGGCGCGCACCTCGATCTGTAGCGTGTTGCCGCTCATGGCCAGGGAGAGGCCCTCGACCAGGGCCAGCATCATCTCCTGCATCTCGTGGGCGGCGTCGGCTCGCAGGTAGAGCCCCACCACCGGCCGCTCGCCCGCCAGCAGGGCGCGCTGCAGATCGGCGGGGAGAGATAGCCCGGCGACGGCCTCCTCGTCCAGCACGGCCTGGCGCAGGGCGTCATCGGAATCCACGAACTGGAGCTCCAGACCCTCGGCCTCGGCGTTCTCGGCCTGCATCAGTTGCTGCAACGCCTCGCCGCTGCCGCCGGGCGCGTACACCGCCAGGGCCAGGGTCTCATCCAGGCTGCGGGGCATCAGGAAGTAGAGGCCCACAAAGGCGAGCAGGCTCAGCACCGTGATAAAGGCAAAGAAACGGTTGCGGAAAAAGAGCTGCAGGTCCTTGGCGATGAGTGCGCCGATGGCTTGCCAGTGCATCACGCCAACCCCCGCCCGGTGATCTGGATAAAGATGTCCTCCAGGCTGGCCTCGCGGCTATGGATGGTCACCACGCGCTCCTGGCCAAACAGGGCCCGCACCGCCTCTGGCGTCTCTGGGCGATCCAGCACGATCTGGCGGGTCTCCAGGGCGCCATCGGCGCCCACCACCTGGGCCTCGACCATACGCGCCCCGTAGCGCTGCTTCAGGCTGTGGGGGGTATCCAGGGCGGCGATGCGCCCCTGGTTGATAAAGGCCACCCTGTCGCAGATACGCTCCGCCTCCAGCATGTCGTGGGTGGTGAGAAAGATCGTGGCGCCCCGCTGGCGCTCCTCCAGCACCAGGTTGCGGATCGCCTCGG
>DCTX01000023.1 GCA_002329325.1 Anaerolineales bacterium UBA1429
CGCCCCCTCTCCCGCTTGCGGGAGAGGGGGAAGGGGGGGAGAGGGCCATGGACCGCCCCTCATCCCTCTTGAATGGGGCTGTGTTATCTGGTATGCTCTTGTGTGCTTGATCTGCGACTGATCCCGGCAGGAGAAGAGAGGGCGATGAGGATCCTGATGGTTAGTCACGGCTACCCGCCCACGCTGAGTGGCGTGACTCTGGTGGTGCAGAAGCTGGCCCGGGCCATGGTCCGCCGCGGGCATCGCGTGTGTGTGGTGACCTCTTCAGAGACGCGCGAGCCATACGAGAGCGAGGATCAGGGGGTGCATCTGGTGCGGCTGCACGCCGCGCCCAATCCGATCTGGCAGGAGGGGCCCATCCCCTATGCCAGCTACAAGGAGATGGAAGCCCTGGTGCAGGACCATGCCCCCGAGATCGTGCATAGCCATGACCCAGGCATCCTCGGGTTGCAGGCCCAGCGCCTCAGCGATGATCTGGGTCTGCCCCTGCTGGCCACCTGCTACTATGTGCCGCGTTTCGTGGCGCGGCACCTGGCGCTTTCGCGCGAGCCCAGCGAGGTGGTCGAGTCGTTGGTGTGGAACATCGCTACCTGGTTCTACAACCGGCATGATCGGGTGGTCTTTGCCACGCGGGCGCATTGCGAGAGCTTTGTGGAGGCCGGGCTCCAGGCCCCCACCACCATCATCTCCAATGGCGTAGACCTGAGCCGCTACTGCCCGCAGCCCCGTCATGGAGGGGAGAATCGGGAGATCGTCGAGCGCTACCACCTGCCGGAAGGCAAGCGTATCCTGTTCGTGGGCCGCCTGGCCAAGGATAAAGAGATCGATCTGCTGATCAAGGCGATGGCCACGGTGCGCCAGGGGTGCGATGCGCACCTGCTGATCGTGGGCCGCGGCGACTATCGCGAGCGGCTGGAACGCAAGATCGAGGAACTGGAGCTGGGCGCCTGCTGCCATCTGCTGGGCTTTGTGCCCGAATCCGATATGCCGGCGCTCTTTCGGGCGGTGGACCTGTTCGCCATCGCTGCTACGACCGAGGTGCAGAGCCTGCCGACGCTTCAGGCGTGCGCCACCGGCCTGCCCGTTGTGGCCGCCGATGCCATGGCCCTGCCCGAGCTGGTGCATGATGGCGTCAACGGCTATCTGGTGGCGCCGGGCCACGCCAAGAGATTCGGCGAGGCGTGCGCCCGCATCCTGTGCGATGAATCCATGGCCCGCGAGATGGGGGCCGCCAGCCTGCGCATCGCCCAGCCCCACGATGAGCAGGATACCTTTGCGGCCTATGAGCGGGCCTATGAGGGGCTGGCGAGCGGGAGCCATCACGCCAGGGCGTGATGCTCTCTGGGAAGACAAGAGAGCGTCCGGATCGCGTTTTGATGGAGGGCGGAGACGAATGGAGGATGGTATCCCTCGTGTGCTGTGACGCCGAGCCACGGCTTGCGCCGTGCGCGATCCCGGGCGCTCTCTTCGATAGAGAAGCTCTATCTTGGCGGTATCATAACTAATATGACCAAGATTGTCAAATTACGCTGCGGCAGCGAGAGCCCCCGCTGAGGATCCCCTGGCGCCCTATTGGCGCCGCCAATGGCTCAGAGCCTGGGGGAGGTCGGCCAGGCGCTCCAGCACCAGATCGGGCGATTCGCTGCCCCGCCGCTTGTCTCGTACCTCGATGGTGAGCGCAGCGGCCAGGCCTGCCGCATGGGCGCCGTCCACATCTGCCGCCGGGGTGTCGCCCACGTGCATGGCTTCATGGGGCGCCGCGCCCAAGGCGCGGAGCGTCAGGAGAAAGGCCTGCGGGCGCGCCTTGCTTACGCCCGTCTCGTCGGAGAAGGTCAACCAGTCGAACAGCGGCCGCAGCCCGACCGCCGTCATGAACTGCCGCAGCACTCTCCCGGGTGTGGCGCCGGTATCCGAGATCAGGCCGAGGGCAAAGCCCTGGGCGCGCAGGGCTCGGAGGGTTTCCACGGCCCCCGGCACCAGGGGAGGGGGGCTCGCCAGGTGCACCGTCTCCCAACGCTGCAGCACGTGGGCATACGCCTGGGGCGAGAGCGAGGCCCCCAGCGCGTCCAGGGTGTCGCACAGCAGCGTGACGGGGGGTAGGCCCCAGCCCTGGGCCATGCCGCTCACGAAACGCTGCCAGCTCGCGTCATAGGCGGCCTGGACACGTTCGATGTCCAGGCCGGGCAGCCGCTCGGCCAGCGCCGCCACGCGCATGGGCGCCGCGCTGTGGTGATCGTTTACCAGAGTACCCCAAAAGTCCAGTGTGATCGCTTTGAGCATGCTCAGCTTTCGCCCTCCGGGTGTTCCTCTGCATCGCTGCGCCGCTGCGCAGCCCGCTTGACCCAGCGCGCCCGCAGCGAGCTGAGCCTGCCCAGCAGCCCCGTGCGCCGCCCCTGAATGCGACTCTCGGCCAGGGCCAGCAGGAAGCCATGCGCATCCCGAAAGGGCTGCATCTCCACATAGGCCAACCCCACGTCGGCGGCTCGGTGGGCGTCGCTGCCGGCCCCCAGGGGCAGGCCGTGTTCGTGGGCCAGGGCCGTCGCCCGGCGGTTGACAAGGCCGCTGATCACCCGCGCGTTATAGCCCTCGATCAAGTCCACCTGAGGTAGCACGGCCAGCAGCGCCTCGGGCTCGATGGTGGAGCCGCGCACCCGGTCTGTGGGGTGGGGGATATAGACGAGCCCGCCTTGCTGATGGATGCGCTCGATGGTCTCGCGGGGCGAGAGGCGCGGGGGGATGAACTCCTCCAGGAACAGGCCGATGATCTCCCCACGGCTCGTGCGGATCTCCTCGCCGATGATGATCGCTCCGGGGGCCAGGGCTGCCGTCTCGCGGGCGCCCTGGATGGCATTGTGGTCGGTGATCGCCATGGCACCCAGGCCGCGCCGAGCCATCCAGTAGACCAGCTCCTCTGGCCGGGCGAGGGAATCCGGCGAGTGACACGTGTGGACGTGGAGATCGACCTTCAAGGCAGGGTACTCCTGGATCGTGGCGCCATGTGGCCCCAGTATACGCGGCCCAGAAGTGTGTGTCGAACGGGCGCGGGCTCAGGTAACATTCCGCGCTTCTCCTCGCCTTGACACCCAGACCCTCGTATGGCTATTATGCAGGCAATGCGAGATTCGGTGTCGCGCTACCGAGGCGGAGATGCGCACATGAGGCGAGCTACAATCGGGTTGCTGCTGGTGCTGCTGAGCCTGTGGCTGATCGGCTGCCAGGCTATCTCGGAGGCTGTGCGGGGCGAGCTGGAAGCCATGTCGCAGCCCAGCGAACACGCGGTTGAGGTCGAGACGGTCGCGGCCACCGTCGCTGTGCCCACGCCGACCGAGACGCCGGTCCTGACGCCCACGCTGCGGGGGCGGGGGACGCCCGAACCCGAGCGAGAGATGGTCGCCACGCCCACGATCGAGGTCCCCACGCCCGAGCCGGTGACGCAGCTTCGCGACGAGTGCGTGTTACTGTGGGATCTGATGCTGGCGGGCCAGAGCCTGGTGGACGAGTGGCATGTCTGGCTGGCCGACGACCCGCCCTCGCCCCAGAGCCATCAGCTCAAGCTGGAGCAGTTTGCGCGGCGCTGGGAGGGCCATGCGAACCGGGCTGCAGCGGTGGCCGTGCAGGCGCAACATGAACCGATCCGGCAAGCGTACATGGATGCCATCCAGAACTATTGGGGCAGCGCGCTGCTGGGGCTGGAGACTCTGAAGCGCGGCGATCAGCGCACCGGCCCGCAGGCAGAGGAGCTGGCCGAGAAGGCGGATACGCTCTGGTTCGTGGCCTATGACCAGATCGACGCTTTGTGTCGCCAGGCCTATGAGGGCGAGATCCCCTTGCCCACCGTCCCCATCCCCGAGGCGCCCACGCCTACGGCCACGCTCTCACCATAGGCGCGGCCAGAAGGGTCCTAGTGGCGCTGAAACTGGCGGTCGCTCTCCACAGGGGTGACCTGGCGTTCGTTGAGGATCTGCCCGTCGGCCATCTCGTAGGTATAGTCCACGTATTCGCGCATCACCGGATCGTGTGAGGTCATCAGCACCGTCACATCCTCGTGCTGGACGATGTCGCGGAACAGCTCCATGATGCTGCGCCCGGTGACGCTATCCAGCTCGCCGGTGGGCTCGTCGGCCAGGATCAAGCCGGGCCGCGCAGCCAGCGCGCGAGCGATGGCCACACGCTGCTGCTGGCCGCCCGAGAGCTCCTGAGGGCGATGCCTGGCCCAGCGTGTGAGGCCCACCAGGTCCAGCACCTCCATCGCCCGTTGACGCCTGCCGCGCCGCGACATGCCGATCAGCCGCAAGGGCAGCTCAATGTTCTCGATGGCAGACATGGTCGGCATGAGGGCAAAGGACTGGAAGACGAACCCCAAGCGGTGCCGGCGCAGGTTGGTCAGCTTGCTATCGGAGAGCTTGGAGATATCCTCGCCAAAGACGTACACCTGCCCGCTGGTGGGGTGATCCAGACCGCCGATGAGGTTCATCAACGTCGTCTTGCCCGAGCCCGAGCGCCCCATGAGCCCCACGAACTCGTTGCGCAGGATCTCGATGTTGATGCCCCGCAGGGCGTGCACCTCGTTGTGATCCACCCGGAATACCCGCGTGACATCTATGCTCTTGACGATGGCCCCGTCATTCGGTTCTGTCACTTGTCATCCCCTGATCTGCCGCTGTGGTTGGGTCGTCGGAACAAGTTGCGCAGGCCCCGGCTGGCGTCACTCACGCGCAGCCGCCAGTCACGCGAGCGCATCTGGGGGCCCCAGGTCTCGGCCACCTCGGAGAGGCGCGCGGCCTGGGCCGTGGAATCGTTCAGCCCCACGGCCGGGCGGATCAGGATGCCCTCCTCCGTGAGGTCCACTTGGGCCCGATCGGAGATGCCCAGATGCTCCAGGAATTCGCGGGGAAGCTGCAGGCGCCCGGCATAGTCCAGCACGACGTACTCGTGATAGGCGGCCTCGGCATGGGCCTGGTGCGCACCCTCGTGATCCTGATGGCCGGCGGAGGCGCCCTCCTGGTCGTCTTGCTCGGCGCGCAGGCGGCGCACCCGCTCGCTGCTGGTGCGCCCGTCGCGGATGGTCACCACCCGGTCCACCTGGCTGGAGGCGCGCACGTCGTGGGTCACCATGACGATGGTGAGGCCATAGTTCTCGTTCAGATGGCGCAGGGTATCCATGATGGTCTGCGCGGTGACCGTGTCCACCTCGCCGGTGGGCTCATCGGCCAGGAGCAGCACGGGCTTGTTGGCCAGGCCCACGCCGATGGCGGTGCGCTGCTGCTCGCCGCCGGAGAGCTGGGAGAGGCTGTGTTGGCGGCGCTCCCAGAGGCCCACGGCTTCCAGGAGCTCCCGCGACCACTCATGGCGCTCATGGGCGGGCATTCCCGCCACCAGCATGGGCAGCTCGACGTTCTCCTGCACCGAGAGATAGGGGATCAGGTTGCGTGAAGGCTGCTGCCACACAAACCCCACCTTCTCACGGCGGTAGCGCGTCAGGGCAAAGGCGGAGAGCTTGAGCAGATCCTGGCCGTCCACGATGGCCTTGCCCGCGGAGGGGCGATCGAGCCCGCCCAGGATGTTCATCAGGGTGGACTTGCCGCTGCCGCTGGGGCCGATGACGCCCATGAACTCGCCCCGGTCCACCATGAGATCCAGCCCCTGCAACGCGACCATCTCCAGGTCCTGGACTTTATAGATTTTGACCAGGTTATCGCAAAGGATCATCGGGCCATTTGATGTCATCACGAGACTACCTTTTTGGGTGTCACTATCGCGCGCAACAGGTGTCGGTACCCGAGCCGAGGCGCGCTCTTACTGCCCAACCACGATCTGGCCTTCCTCCAGGCCTTCGAGGATCTCGACCCGTTCGGTTCCCTCGATGCCCAGGGCTATATCCACGCGGCGCTCGATGCCATCTTCCTTGACGACGACAAAGCTGCGTCCGGCAAAGGTGCGGATGGCCGCCGGCGGCAGCCAGAGGGCGTCCGCGTTCTCGGCGACGGTGACATCCACGCGCACCAGATCGCCCGCCTTGACGCTCAGCTCTTGCGCGTCAAACGTGATGCGGGTCTTGCGATCGGTGACCTCCAGCGAGGTGCCGCCGCCGTGGCCGTAGGGATAGGGTAGCTGATAGATCTCGCCGGTCAGGACCTGGTTGGGGTACTGGGAGAATATCAACTCGACGGTCATCCCCTCCGCCAGCCGATCGAGCTGGGCGGTGGTGGGCTCGGCCGTGATCTCGACCTGGGATTCGTCCGAGACGACGAACACGGTCGTGTAGGCGGTGACCTCACGCCCCTCGGTGGCATTGATCGAAGCCACGCGGCCGTTGATGGGGCTGATCACCTGGGTGGCCTCCAGCTGATCCTGCAGCCGCTCCAGGGCCAGGCGGGCGCGCTCGACGGCGCTGAGGAGCTGGGGATCGGTGGTCTCTTTGGCACGGGCGATCTCGTCAGCGGCCATCGAGATCTCGAGCTCTTTGATGGCGATATCCACATCGGCGTCGCGGCGCCGCTGGAGGGCCTTTTCATAGTTGGCCTGCAGGGTCAGCAGCTCGTCCTCGCTGGGGCCGGCCTGCAGGATCTGTAGGGTCAGCTCCTCGATGCGCAGGGCCTCTTCCGAGTTGTTGACCGAAGCCTGGGCCTGATCGCACGCCAGGCTGGGCGTGCCACAAGCCGCATCGCGGCGTAGCTGCTCGGCCCAGAGGGAGTTGCGCGCGCGCTCAACGCGACGTTGGGCGATCTCCAGGTCCTCCGGGCTGGGCCCCTGGCGGGCGGCCGCCAGCTTGGCGGCGGCTAGCTGGACATCCAGGTCCAGGCCGTGCAGGGCCTCTTTCATCTTGGTCAATTGCAGTTGGCGGATCTCCTGTTGGCCTTCCAGGCTGGCGACGCGATCCTCCTGGCTCTCTGTAGAGCGTCGCAGGTTCAGCTCGGCGGTATCCAGCTCGATCTGGGCCTGGGCGAGCTGGCGCCGGAGGTCCTCGTTCTGCAGCTCGGCCAGCAACTGGCCCTCCTCGACGAGGTCACCCCGCTTCACTAGCACCCGATCCACCCGCCCGGCCGAGCGAAAGTAGAGCTCCTCCTCGACCACGGGCGACACGCGCGCCGTGAAGGAAAGGTCCTCGATCACCTCGCCGCGGCGCACCGTGTAGGTCGTCTGCTCCGATACCGGGGGAGGGGGAAGAGGGGTAGGGGTCGGATCCTCTTTGCCGGATGAGGTAACTGCGGTGCACCCTGCGATGGCAATCATCGCGACGGCCAGGATCAGGGCTTGGGGTTTGGACGGCATTACCTATGCTCCTATCTCGCAGACTCTGGCAGATTGGTTTCTGGACCAAAGCAACGACTCTGCACAAGGGAACGAACCTGCCATGCAACCATCCCTATGCAGAGCCAAGATTTCGCCGGATAACATCATTGTCATGCGCTGAACCCATGTTGCGCCAAGAGCGAACGTATGATCGTGCAGGGCAGAGCCTACACGGGCATCGGAACCCTTGTTCAACCCCTCAAGGAAGTAGCTGCACGCGGAGTAGAGGATCTGTGGCGCTCGCACTCCGGCCGTAGGCGGGCTCGGGAGGTCGCAAGCGGCGCTGCTGCGGCAGGGTACGCGGGCCCCAGAGGGGCTCTGGGGCCGAACCGCAAGAATCGCCGGCATCACTCTTCAGGCTCTACCACCACCGTCACGGTGATCTGAACGTCGTTATGCAGCTTGACATCTACTGGAAAGGAGCCGAGCTCTTTGATCGGCTCGTGAAGCTGGACCTTGCGCTTGTCCACTTCGGCGCCGATCCGTTCGGCGAGCCGCTGGGCGATATCGCTGGACGTGACCGAGCCATAGAGCCTGTTGGTCTCGCCGGTGCGCATCTTGAAGACGAGCTCGATGGCCTGGAGCGCCTGGGCGTGAGCCTGGGCGGCCTTGATCGCCGCTGCCTCCTGGCGGGCCCGCACCGCAGCTTGCTCTTGAGCCTGCTTGCGCGCCGCAGGGGTAGCTACCACGCCCAGCTTGCGCGGGATCAGATAGTTGCGGGCATAGCCATCGGCCACTTTGACCAGGTCGCCGGCCTTGCCGACCCCCTTGACGTCCTTGAGCAGAATCACGTCCATCTGAGACTCCTCGTCGAAATCGCTATACTGTCACTTATCATACACAATCCAGCAGAGGCCGCAAACTCGGCCCCGACGGTTCCGGGGCCTCGTCGGCGGTCGGGTTTGCGGCCTCCGCCGCTACCCTCGCCTGCGTCCGCTCCACTCCACGGCGCCGCTGCCATCCCAGCCGGCGTTGGCGCGGAAGGTGAATCGACCTTCGTCCCCCTCAAAGCGGCAGGTAAGGGTGGGGTGAAAAGGCGTCTTGTAGAAACAGAGCTTGACCACCAGGGTGTGGGCATCCGTCCAGGCGGCGCTGGCGGCCACAGGCCGCTCGATGGCGCCGCGGGGCAAGGTGCGAGTGGCGGCGATGTCCAGGGTGGTGGTACCCTCGCGCCAATCGCCCAGGCCACAAGTCACGCGATGCGTGCCGGCCCGATCGCGCACCGTCAGGACGCAACCGTCGGGCTGCAGGGCAAAGGACATGCTCTTGATCCCCGGGGCATCCTCGGCCATGATCCAGCGCCCGCCCGCGATCTCGGCGGCGGCCGGCGGGTTGGCCTCGCCCCGGGCGGGGGCCAGCTCCAGACCCTCGAGCCGTTTGGCCAGGGCCTGCCGGGCGGCGACGTCCTCAGGCAAAGGCTCGCCCATGGCGGGCAACAGGTGCTGCCACACCTGGTCCAGCACCGCCTGCATGTCCGACACGCCGCTGGTGATGGCCAGGACGGCATCCTGAGCGGGCATCACCAGGCAGTATTGGCCAAAGGCGCCATCGCCTCGATACGCTCCGTGGCGGCAGAGCCAGAACTGGAAACCATAGCCCTGCTGCCAATCGGGCACCTCGCGATACGAATTGTCAGAGTGAAACGAGGTGGCCTCGTTGACCCAGGCCTCGGGCAGCAGGCGCTGGTCGCCCCAGCGGCCCTTTTGCAGATAGAGCTGCCCAAAGCGGGCGATATCCTCCGTCTTGAGGTTGAGGCCCCAGCCGCCCGCGTTGACGCCCCGGGGGCAGGTCTCCCACAGAGGCGGCTCGATGCCCAAGGGATCGAACAGGCGCGGCTGCAGGTACTCGACGATGGGCATGCCCGTGAGGCGCTGGACGATGGCCGAGAGCATGTAACTGGCGCCCGAGTTGTACACGAAATGGCTGCCGGGCTTGTGCTTGACGGGCGCCGACAGGAAGGCCTTGGCCCAATCGCCATCGCGCCGCCGCAGCAGCAAGGGAATGGTGTCCTCGTCGTGGCCCGTGTTCATGCTCAGCAGGTGGCGCACCTGCATGGCCGCCAGGTTGCGGCTCGGGCGGGCGGGGGCCTCCTGCGGGAAGAAGCGCAGCACCGGATCATCCAGGGTGAGCAGCCCCTCGGTGATGGCCAGGCCCACCGCCGTCGAGGTAAAGCTCTTGGAGAGGGAAAAGAGCATGTGCTCCCGCTGAGGGCCATAGGGGCGCCACCATCCCGCCGCGGCCACCTGGCCGTGGCGCAGGAGCATCATGCTGTGTAGGCCGCCGCAACGCTCCTCAACGGCATCGACAAAGCTCAAGATCGCGCGCGAGGGGATGCCCACCGTCTCGGGCGCAGCAGACGCAAGTTCCTGTCCCATGGCTCACCTCCAAGACGCTTCTGGTTGGGTTGCGCGCAGGAGGATACTGCAATCCGCAGGCGCGGGCAAGCGGGGCCAGTGATTGTTTCTGCCCAGATGGTGGCGCTGGCTGCGCAGCGTCGCCCCTCAAGAGATCAACCGCCGTCTCTCGCGTCCGAGCCGCCACCGTGTGCCGCTCCGCTTGCCCGCGACCCGGCCTAGGCCGCCTCGGAATAGTCGCAATAGCCGCTGCCATCGCTATCCACGTAGCGGCGGCAGCGCCCGGGGTAGGGATCGTTGACCAGCCCATAGGGGCAACGGCTGCTGACCACGGGCCGCACTGTGGGGATCGCCGTAGCCGTGGCCGTGGGCGAGGGCGGCGCGAGCCGTGTGACGGTCACAGAGGGTTCCAGGGGCGCGGCCGTTCGCTGCGGGGTCGCGACCGCGCCGGCGGGCGTGGGGGCGACAGGGCTCGCGTCCGTGGGGGCCAGCAGCTCGGCCGCTTCGCCCTCGTCCAGGGGCGCCCCTGCGGGCAGCGCCTCTGTACCCTGGGCGGCAGCGAGACGATACCACCCCACCAGGGCCAGGGCGCAGGCCGCCCCGCCGCCCAGCACCAGAAAGCGCCGACGGCTCAGGCGTCCGGGGCATGCCGTCGCCAGGACGGGCGCCTCCGCGGGCGTCGCGGCCCGGGCCCGCCGGCGAGGCGCCAGCGCCTGCACGAACCAGCGCCAGTGCAACGCCAGCTTGATCGCCAGGAGCCCCAAGGGCACGTAGGCCGAGAGCCGATGCGCCGTGGCCAGCGCCAGGCTGGGCGTGGGGCGCAGGCCGATCAGCGGCAGCACGGTCTGGGAGAGCAGGAGGCCGCTGCCGACCAGGAACGCAAAGGAGAGCAGCAGCGCGGCGTTGAGGGCGTAGCAGAGGCGGGTGCGCCCCGGAAGGGGGCAGGCCAGCCGTCGGCTGATGCCCGCGATCCAGCGGCGGTGCAACAGGGCGTGTACGGCGATGGCAGCACCGATGGCGAGCCCCAGCCATTCGTGCACCGCCAGCCCGGTGACAAAGGGCTTGAGCGATGCGACGAACGCCAGGGTGAGGGCGATGTCCAGGATCAGATTGCGGCGGGTCTGCTTGGCCATGGGCGCTAGCTCCTGTGGGAGTTGAAAACGATGAGTGAATGCCAGTAGCCCTAGCGTACCCGATGAATGTGGAGAAACGGTTGCGCTCGCATGGAAAAGCCAAGGGTCTGCACCCCGGGGCTAGACGCACACACCGCCTCCCATGGTAGCATGGGCTGAGCGGCTGGCAAATGCGCGCAGCCTGCGTGGAGGGGGCCGCGCCATTATGCAGAGCATCCTGCATGGCAGCCATGTCTGGTTGACAGATAACGAGGAGGGCGCAATACTGGCGATGCAGCAGGCGAGATACGTTGCGTGGGGCCCGGGCGTGCGAGAAGGGGGGACGCGATGGCCAAAGTGGATCTGCGCAAGGAGTGGAAAGAGCTATATGCGCCCTCTGCCAAGGTCGCCGGGTTGGTCACTGTGCCGCCCATGCGGTTCCTGATGATCGACGGCCAGGGCGATCCCAACAGTTCCCCGGCCTACCAGGAGGCGCTGGAGGCGCTGTACGCCCTGTCGTATGCCCTCAAGTTCGCCGTCAAGCGGGCGGAGGGCGTTGACTATGCCGTGATGCCGCTGGAGGGGCTCTGGTGGGCCGGCGGCCCTGCCCACTTCGGCCTGGATAGCAGGGAGACCTGGCTCTGGACGGCCATGATCATGCAGCCCGAGTACGTGACCCAAGAGCGTGTGGAGGAAGCCCTGGCCGAGGTGCGCACCAAGAAGGGCCTGGCCGCCTGCGACCTGGTGAGGTTCGCGTGGCTGGAGGAGGGCCTGGCGGCCCAGATCATGCACGTCGGCCCCTATGCCGAAGAGGCGCCCACCATCGCCAGACTCCACACCTATATCGCCGAGCAAGGGTGCGTGCCGAGGGACAAGCACCACGAGATCTACCTGAGCGATCCCCGGCGCACGGCCCCGGAAAGGATCAAGACCGTCATCCGCCAGCCCGTGGCGCGGCGCTCACCCGACTGAGGACGCGACGCCCGACCTACCACTCGCCCGCGTAGCGCACCCCGTAGGGGGCGGCCAGCGCAACCACGCGCCCAAAGCGCAGCCGCACCAGTTGGCGCTGGTGCAGGATGTCGTGGGCGGCCCAGGCTGCCAACACGTCTCCAGCGCAGAGGGCGCCCCACTCGGTCTGGTGGGCGGTCTCCCAGGCGGGGGCATCCAGGCTGCGCAGCCAGGCCAGCGAGCGCTGTCGCTCGGCCTCCCACGTCTCCCATGTCTCGTCCAGATCGGGTGGGGCGCTCTGATAGGCGGCCATCCAGCCGTCCCAGTCGCTATCGGGCCAGGGGTCCGCGGGGCGGTGCAGGGTCGCCTCCAGGCGCGGGCGAAAGTCGTGGCGCTCCTCGTGCAGCAGGTGACAGAGCACCTCCAGCATGCACCAGGCGTCGGGCGCGGGGCGCCGGAGGAGGTCCTCGCGCGGGACTCCCTCCAGCATAGCGCGCACGATGCGTGGACCGAGGGCCAGCTCACTCAAGAGAGCCTCCACATCCATGGTCGAGCCTCGCTTTCTTTTCGTAGACCCAGGGTCTCTGTGCGCCACGGCGCCCCTGCGGCTCGGCAGATCGGCTGCCTAACCCTCGGCGGCTGCCTCCGGCTCCTCTNNCAGCGGGTCGCGGCAATAGGCAGGTCAGAAAGGCAGAAGGGGCACTTTTTGGTCGTAGGGCCAGCGGCGGGCGCCTTTTCCTCTTTGCGCTTGGCGGAGTTGATGGCGCGAACCAGCAGGAACAGCGCGATCGCCGTGATCAGGAAGGCGATGACGCTATCGATGAAGGCGCCGATGTTCAGAGTCACGGCGCCGGCCTCCGCAGCGGCGGCGAGCGTGGCATAGGGAGGCGGCGTGCCGCCTGCCCGCAGCACCACGAACAGGTTGGTGAACTCGGCGGGGCGGAGCAAGTTCAGGGGAGGCGTCAGGATGTCGGCGGTGAACGAGCGCACCACCGCACCAAAAGCCGCGCCGATGATGACGCCGATCGCTAGGTCGAGCACACTGCCGCGCAGAGCGAACTCGCGGAACTCCTGAAGGATCTTTTTCATCTCCCGGCTCCTTTTGGCTGAACGCGCTTCTTGGGGGTGACATAACTCCCTGCCTGATCGTAGCACGATTGCAGCCTCTGCACAAGGGCTGTCTGGCCCGAAGGGACCCAAGGCAGCGGGAGAAGGGCGGGGCCACCCATTTGGCAAAGCGCCCGCGACGATCGCCCTCACCCCCCTGCCCCCCTNNAGGGCCACCAATCGCGTGCCGGCGTGCGATCGCCTGACCCCCACAGACGCGACGCAAGGACAGGGCGCGCGTGCTTCGTCGCCCTCACCCCCCTGCCCCCCTCTCCCATAGGAATGGGAGAGGGGGCGTAGCCGCGCTGACGACGCGTGACGCTCGCGGGTGAAAGGGCCACCGACCGCGCGCCGCAGCGCTGGTCGCCCGCGCCCAACTGATTGACAGCGCCCTGGCGCGCAGCCTATAATGCGGCTCACGGTCTTGTCAGGCTAGACCTTTGAGGTGTGTCGCGAATGACCTTCCTACGGCGGGGCCACCGCCGCGTCTGGTGGTTGGCCGCAGCCCTCCTGGTCCTGGTGCTGGCCATCCTGCTGGCGCTGCTGGGCAACCTGCTCTGGCGGTTCTGGGCCAGCGCCCGCCAGGCCCAGGCGGGCTATCACGAACGCCAGATCCCCAATACCGATCTCAACCCCTACGGTGCCAACTTTTTCCTGGGCCGCGAGGTGGAACCCTGGAAGATCGATCGAACGCTGCACATGGCCGCCGATGCCGGCATCGGCTGGGTCAAGCAGCAGTTCCCCTGGGAGCAGATCGAGCCCGTGCGCAAGGGCGAGTTCCTGGATCCTCAAACCAAAGAGGATAGCTGGGCCAAGTGGGATCGCATCGTCGAGGCCTGTGAAAAGTACGGCCTGCAGATCGTGGCCCGACTGGATCGCCCCCCCGATTGGACGCGCCAGGATAATACCTATCGGCAGAGCCCGCCGGACAACTTTGACGACTATGGCGATTTCGTCTATGCGTTCGTCTCGCGCTACAAGGGCAGGATTCGCTACATCCAGATCTGGAACGAGCCCAACATCTTTCCTGAATGGGGCAACCGCCCGGTGGACCCGGAGGCCTATGTCGAGCTGCTGCGGGTGGCCTATCGCCGGGCCAAGGAGGCGGACCCCAATGTCTATGTGCTGAGCGCGCCGCTGGCGATCACCCTGGGGGAGCCGCACCCGGAGCCGGGCAAGTGGCGTTCGATGGACGATCTGGACTACCTGGAGGCCATGTACAAGGCCGGCTTTGCCGAGTGCTTTGACATCTACTCTGCCAACGGTTTTGGCCTGAATCTGCCGCCGGACGACCCTCCGGAGCGCCAGGTGCTCAACTTTCAGCGCGTCCTGCTCCATCGTGCGATCATGGAGCGCTTTGGCGATGGCGACAAGCCCGTGTGGTTCAACGAGTACGGCTGGAATGCGGCCCCCGAGACCATGGACCCCGACGAGCTCGTCTGGGGGCAGGTGACCGAGAGCGAGCAGGCCGCCTATACCATCGAGGGCATTCGCATGGCCCGTGAGGAGTGGCCGTGGGCAGGCGTCTTTATGATCTGGTATTTCCGGCAGGTGGGCAGCCTGACGCCTGACCAGGCCGAGTACTACTTTCGCATGGTGGATACCGACTTTACGCCCCGAAAGCTCTACTTTGCCGTGCAGGACGTGGCGTTGGGCCAAGGCGTGGCGGGGCCGGGCCTGCACCAGCAGAGCAGCCCTGCCGTCCAGACCTATGGGGGCTGGCGGAGCGAGATCGTCTCCGACGCGCTGGGAGGCGACTGGGTGCGCACCGACCAGCCGGGCGATAGCCTGACCTTGACCTTTCGCGGGCAGGGCGTGGACCTGCTTACCCAGACCGGCCCGACGGGAGGACGCCTGCATGTGCTGCTGGACGGGCAGGCGGCGGGCGGCCTGCCCACCGATGCCCAGGGCGCCAGCTATGTGAGCCTGTATGCCCCAGAAGCAAACTCCGGGGCCCGCATCCCGTTGGTTCGGAACGCCGGCCCCGGAGAGCATACGCTGCGTCTGATCGTGGCCCCGAACGCCGACCCTGCCAGCCTTGGCCACGAGGCTGTGGTGGATGCCTTTGAAGTGCTACCCGCAGAGGGGCAACGCTTCCCGATCGGCCAATTCCTGGGCCTGCTGGCTGGGCTGGTCCTGGTGGGCTGGCTCCTCTGGCGCGTCTGGCGGCGGATCCGCTGGACGTTGCCGGGCGCCTGGCGCTACTCCTGATCCTCCTCGCCCAACATATCCCCCAACACATCCCAGGCCGAGTCCAGTGGGATGAACGACCGCTCCACGAAATCATGGGCGACCGAATCCAGGTAGTCCTTGATGTGCAGCTCGGGATGCTTTTGCTCCAGCTCGTCTATCTTGTTCCGCCAGGCGGCGATCAGGCTGCTGCTGCGCTCCTCCAGGTCGGAGAGGTCGAGCCCCAGGCCCAGCATGTAATCTACGCGGCGCATGATGTCGAGCCAGGCTTTCCAGTCCTCCTCGACGCGCATGGCCTGCACCGTCAGCCCCATCTGCGAGAACTCGTAGGCGGGGGCAAAGCCGTGAAAGACGACCATCTCGAGGCCGCGGAACTCGGCGTGGTGGGCCAGATAGCTGCCGATGGTGGAACCGCCCTCATAGTTCGAGTAGCGCACCGCGTACTGGTCCAGCTCGGGTTTCATGCGGGGCAGGCTGTAGACGCACGATATCTCACGATCGCGATCGTAGGGCATGGCGCCATAGACGCCCCCCACGATGACGACCCGCTTGGTGTTCACCGCCTCCACCATGTCCAAAAAGGCCTCGGCATACCGCTCCTCGTTCTGGTGCGGTTCCTCGCCGATAAAGAGCAGCAGGCCCTTGCCGTTGATATTGGCATAGTACAGGTCGTTATCGTGGCTGGACATGCTCTCTCGGTGGCCCTGCACCAGCTTGACCTGGGGGCGCAACAGGTGATGGGTGCCCGGCACCTGGAAGAAGTAAAAGCCATCGGGCCGGATCTTGCCGATGCGCTCGGCGCCGGTTAGCTCGATCAGATACTGGGGCAGGCCGGATGAGATCTCGCCTGCATCCGCCCACTGCTCCCATCCCGCGATCATATAGTTTTCGCTCGTCTCAGGGATCTCCCACAGCCTTACCAAGTCATCCATGCTTTGCCTCTTTCCCTGAAATGCCAGGCTTGATATCATAACTTGTTCGGAGGCCGAAGGAAGGCCCGCCCATGCGTCTCGATCGTGTACGCATGATTGTGCCCCTGATTGGGGGTGGGGTCAAACGGGCCGACTCGGTTCTGTTCGAGCCGGGCGGGGGCGCGCGGGCGGAGGTGTGGCCGCGCTATGTCGCGCGCGTATCCGACTCGTCGCGGACGAGCAGACAGACCCGGTCGCGTCCCGAGTCCTTGGCCTGGTAGCAGGCGCGATCCGCCCTCTGCACCAGTTCATCGGGCGTATCGGGCTGGTTTTCGGGCGAGACCGATACGCCCAGGCTGGCGGTGAGGTGGATCTCGTGGCCGGCGACGACAAAGGGCTCCTCGCGGATGCGCTTCCAGAGGCGTTCGGCCAGGGCCAGTGTCTGCTCGGGCCCGCTCTCCGGCACGAGCACGATGAACTCGTCGCCGCCATAGCGAGCCACCGAGTCGGCCCGGCGCACCGTTGTGCGCAGGCGCGCGGCGATCTCGCGGAGCAGGGCGTCGCCAGCCTGATGGCCAAAGCGGTCGTTCACGGCCTTGAGGCTATGTTCGGGGTCCTTGTCCATATCCAGCATGATGACGCCCACGCAACGCCCCTGGCGCTCGGCGCGTGAAAGCTCGGCCTCCAGCAGCTCGTAAAAGTGCCTGTGATTGTACAGGCCGGTGAGGCTGTCGCGCGTGGCCAGGTCGCGCATGCGCGCAAAGAGGTAGGTGTTCTCGAGGGCGATGCCACCCTGGGAGCTGAGGACGCGCAGCATGCTCACATCGTCCTCTGAGAAGGGCTCCTCACGCTGGCGGGCGACCAAGGCCAGCCCCAGGGCCACATCGTGGGCGACAAGCCTTTCGGCCTCCCAATAGGCCCAGCTGCGGCTATTCGGTTCGACGGCGCTCGCGCGTATCGGCGGGGTCACGATCTGCGGGTCGCTGCCCAGGGGAGCGCCCCATGAGGCGACGAGGGTGCTGGCCAGGGCCTGGGTATCTGTGTTCGACAGGGCGCGCTGGCTCACCAGGGCGGCCACCGGGCGCTCCGTCAGCTCGGGGGCCACCACCAGCACGCCGGCGGCGTCACAATCGACAACGCTGGAGATGGCCTGCCCGAGCACCAGGCTCATGTCGGCGATGCCCAGCTCGCCCTGCAGCGCCCGGCCGATGTGGTCAAAGGAGTGGAGTTGCCGCTGCCGGCTCGTCTCCAGCTCCATGTTTACCTGGCGTAGCTCGCCGATCAGCTGATCGTTCTGGCGAGTGAGTTGCTGTCGCTCGATCATGCGCCCGATCACCAGGGGGATCAGGCTCAGGTTGAACGACTCTTTCTGGAAGTAGTAGTAGGCGCCCAGGCTCAAGGTGGTGGCGGCCGTCTCCAGCTCGCCATAGCCGGTGAGGATGATGACGTCGGTGAGGGGGGAGCGTTCGCGGATCTGGCGCAGAACCTCCACGCCATCCATGCCTGGCATGACCAGATCCACGATGGCGACGCAATAGGCCTCGCTTTCCAGCAGCTTGAGGGCGGTCTCGCCGTCCCCAGCCAGACCTACCTCGTAGCCCTCGCGCACCAGGAAGCGTTCCAGGAGGCGCCGTATCTCGGGCGCATCGTCAACGACCAGAATGCTTTCACCAGCCATGGTCATTGCTCAATGGTGCGGATTCCTCCGGGGGAAGCGACGATCACCGTCTGTACCATTCCCAGGAAGAGGCCGCTCTCCACCACGCCGGGGATCGCCTTGATGTGCGTGGCAAGCTCACGCGGTGCAGATATGCCCGGATAGCGACAATCCAGAATGTAGTTGCCCTCGTCTGTGATGTAGGGCTCGCCGGAAGCAAGGCGCAGCACAGCTTCGGCCCCCGTGCGCTCCAGGGCGCGCTGGGTGTTGCGCCAGCCAAAGCGGATCACCTCGACGGGCACGGGGCTCTTGGTGCCCAGGCGCTCCACCAGCTTGGAGTCGTCCACGACGATGATCTCGTGGCGGCTGGCATAGGCCACGATCTTTTCGCGGAGCAGGAACCCTCCGAGCCCCTTGATGACGTTGCGCTCCGGGTCCACCTCATCGGCGCCATCGATGGTGATGTCGATCTGGCCGTGGGCTTCCAGGGTGGTCAATGGGATGCCCTCCTGGCGGGCCAGGGCAGCCGTCTCCTCGGAGGTGGGCACGGCGACGATATCGCGCAAGGCGCCCGAGCGCAGTTTCTCTGCCAGGCGTAAGGTGGCATAGCGCGCCGTAGAGCCGCTGCCTAACCCGACCACCATACCATCGCAAACGGACTCGACGGCCCGATAACCCGCCTGACGCTTGAGATCGTCTACCGACATCACACTGCCCTCCCCCCAGAGCACATGGACTGGCGAGCCGAACGCTACCCTGAATTATAGTCGCGCTTGGTCAAGATGCCAAAGCGCCCCGTATACTGTGGTAGCGCTTTAGCGACGTGAGATATTATACTCTCAACAGGCGTTCGATGGCCACTGCTACGCCTTCGTCATCACAGGTGGCGGTCACCCAGGTGGCCTCGGCTTGCACGGCGGCGGGGGCGTTGCCCATCGCCACAGAGGCGCCGACCACGCGGAACATGTCCAGATCGGGCAACTCGTCGCCCAGAGCCACCGCCTCGGCAGGGGCGATATCCAGGTGCTCCAGCAGCGCCAGCAGTCCGCTCCCCTTGTTGGCCTCCCAGGCGGTGGCCTGCAGCCAACGGCCATCCTCGGAGGCGAACAGGCGGGCCTGCCCTCGCAGGCGTTCCTGCAGCTCGCTGCACAGGGGGCGCAGGTCCAGGCTCTCGTGCCAGGCGACGATCTTGGCGCAGGGGCCAGCCTGGACCTCCGCAAAGGGGATCAGGGCCTCGGGAGGGTAGCCCCAGCTCGCCAACACGGCCTCCGGCATGGGCAGCCGCAAGGCGTGATGATCGGGCCCCGTCTGCACCAGGATCTGCAGGGCCGGGTCCACGGCGGCCAGCCCCGCCAGCAAACCCTGGCTCGTCTCCCTCGGCAGGCGCGCATGCCGGCAAAAGCCGCCGATCTCGTCCACCACGTGGGCGCCGCCCAAAAAGACCCCCCGCTGGCACAGGTAGGGCGCCTCGGCCAGCTTGGCGCGGGCGAAGCGCTGGGGCAGCGCCGTCGCCAGCAGCATCACCGCCTGGGTGCGGCGCAGCTCCTCCAGGGCGGCGACCACCCGCGGGCGCAGGCGGGTCTGGGAATCCAGCAGCGTCCCGTCTATGTCAAAGGCGAAAGCGCGATAGGACATGGTATCACTCCTCGGGGCATGTGATGTTTGGCCGACAAGACGATGCGCAAGGGCGCCAGATCGGGCCCCGCTAGCCCAGGTTCGCCAGGGTTACCGCGGCCACCGCTAGGCCCATGCCCAGCGATTCGCGGCGGGTGACGCGCTCGCCCCACGCCACGCGGGCAAAGAGGCCGGCGAACACCAGGCTGATCGAGGCCATGAATGGGAAAACGAGGATGCCGGGCAGCAGGCGCAGGCTGCCCAGGAACGCCAGGTTCGCCAGGGCGTTGGTCAGGCCCAGCGCGATGCCCCAGCCGATGTCGCGGCGCGCAAGGCTGCGGTCGTGGCGCAGCCAACTTGCTGCCATCACCAGGCAGGCGGTCGCGAACAGGATGGCCAGCATCAGGGCGTCCTGGCCGGCCGCCGGCTGGATCTGGAACGCCTTCATCAAGGTGCGTTCGGCGCCGGTGCCCGCAAAGAGGGCGATGCCGTAGAGGAGGGCCGGCCGCCCCAGCGATTGGGCTGCCCGGGGCTTGAGCACCAGCAGCGGCAGCGCGACAATGGCCATCAGCGCGCCCACCGCAGCCCAGCCGGTCAGCGGCTCGCGCCACAGCAGGATCGAGGCCAACAGCGGGACGATGATGCTGATGCGCGCCATGGCCAGGGTTATCGAGACGCCACGCATGCGCAGGAGTGGGGCGTACAGGCCGAAATCAATGGCGTAGATGACGCCGATGGCCAGGCCGAACAGCAGGACGGGTTGCGAAAGGGGACCGGCCCCCTCGGACCAGGCGCGCGCGCCGTGGAACAGCGCCCCGACGGCATAGTTGACCAGGCCCACGGCCCAGATGTTGCAGCCCTGGCGTTGCGAGGCGCGCATCACCAGGCCGAATCCGGCGGAAAGGAATGTAGCAAGGATCAAGAGAGCCAAGGCAACCCCCTTGCATCGGCCATGTTGCCCCGTATTATATAGGTGCGCGCCGGGCTAAGGCAAGCCTGGCGCACGGGGCCGATGGGGTGCGGCGCGAGACGCCCACCCGCAGCGGCCGATCAACATATTCCGCAACAAAGGAGGCGCGATGAGGCGATACCGAGTCTCGGATCTGGGGCCTGTGGGGGCCGAGCATGTGGCCGAGGCCGTGGTGCCAGGACGTTTCATCAACTATGGGGGCTTGAGCTTTCACCCGGTGGGGTGGCGCACCCACAGCGAAGGCCACCACATCCACGATTCCCATGAGGTGTTTGTGATCCTGCAGGGGCGGGGCGAGCTCGAGCTGGACGGACATCGCCAGCCTGTGGCGGCCGGCGATGTCCTGGTGATCGAGCCAGGCGAGGAGCACTATCTCATCGGCGACCCCGCCCATCCTATCATCAACCTGTGGTTCCATTGCGCCGACGAGCGGCACCCCGATCAACAAGGCGCCGACTAGAGGCGCACGCTAGGCAAAGAGCGCCGCTGCCTGCTCCATCCTGTCTATGACGGCCACGCCAAAGGGGCAGCGCGCCTCACAGGCGCCGCACTGGATGCAATCCGCCCCGCTGGCGGGCAGCGCCGCATAGGCGGCCCGCAGCGCCGGGGTCAGCTCGGTGGTTGCCATGTCCAGCAGGCGGTTGACCTGGCCGATATCGATGACCGAGGGGCAGGGGAGGCAGTGGTTGCAGTAGACGCAGGCGCCCGTCTCGTATTGGGCAAAGGCGACCAGCAGTTCAGAGAAATCCCTGGCCGCATCGTCGGCTTCCCAGTACGCCAGGGCCTGATCCAGCTCGGCGATGCTCTTGCAGCCGGGCACGACGGTGGAGACGCCCACCTGAGAGAGCACATAGTGCAGGCACTGCACTGGCGTGACGGCGCCCCTCTTCTCCAGTTCCATGGGGTCGCCCCCGGACTGGTAGATCTCCAGGGCCATGCGCGATTCGGCCTGCAGCAGCTTGCCGCCGGCGAACGGCTTCATGGCGACGAGGGCCACATCGTGAGCCGCGCAGGCCTGGAACAGCTCGCGCTTGCCGGGCACGGCATTGGCCGCCAGGTTGATGGGGAACATGACCACATCAATGGCGCCCGATTCGGCGGCCTGGCGGGCCGTCGAGGCCGTATGGCCGGAGAAGCCGATGGCCCGCGCCTTGCCCTCGCGCTGAAGGCGCTGCGCCAGCTCCAGCAGGCCGCCCGGCGCCATCAGGGTGTCGTAATCCTGCTGGCCGTCGCTGTTGTGCAGGAACAGGACGTCCACATAGTCGGTGTGATACCGCCGGAGATAGTCCTCAAAGTACTGCAGGGCAAGTTGGGGATCGCGGCTGAGGCCGTACTGGCCGTTCTCGACGATGGCGCCCAGGTGGGCCGTCAGATGCACCCGGTCGCGATAGCCGCGAAAGGAGCGCCCCAAAATGTCCCGAAAGTCCGGTAGGCCATAGAACAGATCAAAGTAGTTGATGCCCTTCTCGATGGCATAATGGATGACGCCGTCCACGTGCTCTTGGGGCAGGTTGATGAGATACTCGGTGCCCAACGAGATAGCGCTGACCTCGATGCCGGTGCGACCCAAAGTGCGCGTCTGCATGTTGTAGCTCCTCTTGCGAATGCAGCGGGCTGACGGGAGCGCCAGTGTACTCACAAGCGAGGGCGGGGTCAACTGGCCTGGGCGCGGATGTCACTCAGCCATGATCCGGTCATCCCCTGGAGGGCAGGGGCGGAGAGGAGGGGCGCGGTGCCCGCAGTAGGCCGACGGGCGCGGGAGGGAACTCTCGCGCCCGCTGTTCTTCGCCGATCCTCTACTGGAGCCGCGCGCGCGAGTTCGCCAGGACCTCGGGGTTGACGATACCATCGGGACGACGCCCGTCAAACACCGTCAGGATCGCCTCGGCGGCAGCCACGGCCATGTTGACCAGGGCCTCGGCCGTCTGCCCGCCCACATGGGGTGTTACGATCACATTGGGCAGCTTGGGCAGGGGGTCATCGGCGGCAAAGGGCTCCTGCTCGAACACGTCCAGTGCCGCGGCCGCCGGGCGCCCGGCCAGCAGCGCCGTGCGTAGCGCCACGGGGTCCACCAGGCCGCCGCGCGCCGTGTTCACCAGGATGGCCGTCTCCTTGAGCAGCGGCAGGGTCCGCGCGCCGATGATGTGGTGGGTCTCGGGGGTCAGGGGGGCGTGCACCGAGACGAAATCACACTGGGGCAGCATCTCCTCCAGGGCGACCAGGGTCACCCCCAGCTCGGCGGCGTGCTCGGCGCTGGTGTACGGGTCGGCGGCCAACACCGTCATGCCAAAGGCCCTGGCCAGGTTGGCGACCTTGGAGCCCACGCGGCCCAGCCCCACCAGGCCCAGGGTCTTGCCGGAGAGCTCGATGCCCAGGTAGGGCTCGCGCTGCCAGTTGCCCACCTTGAGGGCGGCATCGGCCTGGGGCACCTTGCGGGCGCAGGCCAGCATCAGCGCCAGGGCATGTTCGCTGACGGAGGTAGCGTTGGCCTGGGGCGTGATGGTCACGAGCACGCCGTGCTCGGTGCAGGCGGCCACGTCCACGGCATCATAGCCCACCCCGTGGCGTGCCACGATCTTGAGCTGGGGCGCCTGCTCCACCAAGGCCCTGGTGACGGCGCCGGTGCGCACCAGCATGGCGTCGGCCGTGCTGGCGGCCTCGATGCGCTCCGCCTCGCTGCAGTAATCTCCGACTTGAGAAAGGCGGGCGATGGGTTCCAGCAGCCGCCGCCCCTCAGGGGCGATGACGTTGCCGCAAAGTAGTACGTGGTAGGCCTGGCTCATGATTGGGCTCCTCTCGACGCTGGGTTTGGCTTGCGCCGCTGCGCAAAGCCTAGTCTACACGTGATCGCCCCGAAAGGGCAAGGCGCGCCGGCAGGGTGTCCCGAGGGGGGCGTCCCCGCTGCCCCAGCGCCCAGGGCAATTGCCCGGATCGCCGTGGCGGGCCTATAATGCTCCTGGATGAATCCGCGCGCCAACAGGGGAGCGATGGCCGAAGATGAAGATCATCACCAGTCACGAGCGGGCCGATATGGATGCTCTGGCGTCCATCTACGCGGCGAGCCTGCTTTTCCCCGATCACATCGCGGTTCTTCCCCAGAACTTGAACCGCAATCTGCGGGATTTCGTTGCCCTCTACAAGGAGCAGCTTCCCTTTGTGGAGCGGCGCGATCTGCCCCGTGAGCCCATCGGCGACGTGCTCCTGGTGGATACCCAGGCCATCGCCCCTATGCGCGGCATGGACGGTGAGACGCGCATCCGCGTGATCGATCACCACGCCCCGGACGAGGACCTCCGGGCAGCGGTGCAGTTCGAGGGCGACCAGATCGGCGCCACGACAACGCTCCTGGTGGAGCGCATCCAGACGAGCCAGATCGGCCTGGGCCCCATCGGCGCGTCTCTGATGCTCATGGGCATCTATGAGGATACCGGCTCCCTCTCATACCTGACCACCACGCCTCGCGATGCGGCGGCGGCAGCCTGGCTGCTGGCCCACGGGGCCGACCTGGCCATCGTGAACGACTTTTTGCGGCGTCCGCTGACCGAGTTGCAGCGCCAGGCCCTGGCTGCCCTGATGGCCGCCAGCGAGATCCACACCGTTCACGACCGCACCGTCTGCATCGCCGCCGTCCGGCTGGAGCGCTATGTGGATGAGCTCTCCTCGCTGATCCACGAGCTGATGGATGTCTTTGAGACGGACGCCTGCATCCTGCTGGCGCAGCACGAGGAGTCTGTGCAGATCATCGCCCGCAGCTCCACCGAGGCCGTGGACGTGGCGGAGCTGGTGCGCCCCCTGGGGGGCGGCGGGCACAGCAAGGCCGCCGCCGGCCGCACCGAGGACCTCGATCTGGAGGAGGTCTCGCGGCTGCTGCTGGAGGGGCTCAAGGCCCACGTCAAGCCTCCCACCCGCGTGCGGGCCATCATGTCCACCAACGTGCACACCCTGGGTCTGGATATGTCCGTGGAGAACGCCGCCCAGCTCATGCGGCGCTATGGCCACGAGGGGTTCCCCGTGGTGGAGGATGAGCGGCTGATCGGCATCCTCACCCGCAGCGACGTGGATCGCGCCTTGCACCATGGGCGCGGCGATACCTCCATCCGCAGCATCCTCTACACGGGGCCGGTGCACGTCTCGCCGGATGCGCCCGTGGATGACGTGCAAGAGGTGATGCTGGAATACGGCCTGGGCCAGGTGCCCGTGGTGGAGCAGGGGCGCTTTATCGGCATCGTCACCCGCACCGACCTGATCAAGCTGTTCAGCCCGGCCAGCAACGATGCCCGCGCCCAAGAGCTCCGCGAGAAGATGGATCGCGCCCTGCCGGAGGGGCTGCGCAACCTGCTGATGCTGGCCCGCGATGCGGCCAACGATCTGGGCTACTCCCTCTATGTCGTGGGCGGCTTTGTGCGCGATCTCTTGCTGGATGCCCCCACCCTGGACCTGGACCTGGTGGTCGAGGGGGATGCCATTCGCATGGCGCGCCGGCTGGTGGAGCAGGTGGATGGCTATGTGCGCAGCCATGCCCGCTTTGGCACCGCCAAGGTGATCCTCCAGGGGGAGCGCGGCCAGGGGGTGCCCCCGGCGCTGGATTTCGTCACGGCGCGCACCGAGTTCTACGAGAGCCCCACCCGGCTGCCCCAGGTGGAGCGCAGCTCCATCAAGCAGGACCTCTACCGGCGCGATTTCACCATCAACACCATGGCCATCTGCCTGGATCGCGGGCGCTATGGCGAGCTGCTGGATTACTATGGCGGCCTACGAGACCTGCAGGACAAGTGCATCCGCGTGCTGCACAACCTGAGCTTTGTGGAGGATCCCACGCGCATCCTGCGGGCGGTGCGGTTCGAGCAGCGATTGGGCTTTGGCATCGAGGCGCGCACCGCGGAGCTGATCGACGACGCCATCGAGCTGCTGGGCCACGTGACGGGCGAGCGCCTGCGCAACGAGCTCTTCTTGATGCTCCGCGAGGAGGCGCCGGAGAAGGGGCTCTTGCGGTTGGGCCAACTGGGGGCGCTGGAGCAGATCCATGGCTCGCTGCGCTTGAACGGCGAGGCTTCGCAGCGCTTTGCGCAGCTACGCGCCCACCTGAGCGAGCTGGCCATGAACGGGTGGGAGGGCAAGCTGGCCGGCCAGAACGGCGTGCCCGAGCTCGACCAGTGCTACCTGGCTTTATTGGTGAGCCACATGACGCCCGATGAGCTGGAATCCTTTGTGCGGCGGCTGCGCCTGCCCAGCGACGTCGCCCGCTTCCTGGAGCAGATCGCCGGGCTGCGCGAGGTGCGCGCCCAGCTCGAGGCCACCGTCATGTTGCCCAGCATGATCTATCGCACCCTGGCGCCCTTTACGCCCGAGGCGCGCTTTGTCCTCTCGGTGCTGACCGATTCCGCCAAGCTGCATGACCGGCTGGCCTTCTATGAGAGGAAGCTGGCCCACGTGGCGCCCACCCTGGATGGCAACGACCTCAAGGCCATGGGCGTCCCGCCGGGGCCGGTGTATCGGGTGATCCTGGATCGCGTCCGCGATGCGCTCCTGGATCAAGAGATCGCCACCCCGGAGGACGAGGTGGCCCTGGCGCGTCGCCTGGTGGAGGCGTTGCGCGCCCAGGGCTAAAAGATGTGGGTGATCTCGTCCACGTCAAAGCGCGGCAACGGGCGCGTCCCTTGCGCGTCGCAGAGCAGGATGCCCTCCTCCGCCGGCGTGAGATCGGCGATGTGGGCGCAGGGGATGCCCGCCTCGGCATAGCGGGCCGCCAGGCCCTCGGCTTGCTCCGGCGCCACGGCCACCAACAACGCCCCGGAGGCGATCACCCCCAGAGGATTCAGCCCCAGCGCGCGGCACAAGAGCTCTCCCTCGGGCAACACCGGCACGCGCTCGGCATACAGGTGCAGGCCCGTGCCCGCGGCAAAGGCCATCTCGTGCAACGCCGTCGCCAGGCCGCCCTCGGTCGGATCGTGCATGGCGTGCACGCCGGGGTGCTCGGCGGCGAGGTAGGCCGCCTCCACGACGCTGATGCCGGGATCGTAGAGATAATTGCGGGCGCGCTCCAGCAGCGCGGGCGCGATGCCTTGCCGCACCAGGTCGGCATGGCGCTCGCGGGCGATGATGGCGGCGCCCTCAATGGGGATGCCTTTCACCAGCAGCACCTGGTCTCCCACGCGGGCATCCGCCGTGGTCAGCAGGCGGTCGTGGGGCACCTCGCCGATCAGGACGCCCACCACCAGGGGCCGATCGAGCCCCCAGGCCACCTCCGTGTGCCCCCCCACCAGGACGATGCCCAGGCTCTCACAGGCCTCGTGCAACTGGCAGAAGATGTCTTCTACCAGGGAGGGGGTCGTCTTGTCCTCGGGGAGGAGCACCGTGTTGAGCATCCACAGAGGGCGCGCGCCGCTGGTCACGATGTCGTTGGCGTTCACGTGGACGGCGTACCAGCCGATCTGGTCGGTGGCAAAGGTGATGGGGTCGGTCTTGACCACCATGTAGCGATCGCCCATGTCGATCACGGCCACGTCCTCGCCGACGCGAGGCCCCGTCACCAGGCGCGCATCGGTGCGCGTATAGCGGGCCAGCAGCGCCCCCAGGAACTCTAGGGGGAGCTTGCCCGCCGGGAAAATCTGTTCGTCGTTCGTCACCAAATTACCCCCGGCTTGCTGCGGAGCGGTTGTGTTCGTGGGTTGAGAGTGGGCGTCCGCGAGCTGGCAAGGCGCGCCCCCTACGCGTCGGGCTCCAGCACGACCTTGGCGGCGTCGCGCTGCTCCACCGCCTCCAGCGCGGCGGTGGCCTGGCTCAGCGGGAAGCGATGGGTCACCAGCCGCGCAAAGGCCTCCGGATGCTGCCGCACCAGGCTGATGGCCTGGAGCGTGTGGCGCACATCGCTCACCCATACGCCCTGCACGCGCACGTTCTTGCGCACGATCTGCTCAAAGGGCTCCAGCGAGAGGGAGCCCACGGGCGTGCCAAAGCCCACCAGCGCCAGGCTCCCGCCCTGGCGCACCAGGTCGAGCCCCTCCTGGGCCGCCGCCACGCTGCCCGAGGCCTCCACCACCAAATCGGCGCCTCGCCCCTGGGTCAGTTCCAGGAGGGCGGCGCGGCGCTCGGCGGCGGTGGTGGCGTGCCGGTCCAGGGTGTGGGTGGCGCCCATATGCCCGCACAGGGCCAGGCGCTCGGGCGTGCCGCCGATGACGACGATCCCTTGGGCGCCCCTGGCCCGCGCCAAGGCCACGGCAAAGGCGCCCAGCGGCCCCGGCCCCAGGATCACCACCGTGTCGCCGATGCGCACCGGGCTCAGGTCAAACGCATGGGCTGCCGTCGCCCCGGAGCAGCAGGCCGCGACGAAACGGGCGGGGTCCTCCCCCTGTTGCAGCGGGATCAGGTGGGTGCGCGCGTCCAGGATGATGTGGGTGGCATAGCAGCCGTTCAGGTAGGGCGGTTCTTGGGCGGAACGATAGATGCCATAAACCCAGCGCTGGCTGCAGAGGGAGGGCTCGCCCAATACGGCGCAGGCGTAACAGGCGCCGCAGGTGACGCCGCGCTCCCAGGTGATCAGATCGCCCGGGGCGACCTGCTGCCCATAGATATCGCGGCGCGGCCCGCGCAGATCCACCACGCGGCCCACGCCCTCGTGGCCGAGGATGATGGGCAGCGGGGTGCGCGGATCCTGGCCACGCCACATATGCACGTCCGAGCCGCATACGCCGGCCGCAGCCAACTCGACCAGCACCTGACCCTCGGCCAGGGGCGGGACCTCGATCTCGCGCCAGGCCAAGGGGGTGTCAAAGCGCTCCAGAATCGCGGCCATGGCTTGCATCACGGTTACTCCAGGGTGGGGATGGGGTTGCCTTGGGGGCGACCGGGTCTACTCGCGGCCAAAGATCAGAGCCATCCAGGCCTTCCAGTTCGGCGAGCCGAACAGGGGCCCAGAGCGCCCATCCTCGGGCAGATCCAGCGAGGGAGTGCTAAAGGTGGGGCGCGAGTCCTCCACCAGGGGCGCCGCGGAGCCGGCGCCGGGCGACGCGGCCGCCTCAGGAGTCGCTACGCGCACGACGAGCACGTCCGCCGGCACGCGCCCCGTCTCCTTGAGCGCCTGGTCGATCCAGGCGTTGGATTGGCGGCGCTCGATCTCCAGGTGGAGCGCCTCACGCTGGCGCTCCAGCGAGGCGATCTCCTGTTCGATCTCGTTCAGCCAGGTCCTGAGCCGATAGGTCTCGACGGCCTTGGAGGCAAACGCCCCAACGAAAAAGACGATCAGGATGAGGGCCAGGAGGCCCACCACCTGAGTCACAGTGATCGGTCTGGAGATGCGTGGTTCCGCCATGTGTCACCTCAGCGCAGCGCCATGATACCCGTGTGGGGCTTGTCCGTCAACTCGACGGCCGACCGGAAGAGCTCGCAGAACCCTTGTCTTCCCCCGGCGAACGAACTATAATGACGTTATGGTCGCTCCACGGCAAGCGGCAGGACCGTCTCACCAGTGTAAGTGTGCGCGTCGCGAGCGATGGGACCGGACCAACAAGCGTTGGGGGAAGTCATGAGCGAGCTTATTCTTGTCGTAGATGATGATCATGCCGTCGCCGAGGCGATCGAGAGAAGCCTGCGGCGCAGCGGGTTCGAGGTGTCCGTCGCCCATCGTGGGACGGATGCCCTGGCCATCGCCCGCCAGCAGCGCCCGGACCTGGTGATCCTCGATATCATGATGCCCGGCATGGACGGGATCGAAGTGGGCCGCACCATGCGCCAAACCCCGGAGCTCGCCCAGCTTCCTATCCTGTTCCTCACGGGCAAGCAGGAGATCGGCGACAAAGTCGCTGCTTACCAGCAGGCCCAGGCCGATGACTACCTGACCAAGCCCTTTGATGTGCTGGAGCTCGATTTGCGCGTCAAGGCCCTGTTGCGCCGCACGCATGGCCGCGTCCCTCCCGATGCGGATAGCCGTCTGCGGGTGGGGGATCTCACGCTGGACCTGCGGACATACGAGCTGAACACCCCCGTGCAGACGGTGCTGCTGACGCCTGTCGAGTTCGAGCTGATGCACTTTTTGATGTCGAATACCGACCAGGTCTTTTCTGCGGACCAGCTCTTGCAGAAGGTCTGGGGCTACCCTGCCGGCACCGGCATGCCCGACCTGGTGCGGGTGCACGTCAAGAACGTGCGCGACAAGATCGAGCCGAATCCCCGCGAGCCGATCTATCTGCGCAACATCCTGCGCCGGGGCTATATGGTGCCTACGCGACAGGGCGCCGACTGAGCCACGCAGCGCGCGCGGCGGTCACGAGAAAGACAAAACCCCCTTCCGAAGAAGGGGGTTTTGTCTTGGGTGTGTCCTAGCAATCACTCGGAGGTGATGCCAGGACACAACAAGTACTGCTAGAATCCATCTGCACATCACCTCCTTTTATTAGAGTGCTGTTTCAGGTGAAGAGCCGTGCTCCTCACTGGCCCCATCATACCTGAAAGCGACGGGGCTGTCAACCAGGGCCTTGCTGACTCGGGCGAGGGGGTTGGGGGCTCGCCCTCGCCCCCGCGCGCGTACCGCGCAGCCAGGGCGACTGCGCCCCCTCTCCCGCTTGCGGGCGAGAGGGTTGGGGGCGAGGGCCATTGCTCGCCCTCACCCCACGGGCGTGCCGCCTAACCAGGGCGACTGCGCCCCCTCTCCCGCTTGCGGGCGAGGGGGTTGGGGGGCGAGGGCCATTGCTCGCCCTCACCCCCACGGGCGTGCCGCCTAACCAGGGCGATTGCGCCCCTCTCCCGCTTGCGGGCGAGGGGGTTGGGGGGTGAGGGCCATTGCTCGCCCTCACCCCCGCGGGCGTGCCGCCTAACCAGGGCGACTGCGCTCCCTCTCCCGCTTGCGGGCGAGGGGGGTGGGGGGAGAGGGCCATTGCTCGCCCTCACCCCCGCGGGCGTGCCGCCTAACCAGGGCGATTGCGCCCTCTCTCCCGCTTGCGGGCGAGAGGGTTGGGGGCGAGGGCCATTGCTCGCCCTCACCCCCGCGCGCGTATCGCGCAGCCAGGGCGACTGCGCTCCCTCTCCCGCTTGCGGGCGAGAGGGTTGGGGGCGAGGGCCATTGCTCGCCCTCACCCCCGCGCGCGCGTTTGTTTACAAACGATGTCCGCCCTGGTACAATGGCCCCGTTCGTAGATCATCTCGCTGTGGCCCAGGCCTTTGCCGTCCACAGCCATTCGCCTTGAGGAGCCGAGCGTGCAGTTTGGTTCGCGCGTCGCCCGTTTCTCGCTCTTGGTTGTCGCCCTGCTTTGCCCCATCCTCTACCTGCGCGGCATCCTGGCCGATGGGCGGGCCATTCTGTACTATGACTTTGCCCGGCTATCCGTGATCTACCTGGCGCTGGCCGTCAGCGCGGGGGCCTCTACCTATCTCCTTCTGCGTCGTGGGCGCGTCGTGGTGCGGTTGGCCGCCGGCATAGCGCTGCTGGCCAACCTCGGCAGCATCGCCTACGCCGAGCTGCTTTGGCGGCCCGACATGCAGCGCGCCCTGGCCGAGGTCGAGCGACGCACCTTTGCCGAGGACCAGACGGGCATTCTCATCGCCGCCGCCGACCACTCGCCCCAGGCGATGGAGGAGGCGCGCGCCATCGAGGAGGCGATCCAGGCCATCGTCTCCAGCGTTGGGCTGGCGGACCGGATCATCGTGCGCCCCACCTATCCCATCGCCTCGGAGGCCCAGGCCCGCTACGTGGGCCGCGACCTGGGGGCCAACCTGGTGATCTGGAAGACTTTGACGCTGGTGCGCGATCGGTATACGGAGACCTATTCCATCACGGTGTTGGGCGCCAGCGCCAAGGGGATGGAGATGGACGGCGTCCCCTTGTTGCTGGCCAGCATTTTGCAGAGGACCTTTAGCGTGCCCACGACCCGCTGGCAGAGCGATCCGCTGGATGATGCGCTTGTCAACCAGGTGATCGTGCCGGTGGCGACGGCGTTGGGCTTTATGGCCGAAAACGAGCTCCTGTTGGCGGGTGGCCAGTTCGAGAAGGCGGCCGGCTTCGTCGGTTTGCCCACCGCGTCGCAGGTGGCGCTGCACAATTATATGGGGACCACGCTGTTGCTCTATGGCCGCGCCGACCTGGCGCCCGCTGCGTTCCAGCGTTCTTTGGAGGTCGAGCCCAACGCCTCGGCCTGGGTGGGGCTGGGCAGCGTAGCTGCCGCACAGCACCAGTGGGATGATGCGACCAGCGCCTTTAGCCGCGCCGTGACCCTGGATCCTTACGATGCCGGCGCCTACTGCGGGTTGGGCTATGTGCAGGCGCGCAAGAGAGATATCCATAGCGCCTATCTGGCCTACCAGCAGGCCATCGCGTTGCAGCCCACGGCCAGCGTGCCGTTCGCCTTTATGGGCCTGCTCTACGAGCTCCGCGCCGACATCACGGCGGCGCAGCAAGCGTACCAGGAAGCGGCCACCCGCGCCTATCCGGATAAGGGTCTGTATGCGGCAATCACGAATCGCGCCGAGGAGATCCGTCGCAATCCGCCCACGCCCGTGCCAACCGCTACTCCCAAGCCGATCCCCAGTCCCACGCCCATCCCGACCTCGGCCGTGTATACTGTCGAGTCCGGGGACACGCTCCAGATCATCGCCGACGAGTTTGGCGTCTCGATCAACGAGATCATCGAGATCAACGAGATCGAGGATGCCAACGCACTTTACGTCGGCCAGGTGCTGCTGATCCCGAGACTGCCAGACTAGGCGCAGCGCGTGTTGCGCAGGGCGTGACAAGGGTGTACGTCCGGTTGCCGATGCTATGAACAAATGTGGGCCTGTATGTCGCTAGCTCCCAAATACGTGACGTTGCGCGGGCCACAGTCCCCTCGCGGGAGGGCTGCAGCCGTTCGGTCGCTGCGATGGATGGCGTGGCTCTGCCTGTGCCTCGCCCTCCTCACGCCGCCCGCCGTCCGCGCCGACTCGCCCCTCGCCAGCCATTCGATCCTCCCCGTGTCGGGCGCGATCCCGGCAGGGCGCTCTCCCCTGGTCGCCCTGGACGTCCGCGGCCAGCCTCAGCTCCTCTGGGCTGAGAGGGTGCCCGAGGGCGGCCTGGCCCGCCTGATGCTGGCCCTATCGCCCAAAGAATCGCCCGTGGTCTTGAGCGAGGCGTTGCCTCTGGAACCCCTCGGCGGGCTCTCGCCGCAACACCCCGGCTATGCCCTGGCGGCAGGCGATCCGCCCTGGGTGGCGTGGGCCATGCCCGAAGGCGATGGCCGCGTGGTTGTGGTTGCCTCACCGGGTGGCGACGAGGCCGGACGCTGGCAGGTGCCCGCTGAGGCGGCCCTCTGGACGTTTGGCCTCGATGGGCAGGGCGATCTGGTGGGGGCGTGGTGGGAGCCCGGCAAGCTATCCGTCCATCACTCCGGACAGGGCATCACCCTCTCTTTGACCGTGGATGTGGCCCTGACACCGGAGCGCCTGCAGCTCGCCCTGGATGGCCAGGGGCAGGGCTATGTCGCCTGGTCGGCCCGTGGGACCGATGCGGGCCAGAGCGGCCTCTGGTATGCGCCCCTGGTCTCCGGCGCGACCTCCATCCCGGCGGCGCCGGAAGGCATCCTGGCCGACGTGGCCCTTGGCCCCGATGGCGCCCTGCACCTGGTCTGGTTCGGCAGCGAAGGGCTTTACTATGCCAACAATCAGACCCGCGACGGTCGCCGTCTCGTCGAGCCGGGGCTGCCGGCGGGGGCGCCCGTGGCCCTGGCCGCCGGCAGCAGGGCGACAGCCCATCTGGCCTGGCTGCGCGATGGGCAACTCTGGTACTCTGCCTCGGCAGATTGGGATCTCGCTCGCACGCTGCTCCACGAATCGGAGGCGTCTGGGGGGCTGGGCATAGGCCTGGACGGGTGGAACGCGCCTCGCCTCGTGTGGGCGCAAGCTGACGAGGCGGGGGCGCCGAGCCTGCATCTGCTGCGCCCCTTTGTGGCGACGCCCCAGCTCGAGGTTACCTGGCCCCTGGACGGGCAAGTTGTGACGGGGGATACCGTGGCCCAGGCGGCCGCCAACTGCCCTGCCGCCGACTGGCTGCGCGTCGAGTTCTACCTGCAGGAAGATGGCCCGTCCCCGGAGCAGTTCGGCGCCCTGCGCGAACTGGGCATTGACCGCGATGGCGCCGACGGCTGGCAGGTGATGCTGCCCGTTGGCGACCTGGATCCGACCCGCCGATACCGCGTCGTGGCGCTGGGCTATACGGCGCAAGAGGGCATGCGGCGCACCGAGGGCGGCTGGTTTCAGGCCAACTCCGCCGAGGAGCTGTGGCTCTGGGCCCAGCCCTCGCTGGCCGAGGCCAGCGGTGAGATCATGCTGGCCATCGCTCCTCCCGAAGGCACCGAGCGCCTCGCGCGCCTGGACCTGTACCTGACGCCTTACCAGGCTGGGGAACTCGAGGGGCGCGCGCCGGCGGCCCACTACGTCAGCTTGAGGGTCCAGGGCTCGCTAGAGCGGCCCAGTGCGCGCCTGGACACCCGCACGCTGCCCGACGGGACCTATCGCTTGGAGGCCAAGGGGTACACCGTTGACGGCGAGATGATCGCGGGCCGCGGCTCGCGCCCATTGACCATCAACAACAGCCTCGCCCCCACCCTCACCGAGGTTACGGCCATACCCCTGGACGCCGTTACAGGAGAGGCCGAGTTGGAGGCCATCGCCAGGGATCCCCACAGGCAGCCGGCTCGGGTGGGGTTCTACCTGCAGAAGGCAACGGCCACCCCGTTTCGCGGCATCGAGCCTGGCATGGCTGACCTGATGTGGGCCGGCCTGGGAGAGCCCACCGACGTGGGCTGGCGCGCCCGGTTGTTCGCGGAGCCATCCTGGTATGACGAGAGCTGGTTCATCTGGGCGCATGCCTGCGACGAGCAGGAGCGTTGCGCCTGGGTGCGCTCCGATTCCGCCCATGTGATCTGGCCCTCTCAGCGCCCCGCCCTGTTGATCGCGCAGCCCACAGTGGGCCAGGAGCTGCGGGGCGTGGAGACGATCCGGTTGGCCGTGGCGCCCGATGCGAGCCAGGTGCTATCGGCCACGGTCTGGCTGGAGCAGCCCGAGGGCGATCTGCTGCCCCTGGGCGACCTGGCCCGCGAGGAGCAGGAGTGGCTGCTGACCTGGGACACCGCCCAGTATGCGGATGCCTCCTACCGGCTGTTGATCTGGGCGATCCTCTCCGACGGTTCACAGGTCACGACGTGGGGCGGGCCCTATACGCTCCTCAATCGGCAGCCGAACTGGCGCTTTGCCGCCCCCGCCGCGGGCCAACGAGTCAGGGGGCTGACGCCCATCACCGTTGCCCCGCTGGAAGGCGCGCTGCCCATCGAATGGGTGGCGTTTTACGTGCGGGATGCCCAGGGCGCCCTATCTCCCCTGGGCGAGGCCCGGCCCCAGCGGGGGCAGTGGAGCCTGCTCTGGAATACCCACGCGATCCTGGATGGCAAGCATGTGCTGGTGGCCGAGCTGGGCGCCGCCCAGGGGGAGGTCTACTACCTGGAACACGCCGTGGAGGTGCAGAACGCCCGCCCCTCCATCGCTCTGCTGCAGGGACCCGGCGCCGACCCGGTGAACGGGGTGGAGCGCACCGTGTGGTACGCCCAACACCCGGCCGGCCAGCCGATGACCGTCACCGTCGAGTACAGCCCCGATGCCGGCGGCCACTGGATGCCTCTGGCGCAAGGTCTGCCGGAGGGCGTCTCCCTCACCTGGGATAGCGCCCGGGTGCCGGATTCCGATGCGGCCTACTTGCGCGTTACCGCCACGGATGGCGTGTACGCCCGGCAGGTCACCCACGGCCCCTTTGTGGTTGCCAACGCCAACGACCCGCCCCACGTGATCCTGCTGCGCCCCCGCCCCGGCGAGACCCTGGGCCGCAAGGTGACTATCGCCTGGCAGGCGACCGACGCGGAAGCCTCGCCTCACGCCCAGGAGATCCGGGTGGCGCTGTATGTCCGGGCCGGAGAGGAGCCCTGGCGCCTGTTGGCCGAAGGGCTGCCGGGCACCGGGCGCTATGAGTGGGACACCACCGAACAGGCCCCCGGGACGGACTATACTCTGCGCATCGTGGCGCGCGATCCTCTGGGGGGCGCCGGCGCCGATCTCGCCGATGGGCTCACCGTTGTGGACAATGTCCCCCCTGAGGTCGAGCTGGTCTGGCCCAACGATCACGTGCGCCTCAGCACCGAGGCGGTGATCCTCTGGCGCGCGGCCGATCCCGATGGCGATGCCCTCGCCGTGGACCTGTACTATAGCGACAACGGCGGCCTGACCTGGTTCCCCCTGGCGGAGGACCTGCGCGATGGCGGCTACTATGTATGGCAGGTGGCGTTTCTGCCGCCGGGCAGTGCCTATCGTCTCAAGGTCATCGCCCGCGATGGCTACTTTGCCACGGAGGATGAGGGACGTGGCCTCATCGCCCTGGGCGATGACCCGCCGCCGCAGATCGAGCTGCTCTCGCCCGTGGCGGGCTCGGCCCTCACCGGCGCCTGGCCGATACGCTGGTGGACCGCCGGAGCCGCCTCCGACGAGGTCGAGATCGATATCCTGAGCCGTATCTCGGGCTGGGAGGAATGGCGCCCCGTGGTGGAGGGCCTGGGCCCACAGGATCTCTTCCTGTGGGACCCTCGACGCTACTCTGGCGGCACCTATGAGCTGGTGGCGCGGGCCAGGCTGGGCAGCCAGCGCTCGCTATCCAGCATCATCGGCCCGCTGCAGGTGCTCGATGCGCGGGGCCAGCCGCCGCCGCTGGAGCTGGTCAGCCCCACGGGGGGTGAGCTCTGGGCCGGGCTCCATGAGGTGCGCTGGGAGTTGCGAGCGGCCGGGGGCCGGGCCCTGGAGGCCCATGTAGAGCTCAGCCCCGATGCCGGCTTGACGTGGCACACCCTGGCGAGGGTGAACGCCGCCCAGGAGCGCTGGCTCTGGCAGACCGATGAGTGGCCCGCGGGCCACCGGTACCTGCTGCGCGTCACCGTCTCCGATGGCGAGACGACGGCGGTGGCGACCAGCCCGGGCGCCTTTGGCCTGGTTGGGACGGCCAGCGCCCCCCCGCATATCCTCATCACCTCTCCCAATCCCTGGGGAGTCCTGGCGGGTGGCGACCTGATCACCTGGATCGCCGAGGATGCCGATGGCGATCCCCTGCTCATAGATATCTCCCTGAGCGAGGACGACGGCCAGACCTGGAGCACCGTCGCCAGCAGGCTGCTGAATACCGGCGAGTACGCCCTGGACCGCTCCTTGACCTCCGATCAGCTCTACCGGGTGGCGCTGGTGGCCAGCGACGGGCTCCACAGCGTGGTGGCCACATCACGGACCTTCTCCGGCGGGGCCGCTGAAGGCGTCAGGCCGTCTGTCTCGCTGCTGGCGCCCGCCCAAGACGCCGTCGTCTCGGGCGAGGTCTCGATCCAGTGGCAGGCGGCGGATCCCACCGGCCTGCGCCTGACCATGGAGATCGCCTACAGCGCCGATGGCGGACAGACCTGGCTGCGGTTGGCGCGTGGTCTGGAGAACAGCGGCCGCTACATCTGGGACACCTCATCCCTGGCCAATGGCACCTATCTGTTGCGCCTGACTGCGGACAATGGACGCTTGCGGCAGAGCGCCGTGGGCGAGCCGTTCCGCGTCGCCAACGCTGGCCGCCACGCGCCCTATCTCTCTTGGGTCAAGGTGGGCTCGGCTGACCCCCAGGTGGGCGTCCGCGAGCTGCTGTGGCGCGCCTGGGATGCCGACGGAGATCGCATTACGCTGGATCTGGCCTACAGCGTGGGGCCCTACGGCCCCTGGCTCTCCCTGGACCATGATCTGGCCAACACCGGCCGCTATGTGTGGGACCCTGCCGCGCTTCCCAGCACGGCGGACCTCTGGCTGCGCCTGACGGCTACCGATGGCCGCTTTTACACGACGATCATCAGCCAAGGGCCGCTGGCCGCCTATCACCCGGCCAGCCCACGCGTCGCATTTGTGGCGCCAGCAGGAGGCGAGCTCTGGACGGGGGAGCAGCCCATACGCTGGTGGGTCACCCACGGTGGCGGGCTCGTGAACGTCCTCCTGCAGCGCTCCCTGGATGGAGGCATGACCTGGGAGGCCCTGGGCACGGGGCTGCCCGCCGTGAGCAGCTATCTCTGGGATACAGCCCAGGTGCCCGATGGTTCGTCGGTGCTGCTGCGCATCCTGGCGATGAGAGGGGGCGCCGAGGGTGTCGCGATCCTGCCCGCCCCCATTGCGGTGGTCGGCAACGAAAGCCGTGACCTGTTCCCATTGCCCTTTCGCTAGTGCGCCACTCAGGGGGAGATAGCGTGCGCCGACAGACCGGCCCTGGCGAGATGTTCGTTCTGAATGCCTATTGGATGGGGCTGTCGTTCCTGTGGAACTCGATCCACCCCCTGATCCTGCCCCTGCTGATCCTGGAGCTGGGCAGCCGCGCCCCCAACACGGCCTATGGCATTCTGACCTTTGGCGGGCTGATCGTCGCTCTCATCGTCCAGCCCGTCAGCGGGGCGCTCAGCGACTATACCAGGAGCGCCTGGGGGCGCCGACGCCCCTGGCTGCTGGCGGGCACCCTGCTGGACGTGGTTTGGCTGGTAGTCATGCTCAACGCCCGTAGCCTGTTCGGCGTCGCCCTCGGCTACCTGGGGCTGCAGCTCTGCTCCAACATCGCCCACGGCCCGGCCCAGGGCCTGATCCCCGACCTGGTCTCGGAGGACAGGCGGGGGATCGCGGCGGGGACCAAGAGCCTGGTGGAGATGGTGGGCGTCATCGCGGCCTCCCTCACCATCAGCCGCCTGGTGGGCACCTCGCCCCAAGGGTTGCTCGTGGCGGGCGTGCTGGTGGCCGCGGTGCTGCTGGCAGGGTTGGCCGTCACCGGCCTGGGGATCCGCGAGGAGAAGGGGGCGGCGCCGATGCCTGCCGCCACCCATTCCCTCTGGCTGCAGATCAAGGAGATCGCCAACATCCAGGTGCGCGAGCATGTGGGCTATGCCCGGCTGTTGCTCTCGCGCTTTTGCGTCTTCTTGGGCACCTACACCGTCCAGGCCTTTGCGTTCTACTACTTTATGGATGTCCTCGAGATCGAGGCCCCGGCGCGCACGGTAGGCAGCCTGATGACCGTCATCGGCGTCTCCGTGCTGCTCTCGGTCTACCCCGCCGGCCTGCTCTCGGAGCGCTGGGGACGCAAACGCCTCAGCCTGGCGGCCTGCGGCGTCGTCGCCTTGGGCATGGCGCTGCTGGCCGTCCTGCGGCAGCCCGGCTGGATCCCGGCGCTGGGGGTCGTGATCGGCGTGGGCATGGGCATTTTCAACAGCGTGAACTGGGCGTGGGCCACCGATCTGGTGCCCGCCAGCGAGGCGGGCAAGTACCTGGGTCTCTCGAACCTGGCGACGGCGGGCTCGGCGGCCACCTCGCGCCTCTTTGGCCCGCTGATCGACCTGATCAACGGTTGGGCCCCCCACGCTGGCTACATGCTGCTCTTTGTGGTGGCGACCCTGGGGGCCTTGGCGGGGCTCTGGGTCACGCTGCGCATCCCCGAGACTCGCGCCGCGCAAGAGCCGGCGGCTCCCGCCGGCGACGCACCCTAGCCGCCGCGTTGCGGGGAGAGGGCCATCGCACTCAATCCCACAAGCGTATCGCGTATTCAACGACGCTGGGGTGAGGGCGATGGGCTGCCGCACTCTCGGCGAACCTCGCGGCCTGTCGGCCATCGCCTTGTCATAACGCTGGCTCTGGCGCCATGACGGCTCGCGCCCCCTGATTGACCCGCCCTGGCTCCCGTGCTACACTCGCCGCAGGTTAGCAGGAAGGGAGTCCCCGTGGTTCGCGTCATTGCCGGTGCCGCCAAGGGCCGCCAGTTGTACTCTGTCCCCGGCGAGGGCACCCGCCCGATCTCCGACCGGGTCAAAGAGTCATTGTTCAGCATCCTTGGGCCCGATACCGAGGAGAGCATCTGGCTGGACCTGTTTGCGGGCACGGGCAGCGTTGGGATCGAGGCCCTGAGCCGGGGCGCGCGCCATGTGGTGTTCATCGACAAGGCGCATCAGGCCGCCGCCACGGTGCGCCGCAACCTGGAGCTGACCGGCTTTCAGGCGCGCGCCCAGGTGATCCGGGGAGACGCGCTGCGCTATGTGCGCCAGGCCGAGCCCGATCCTCCCTTTGACTATATCTATGTGGCGCCGCCCCAGTATCGCGAGCTGTGGGCCGAGACACTCATGGCCCTGGACGAGCGTCCGTTGCTGGCCCCCGATGGCCTGATCATCGTCCAGATCCACCCCAAGGAGTTCGGCCCCGTGTTGCTGCAGCGCCTGGAACTGGCCAGCGAGCGCCGCTATGGCAGCACCGTGCTGCTCTTTTACCAGCTCGCCGAGCCCGCCGCCGAGGAGACGCCCGATGCTGCCTCAAGTTGACGTCGGAGATCGGGTGACCCTGCGCAAACCCCACCCCTGCGGCTCCTACGAGTGGGTTGTGACGCGCATCGGCACCGATATCGGGCTCAAGTGCCTCTCCTGCGGCCGCCGCGTGATGCTGCCCCGCAGCGAGTTCAACAAACGGGTCAAGCTGATCCGCCCCGCCGCCGAGTAGGCGCGCGCCCTGCTCCCATGTACACGCTGGACGACACCATTGCGGCCATTGCCACGCCCCAAGGCCAGGGCGGTATCGGCATCGTGCGCCTGAGCGGCCCGGAGGCGCTGAGCATCGCCCGCCGCGTGTTCGTCCCCTCGGGCCGCGCGACGCTGGACGCCATCGCCTCTCATCGCCTCATCCACGGGCGCGTGGGCGATCCGGAGACGGGCGACACCCTCGATGAGGCCCTGTTGGTCTATATGCGAGGGCCTCGTTCCTATACCGGCCAGGACGTGGTCGAGATCCAGGGTCACGGCGGCCCAGTGCCTTTGCGCGCCATCCTGTCCCTCTGCCTGCGCCGGGGGGCCCGCCTGGCCCAGGAGGGCGAGTTCACTCTGCGCGCCTTCTTGCTGGGCCGGCTGGACCTGGCCCAGGCCGAGGCAGTGCTGGACATCATCACCTCGCGCACCGAGGCGGCCCTGCGCGTGGCCGTGAATCAGCTCGGTGGACGCCTGTCGAGCGAGGTGCGGGCGCTGCGCCATTCCCTGCTGGAGGCACTGGCCTACCTGGAGGCCTCGATAGACTTTGGCGACGACGTGCCCGAGCAGGATATCGCGCCGGACCTGCGGGCCCACGGCGAGCGCCTGGCCTGGCTGCTGCGGGAGGCCGAGCGCGGCATGGTCTATCGCCAGGGCGTGCGCACCGTCATCGTGGGGCGACCCAACGTGGGCAAGAGCAGCCTGCTGAACCGGCTGCTGCGCGCCGAGCGGGCCATCGTGACGCCGGTGCCCGGCACCACCCGCGATACCCTGGAGGAGACGCTGAACATTCAGGGTGTGCCCCTGGTGCTCACCGACACGGCGGGGATCGTCGAGAGCCGCGACCTGGTGGAGCGCCTGGGCGTCGAGCGCAGCCGCCGCTCCATCGCCCAGGCCGATCTGGCCCTGGTGGTGTTCGATGGCAGCGCGCCGCCCGCGCCGGAGGATGCTCAGGTGGCCGCGCTGGCGGCGGAGCGGCCCGCCGTGGTGGCCGTGAACAAGAGCGATCTGCCCGCCGCCGGGGGCTATGCTGCGCTGTTGCCCCAGGCGCCGCATATCCAGGTCTCGGCGCTCACGGGCGAGGGCCTGCCCGCCCTGGAGCAGTGCCTGGTGGAGACCATCTTTGCGGGGCAGGTGGCCGCCAGCGATGAGCCCGTGGCCAGCAACCCGCGCCATCGCGATCTCTTGCAGCAGGCGCTGGCCCATGTCCAGGACGCCTGCCGGGCGCTGGGGGCCGGCGCCCCGGAGGATCTGGTGGCCATCGATGTGACCGGGGCGGTGGACGCGCTGGGCGCCATCACCGGCGAGCGCGCCAGCGAGGACCTGTTGGCGACCATCTTTGGGCGGTTCTGCATCGGCAAATGACGCGCCTGGGCGCGTCGGGAGCAACGAGCGGTGAAACTGGCTCTCATCTTCTCATGGCTGAACCAATACGGCGGCGCCGAGCGCGTGCTGGAAGTCGTTCATGATATGTACCCCGCCGCGCCAATCTACACCTCGATCTATCGGCCCGAGGCGTTGCCCCCGGCCTATCGAGATTGGGACATCCGTCCGTCGTTCCTGAACCGCATCCCCTTGGCGCGCCGCAAGCACCAGCTCCTGCTGCCCCTCTATCCCCTGGCTTTTGAGGGTTTCGATCTGCGGGGCTATGATCTGGTGCTGAGCATCACCAGCGCCTTTGGCCATGGNNTACCACGCCTATATCGAGCGCGAAGGGGTGGGGCGGCTGGCCCAGGCCGCGCTGCAGCCCTATCTCAAGAGCCTGCGCCAGTGGGATCGCCTGGCCGCCGATCGGGTGGACAGGTTCATCGCCATCTCGCGCACCGTCCAGAGCCGCATCCAGAAGGTATACCGGCGCGAGTCCGAGATCCTCTATCCGCCGATCCTGCTGCAGGAGGATATCGCCCCGCAAGAGCCGGAGGACTATTATCTGGTGGTCTCCCGGCTGATCCCCTACAAGCGCATCGATCTGGCAGTGGAGGCCTTTAACCGGCTGGGGCTGCCGCTGCGCATCATCGGCGAGGGGCGCGATGGTCCCATGCTGCGGGCCATGGCCAAGGGCAACGTGCGCTTTGAGGGGTACGTGGCCGATGATCAGGCCGTGCGCCAGCAGATGGCGCGCTGCAAGGCGTTCATCTTTCCGGGCGAGGAGGATTTCGGCCTGACGCCCCTGGAGGCCATGTCCACGGGACGCCCGGTGATCGCCTATGCGGCAGGGGGCGCGCTGGATACGGTGGTCGAGGGGCGCACGGGGCTCTTTTTCCGCGAGCCTACCGTCGAGGCGCTGATGGCCGCCGTGGAGCGCTGCGAGGCGGCCCGCTTTGACGCGCGCGCTCTGCAAGAGCACGCCCGCCAGTTCGGCGTCCCCCGCTTTCAGCGCGAGCTGGATCGCAACCTGCAGGAGGCGTTGAGGCAGGCGTGATGCTCTATCAAGGATAGATCCGGGCCAATCTCGCGCAGAGGGCGCCAGGAACGCAGGGATATCGAGTGTGGCCCGTTGTCCGGATGGGCCGTGCGGCGAGGTATGGGCGCGGGCCAATCTCGCGCAGAGGGCGCCAAGAACGCAGAGGGATCGAGTGTGGCCCGTTGTCCGGATGGGCCGTGCGGCGAGGTATGGGCGCGGGCCAATCTCGCGCAGAGGGCGCCAAGAACGCAGAGAGATCGAGTGGCGCGCAAGGGCCCTTCCGGCACAGGAGCCACCGAAAGGCTGCTCGCTCAATACCCGAAGCGGCTCGCTAGTTCAGCTTTTCCCAGCGTCCGTCGCCATAGAGCACGTGGACGCCTTGAGAGGGGCTCCAGAGCATCACCCCGCGCTCGTAGGTCTGCACTGACCCAAAGAAACCCCGCTCCTCGGCGGTGGCCCAGCCCAGGCTGGCGCGCACGTTGGGGTAGGTGCGCCAGACCTTGCCGATGCCGCGCTTGGGCTGGTAGTAGCCCCAAGGGGCCGCGATGCTGGAATCGGTCTCGGCCTCGGCGGTGGTCCAGGTGTCGTTCATATATCGCCATGTTCCGTTGCTGAACAGCACATAGACGCCCTTGACATCGTGCCGCCAAAAGACCTGCCCACCGACGAAGGGCTGCGCTGCCATCCAGACCGTCTTCTCCATCTCCAGGGGGCAGCCCATCCCCTGGCGCACGCGGCTATAGCCCTGCCACACACGCCCAAAGCCCAGGCGGGGCGCGATGGAGCAGCCCGGAGCGGCTGCCGTGGAGGAGGTTGCCCCCGCCGAGGTGGTCGTCGGCGCCGCCGCGCCGCCCTGCACCAGCTTGATGGCGTCATAGCCGACATAGCGCGTGGCATAGGCCTCGCCCGTGGCGCTGCCCAGGTACACATACTCGTCGGCGCCGCCCTGGAACCGATAGCTGCCCAGACTGACCCACTGCCCCGGGAAGGCGCTCTGATCCACCGTGCGGCTGTATTGCTGGCCCCTCAGCGCCACCACATAGCGGGCCTGGGTGGTCCCCGAGAAGCGCTCGGGGATATAGACGAACACCTCATACTCGCCCGGCGCGGTCACGTGGGGATACCACTTGGCCCAGTTCTGGGCCGTTGTAGCGCTGTTCCAGGACCAGTAGAGATGGTCCTCGTAGCCCGTCTGGCGGCTGTTCCAGGTATCCTGCGGGCCGCCCCAGACGAACCCCTCGTCCTGGTCGTCCACCACGATGGCGACGGGGCCAGGCGGCGCGGGAAAGTCGCTGCCGGTCCAGCTGACGATGGCGACGGCGTCTCCCGTCGCCTCAAAGTACTCGACGCGGATCTGGTGGGTGCCCGCGGCCAGGTAGTAGGTGCCTGCGTGGGTGGCGCGGGTCTGGGGGATCCACTGGTCGATGACGGGCACGCCATCCACCGCGATGCGCACGCCGTCATCCACCGTGGCATAGAACTGGTAGGTGCCCGCCTGCAGGTACACGTCGCGGGTCCAGCGCACAGAGAACTCGTCCGCCGGCAGAACGCCGGGCATGGGCGAGAGGGTGCCCCAATCAAAGTTGACGGCGTTATCCCAGCGTACCACGGGCGTCCCGCTGAGGGTGGCGTTGGCATAGTACTCGCCGCGCCAGCCGCCCGAGGCGGCCGCGCCTGTGGAGGCCGCCTGCGACCACCAAACCCGAACGGACGCCTTGCCGGTGTATTCAAAGTAGGTCACACGCACCTGATGATAGCCAGGCCCTAGGTATCTGGTGGCAGAGTAGGTGCGAGGCAGGTGGGCGTGCCACTCCTCGATGATCAACTGATCGTCCACCCAGACTCGCACGCCGTCATCGGCGGTGGCGCAAAAGGTATAGTTGCCGCCATCAAAGTGGAGGGAGGTGGTCCATTCGACGGAGAACGAATCGGCGTTGACCCCCGGGCCCGGCGCGCCGGTATCCCAATCAAAGTTGATATGGGCATCGTCGCGCACCAGGGCGGGCAGGCCGGTGAGGTTCGTGCTGTTGTGATAGACGCCATGCCAAAGGGGCGCGGCTTGGGCCACAGCCGGCGCGGGAAGGGCTGCCAGGGGCGCCAACAGCAGGAGAGCGCAGCAGAGCGCCTGCAGGGCCGACCGGATGCGCTGTCGCCTCGTGGAACCGGCGGATTTGTCCATGCTATCTTTCCTTCGTGCGCACGCTGATCGGATCGCCTGTGCCAAGTATAGCGCGGGCGCGCGCGGCTGGCAACGGCGAAGCCTAGCCCTCATAGCATACCAAGTTCTGCCTCCGGCGCCTACCGGCAGAGCGTGGAAACCGCGTAAAAACGCCGCCAAAACCCAACCCGGAACGTTTGATCAATCCTCTCCCGCGAATATGATAGTAGCAGGCAGCAGGCCCCTGGCTGTCTACACCTAGGGAGACGCCTCATGGCAAAAACGCTGATCATCGTGGAATCCCCCGCCAAGGCCAAGACCATCACCCGCTATCTGGGGCGGGGGTTTCAAGTCAAGGCCTCGGTCGGGCATGTGCGCGATCTGCCCCCCAAAGAGCTGGGCGTGGACGTGGACAACGGCTTCCGGCCCACCTACCACCTGACCAAAGGCAAGGGCAAGGTCATCGCCGAGATCAAAGAGGCGGCCCAATCCGCCGAGCAGATCTACCTGGCCACCGACCCGGATCGCGAGGGCGAGGCCATCGCCTGGCACGTGGCCGAGGCCGCTCGCCTGGACCCCGCGATCACCCGGCGCATCACGTTTCACCAGGTCACCGCCGAGGCCGTGCGCCATGCCTTGCTCCAGGCCCGCGATCTGGATCGCGACCTGATCGACGCCCAGCAGGCCCGCCGCGTGCTGGACCGGCTGGTGGGCTACAAGATCAGCCCGCTGCTGAGCCGCGCCATGCGCAAGCGCCTCTCGGCGGGGCGCGTGCAATCCGTGGCCCTGCGCCTGGTGGTGGAGCGAGAGCGGGAGATCCTGGCCTTTGTGCCCGTCGAGTACTGGTCGCTGGAGGCCGAGCTGCAGCGGCGCGTGGAGGGCAAGGAGGTGTTTCGCGCCCGTTTGATCAAGATCAAGGGCGAGGAGCCGAACCTGCAACAGCGCCAGGACGTGGATCAGATCCTGGGCGTCCTGGAGGAGGCCGAATATACCGTTAGCGAGGTGCGCCAGAGCCAGCGGCGCCGCAATCCCCAGCCCCCCTTTGTCACCAGCACCCTGCAGGCCGCGGCCAGCAACCGCCTGCGGCTCTCGCCGCAGCAGACCATGCGCCTGGCCCAGCAGCTCTATGAGGGCATTGACCTGGCGGGCGAGCGGGTGGGGCTGATCACCTACATGCGCACCGACTCGACCCAGGTGGCGCCCGAGGCCCAAGAGGAGGCCCGTGCCTATATCCTGGAGCGCTGGGGCGCCGAGTACCTGCCCGCCCGGCCGCCTCGCTACCGCTCGCGGGCGGCCCTGGCCCAGGAGGCCCATGAGGCGATCCGGCCCACCTCGACCCTGCGCACCCCGGAGCAGATGCGCCCCTACCTCGATGCACGCCAGGCCGCTCTGTACGAGCTGATCTGGCAGCGTTTCGTCGCCAGCCAGATGGCCCCCGCCGTGTACGATACCATCCGCGTGGATATCCTCGCCGCACAGGACTATCTCTTCCGGGCCACAGGCCAGCGTTTGGTCTTTGCCGGGCACCTGGCCGTCTATGGCGCCGACGCTGCCGAGGAGGACGAGGACAAGCAGCAGATGCTGCCCGTGATGGCGGTGGGCGAGGGGCTGGACCTGCTGGGGCTCTATCCCGAGCAGCACTTTACCCAGCCGCCGCCGCGCTACACCGAGGCCACCCTCATCAAAGAGCTGGAAGCCAACGGGGTGGGGCGGCCCTCGACCTATGCCTCCATCATCGGCGTGATCCAGGATCGCGGCTATGTGGAAAAGCAAAAGGGCGCGCTGGCCCCCACAGCCCTGGGCATGGTGGTGTGCGATACCCTGGTCGAGACCTTTACCGACATCGTGGACGTGGGCTATACCGCTCAGATGGAGGTGCTGCTGGATCAGGTGGCGGCGGGCAAGGTGGATTACCGGCGCATGCTGGAGGGGTTCTATGGGCCGTTCCAGCGGGAGCTGTCTCGCGCCGAGGGGCTCATGCCCCAGGCGGTGGAGAAGGCCCTGGCCGCCAGCGTGCCCGAGGGGCTGCAGGAGCGCGTCTGCCCCGAGTGTGGCCGGCCGCTGCAACTGCGCCTGAGCCGCGCCGGGCGCTTCTTGGGGTGCTCCGGCTATCCCGAGTGCCGCTATACCCTGGATCTCGACGCCCAGGGGCAGCCCCAGGAGAACCCGACGGTGTACGCCGAAGGGGAGATCTGTGAAAAGTGCGGCGGGCGGATGAAGGTGGTGACGCGGGGGCGCAACAGCTTCTTGGGGTGCGAGAATTATCCCCAGTGCCGCAACACCCGCCCCATCCTGAGCGATCGGATCAAGCAGCTCGCCCAGGAGACCGCCTGCCCCGGCTGTGGCCACAAGCCGCTGGAGGCGAAAAAGGGGCGCTATGGCGAATACCTGCGCTGCCCGGTCTGCGAGCAGAACTACTCCCTGGCCAAACTGGGGCTCAAGGGCGCCCAGGGGGGCGGCGCAGCCGAGATCGTGGAGATCGCCTGCCCCGAGTGCGGCCAATCGCCGCTGGAGAAGCGGGTGGGCCGCTATGGGCCCTATTACCACTGCCCGGCGTGCAACAAGAACACGTCGGAGAAGAAACTGGCAGCAAGCTCGCAAGGGTAGGGCGAAACGCTGATGCGGCATCGCTGGCTGGGGATCCCTCGATGGCACATGCCGTGGGGCTGCTTCCGGAGCCACGCGTCAGGGTTCGAGGGGATGAGGTCGCGGCGGGGCATGCGCCTGCCTACGGGGGCGTGGCGCGGGATGGCCCCCCGTCGCCGCGATGGCGGCGAACAGGGTGGGTGGCCACCCTGTAGAGGCAGCCGCAGGCTGCCTCTACAGGGCTTGGCGTTGCCAGACTACTTGATCTGGACCGTGGCGCCGACCTCTTCGAGGCGGGCCTTGGCGGCCTGAGCGGCATCCTTGTCCACAGCCTTGAGCACGTCAGAGGGCGTCTCGTCCACGACGGCCTTGGCCTCACGCAGACCCAGAGAGGTGAGCTCGCGCACAACCTTGATCACCTGGATCTTTTGATCGCCCACGCCGGTGAGCACGACGTCGAACTCGGTCTGCTCTTCCTCTTCCTCGACGGCGGCGGCAGCGACGGCGGGGCCGGCGGCAGCCATGGCCATGGGCACGGCAGCGCTCACACCGAACTTGGTCTCGAGAGCCTTGACCAGGTCGGCCAGCTCGAGCACGGTCATGTTACCGATGGCTTCAATCAGTTCTTCTTGCGTCATTTGGGGACCTCCCATGATGTTGAACGGCGAATCAAATGCGAGATGGTAGGCAGCAGATCAGGCCTCGGAGCCTTCGAGCTGCTGCACGCGGGCGTTCACCACATTGATGACGCCACGCAGGACGGACGAGAGCACGCCAACCAGGCCGCTGATAGGCGCCTGGACGCCGCCCAACACGCGCGCGATGAGCACTTCGCGTGAGGGCAGCTCGGTCAGAGCTTGCACCTGTTGCGCGTCCACAAGCCGACCGCCGACGATGCCGCCGACGATCCGCACGCGCTCCTGGCTCGTCCGCACAAAGTCGGTCATGACTTTGGCGGCCTGAGCGATGTCGTCATAGGCGAACGTGACCAAGCAAGGCCCCGTCATCACCTCAGGATCGTAGGGCAGGCCGCTCTCTTCCAGCGCCCTACGGATCAAGGTGTTCTTGACCACGACGACCTCTGCCCCGGCGTTTTGGGCCAGGCGACGGAGCTGCGTCAGTTGGCCGACGCTCACGCCGCCGTAGCGCGCCCAGATGGCGACCTGTGCGCGGCCCAGCCTGTCTCCGTACTCCTGGATGAGCTGGGCTTTCTGTTCTCTGTTTAGTGCCAAGGTATCTCACCTCCCTTACATAAAAACAAGAGTCTCAGCACCATAGAGGATGCAAAGACTCTCGTCGGACTGACGCTCTGGTCTTTGCCTCGGCAGGCACCCTGATTAAGCGATGCTACGCGCCTGCTGTCTATGGCGAATTCGAACGCGAAAACGTGTTTCGGTTATCTGCTACTGACTTGCCCGCATGCTGGATGCGGCGGGAATGTCCAGGATGATGCCCGGGTTCATCGTCGAAGTGAGCACGGCGCGGCGGATGTACTGGCCGCGCGCCGAGGCCGGTCGCGCCGCAACCACGGCGTTCATCACCGCCGCCAGGTTGGCCATGATGGCATCCTCGCTAAAGCTCAGCTTGCCGATGGGAATGTGCAGGTTGGCGGTGCGGTCGGTGCGGAACTCGACACGCCCCTGCTTGAGCTCGCCGATGGCATGGGCGATATCCTCGGCCTGCACCACCGTGCCCGCGCGGGGGTTCGGCATAAGGCCGCGGGGGCCCAGCACACGCCCCAGACGCCCGATCTTGCCCATCACCTGAGGGATCGCCACGGCCACATCAAACTCCAGCCAGCCGTTCTGGATGCGCTCGATGTACTCATCGGTGCCCACATAGTCGGCGCCTGCCTCGGTGGCGGCCTGCACGGCCTCGCCCTCGACAAAAGCCAACACGCGCACCTGCTGGCCGGTGCCCGCCGGCAGCATCACCGTGCTGCGCACCTGCTGATCGGCATGGCGCGGGTCCACATTCAGGCGCATGTGCAGCTCGATGGTCTGGTCAAACTTGGCGAGGGGCAGGCTCTTGAGGAGCGCCACCGCCTCTTGCGGTAGATACTCTCTGGAGCGATCCACCATCTGGCGAGCCTCTAGATATCGTTTCCCGTGTGAAGCCATCTTTTCCTCCGGGTGGTTCGAGCGGACGGGTCTTGTCCGTCCTCCCACGAATGCGAGCCGCCTCCCCCTGGGGGCAGCCCGTTTGGCAACCTACTAGTCTGTGACGATGATGCCCATGCTGCGGGCTGTGCCCTCGATCTGCAGCATGGCGCCTTCCACATCCACGGCGTTGAGATCGGGCATCTTGAGCTCGGCGATCTCGCGCACCTGGGCACGGGTGACCGTGCCGACCTTCTGCGTATTGGGCGCTGCAGAGCCCCGGGGCACGCCTGCGGCCCTCAGGAGCAAGTCCTTGGCCGGGGGCGTCTTGGTCTGGAATGTGAAGGAGCGATCCTGAAAGATCTGGATCTCCACCGGGATGACCATGCCGGTTTGGCCCTGGGTGCGCGCGTTATACTCTTTGCAGAATTGCATGATGTTCACGCCGTGCTGGCCGAGGGCCGGGCCCACCGGGGGCGCCGGGTTGGCCTTACCGGCCTGAATCTGCAACTTGACGATGGCCATTACCTTTTTTGCCATTCAACTCTACCTCACTGAGAGACTGCCAGGGCTGCCCAGGCGACCCTAGATCTTTTCCACCTGCAAAAAGTCCATCTCGACGGGCGTCTCGCGTCCAAAGAAGGACACCAGCACCCGGATCTTGCCGCGTTCCGGCAGGATCTCGTCTACCACGGCCATGAAATCGGCAAAGGGCCCCTCGACGATGCGCACCGTCTCGCCCACGCGAAAGTTGACTTTGATGCGCGGCTGATCCGCCTTCATGCGCACCAGGATCTTGTCCACTTCCTCCTGGCTGAGCGGCATGGGCCGCGTCCCAGAGCCCACAAACCCGGTGACCCCCGGGGTGTTGCGCACCACGTACCAGGACTCCTCGTCCAGGATCATGTGCACCAGGATGTAGCCGGGGAACACCCGCTTGCTATGGGTGCGGCGCTTGCCATCGCGGATCTCGACCTCTTCTTCGGTCGGGACGATGACGGCCTCGCTCACCCCCTCGGGCGCAAAGATCTTTTTCTGCATATCCATAGATTCGATGCGCTGCTCGAGGTTCTGCTTGACCTTGTTCTCATAGCCCGAGTAACTATGGATCACATACCAGGCGCCCTGCTCCTCAGGCTCGGAGGCAGCGGCAGACGCCTCCTCGGCGACGGCATCCATGGCCAGCTCGTCGTCCTCCGGCGCATCCATTGATTGCTCCTGGCTCAGGCCAGGCTGCTCTTGCATGGGATCCATCTTGTTCTCTCTGCTGACTAGCGAAAGCGCGTGCTCTTAGCTCAGAATTAGGGCGAACAGTCGCGAGAAGATCCAGTCCACCAGGCCCAGGGCGAGGCTCATCGCCACCATGGTGGCCAGCACAACGCCCGTCAGGTTGAGGGCTGCCTGTCGAGAGGGCCACACGACCTTGCCGACCTCGGCCCGCACCTCTCGGAAATAGCGGACGATCCGATTCTCTTTTTTCTCGCTCTTGACCGCTTTTTTCTTTGCCACGCCTGGGTCTCCTCAGCGAACACCCTTGAAACGGAACGGTTCCGGACAATCACAGACACCGTATGCCAGAACAGGCCACCGTGATACCTTGCCTACGATGCGCCTTGTGCGTCTGGG
>DCTX01000087.1 GCA_002329325.1 Anaerolineales bacterium UBA1429
GGCTACCGGCTCGACGAGATCCCGAACGACATAACGCGCCTCACGCCCGCCTCCTTCGAGCCTGCCATCGACTACGTCGTCGTCAAGGTGCCGCGCTGGAACTTCGAGAAGTTCCCCGAGGCCGGGCGCACGCTGACGACGCAGATGAAGTCGGTGGGCGAGGCTATGGCAATCGGCCGGACGTTTGCCGAGGCGTTCATGAAGGGCATGCGGTCGCTCGAGCTCGGGTCGAGCGGGATGCTCTTTGCGGGGCGCGGCGCCGAAGGCCGGATGGACGATCTCGCGCTGCGGCAGCAGCTCGCCAACCCGAACGACCGCCGCATGTGGGCGCTCTTCGAGGCATTGTGGCGAGGCTGGCCGGTGGCCTCTCTCCACACCCTCACGCGCATCGACACCTGGTTCCTCGAGCAGTTCGCGGGCATCGTCTCGCTTGCGCGGCGTGTGTCGGAGGCGGGGCTGGCCGGGTTGACGCGTGAGCTTCTTGTCGAGGTGAAGCGGGCCGGGTTCGGCGACCAGGAGGTTGCCGGGCTCGTTGGCGCTCACGAGACGGCAATCCTGAAGCGGCGCAGGCAGATGGAAATCGCGCCGGTCTTCAAGCGCATCGACACCTGCGCGGCCGAGTTCGAGTCGTTCACGCCGTACATGTACAGCGCCTATGAATCCGAGTGCGAGGCCGGCCCGACTTCTCGTCCGAAGGTCGTCATCCTGGGAAGCGGTCCGAACCGGATCGGGCAGGGCATCGAGTTCGACTATTGCTGCACCCACGCCTCGTTTGCCTTTCAAGAGCTGGGCTATGAGACCATCATGGTCAACTGCAACCCAGAGACGGTCTCCACCGACTATGACACCAGCGATCGGCTCTACTTTGAGCCCCTCACTCTGGAGCACATCCTGAACATCTGCGATCTGGAGCGCCCCGAGGGCGTGATCGTGCAGTTCGGCGGCCAGACGCCCCTCAAGCTGGTGCGGCGGCTGGCAGAGGCCGGGGCGCCGATCCTGGGCACCGAGCCCGATGCCATCGATCTGGCGGAGGATCGCGAGCGCTTTGGCGCGCTGATGCGGCAGGTGGGGCTGCCCATGCCAGATCACGGCATCGCCCGCAGCATGGAGCAGGCCCACGCCGTGGCGGAGCGCATCGGCTATCCCGTCATCGTGCGCCCCTCCTACGTATTGGGCGGGCGCGCCATGGCCATCGTCCATGACCGCGCGCAACTGGATCACTATATGCGGGGCGCCGTGCGGGTGGCCGAGAACACGCCCATCCTCATCGACCGCTTTCTCGATGACGCCATCGAGATGGACGTGGATTGCGTCAGCGATGGCCAAGAGGTGCGCATCGCAGCCATCATGGAGCAGATCGAGCGCACCGGCGTGCACTCGGGCGATAGCGCCTGCGTCATCCCCACCGTCGGCCTGACCGAGGCCGAGCTGGAGATGGTGCGCGACTATACCCGGCGTCTGGCCCGCTCCCTGCAGACCGTGGGCTGCCTCAACATCCAGTACGCCCTCTATCGTGGCGAGCTGTACGTCATCGAGGCCAACCCCCGTGCCTCGCGCACGGTGCCCTATGTCAGCAAGGCCACCGGCGTGCCCTGGATCCCGGTCGCCTGCCGCATCATCACGGGCGCCAGCCTCGCCGACCTGGACGTGCCCGACGAGCCACTGCTGGACGGCCACTTTATCAAAGAAGTGGTGCTGCCCTTCATCAAGTTCGCAGAGGAGCCGGCGGAGCTGGGGCCCGAGATGCGCAGCACCGGCGAGGTGCTGGGCATGGACGCCGATTTCGGCATGGCCTTCGCCAAGGCCCAGATGTCCGCCGGGAACGCCCTGCCCACTGAGGGCGCCGTCTTCTTGAGCGTCAACGACCGCGACAAAGCGGCCCTGGTGCCCATCGCCCGCGAGTTGGCCGACATGGGCTTTCGCCTGTGCGGCACCTCGGGCACAGCGGCCTACCTGACGGCCCAGGGCCTGGACGTAGCCTCGGTGCTCAAGGTGCAGGAGGGGCGCCCCAACGGAGTGGACCTTATCATCAACGGGGAGCTGCAACTGCTCATCAACACGCCCCTGGGCGAGCGCGCCTTTACCGACGAGCCGCGTCTGCGCCAGGCCGCCATCGCCCACGGCGTGCCGGTGTTCACCACCCTCTCGGGCGCCCGGGCAGCCACGCAGGCCATCAAGGCTCTGCGCACAGGCACCCTGAGCGTCCAGAGCCTGCAAGAGACATGGCACACACGCAGGAAGGGCCCATGCTAGCGACGGAATTGATGACGGTCAAGGAACTGTGGCAGCTCGCCATGCCCGGCGAGACGGCCCTGGCTGCCGGGACGGCAGGCCTGGGACGCCGCGTGGCCTGGGTGACGACGCTGCGCGCCAGCTACCCTGCCCTGGGTGAGCTGGGACAGGATTATCTCGTCCTGGCGCGGTTGGCGCTGGCCCGCCAACTGGACCAGCGCATGACGGTGAGTTACCTGTTGCAGCAGCTCGCCCGCGCCCAGGCGGCGGCGCTGGTCATCGACGAACTACCCACGCCCGCCGATTGCGTCCTGGCCGACGATCTGGGGCTGCCGCTGCTGGTCATCTCGGGGAGCGACCTGGTCTCGCTGGAGCGAACGCTGCTGCGGGCCCTGGTGGACCGCGAGGGCCAGTATGCCCGGCGCGAGTCCGAGATCCGCCAGCACCTCCACCTGTTGTACGCCCGGGGCGGCATCGCCGAGGTGCTGCAGGAGCTGGCCGATTGGGTGCAGGGTCAGGTGATCCTGCGCGATGCCGATGGCGCTCTCGTCGCCGAGACGCCGGCGGCACCCATCGCAGCCCGCGAGGAGCGTCGCCCCATCGCCGCCGGCGGCCGGGGGCTGGGCGAGCTGACGGTGCGCGTCCCTTTGGGGCACGATAGCCCCCTCGATCCCCTCTACATACAGGAGACGGCCTCCGTGGCCGGCCTCGAACTGCTCCAGCGCCGCGTGCGCCAGGAGACCCAGGATCAGCTTGGGGCCGACCTGGTGGAAACGCTGCTGGACCGCACCCAATCGCCCGATGCCACCGTCGCCCGGTTCCGGCGGCTGGGCTACACCGTCGGCCCGGCGCGGCGACACCGCGTGATCGCCGCCCAGGTGCCCGGCCAGCCCGACGCCCTGAACGCCTGCGCCACCCTCATGCGCGACCTGCAGTGGGCCGCCGATCGCGAGGGCGCCGAGTGCGTCTGGGTGCGCTATCAGGATACCATGGTGGCCTTCTGTTCCTTTGGCGGCCAGATACCCGAACGGCGCGTGCGCGAGTGGGTGCGCCAGGCCAGCGAGGGGCCGGGGCTGCCCGGCTGCGCCCTGGGCGTCAGCCGCATCGTCGAGGGCATCACGGGCCTGCGCGAGGCCGTGATGCAGGCCACCGAGGCATGTCGCTTGGGCCAACTTGTCAGCACGTGCACGAGTCCGTACTATTACGAGGACTTGGGCCTATACCGCCTGTTGGGTGGGCTGCGGGACCGCGAGGAGCTGGCGCGGTTCTATCGGGAGACGGTCGAACCGCTGGCGCGCTATGATCGCGAACACAACACCGAGCTGGTGCACACCCTCGACGTGTTCTTTGCAGAGAACGCCAACGCCAGCAGCACGGCCCGCAGCCTGTATGTGCACCGCAATACGCTGAACTATCGTCTCCAGCGGATTGTCGAGATCACAGGCATGGATCTGAACGACGCCGAGGCGCGCCTGGCCTTGCAGCTCGGCATCAAGATCCATCACCTCACCCAATGCCTGTAGGCCACCAGCGGACACGACGACACATCTAGGGGGCAGACATGATCGAGTGGACTCGGGATGCAATCATCCGGCATTGCCAGGAACAGAATGTGCGCTTCTTGAACCTTCAGTTCAGCGACATCGTGGGGCTCGTCAAGAGCATCACCCTGTCGGTGAGCCAGATCGAGAGCGTGTTGGATCAGGGCGTGTGGTTCGACGGCTCCTCGATTCAGGGGTTCGCGCGAATTAGCGAGAGCGACATGTTCCTCTATCCCGATCTGTCCACCTTCGCCATCATCCCCTGGAAGAACGGGATCCACAAGACGGCGCGCCTCATCTGCAACGTCTTTACCCCCGATGGCGAGCGCTTTGCGGGCGCCCCGCGCACCGCCCTCATCCAGGCGATGGAGGAGGCGGCCAGCATGGGCTTTGAGTACCGGGTGGGCCCTGAGCTCGAGTTCTTTTTGTTCGAGACTGACGAGCAGGGGAACCCCATCGCCGAGGCCGTGCACGATCAGGCCGGCTACTTTGACGCCACCTCCGACCGGGGCATGATCGTCCGCCAGGAGATGTCGGCAGCGCTGGAGGCCTTTGACATCGAGGTCCAGACGGGCCATCACGAGGGAGCCCCCGGCCAGCACGAGATCGACTTCCGCTACCAGGAGGCGCTCCGGGCCGCCGATAGCGCCGTGACCTTCAAGTACGTGCTCAAGGCCGTGGCCCAGCAGCATGGGCTCTATGCCACTTTTATGCCCAAGCCGGTGCAGGGCATCAACGGCTCGGGCATGCACGTCCACCAGAGCCTGGCCAGCATCGCCACGGGGCAGAACCTCTTTGCCGATCCCGCCGACGAATACGGCCTTTCGGATCTGGCCAAGCACTTTATGGCCGGGCAACTGCGCCATGCCCGCGCCATGACCGCCGTCCTGGCCCCCCTGGTGAATTCGTACAAGCGGCTGGTGCCGGGCTACGAGGCGCCCGTGTATGTGAGCTGGGCGCGCATCAACCGTTCGGCCTTGATCCGCATCCCCCGGGCCCAGGGCAGTGAGGCCGTCCGCCTGGAGCTGCGCTGCCCCGATCCGAGCTGCAACCCCTACCTGGCGTTCGCCGTCATGCTCAAGTGCGGGCTGGATGGCGTCAAGAACCAGTTGCCGCTGCCCGAGCCCAGCGAAGAGGATCTGTACGAGGCCGAGTGGGCGCGCATCGGCCTGGAGACCCTGCCGGGCTCCCTCAAAGAGGCCATCGACCTGGCCACCGAGGACTCGGTGGTGCAGGAGGCCCTTGGCCCCCACATCTTTGAGCGCTATGTGGACGCCAAGCTGCAGGAGTGGGATGCCTATCGCATCGCCGTCACCAACTGGGAGCTGGATCGGTACCTGAGGGTCTACTAGCGCTGCCTGTAGGGCGGCCTCGCCGCGGCACCACACACCCACATGCAGAGGGAGGCAGAGGAGATGCGAACGGCCGTGTTCTACGGGGTGGGCCACATCGCTATGGCCGAGCGCCCGCGGCCCCAACCCGCCGCCGATGAAGTGCTAATCCAGGTGGCGGCCTGCGGCATCTGCGGCACCGACCGCCACATCATGCACGGCGAGTTCGCCACCCGCCCGCCTGTCATCATCGGCCACGAGTACGCCGGGATCGTGGCGGCGGTGGGCTCTCACGTCACGGACCTGGAGCCCGGCGTCGCCGTGGCGGTAGACCCCAACATCGTCTGCGGCGTCTGCCGGCCCTGCCAGCGCGGCCAGGTGCACATGTGTCGAAACCTGTGGGCGCTGGGCGTGGATACGGACGGGGGCTTTGCCGAATACGCCGTGGCGCCCCGCGCCCAATGCTATCCCCTGCCCGAGGGCGTCTCGCTGCTGGAGGGCGCCATGGCCGAGCCGGTGGCCTGTTGCGTCCATGGCATGGACCTGGCCCAGGTCCGCTCGGGCGATACCGTCGCCGTGATCGGCGGCGGGGCCATCGGGCAGATTCTGGCCCAGTTGGCGCGCCTGCAGGGCGCCGGCCGCGTCCTCGTTAGCGACCTGGCGGCCTCTCGCCGCGACATGGCCCTGCGGCTGGGCGCCGACGCGGCTATCGACCCCACGGACGAAGATCCCCTGGCCCCCGGCGGCATCCTCGAGGGCGGCGCCGATGTGGTGATCGAGGCCGTGGGCTCGGCGCGCACCACAGCCCAGGCCATCGCCTGGGCGGCGCCGGGCGGCACGGTGCTCTGGTTCGGCGTGACGCCCCCGGGTGAGACGGTCGCCGTCGAGCCCAATCTGATCTTTCAGAAGGAACTGACCATTCGCGGCGCCCGCATCAACCCCTTCACCCATGCGCGGGCGCTGGCGCTGCTGGCATCGGGGCGGCTCCAGGTGCGCCCGCTGATCACCCAGCAGGCCCCGCTGGAGGCGCTGCCGGCGCTCCTGGCGGAGGGCCCTGGCGAGCAGATCAAGACGGTCATCACGCCCAACCCAGAGCTGCTGGCTCGCTGAGGCGCGGCCTCATAGGCCTCCCCCTCTGCGTCGAGCGGGCAGGGATGCCGTGCGGCAAGGATCCGGCGCCCAATCACGGATGACAGGGGGCAAAGACGAACTTCGCCCCCTGCTTTTTTATGTTTTACTGTGTTTTCTCCCTGTCGGGGTGGACACGCACTCGGTCGGCGAGCCAGACACCCATGGCCCGGGCTGGCGACGCCGCCATCCTGAGGCCAGGGCGATAGACACCCCGCCCTGCCTGTGCTACACTCTGCCCATCACCGCAACAATGAGGAGGCATGCCGATGAAGAGATCGTGGGAATCCGTACTGACCCTGAGCGTGGTGCATTTCATGCTCTTCCCCGAGACCATGGCAGGCGAGGGCCCCGTGGTCGAGAGCATCGAGAAGCTGGCTCTGGACGATTTCCTGGGCGGCGTCGAGATCACCCTCATCAAAGATCCGCAGGCGCGGGCCGCCGTGCGCAGCATCGCCGCCCAGAGCGGCCTCAAGCTGGGCTTTGGCGCGCAACCGGTGCTGTTGAGCTCGGGCACGAGCCTCAACAACCTGGATGACGCCGGGCGCAAGAGGGCCGTGGAGCTGATCCAGGGGTGCATTGACCAGGCCGCTGAGATGGGCTGCGCGCGCCTCGCCTTCCTCACCGGCCCCGATCCCGGCGATGCCCAGCGCGATCGCGCCCTGGACCTGCTGGCCGATTCTGTCAAGACCCTCTGCGCCTATGGCGCTGACAAGGGCCTGGCCCTGACCCTGGAGACCTTTGATCGCGATATAGACAAAAAGTCGATCCTGGGGCCTTCGGAGCTATCCGCCGCCTTTGCCAAACGCATCCGCGAGGACTATCCCACCTTTGGGCTCATGTACGATCTGAGCCACATGCCGCTGCTGCACGAGACGGCGCGCGAGGCCCTGCCTCTGCTGCGACCCTACCTGGTGCACATGCATGTGGGCAACGCCGTCATGATCCCCGGCAAGCCCGCCTTTGGCGACCTGCACCCGCGCTTTGGCTATCCCAACAGCGAGAACGACACGCCGGAGCTGATCGAATTCCTGCAGACCCTGTTCGAGATCGGCTACCTCCAGGACGCACCGGCGGAGACCAAGCCGTGGGTGGGGATCGAGGTCCGGCCCCAGGGCGAGGAAGCCTCGGAGTTGATCTGGGCCCAGACCAAGCGCACATGGCGCGCGGCCTGGTCCGCGCTGAGCTGACCCAGGGCATCGGAGACAGCGGCGAGGAGGCACCGAGCCTGTGCGAAACCGCAGCATCATGGTCATCATCGCCCTCCTGGCGGTGCTCATCTGGGCAGGGATCGTGGCGTTCATGCATCGGCATCCCCCCGCTGCCGAGAACCAGGTCATCCTGGTGGTGATGGCGGGGCTGGCCGTGCTGTGCACGGTGATGCCCCTCTCCTACGGGCTGAACGCCCGCTGGGCGCCGGCGTTGGGCCGTGTGGGCGACATGAACCGCGCCCTGCGCCAGGGGCTGCTGGCCGCGCTGATCGCCGGCGTGCTGCTGGCGCTGCACCTGATGCATATGCTGCCCCCCGATCGGGCGCTGGTGCTCATCGCCATCGTGATCCTGTTGGAGGCGCTGTTCTACATCCGGCGGCGCTGACCCGATCAAGAAGCAAGAGGCGGGCCGTATGGCCCGCCTCTTTTGTCTGCAAGCAAAGCGGCGCGTCGCCCTCTTGGGGCGCCCTCGCCTCAGGGCAGGTCGCCCGGCACCCAGAAGGTGTTCAGGATGCGCTCCAGCGCCGCCCAACCCTGGTCGCCCTGGAATTGCACCCAGACCGCCACCATAAAGCTCCCATCCTCGGGGGTAGCGGCCACGATGACGATGTTCGAGTCCACGGCGCCGCACCCCGAGAAGAGGTCGGCCGAGCCCTCGTAGAACGGATCCGAGTACGCCTCGCGCCCATCGTAGGTGCTGCAGGCGCCCTCCGCGGAGATGTCATCGTAGTAGAGGTCCAGGAAGGTATCCGGTGTGAACTCGTCCACGAGGACGCGCGAGGCGAGCAGCACCACGCCCGGCGCGGAGTAGGTATCCGAGAAAGCATCGGCATCCGGCGCGGCGATCAGGCGCGGCCCGATGATGCTGCCGTCATCCGGGTTGGTCCAGTAGCTGCTGCGCACATCGCTCCAGGAGGCCGGCACATCCATCTCTAGGGTGTCGGTATCGTCCCGAATGGTGACATAGTCCTCCTCCGGGATGATGGTGGTGGGCTGCTCCTCCAGCGTGTAGGAAACCGCCAGCTCGCGGCCGTTGATCTGCCCCTCGAGCACCTCACCCGTGGCAAAGCGCAGCACCGAGACCGAGAGCACATCGTCGGGCACGTGGCTGCGCAGGATGCTGCAGTAGTCGCTCATGGTGCCATCCAGCCCCAGCACCAGCCCCTCCAGGTCGAGGATCAGGTCGCCACCCTTGATGCCTGCCTTGTCGGCGGGGGAGCCCGACTTGACCGAGGCCACCCACAGGCCAGTTGTCTCGCCGTCGCTCACCACCTGGCCGTTGATGCCGATGGAGGTCACGTCCTGCCCGGAGACGAGCCGGTCCAGCAGGCTCTCCACCTCGGTGCGGCCGATGGCATAGCTCTGGCGCGTGGAGAGGTCGGCGGCAAAGTTGACGCCCACGACCTTGCCATCGCGGGTGACCAGGGGGCCGCCCGAGTTGCCTCGGTTCAGCAGCGCGTCGTGCTCGATGACGTAGTCCACCGAGGCCCAATCGGTGTTGCCATCGGCCCGTTCCTTGGAGACGATCCCCCGGGTGAGAGTGTACTCGGGGTCGCCCAGGGGAAAGCCCGCCACATAGACCTCCAGGCCGGGCGTGGGCACGTCGTCATACCACTCCAGATAGGAGAAGTCGCTGCCCTCGATCTGGATGACGGCCAGGTCGGAGCACTCGGATGCGCCCAGAACGCGGGCGTTGCGCGGCCGGGTCTCGCCGGCCACCCACACCCGCAGGAACGCAGCGCCCGTGGCCACATGGTTGTTCGTAATGGCAAGGCCGGAGGGATCGATGATAAAGCCCGAGCCGCGGCCGGCGACGTTGAGCTGCCGCCCGAACTCGGGATCCACAAAGCTGCCCTGTGCCTCGATCTGCACCACGGCCAGCTTGACATCCTCGAGCTGTGAGACGGCGGCGGGGCCTTCCGGCTCGGACGTGGCCGTGGGCTCCGGCGTGGCCTCCGGCTCGGAGGTGGCCGTCGGCGGCACGGTGGCCTCAAGCGTGGCCGTCACCACCAGCACAACCGGGCTGGGTTCCGGCGGGGGCTGGTCGCCCTGCAGCAAGCCGCAGCCAGCCAACACCAGGACGAGAGCCGTGAGCACGAGCGCGATCAGGGGGATACGTTTGGCTACCATGCTTCTCCTTGCCCGGATCGCGCCCGAGAGCCGTGGCGCGGCGCGCCCGCTTGCGCCGCCGTCCCAGGCCCCGATACGACCCTTGAGTAGTCTATCATCATTATACATACAGATGGGCTTGCCGGCGACCCGGCTAGGTTCTGGGCGCCAACTGTGGTAGACTGACGCCACTCGGCTGAAGGGGGGACGGGATGCGGATCCTGCACGTCTACAAGGCATACTATCCGGTGCTGGGCGGCATCGAGAACCACATCCGGCTGCTGGCGGAAGGGCAGGCGGCCGCCGGCCATGACGTGACCGTCCTGGTGACAGCGCCGGGGATGCGCACCCGCGTGGAGGTCCGCCGTGGTGTGCGGGTGATCAAGGCGGGGCGCGTGGCAGAGGTGGCCTCTACGCCCCTCAGCCTCTCCTTGCCGATCCACCTGTTGCGGCAGCGGCCCGAGATCACCCACCTGCACTTCCCCTACCCGCCCGGCGAGCTGGCGCAGGCCCCCCTGCTGGGCGCCCGCGCCACGGTGCTCTCCTATCACAGCGACGTCGTGCGGCAAAAGCGCCTGCTCAAGTTGTACCGGCCCCTGATGATGGGCATCCTGCGGCGCGTGGACCGCATCCTGGTGAGCTCGCCTGCCTATCTCGCCAGCTCGGCCACCCTCTCCCACGTGCGCGACCGCTGCACCGTGCTTCCCTATGGCATCGCCCAGGATCCCTTTCGGCAAGTGTCGCCCGAGGCCGCTCAGGAGCTTCGTCGTGCCCTGGGTCCGGGGCCGCTGGTGCTCTTTGTGGGCGTGCTGCGCTACTACAAGGGGCTACACTACCTGCTGGAGGCGATGCAGCACGTCCCCGCGCGTCTGGTGATCGTCGGAGAGGGGCCCGAGGGCGCCGCGTTGCGCGAGCAGACGGAGGCGCTCGGCCTCACGGGCCAGGTCACCTTTGCCGGGCGCATCGAAGACGAGGCGCTCCCCGTCTACTATCGGGCGGCCGATGTCTTCTGCCTGCCGGCCAGCGAGCGTAGCGAGGCCTTTGGCCTGGTGCAGGTGGAGGCCCTCTGCTCTGGGCTGCCCATCGTGAGCACCGAGCTGGGCACCGGCACCAGTTACGTCAACCAGGATGGCGTGTCGGGCCTGGTGGTCCCCGCCCGCGACGCTCAAGCCCTGGCCGGGGCCCTCAGACACCTGGTGGGCGATGCCGAGCTGCGCCAGCGCCTGGCGGCGGGCGCGCTGCAGCGGGCCCAGGCCTTTACCGCCGAGCGCATGCTGCACGACATCGAGGATGTCTACGCCCAGGTGCTCCGCGGCCGGGCCACGCCAGAGGCGCGTTAGCTTTTGCGCTCGACGCCCTGAGCGGGTATCATCTGAGCGCTCACGGCACCAGGCAAGGAGTAGGTATGCGCACCAAGATCGCCGTATACGTCGAGGGTCTGATCGAATCGGGGTGGCTGCTCGCGCTGGTGGTCGTGCCGCTCTTCCTGAACATCTACTCCCAGCGAGTGTTCGAGCCCGACAAGCTCGGGCTGCTGCGCACCATCGCGACCCTCATGGTCGTCGGCGGCGTGGCCCTGTGGCTGGAGCGCACCCCTTCGGGCGATGAGACCAGCCCGACGATACGGCAGCGGCTGGGGCGCCTGTGGCGCTACCCCCTGGTGCGCCCCGTCGCCCTGCTGGTGGTGGCCTATCTGGTGGCGACGGCCCTCTCCATCGCGCCGCGCGTGAGCCTGTGGGGCTCCTATCAACGCCTGCAGGGCACCTACACGCTGCTGAGCTACATCGCCCTCTTTGCGTTCGTGCTGCTCTATTTGCGGCGCAAGGAGCAGCTGAACCGCCTCTGCACGGCCGCCATTCTGGTCAGCCTGCCGGTGGCCCTCTACGGCCTCGTGCAACACAGCGGCCTGGACCTGCTGCCCTGGGCCGGCGACGTTACCAGGCGTGTGGCCTCTACCATGGGCAACGCCATCTTTGTGGCCGCCTTCCTCATCATGGTGATCCCGCTCACCGCGGGCCGGCTGGTCGAGGCCGTCGGCGAAGTCCAGAACGGCCTGCCCCGCCGCACCCAGATCATGATCGCGGCCTATGTCGTGTTCCTCTGGATCGTGCAGGTCTGGGCCTGGGCCACCCTGGGCGTCGCCCTGGGCATCTGGGTGGGGTTCGTCTGCGCCGCGCTCTTGATCGTCATCAGCCCTTTGGCGCACCGGCCTCTGGCGCCCCTTGCGTTGGCCGCCTCCTACAGCCTGGTCCTGGCCGCCCAGTGTGTCACCGTGCTCTTTAGCGGCAGCCGGGGCCCCCAGGTGGGCTTGCTCGTCGGCATGCTGGCGTTCGCCCTGCTGTACGTCGCCGCGCGCCATCGCCGCGCCCTGCTGGGTGGATTGGTCGCCGCGGGAGTGGTGGTGGCCGGCCTGCTGGTGGTGATCAACCTGCCCGATTCGCCCCTGGCGGCGGTGCGTCAGCTCCCCTACGTGGGCAGGCTGGGGCGCATCCTGGAACTGGACCAGGGCACCGGCCGCGTGCGCGTGCTCATCTGGCAGGGCGCCGTGGACCTGCTGGCCGACGACCCGGCGCGCGTCCTGGTCGGCTATGGGCCGGAGACCATGTACGTCGCCTACAACCGCTTCTACCCGGCGGAGCTGGCCCAGTACGAGGCGCGCAACGCCTCGCCCGACCGCTCGCACAACGAGACCTTCGACTCGCTGATCACCACGGGCATCCTGGGGCTGGCCGCCTCGTTGATCCTGTTCTCCAGCGTCTTTTACCACGGCATCGCCTCTTTGGGCATGCTGCCCGACCGACGCCATCGCATTGTGTTCGGCCTGTGCGCCGGGCTAGGGGGCCTGGGTGGGGCGTTGGCTCCCTGGCTCCTGGAGGGCACGCTACGGCTGTCGGGCGTCGGCCTGCCGCTGGGCCTGACCCTCGGCCTGCTAACATACGTGATCATCCAGGGGCTCTTCTGGGATGAGCGCCAGCCGGGCCTGGAGGGTTGGGAGCGGCTCTTGATGGTGGCGCTGCTGGCCGCGTTGACCGCCCATTGGGTCGAGATCAGCGTCGGGATCGCCATCGCGGCCACGCGCACCTACTTTTANNCCGTTCCACAAGCCGTCGCGGCGACGGAGGAGCGGCGTCCCGCCGCCCAGGCGCGCCGCTCGCGCCGACGAGGGGCGCGGCATCCGCGCTCCAGCGCGCCGACGCCCATGCGGGCCCGGCGCACCGCCCAGGTCGCCCGGCTGGTGGCCGGCTCCCTGCTCGTGGCGCTGGTGCTGTGCGTCATGATCTGGGACTATACGACCAATCCCTATGCCAAGACGAATGCCCTGGGCGTGCTGCTCGACGCGTTTGTGTCCGGGGGAGGCCGCTTTGACGTGGACATCTTTACCCTGGGCATGTTCTGGATGAGCGTCGCCGTGTTCGTCATCGGGGTGCTGATCACCGTCGCCGAGCTGGCGCGCGAGCAAGAGGGGCCGACACCCGCCTGGTGGGGCCGCTCCCTGGGCCTCTGCGCCGCCATCGCCGGGGGTCTGGCCCTGATCTACGCCCTGGCCCACGCCGGCGGGTTGACCCCGCCGGTAGACGTTCTGGCGCTCCTCGGCGGCTTTCTGACGCTGCTGACGCTTCTCGGCCTCGGCCTGGGGGCTGCCCTGTACGCCTCCGGCGAGGCAGCGCCCCGCTGGACCCGTGGCGCCGCCACCCTGGGCGCCCTGGTGCTGCTGTTGGGCGCGCTCTTGCTGGCCTATCAGCAGAACATCACCCCGGTGCGCGCCGACATGGTGTACAAGCAAGGGTTCCGGTACGACGGCGAGGGGACCTGGGAGACGGCGGCGACCCTGTACGAGCGGGCCCTGGAGATGGCGCCCCAGGAGGACTACTACTGGCTCTTTGCCGGGCGCGCCCGCCTGGAATACGGCAAGACCCTGACCGACCCGACGGCGCGCGACGACATGATCCAGAGCGCCCTGGATCGGCTGACGCGAGCCCGTGAGCTGGCGCCCCTCAACACCGATCACACCGCCAACCTGGCCCGCACGTACCGCACATGGGCCGAGCTCAGCGAGGACCCGATCCTGCGCAAGGAGCGTTTCGAGCGCGCCACGACCCTCTACCAGGAGGCGGTAGCGCTCAGCCCCCAGAACGCCCAGCTCTACAACGAATGGGGCCAAACCCTGGCCACGATGGGCGACCCAGAGGGGGCCCGTGAGCTGTTCGAGCGTTCGCTGGCGCTGGACGAGAACTGGGGCAGCACGTACATGCTGCTGGGAGACATCCACTTTGCAGCGGGCGAGTGGCCGGAGATGATTCGCTACTACGAGAAGGGGCTGGAGGCATCCCCCGAGTCCACCTACGGATGGAGCCGGTTGGCCTACGCCTATGCCCAGATCGAAGATTGGGATAGCGCCATCGCGGCCAACCAGCGCATCCTGGAGATCCTCCCCAACGACTATACGACGCTGCGGAATCTGGTATTCCTGTATGACTTGGCCGGAGACTATGAGGAGGCGCTGCGCTATCTCGATCTGGTTCTGGCTGCGGCGCCCGCCGAGGAAGTGCCCACTCTGCGCCAGATCGGCCAGGAACTCGCCGAAAAGATGGCGTCCCAAGAGCCCTAGGAGGATGACGCCCATGTCCCAGTATCTACTCATCGCCGTGAGCGCCTTTATCGTCGCCGTCGGCGTGATGCCCGTGGCCCGTTGGGTCGCCCCCCGCGTGGGCTTGATGGACCAACCGTCGGCCCGCAAGATCCACGCGCGCCCCATGCCCCTCATCGGAGGCGTCGCCATCTATCTGGCGTTCATCCTCTCCCTGATCCTGCTTGGCGACCGGGCCTATGTCCGCGAAGTCGTCAGCATCTTTGCCGGGGCCACCCTGTGCTCCTTTGTCGGCCTGTGGGATGATCGCGTGGGCCTCTCGCCCCTGGTCAAGCTGGTGATGCAGGTCCTGGCCGCTTCGATCCTGCTCCTCTCGGGCGTGCGCACCCAGTTGCCCTGGCTGGGCCCCCTGAACGGCGCCGTCACCCTGCTATGGATCGTGGGCATCACCAACGCTTTCAACCTGCTAGATAACATGGACGGGTTGGCGGGGGGCGTGGGGGCCGTCGCCGCCGCCTTTTTCCTGCTTCTGGCGGCCATGAACCGGCAGTACCTGGTGGGGGCGTTGACGGCGGGCCTGCTGGGGGCCTGCATCGGATTCCTGATCTACAACGTCAATCCGGCCAGCGTCTTTATGGGCGATAGCGGCAGCCTCTTCTTGGGGTTCACCCTGGCCGCCGTGGGCCTCAAGCTGCGGTTCGCAGAACAGCCCACCACCATTAGCTGGATGATCCCCCTGGTGGTGCTGGGGCTGCCGATCTTTGATACCAGCCTGGTCTTCATCTCACGGCTGCGGCGTGGGCTGAACCCCCTCACCACGCCCGGCACCGACCACACGTCTCATCGCCTGGTGCGCATGGGCTTTACGCGGCGCGAGGCCGTGCTGATCCTGCACCTGGGCGGCTGCGCGCTGGGCGTGTTGGCCATGTACCTGACCCAGTCAACGGTGATCGAGGCGCTGGTGGTGGGGCTCGTCATCGTCTCCATGGCCGCGTACGCCATCGTACGCCTGGAGCCCTACGCCCGGCCGCCCGCCGAGCCGCCCACAACCCAGGAGGGCGGGTGAGCGAGAACCGTTGCGCACGACTATCAAGGAGGAAAGCATGACAGCGATCAAGCAGTGGCGCCAACCGCCCACCATGGCCCTCAAGCAGGGCGTAGACTATCGAGCGATCCTGCATACCGAGAAGGGCGATATCCACATCGACCTGCACCAATCGCAGACGCCCGTGACCGTCAACAACTTTGTCTTCCTGGCGAGGCAGGGCTACTATGACGGCGTGACGTTTCACCGGGTGATCCCCGGCTTTATGGCCCAGACGGGCGACCCCACCGGCTCGGGGAGCGGCGGCCCAGGATACACCTTTCGCGACGAGTTCGTGGCGGCGCTCCGGCACGATGGCGAGGGCGTCGTCTCCATGGCGAACCGCGGCCCCCACACCAATGGCAGCCAGTTCTTTATCACCTATGTAGCCACGCCCCATCTGAACGGCGCCCACACCGTGTTCGGCCGCGTGACGGCGGGCATGGATGTGGTGCGCGCCCTCACGCCGCGAAACCCGGCCTCGGCGCGCCAGTTGCCCCCGGGCGATCGCATCTTGAGCGTCGAGATCCTGGAACAATGACAGATGGGCCAGAGCGAGCTATCCCAGTAGAAGCCCCGAGGGGCTGGTGGCGGCGCTACGGCCCCCGGTTGTTCGCTCTGGCCTTTTCCATCGCCATCACCGCGCTGATCCTGGTCTTTCGCGATCAGCTCGTGGCGCTGCGAGGCTATGGCTACCTGGGCGTCTTCTTTATCGCCCTGCTGGGCAACGCCACCATCATCCTGCCGGTGCCCAGCCTGGCCATCGTCTTTGCCAGCGGCGGGGTCCTCAACCCGTTCCNNNGGCTATGCCGGCAGCGCCGTGATCGAGGAGGCGGAGACCTTTGCCCGCATCCGAGGCTGGATGGAGCGGCGCGGCTTTGTGACCCTCTTTGTGCTTTCGGCCATACCCAACCCCGTCTTTGACATGGCGGGCATCGCCGCAGGCATGTTACGCTTTCCGGTGCACCGTTTCCTGCTGGCTTGCTGGCTGGGCAAGACCCTCAAGGGCGTCGCTGTCGCCTACCTGGGCTCGATGTCCGTCTCCTGGCTGGAGAGGTTGCTGGGCTAGGCGAGCGGTCGTGGCCGCGGGCCCGCACAGGGGGGCCGCCCATCGCCCTGGTGGGGCGCTCACAGAGGGTGAATGCCGTCCACCTCGACCCGGGCCTGAGCCAACGCCTCAGCGACGCCCTCGCGATCGGCCCACGCAAAGCGCACGGCGATGCCGCAGTTGCTGGAGAGCTCGCGGGGCACGGGGATCAGCCGGATCTGCCACCCCGCCTGTTGCAGCACCTTTTCGGCGCGCAGGGCCGCGGACGTGGAGGGTAGTAGCACGACGCCGTATTCGCTCAAGGCCGTTCTCCGATAGCGTGCTGGGGTGCGGTCACGCGGGCAGTATAGGGCAGGGGCTATCGCAGGGCAACTGGCCGCCGGGGCCCTCGGTCCCCTTCGGCCCTCGGGTCGCGGTAGCGGCCGTGGGGGCGGGTGGCCCTCACCCCCCTTCCCCC
>DCTX01000016.1 GCA_002329325.1 Anaerolineales bacterium UBA1429
TCCCGTGCGGCCCGCCAAGCCGGCCGCCCCGGCGCCTGCGCCCGTGGTCGGCCCAGCGCTGCCGCCGCCGGTGGTCCCCGGCCCCGGCAACACCTCTCCGCTCGCGGTGGACGACTCAGCGGCGTCGCCGGAATGCTACGACACCGCCAAGCTGGGTGATTACGTCTGGCTGGATGAGGATGAGGATGGCCGCCAGGATTGGGGAGAGGATGGCGTTGCCGACGTCTCCGTCAAACTGTATGACGGCAACGGCACCTGGAAGGCCAACGCGACGACGGATAGCAGCGGCCACTACTACTTCAGCAGCCTGGCCAGCGGCAGCTACTATGTCAAGTTCGTCCTGCCCAGCGTTTCGGGCTATACCTGCCGCTTCACCTCCCAGAACGCGACCTACGACGACAAAGATAGCGATGCCGATGTCACCACGGGCAAGACATCATCGACCTACCTCAGCGAGGGAGAGACCGACCTGACCTGGGATGCGGGGATCGTCTGCACGCCCGTCGCCACCGCCAAGTTGGGCGATTTCGTCTGGGTGGACCTGGACGAGGACGGATTCCAGGATACCGGTGAGCCGGGCGTCCCCGGCGTCACGGTGGAGCTGTACACCGGCGATGGCACGTGGCTGGCCACCACCACCACCGATGGCAGCGGCTACTACCTGTTCGAGGACCTGGCCTATGGCAGCTACTATGTCAAGTTCATCCTGCCTACCGACGCCGCCTACCTGTACTCCTTCACGATCCAGGACGCGGGCGGGAGTAGCTGGGATCACATGGGCGATGACAGCGACGCCGACCAGGTCACCGGGGAGACCGATGCCATCACCTTGACGTCTTGGCTCCACGACTACCGAGGGCTTGACGCCGGCGTCATCCGCACGGCCCTGGCGAGCGTGAGCAACTTTGTGTGGCAGGATCTGAATCTCAACGGCATCCAGGATGCTGGCGAGCCGGGCATCCTGGGCGCCAAGGTAGAGCTCTTTGACGCTGGCGGCACGCTGCTGAGCACCACCTACACGGACGCGACCGGCTACTATATCTTTGCCGGTCTCCTCCCGGGCTCCTACTCCTTGAGGTTCTCGCCGCCCAGCGACCCCAACTACATCTACTATCCTTCTCCTCAGAACCAGGGGAGCGACGTGCTCGATAGCGACGCCGATCCGGCGTCGGGGTACACCGCGTCGATCACGCTGAGCGCGGGCGAGAACAACGAGGATCTGGACGCCGGCTACCTGGGCATCCCCACCACCCCTTCGGCGGTGACGATCTCCAGCTTTGAGGTGCTGCGCGACAACGACACCCTGCGCTTCAAGTGGACCACCGCCCAGGAGCTGAACAACAGCGGCTTTGACATCTTTGCCGTCGAGCCCGGCAGCGAGACCTGGATCCAGGTCAACGAGGCCACCATCCCCGCGGCCCTTGGCGAGGGGCAGATGCTGGAGCCTCATGACTACTACTACCAGGTGGAGCGGCCCGATATCGCCATAGGGGCCGTGTACTACCTGCGGGCCATTGACCGCGACGGCGGACACGAGGACTTTGGCCCCGTGGAGGCCATCTACACCGCCATGGTGGCGCCCTCGGCCCCGCCGATGGGACCGGAGGTGCCGGTGCCCTGTGTGCCAGGAGAGGAGGGCTGCCGTCCCGTTGCCGAGCCGCGCAGTGAGCCGGCCCCCTCGCTAGATCCCGTGCGGCCCGCCAAGCCGGCGGCCCCGGTGGTCGGCCCTGAGCTGCCGGGCCCGGGCCCCGTGGCGCCCCGCCTGGGCGGCTTGCGACCAGGCCTGGCCCCCAAGCCGTCCTTCTAGCGCGACCTGAATCGCAGCCAAGCGCGTCGGGGTGAGACATCCCCGGCGCGCTTTTTTGCTCCTCGCAGAGCTCTCCCTTGGCCCCGGCCCGCGCAACACGCCCTGCTTCCACACGTAGAGAGAAGCAGGGGCCGTTGGCCCACAGCATCAGACTGTGCTATGATGCTCCATCGGTATACAACGAAGAGGAGGCTTGATGGAAAAGCGTACTGTATCCACCATGCGGATCTTGGGCCTGGGCCTGGTGGTGGTCTTGGTGTTGGTGGTGATCTTTTCATCCTACACCATCATCGCCCCTGGGCATCGCGGGGTAGTCGTCATGCTTGGGCGCGTCGAGCAGAGCGTTCTGGGCGAGGGCTTTCACCTGATTGTGCCGCCCCTGGTGCGCCAGGCGGTCCCTGTGGACGTGCGCACGAAAAAGCTCGAGGTGTACGCCGAGGCTGCCTCCTCGGACTTGCAGTTGATCAATGTCACCGGCGTGTTGAACTATCACCTGAACCCGCAGTCGGTGAACAACCTCTACCAAGAAGTCGGCCTGGACTATGAGGCCATCATCATCGTGCCCGCGCTCCAGGAGGCCATCAAGGCCGCCACGGCCCAGTTCCGCATCGAGCGCATCCTGGTCGAGCGCGAGGTGCTCAAGAGCGTCATCCAGGAGAACCTGACCCGCCGGCTGGCCGTGAACGATATCGTGGTGGACCAGCTCTCCCTCTCGAACATCGAATTCTCGGAGGAGTTCAACCACGCCATCGAGCGCAAGCAGGTGGCCGAGCAGGCCGCCTTGCAGAAGCAGTACGAGCTCCAGGCGGCCCAGAAAGAGGTCGAGATCACTTTGGCCCGCGCCGAGGGCGAGAAGAAGGCCGCGATCATCGCCGCCGAGGGTCGCGCCGAATCCCGCCGCATCGAAGCCGAGGCCGAGGCCGGCGCCCTGGAGCTGATCGCCGAGCAGCTGCGCGGCAATCCCGACCTGGTCAAGTACGAGTGGGCAACGCGCCTTTCGCCCACGATCCGCACCGTGTTGCTGCCTGCAGGCCAAGATATCATCCTCAGCGGCGATACGCTGATGGGCTCGGGCGAATAGCCGTCGTTCGTACGCTTGGCCGCCCGCGGGCCAGGGAGGTCGCCATGACAGCTTGGGAGCGTGGCAAGCGATTCGTAGTGCGCCATGGACGCCTGCTGGAGCGGGCCGTCCTGGCGCAATGCCTGGAGGGCGAGGCCCCGGGGCGCGTGGCGCTGGCGCTGCAAGCCTACCAGAACCCTGACGGCGGCCTGGGCTATGGGTTGGAGCCCGATCTGTGCGCGCCCGAGAGCCAGCCCCTCTTTGTGGAGTTCGGGCTGCACACCCTGTACGCGTGTGGGCTGCGGGCGCCCGCGCTGGCCCGGGCCGCCTGCGCCTTTGTGGCGCGGCACGCCGACCTGCAGCGGGGCATCCCGACCCTGTTCCCTTCGGCGCTGGCCTATGACCACGCGCCCCACTGGGATTCGCCCGCCGCCCAGGAGCCCTCGCTGGACCGCCTGATCGGCCTGGTGGGGCTGCTCAACTGGCAAGGCATCGAGGACGCCTGGCTGGCCAGGGCGGTGCCCGCCTGCCTTGACCTGCTGGAGACGCTGCCCCTGGACGATGTCCATACCCTCCAGACCGCCTTCTGCCTGCTGGAGAGCGTCGCGCCCACCCGCGATGTGGGCGCGCTCTATGCCCGGTTGGCCGACCAGCTCTCCCGGACGAGTCACTTCATCGCCGAGGCGCCCGTCAGGGGCTATGGCCTGACGCCGCTGCACCTGGCGCCCACGCCCGAGAGTTACTGTCGGCCCCTGTTCCGCGAGGAGCAGATCGCCGCTCACCTGGACGATCTGCTCTCCCGCCAGCAGGAAGACGGCGGCTGGCCCATCGCCTGGAGCCCTCCCAGCGAGAGCGCGGCCTGGGCCTGGCGGGCCCACAACACCCTCTCTGCCCTGATGACGCTGCGGGCCTACGGGCGCATCTAGCGGCCGCCGGGCCCTCAGCGTCGCCTTCGCCGGCCCAGGGCCCACGCCAGGCCGACTACTGCTGCGATACCGGCGCCCGCCGCCAGGCCGATCTGGGCACCCGAGAGGAGCCCATCGCCTGCTGCTAAGGGGGCGCCATCGGGCGCACCGATGACCGGCCTGCCGGGGGCGCAGATCTCCTCAAAGGCGATCACNNCCCACCCCAGCGCCAGCCCTCCACATCGCCTGGCTGCACGAGGCGGCCGCCCGCGCCCGTGGTGGCCGTCTGCCAGTCGCCGCCCTGCAGGTAAAAGTAGGCCCAATAGCTGCACGCCGCGCCCTGGCACTGGCAGAAGCAATCCTGGGGCGGGCAACCCACCTCGCCGATCTGGCAGATGGCCACGCCTTGGGCCGAGATCGAGGGCTGCACCGGCATCCCCGTCTGCAGCAGGACGTCGTAGCCGGTCGGATCGCGCCCCTCCGGGTAGATGCAGAAGGTCTGGGTGGCCCCGTCGGGCCCCTGCAGCACAAGGCCCACCGGCGCAGGCGCCTGGGCCGATACGGCGCGCCAGGGCCGAGCGAGCAGCGCGCCCAGCAACGCGAGCACGATGAGGCAGAGGTGACGCCGCGGCATGGCTACTGGCCCCCCGCCCGCGGGCCAAAGGCGCGCCCCATGAGGGCCGGGACGCACTCCTGGGTGGCGTACAGAGGCGACCAGGCGTGCAAGCTGCCATCGGCCTCCTGCTGGCTCAGCAGGTAGCTGCGGGCCGCCTCAATGGCGCCGGCGTCCTCGGCCCCCCCGGCGCTCTGCAGCGCCTGGAGCACCGCTGCCGTGGTGGGCAGATCGCTGTCGCCGGGCGCCTGATAGGGATAGCCGCCGTCCGGATTGGCGGCCCCGCGCAGCAGCGCCAGCCCCCGGGCAACCGGATCGCTATCGGGGCGGGCTCCGGCGGCCAGCAGAGCCTGGATCACCACCGCCGTGTGTTGCACCTCACTCCGGGGCTGCATCTCGTTCCAGGCCCAGCCGCCATCCGCCAGTTGAGCCCCCTCGATGAAGTTGACCACGCCCTGGGGGATCGGCTCTCCGGCGGCGTAGAGCCCCAACACCGCCCAGGCGGTGTCGCCGCTGCCGCCGCCGTAGGCACCCGTCGCCTCGTCATAGGCGCCGGCCATGAGGGCGGGCAGGTCGAGCCCGGCGTAGGAGGCGGCGTCGCGCCCCGCCCACGCCACGGCCAGGGCCAGCTTGCCGGCTGCGGCTGGCGCGCTCTGGGCGTAGGCGGCCACGCCATCGGCGGCCGTCTCGGTCAGATAGGTCTCCAGGCTGGGGCTGCCCCAGGCGGCGGGATCGCGGCCCGTGGCGCCCAGCGCCAGCAGGGTGCGCACCGACGCGCCCACGGGGTCAAAGCCGTCATCATAGCGGCCTTCGGGCCCCTGCTGAGAGCGCAGCCACTCCAGGGCCCGTTCCGCCGCGAAATAGCCGGATGCATCGGCCAGATGGCCCGCCAGCCCCCAATCGGAAAAGTCGGGTTGGGCGCCCAGCCGAAAGGCGATCAGATCGCCATCCTGCACCGGGGGCGGCGGCCAGGTGTCGCTATCCCAGGCCTCGCCCTTCCACACGCCCTGGGCCCACAGGTTGGCGGGACAGAAGCAGTCCTCGGCGGGGCAGCCCTGGCCCTCGATGCTGCAGATGGCCTCGCCGGCCGCGTCGGCCACCACGGCATAGCCCGCCAGCTCCAGGGCCTGCACGCGGCTCAGCTCGCCGCTCCAGGATACGGTGCGCAGGTGGGGCTGTCCATCGGCAAACTGCACCAGGACATGGGCGGTGTTATCGGGGGGCCGGCTACAGGCCACCCCCAGGCTTCCCACCAGCAGCGAGAGCAGGCAGAGTATGCTCAGTATGCGCACCGCCGTCTTGAGGCTGGCGACGTTGGGCAGTCGAAACATGGAACAGGCTCCTCTCTCTTCATGGGACGCATCGGCGTCTCGGCGGCCGCGAGCCCGTCCGCGCGGAAACGAAAACCACGCCGGCGCGGGCTCGGCGTGGCTGCGCTGGCCCCTGGCGCGCAGGGGCGCAGTGCGGATCCTCGCGCCGACCCTTCGCTCGAGGGTCTCTCGTTGGGCGCGTACGGAACGTGGCAGGCGACCTGGCTTGCGAGGCATCCTCGCTTACAGTTGCGGGACAGCGCCGGACTTGCACCGGCTTCGCTCTTCACCCTGGGCATCCGGGCCCACAGGGCACCACGACCGAACGATACGTTTGTATGGCTCGTATTCTAGTACGTTCTGGCAACAGGGCAACTCTGCCGTGGGCCCCGTGGTGCAGCCAGCGCAGGGCCATGGGGAGGCCAGGGCCGCTCGATCCTCGTCATCCGACCGCGTCCGGGCGCCTGCTCCTTTGCGGGCCAAAGTTGCCGCGATTGGGGGTTGGCGGCAGGCGCAGAAGCCCGGACAGGAACCCTTCACTCTCCGTAGCGCCGCCTTGGGCATGGCCCGAGTTCTTGTGTCTTGAGGCGACACATCTGTCTCGGTTCGTGGTACAATATGCCTTGGGCACGGCTCAGGTCGCGTTTCGGCCGGAGGCGCGCCGCAAGGGAGGAAGGGCACATGGGCAGATGGGCATTGGGCTTGATTCTGGCAGCGACGCTCCTGGCGGGGTGTCGCCAGGGTCCCCGCTTTGAGCACTATCCCCCGCCCGCCCTCGCCGTGGATCGCGAGCCCTTTGCCGCAGCCGGTTGTCCCACCGACGACGCCGGCTGGCCGCGCTGCCTGCCCGATAGCCCCCTGGCTGCCCTGGGTTGCGACGTCATGCGCCCCGTCTCCGATCTATTGGGCGGGCTGAACCCCGCCTACCCCATGGCCGCCTGCGAAATCTATCCCCACTGGCACGAGGAGGACGCCTCCCGCAGCGCAGAGGCGCTGGAAGCCTCCGGCGCCTACATTTTGAGGCAAGGCGGGCTCTGGCCCGTGTATGTGCGTTATGTCGTCTATCGAGAGGGCTCCTTTGCCGCCATCCAGGATGCCGCCGCCTTGCGCGCCCTCTATGCGCCCATCGAATCGCCCGAGGAGGCGCTGAGCTATGCCCTGGCCGCCACGGACATGGAGGCCTTGTACGGTCTGGCCCGCGAACCCGGCTACGTCTATGCGGGGCCCCTCGTCCAGGATACCCATGTCACGCCAATGGGCGACGGCTATCAGGTGTTGCTCTATTACACCCGGGTCTTTGGCTGCGGCCCTCACTGGACCTATGCCGTCCAGATCCGGGTGAACAGAGATGGTGAGATCTCCGAGTTGAGCCGCACGACCGCCTTTCGAGACAAGTCCACCGACGGCATGTGCATCGACTGAGGCATCCACAGGCAAAGGAGAGACGATGGCCGCACAAGTGTTGGTCGCCTATGCGACCAGGGCAGGTTCCACGGCGGGTGTGGCAGAGGCGATCGCTCGCACCTTGGGCGAGGCAGGGCTGGAGCCGACCCTGACCTCGGTGGACAAGGCCGGCGCGCCCGATCGCTACGAGGGAGTGGTGTTGGGGAGCGCCGTGCAGAGGGGGCGCTGGCTGCCGGAGGCGGTCGCCTGGCTCAAGGCGAACGGGCCGGCCCTGGCCGAGCATCCCCTGGCGCTGTACTCTGTCTGCTTGAGCGTCTGCACCGGCAAGCCCGAGGGCGTGGATGCCATACGCGCCTTTGTGGCCCAGCAAACGCAGGGCCTGGCCGTGGTGGATCACGCCACGTTGGCCGGCGCCTTTGATCCGGACAAGCTTTCCTGGACGGCCAAGACCCTGCTGAGGCTGTTGCGCGCCCCGGAGGGCGATCACCGCGATTGGGAGGCCATAACCGGTTGGGCGCAGCAGGTCGCCCCGCGCCTGGGCGGGGGCTGAGCGCAGGCGAGGACTCGGGCCGCCGTCCGGTCGCGCCCGGCCGGCGAGGCGTATCGCCGATGCAGGGGGCGCGGGACCGCGCCTGGTCCGCGGCGGGCCCCTATGGCGGAGCTATCTTGAGAGGAGGCTGCATTGAGTGAAGGTTTGATCGCACTGGGTCTGTTCTTCGTCGGGTTGGTGCTGCTGGGATGGGCGGGAGTCCATGTCATCGCCAGGGCCACCGCCGAGGTGCCCGCCGATCCGGCTCTCGTGAGGGGTTTGTGCATCGCCGGCGGCGCCTTGCTGGTGGCCGGGGCGATCCTGTGGAAGCGGAGCAACCCCGACGCCGAGTGAGAAGACAAGGGCGGGCCGGCGCCTGAGAGCGGTCCCTCCGCTCCGGCCCGCTGCTGCGTAGCTTGATGTCCGCGATGACGCCTAGCGCAGGTAGGCGCCCTGTTGGCGAAGGAGGGCGCGCACGGCCTGGGCGTCCAGCGCCCTGGGCGGCACACCTTGGGCGACGCTGAGGGCCGCAGCGGCCCCCGCCGCTTGCCCGATCGCCATCATCGGCACCATGGCCCGATGCGATTCGTACGGCTCCTGGTCGCTGGAGATGCAACGGCCCGCCACCAGCAGGTTCTCCGCCTGCACAGGCACCAGGCAGCGGTAGGGGATCTCGTAGCCCTCGTGCTCCAGGTAACGCCGATAGCCATAGTAGTGGATGATGGGGCACGGGCTGACGGCGATGGCGTCCTCAAAGGGGCGGCCCGAGATAGCGTCCTCGGCCGTCAGCCGATACTCGCCCTGGATGAAGCGCGTCTGGCGGATGCCCAGCAGGGGCGGCGTCTCGATGATGCGCGCGCCCGCCAGCCCTGGATCCTGGGCCTGCTTGCGCGCCAGGTCCTCGTAGATGCGCAGGCGCGTCTCGACCTCGGCCTGTGAAAGCGCCGCGGCATCGGTGGCGTCGATCGGCCCCGCGCCCGGCCCCCACAGGACGTGGGTGGCGCCCAGGTCGCAGGTCATGATGGTGCTGGGACGCCCCTCCTGCAGGACCACACGGTACATGAGGGCGTCGTTGAGACGGGGGGCCTCTTCCTGGCGCGTCTGCCAATAGGGCACGCCGGCGCGGGCGGCCACATCGCCATCGCCGCTGGCATCCACCACCACCTTCGCCATGAGGGCCTGGCGCCCCGACTTGTTCTCGACCACCACGCCCCGCAGCGCCTGCCCTTCCAGGATGCCCTGGCAGAAGTAGGTGTGCAGCAGCAGGTCCACCCCCGCATCCTGGCACAGGCGCATCAGGACGTACTTGAACTTTTCCGTGTCGATGGCATAGCTGTAGGCGAGCTGGCCCGGCTCGGTGGGATAATCGCGTTGGGCATAGGGGCTCTTGCCGAGGCCGTCCAGCGCCTTGAGCTGGAGCACGATCTCCTCAGCGATCCCGCGCACCACCTGGGTCTCGTCGGGAGCGACCTGGTTGCGAAAGCCGTTGATGCAGGCCATGAGCGAGGCGGTGGCCGTGCCGCCCAGGTAGCCAAACTGCTCCACCAGCAGCGTGCGCGCCCCGGCGCGGGCTGCGGCGATGGCCGCCGCCGTGCCAGCCGGACCGCCACCCACGACCACCACATCCACCTCGCGGGCAATGGGGATCTCGCGGGCCGGTTCGGTGTAGTACTTCATTCAGGTTCCCCCTTGCTGCTTGCGTCAGCGAGATCGTTCTGCCAGCTGGATGGTCGCCGGTTGGCCCAACAGGTTCACCGAGTAGCTGCGCCCCAGCGCCAGGCCCTCTTGCCCCTGCAGCGCCGCCCGCAGCGTGCGCAGCTCGCTGGTCAGCAGCACAGCACGGCCCTGGGCGCTGAGCACCCGCTCCATCTCGGCCGCGATGCGCCGGTAGAGCACGGGCAAGTCGCGCGGGCGGCCCAACTGCTTGCCAAAGGGCAGGTTGCTGGCCAGCCGATCCACGCTGCCGCTCGCCAGGGGCAAGCGACCCGCATCCCAAAGGAGCAGCTCCCTGGGCCGGTGCTGCCGGCCGATGTTCTCCTGGGCCGCGGCCAGCGCCGCGGGGTCCAGGTCGCCGCCCACCAGCAGGCCATGCCTTCCGTACAGCCCACGCTCGATGAGCAGCGTGCCCGTGCCGCACAGCGGGTCCAGGAAGACGTCGCCCGGGCTGGGCTGGGTCAACCGCACCATGGCGGCGGCCATCGAGGGGCGCAAGGTTGCGGGTAGATGCACCTGCTGATAGGGCCTGTGGCGCATGCTCTCATCGGAGAGGCGCAACCCCAGCACCAGTTCGCGCCCCAGCAGGTTGGCCCATAGCTCCACCTGCTCCCCCTCCTGGACGGCCTTCCACTGGCGGCGCGTGCGGTTGCGCACCGCCTTGGTCACCACGTCCGCCAGTTCGGAGCGCCGGTAAGGCTGGTTCTTGCCCGCCATGCGGGCGATGACCCGAAAGGTGACGGCCTGGGAGCGCGGTGGGCGCAGCCCACGCAACAGGTTGAGGCCGTGGTTCAGCGATAGCTCCGCCAGCAGCCGCTCCCGCAGCATCTCCAGCCCCTCCCACCCCCAGGGCACTTCGGGGATGCGGATGACGGTCCAGAACAGGTCCTCGCCCGTCCGCAGCGCCAGGAGGTCGGCAGGGTCGGCCTGGGCCGCGAACAGGACGATCCCGTTGCGGCCGGGCACCACCTTGAAGCCCTGGAGCGCGGCAGAAGGGGCCTTCTCCTGGATCTCGTCCCAGGCGATGCCCTCGATGCCGGGCAAGGTGTGCACGTAATAGTCGGTCGGGCGGCTGACGCGGGGCATGGAGGGGCTCGCTTTCCTATGTGATTGGCGCATTGTACCGGACAACGGCCCCCGGCACAAGCGCGGCGCGCCGCCCGCATCGCCCCGATTTTGCGAGGCCGCAGAGGAATCGTATACTCTGTGAGATACGTGATACGCAGTGGAGGCGCTGAGGAGGACACATGATTCCGGTTACCCAACTACGCAGAGGCGTCACCTTTACCAAGGATGGCGATATCTACCGCGTGCTCGAATACGACCACTACAAGCCTGGCCGCGGCGGCGCCATCATTCGCACCAAGCTGCGCAATCTGAGGACCAGCTCTATCACCAACGTGAACTTTAACTCCGGCGACAAGGTCGAGGACGTACGCCTCGATCATCGCACGGTGCAGTACCTCTATAGCGACGAGCGCTTTTACTACTTTATGGATACCGAGACCTACGAACAGCCCGCCCTGCCCCACGAGACGCTCCAGGATGTGATCCTCTACCTGAAGGAAGGGACCACCATCGAGATCATGTCCTACGAGGGCGAGCCGCTGGACATCGAGATCCCCATCACCGTCGAACTGACCGTCACCGAGGCGCCTCCGGGCTATGCGGGGGATACGGCCACGGGCGCCACCAAAGAGGTCACCCTGGAGACCGGCCTCAAGTTGCAGGTGCCCCTCTTTGTGCAGGAGGGGGACGTTCTACGCATCGATACGCGCACGGGCAGCTACCTGACCCGCGTATAGCCCAGCCTCAAGCATGCAAAAGGCCCCACGCCGCGCGGTGTGGGGCCTTTTCACATCCCTCGGATGCGCCGGGCGGGGCGCGCGATTCCAGCGAGATCGAGGGCGCCAGCCGGCGCACGGGGATGACCGTCACATCCAGCGCCACAGGCCGGTTGAGCCGCTCCTCCAGCGCGAGCTGGAGCTGCAACACCTGGATGTTCGAGATATCCCCGTCCGTCTCCACCGAGAGCTTGATGGTCACCACAGACCCCGTCTGCATCTCCCACTCTGAGACGCGCGCGCCGGCCCCCAGCAGGGAGACCCGTTGCTCCAGCACCCGAGCCACCTGGCGGCGCAGGGTGGTCTCGCGCAGGGTGCGGCCGCTCAGCACAGCCAGCACCACCGTCATGGCCACGCAGAGGATCACCATGCCCGCCACGCCGCCGCGAAACGTGCGCGCGCGGGGCTCCTCGGCGATGTTGGGCCGGAAGCCCATCCACAGGTNNAGGTACACCACCGCCACCGCGGCCACGATGCCCACCAGGTTGGTCAGGAACAGCAGGAAGGCCCCCAGCGCGGCATGGGGCGCTCCCATGGCCGCCGTCAGGCCAAAAGTCGCCAAGGGCGGGGCCAAGGCCACGGCGATGGCAACGCCGGGCAACGCCGTGGCGACATCCTCGCGGGCATTGGCATAGGCCGCGGCAGCGCCCGAGATCAGCGCCACGGCCAGGTCCAGCAGGTTGGGGCTGGTGCGCGCCAGCATCTCGCTGGTGAGGGGCACGCCCGTTGCCATTAGCCCCAACAGGCCGCTGACCAGGATGACGATGCCTGTGCCCATGACGACGGTGCGCAGCGAGAGGCGCAGCAGAGGAGCGTCGCCCTGCACGATCCCCATGCCCACGCCGATCAGCGCCGACATCATGGGCGCCACCACCATGGCGCCGATGATCACAGCGGCGCTGCTCAGCAGCAGGCCGAGGGAGGCGATGCCAGCGGCCAGGGTCATCATCACGTAATAGTCGCGATCGGGACGCGCCGCCCGGCGCACCTGGCGATAGACGGCGATGCGCTCCTCGGTGGAGAGCTGGGTCATCAGGTTGATAATGCGCCAGCGGATGCGGCGAAAGGCGGCGGCAGGCACATTCCCGCTGCGGCGCACGATCACCACAGGCACGCCGGCCCGCTGGGCCAGCTCCTGGGGCAGGTTGCCAAAGACCAACCGGTCCACAAAGCTCTCGCCTGTGGCCCCGATCAGCACCATGTCATGCTCTTTCGCGGCCTCCTGCAGGATGCCCTCGGCCACGCTTGCGGAGAGCACCACCTGGGGTTGCACGCGCTCCGTCTGCTGGAACGGCTCTACGGCCGAGCGCAGGATGCTCCACTGACCGGCGATAGCTGTGGCGCCCATGTTCCGGCTGGCCACGCGCAGCGCCGTGACCAACCCCTCAGGGGAGAGGTCCAGCGCCAGCGCCAGCGCCAGCGAGGCATTGGGGCCGCCGCCCAGGGGCACCAGCACGCGATCCAGGCTGTCCATGCGCCGGACAAAGGCCTCGGGAGACTCGTTGACGCGCACCACGGCCACGTCGCAGGGGGCGTATTCGATCACCGGATCGAGAGTGCGCCCCAGAAGGTAGCGACCCCGCGTGGGGTGCCCTCGCCAGTGCAACAGCAGCAGATCCGGCTCCAGCTTGCGCGCCTGGGCCAGCACGGCCCCGCCCACATCGATGTCGTTCACCACCACGGGCGGGTCCACCACGTCCTGATAGCGCTCCGGGATGCGAAACCAGGCGGGCGGGGTATCGCTGGCCCCCACATAGAGAGCGGTGACGCGCCCCTGGCGGGCGCGGGCCAGCGGGGCGGATAGGGCCAACAACACCGTCAGGTGGTCGGCCTCGCCCACCGCGATGAGGATTCGATACAGCTCTGCTTCCTGGCGTTCTGTTTCCATTGCTGCTGATTCTATCAGCTTGGCGGCGCGAGGGCAAGCGCAAAGGGGGCAGACCCGCAGCGCAGGCCAGCGACGAGCCTCGTCCGGATAGCGTGAAAAATCTGTGAATAGGGCTTGTTTTCTGGTGTTGAACTGCGTTATAATGCACGTACCGGCATGGGATGCGCCGAGGCGTGGGCGCGCCAAGGTGGAGCATCCGGCCATTTGCCAGCCAAATCAGAGTCCTGGTAGACAACAAGGAGGAACCCATGTCTCGCAAGACGCTATTGGTGATGTTTGCCGCGATGCTGCTTCTGGGGCTCCTGGCCTTGCCCATGACGGCCGCAGCTGCGCCGCCTGAGGCCGCCGAATGGACCCATGTGGTCAATGCCTGGCTGGGCTTGCGCATGCGCTCGGGCCCCAGCCTGACCGACCCGATCGTCCTGGTGCTGTACAACGGCGAGGACGTGCGGGTGAACGGCGACCCCGTCTGGGCCCAGGGCATCCGCTGGAGCGCCGTGGATGTGACGCGGCAGGCCGGCGATTTCGAAGGGTGGGTCGCATCGGCCTATTTGGCCAACTACCCCGGCTACGAGGAGCCCATGGGCTTCTTTGAGGGCGAGGGCTACAAGGTCACCTCGTCCATCGGCCTGCGCCTGCGCTCCGAGGCCGGCCTGAACGGCCCCGTCGTGCGCATCGTGCCTTACGGCACCATCCTCGAGGCCACGGGCGCCAGCGACAAGACCGTCAGCGGCCTGGTGTGGAAGCAGCTCTACCTGGATGGCGAGACCGTCTGGGCTGCGAGCATGTATCTGCAGCAAGTGCCCGAAGCGGACGAATAGCCTCTCAGACGCGTGACCGCAAGGACCGCCTCGCCGCCATCTGGCGGCGGGGCGGTTTTGCGTGGCAGCCCGGGAGACGGGCCAGCCCCGCGACGCATCTCCCTGCGTTTGTCTTTCGGGAACCCCGGCATATAATGCCCTGCGATGCGGCCTGGCCGCCAAAAGGAGAGCGTGGGATGGACGAGCATCTGCAGCGTCTGCGCAGATGGATCCGCAACAGCACCCTGAGGCAGTTCTACACCGAGCTCGACGCGCGCTTGCCCAAGGGGGCCTACGCGCTGGAGCTCGAAGGCGATACCCTCACCGTATTCAGGCTGGAAAAGTCGCGGGGCCTTTTGGGGATTGGGGCGCGCTCGATCAGGCGGCCCTGCCTTGCGGTGGTCCGCCACAACGACGCCATCGAGATATCGCCAGAGAGCGCCGATCCTGCGTTCGTGGCGCTGCTGGCGGAGATGATGCGTTCCCGCTAGCGACCTGTGGCGACGATGGCCCTGCCGGGCCGCGGCGCAGCCCGTGGGCCGATACGTCCCTTTCCGGGTGTCCCTTGTTTGGGGGCTCTTCCCCCGCGGCCTATAATAGAGGACACGGGTCGGGGCATCTCCGCCACTCAGGAGCCAGGACATGGCGGCCTTTTCCACCGGATCTGCCGAACTCGATGCACTCATCGAAGAGTTACAGCCCCAGGATAACGTCGTCTTTCTCACCGCCTCTCACGAGGACTATGCGCCCTTTGTGCGCACCCTGGTGCGCCACGTCGCCGCCAGCGGGGCGCGCCTGGTGCACGTCCGCGCCGACGGCTCCCTCGATGCCCTGATCTCCGCCCACCCCGCGCCCGACGTTCTCGATATCAGCGCCCTCCCTCACTTTGACCTGGGCTGGCTGCTGAGCCGCATCGAGGAGATCGGCGCTTCGGCCTACTATGTGTTCGACCCGCTGGCCAGCTTCCAGCCGCTGCTGGGCGGCGAGGAGCCGGTGCGCTCCCTCTTCCTGACGCTGTGCCCGCGGCTGTTCGAGCTGCGCTCCGTCGCATACTGGGATCTCTCTCAGCCCCTGTTCGGCTCCTCCACCATCGCCGCCATTCGCGATTGCACCCAGGTGTTCATCAAGGTGGAGCGCCAGTCTGACCGGGAGTGGGTGATCACGCCGGGCAAGGTGTGGGGCCGCTATTCCGAGGCGATGTTCCACCCCCATCTGGTCACCCTGGCCGAGAACGGCATGCGCGTCGCCCCGGTGGCCGGCGGCGGCCTGCAGGCTGACGCCTACACCCGCGCCCTGGCAGAGAAGAACCGCGAGCTGGCCAGCGTGCGCGACCTGCTCCATCGACGCAACGAGGAGCTGAGCCAGCGCAACCGGGAGCTGGCCGATCTCAACGCCCGCGTGGCCGAGCAGAGCCGCCTGTACGAGTCCTTGCGCCACAACCTGGATCATCTGCAATCGCTCTTTCAGACCGGCTGGGATATCGGGGCCAGTCTGGCCCTGGATCAGGTTCTGGCGGCCATCATGGCGGCCTGCCGCCGGCTCTTTGCCGGGTGCGCCTGCCGCCTGCACCTGCCCCACGCCGAAGACACGCCTGTGGACCGCCGCGAGGGAGAGCCCGTGGTGCCCTGGGAGACGGTCATCGCCCAGCCCGAGGTGGCCGCCGTCCGCGGCTCGGCGACGGGCGGCTGCCTGGCTGCGTCGGTTCGGCTGCTCACGGAGGACGAAGCGGGCAGCGTCTTGAGCGCCGCGCTGGCGCCCATCACACTCAGGGGCCGCTGCCTGGGGACTTTGGAGGTCTACGCCCCCGACGCCCGGCTGGACGACGAGGAATCGCGCATGCTGCTCAGCTTTGTCGCCTCCGAATCCAGCATCGCCCTGGAGAACGCCTACCTCTATCGCGAGACCGATGTGCAGCGCGAGCAACTGCGCAGCTTTGTAGATGACGTGATCAAGAGCGAGGAGCGCGAGAGCCGCCAGGTGGCCCTGGACCTGCACGATGGGCTGGTGCAGATGATCGTCGCCTCGTACCAGCGCCTGCAGACGGCCCAGGCCTCGCGCGGCCAGGATCCCGAGGTCGAGGAGCGCGAGATCAGCAAGGGGGTGCAGATCCTCCGCGAGGCGATCCATGAGGCCCGTCGCCTGATCAGCCAGTTGCGCCCCGCCGGCCTGGACGACTTTGGCCTCTCCCACGCCTTGCGGGTCTATCTGGGCGAGCTCCAGTCCGTCAACTCCTGGGACATCCGGCTGAACGTGGCCGCCGACTGGCCGAGCCTGCCTCCGGTGGTAGAGGCCTCGCTCTTTCGCATCGTGCAGGAGGGCGCCAACAACGCCCTCCGCTATGCCGAGACCGATCGCCTGGACGTCTCGCTGCAGGTAAAGGCGGGGGATCTGGTCGTCTCGGTGAGCGATGCGGGGCGCGGCTTTGACCCCACCACCGTGACGGCCCAGCCGGAAAAGGGGCTGCACATGGGCCTGGTGAGCATCCGTGAACGCGCCCGCCTGTTGGGAGGGAGCTGCCGCATCGAGAGCGCGGCAGGCCAGGGCACGCATATCACCGTCACCATCCCGCGGGCGGGGGCCCTGGCCTTTGCAGAGGAGGAAGCGTGATCCGCATCTTGCTGGTGGACGATCAGGCCATCGTACGTGAGGGGCTGCGCGCCATGCTGAGCCTGGAGCCCGATATGATCATCGTGGGCGAGGCTTCCGGCGGGCGAGAGGCGCTGGCTCTGGTGGACAGAGTGCAGCCCGATATCGTCCTGATGGATGTGCGCATGCCCGATATGGATGGCCTGACCGCCCTGGAGCGCATCAAGCGGGCCCATCCCGATGCCGCCGTCATCATGGTGAGCCTGTATGACGACGCCGACTATTTGTACCGCGCCGTTTCGGCGGGGGCGGCGGGCTATATCCTCAAGGAGGCCAGCCGGTCTGAGCTGGTGCGGGCCGTGCGCCTGACGGCCGAGGGCGGCTCGATCATCTCCCCCAACATGCTGCGCGAGCTGCTGGACCGCGTGAGCGCCCTCATGGCGCCCACGCCCTGCCCGCCCCAACCCACCGATGCCGCCCTGACCCCGCGTGAGATCGAGGTGCTGCGCTGCGTGGCCGAAGGCAAGACCAACCAGGAGATCGCCGAGGAACTGGTCGTCAGCGCCACCACCGTCAAGACCCACGTCCAGAACATCCTGCAGAAGCTCAACGTCTCGGACCGCACCCAGGCAGCGGTAGTGGGCCTTCGCTGCGGTCTGATCGACTAGCAGCCCGGCGCCCGGCAGAGGGGGCGCCTCCGGTGAACCCGCCCTCCTTGCGCGCTCGCGGCGGGTCGCTCCAGAACTCCCTCCGGATCGTCCATACAGCCTACCCGCCTGGGGCGCATCCTCCGAATGGAGGATCACTCGGGCCCCATGATACGCTGGACGGATGATAGCCACTGGCCCGCGTTTGTGCTAGTATACTAGGCAGAGTGCGCGGCGCTTGTGCACAGTGCACAGCCGCGTTGACCGCAGGCTATGGGACGGCCCCTTTGTTCCCGGATCAGGCCCGACCCATAGCAGCATTCTTCAGCCTTTTCCCTCATTGGCGCGGGAGTTGCCATCGCCGGCATGGGATCCTCATTGTCTGTTTTCACCATGCGCCATGACTGCCAATCGGAGGAGTAAACAAAGCCATGCCGAACCTGCAGCGTCCCAATGCCAATGACATCTCACAGACCACCAACCGCTCGCGAGACATAGTCCCCGGCTCCGGGATCTGTTCGCGCTGTATTGATGGCTGCACGGGCAACTGTGAGGTCTTCAAGTCGACGTTTCGCGGTCGCGAGGTGCTCTACCCCGGTCCCTTTGGCACCATCACTGCCGGCGGCGACAAGGACTATCCCGTAGACTTTTCCCACTTTAACATCATGGGATACGCCCTGGGCGCCGAAGGTCTGCCGGAGGGCGTGGATGCCACGCCGGACAACACCCTGTTCACCCAGGTGAACACCGAGGTCGTGATCGGGAACACCCACAAAGAGCGCCTACGCATGCCCATCATCTCCGGCGCTCTGGGCTCCACCGAGATCGCCCGCGCCAACTGGGAGCACTTTGCGGCAGGCGCAGCCATCTCTGGCGTCGTGCTCACCTGCGGCGAGAACGTCGCCGGCATCGATCCCCAGCTCAAGCTCGACCAGCGCGGCAAGATCGTGGATTCGCCCGAGCTGCGCCGTCGCGTCGAGACCTACCGCCGCTGGTACGAGGGTTACGGCGATATCCACGTGCAGATGAATGTCGAGGATACCGCCTTTGGCGTGGCCGAGTACGCCGTGAGCCAGCTGGGCGTCGAGACCATCGAGCTCAAGTGGGGCCAGGGCGCCAAGTGCATCGGCGGCGAGATCAAGGTGGATTCCCTGGAGCGCGCCCTCGAACTGCAGCGGCGCGGCTACCTGGTGACCCCCGATCCCTCCAACGAGGCGATCCAGGCCGCCTTCCGCGATGGGGCCATCAAGCAGTTTGAGCGTCACTCTCGCCTGGGCTTTATCGATCAAGAGGCCTTTGCCCGCGAAGTCGAGCGCCTGCGCTCCGTGGGCGCCAAGCGCGTCACCCTCAAGACCGGCGCCTACCCCATGCGCGAGCTCGCCATGGCGCTGCGCTGGTCGTCGGACGCGGGCATTGACCTGGTGACCATCGACGGCGCTTCGGGCGGCACGGGCATGAGCCCCTGGCGCATGATGGTCGAGTGGGGCATCCCGCCCGTGTACCTGGAGGCCATGACCTACGAGCTGTGCCAGGAGCTGGAGCGCCAGGGCGCCTACATCCCCAGCCTGGCCTTTGGCGGCGGGCTCTCTGCCGAGGACCATCTCTTCAAGGTGTTGGCCATCGGCTCGCCCTACATCAAGGCCGTCTGCCTGGGCCGCGCCATCATGATCCCCGGCATGGTCGGCAAGAACATCGGCGAGTGGCTCAAGGCCGGTCAGCTCCCGCGCACCGTCTCCCAGTTCGGCGATTCGGTGGACGAGATCTTTGTGACCTACGAGACCCTCAAGGCCCGCTTTGGCTCCGAGGTGAACGATCTGCCTCTGGGCGCCATCGGCTGGTACACCTACGTGGACAAGCTCCAGGTCGGGCTGCAGCAGCTCATGGCGGGCAGCCGCAACTTCCGGCTGGACACCATCTCGCGGCAGGACGTGGCCGCCCTCACCCGCGAGGCCGCCGAGATCACCGGCATCTCGTATGTGATGGACGCCTATCGCGACCAGGCTATGCAGATCATCGCCGGTCACTAGCGCGATCATCTGTCACGAACGACAACGGGCGCTCCCTCAAACGAGGGAGCGCCCGTTTGGCTTGCAGGGCCTCTGCCCGCTGCCTACTTGGGCATCGCCTTGAGCGCGATGTAGGCGGCGCGCGGCCGGAACTCGGGGTAGCTCGGGTCCGTGATGGCCCACCAATACTGCTCGTCGTTGGGCGTCCAATCCGGATCCGAGACATAGATCAGGCTCATCAGGCCGATCCAGGGCGACCAGTTCTCCTTGGCGAAGCGGTAGGCCCGCACCATATAGTCGGCCTTGACCTCTTCGCTGACGGCGTGCCAGTTGTAGGGCGAATCGGGCCGCGGGTCGCTGGTCCAGCCGAACTCCAGCAGGGCGATCTGCTTGTCGGCATCGCCATAGCGCACCATGATGGCCCGCAGGTCCTCGACGCGGCGGAAGGCCATGGAGCGGTGGCCGCCCAGATCGGGGTTGGCCTCCACCTCGGCCGGATCGGTCTCCGGCGGGCTCTTGAACCCGGCGCCATGGACGCCCAGCACGTCAAAGTAGCCCCGGCTGCTGCCCCCCATGGCCACGTACATGCTCTCCAGGTACCAGTCGTCGGGCCGCGCCTCGGCGTTCCACGTCCCCGTCGGCGAGAGCCCCGCGCTGATCACCATGGCGTTGGGGTCTGCCGCCTTGATGGCCGTGTAGCAGCGCTTGAGCAGAGCGGCATAGGCGCCGGGATCGGGCGTCTTGCCCCCCCACTCGCGGGCCAGGTTGGGCTCGTTCCACACCTGATAGGCGCGGATGCGTCCCTTGTAGCGGCCGGCCAGGGCCGTGAGAAAGTCGGCCAGGTCTTGCGGATTGTCGGGCGGGCCGCTGACGGGATAGCCGCCCCCTGCCCAGGCGGGCTGATAGTCAATGCGCACCAGCAGATCCAGCCCCTCGGCGTTGGCCATCTCGACGATGTGATCGGTGCGCGACCAGTCGAACTGCCCCTTGACCGGCTCGATCTCGCGCCAGCCAAAGTTCACCTTGACCCAGCCAAAGCCTGCATCGCGGATGATCTGCACGTCGCGGCTGGCGACCTCGGGCCGCCACCAGAGGAAGGCCTGCATGCCGTATTCGGGCGAGTTCATGCGCAGCGGCTTGGCCGCAGGCAGGGGCGTCGTGGCGGTAGGCTGCGGCTCGGTGGCCGTCGCCGTCGGCTCAGCCTCGGGCTCAGACTGCGCCGTCGGCTCGGCGGTGGGCGGCGCCTGGGTGGGCGCGCTGGCCACCTGCGGCGTGGCCGTGTCGGTGGGCGCCTCGGTGGCCTCCAGTTGCGCCAGGGCGGTGAAAGTGGGGCGCGCCGTGCGCGAGGGAGCCGTGGTAGCCTCCGGAGCGGCGGGTTCGGTGGGCGTGCAGCCCGCCAGGAGCACCGCCAGCGCCAGGAGCGCGACTCCCAGGATCGGGGCGAGTCTGTATGTCTTCTTCATGGGCATCCTTTTCGCGATCAGCATCCTTCTTGAGCCACAGACGTTGCCCGGGCCATGGGGGTTCCAGGCCCCACCGGTAAGGGCCGACGGGTTGGCGCTCCAAGGCCCCCACTCCCACGGCTGCGAGCGGCCCGTGGGCCGTGAGCGTGACGCTCACGGCGTTCAGGGCTGTGCCGGGGGTGAGGGCCTTGGGTCACAGACGACGCCGGGCGCCGCCTACTTGGGCATATCCCGCAGCGCCGCATAGGCCGGGCGCAGGCTCCAGTCGTGCCGGACGATGCCAAAGCCGGCCTTCTCGTCCCCCGGTCCCGATACCGGCGCAAAGTTCAGGTTCCAGACGAACACGGGCCCGACCCAACCCCAACTGCGCATCATCTGAATGGCGCGCGTCAGGAACTGGGCCTGCTCAGCCTCGGTATTGTGACTGGCGTACTCGTAGCCGGCGGGCGCCGAGGTGCCCAGGCCGTCAAAGGTGGACCAGCCGAACTCCGTGGGCCAGAGGCGTTTGTTGCCATCGCCGTACTTGACCATGATGTTGCGATAGCCCTCCATGGTCCCGCGGAAGAAGAAACTGGGATGCCCCTTGAAAGAGGGCGCGGTGGGATCGCTCCATGTGCGCCAGTCGGCATCGGGCGGGTTGTTGTACCCGCTGGGATGCACGCCCACGGCGTCGCAATAGCGCGCCAGGCCCGCCTGGTACATCTGCTCCAGGTAGAGGCGATCGTCGATGGCGATCACGCCGTCGTTCATGCCCGTGGGCGTGGGCGCGCCGCTGACCACGATGGCCGAGGGGTCGGCCGCCTTGATGGCCGAGTAGCAGCGCCGCAGCATCTCCACATAGCGGGCGGCGTTGATGGGCTCGTTGCCCCACTCATAGTGCAGGTTCTGCTCGTTCCAGATCTCGTAGGCCTGCACCCGCCCCTTGTAGCGGGCCGCCATGGCGCCCATAAAGTCGGCAAAGTCCTGCGGGTTGGCGGGCGGGCCCTCGACGGAATAGTCGCCGCCCGGCCGCGCCCACGTGGGCGCCTTGACCACGCTCAGCAGGATGTTGAGCCCGGCGGCCCGCGCCCCGCTGACGATGCGGTCGATATCGCCCCAGTTGTAGTTGCCTTTGCTCGTCTCGATGCGGCTCCACTCGATCTGTTGCTTGACCCAGTTGAACCCCATGCCGGTGATCAGACCATAGATCTGGGCGTCACCGCCGTAGATGTGGGCCTGGATGCCATAGCCAAAGCCGGCCGAGGAGCGCGGCGCGGGCGCCGCCGCCACCGGCGCAGAGCCGCCGCCCGAAGGGGCAGGCGTCCGAGTCGGCGCCGGCGTGGGCGTGGCCGTGGGCTCGGGAGTCGGCGTCGCCGTCGGCGTCGGCGTGGGCGTGTTCGTTGGCGTGGGCGAAGGCACCAGCACCTCGACCTCGGCCACTACCTCGCGCTCGGTCTGCCCGCCATCGTCCGAGACGGAGGCGCTGATGGCGTACTGGCCCGGCCGCTCGGGGGCGATCCAGGCAAAGTCAGGATCCTCCAGTGAGGTCACCACCTCGCGGATGACGGTGCCGTCCTCCGTCTCCACCCGCCAGAGCATGGCGTACTCGGGCTCCACGGGGATCAGCTCCTCCTGGAAGGTCTGCACCAACCCCGCGATGGCCAGGTCGTTCTCGGGCTCCAGGGCGTCCTCCAACGAGACGCCGCCCAGGGCGTACTCGGTCACATACTGGAGCTTGCGGGCCGCGCTGCGCCCGGTCTCCATCCAGACCACGTGCTCCTCGCCCTGATCGTCGGCGTAGCGGAACCAGCTCACCTGCGAGTCCGGATCTACCTGCAGGGTCTGCTCGCCCTCGCCGTTGCGGCCAAAGCGCAGTTGCTCGCCGGGCATGATCATGGTGGAGGGGTTCTCGACGTCAATGCCCTGGGCCAACAGGGTCAGGGCCTGGTCATAGGTGATGGGCGCGGCCTTGTCGCCCGCCACATCGTAGCAGTAGGTCGAGAAGGCGAGCTGCACCTTGGAGCGCTGGATCTCGCCGGTGGCCCAGGCCAACAGACGATCCATCTCGCCGCCGGGCGTATAGGCGGCAGGATCGGCCAGGGCGGGGATACGCACCAGGTCGGCCATGGCGCCCAGTTGGCGCCAGTCGTAGGCGCCGGTGTTCCACGTCGCGCCCTCGGCCTGGGGCGCATCCACCCGCACCGCCAGGACGCGGCCCGCCTCGTGGAGCGCCGTCGCCAGCTCGTCCACCAGGGCGCTCACTTCGTCCCGCAGGGCCGGGTCGATGCCCGCATAGGCTAGCTCGACCCCCGCATAGTCGGCGCCCTCCACCTGGTCCACGATTTGGGCCACATGCTGGGCGCGGGCTTGCTCGTCGATCAGCAGGTTGTCGATCAGATCCGAGCGGACAACGCCATCCTGGACGTTGTTGATGGTGAGCAATGCCTGGGCGCCCGCGGGCAACGCCAGGTCGGCGCGGCGAGGCGCCTGGCCCACCAGGCTGCCGCCATCCCCCAGGGTCAGCGCGGCAAGGCCCACCAGCGGGGCGGCGTTCTCGGGCGCGAGTTCCTCGGCCCGCGCCGCATCCACGACCATCGCCGCGGCGGCGCTGCCGCCATTGGCGGCGGCCACCGCCACCAGTTGCGGCACCGGCTCCAGCTCCGCCTCCAGGGCGAGCCCATCAGCCGTAGGCTGCGAGGGCACCCACTGCCAGTCCTCGCCTTGCCAGACATAGAGGTCGGCCCGCCCCAGGTCGCTCAGCTCGTAGGGCAGGGGCACGACTACTTGGGCCGAGCGGGGCGCGTCGCCGTGCATGGTGATCTGGTAAAAGGGGCTATAGGCCGTGATCTCGGCAGGCAAGCTCGCCAGCTGCGTCAAAGCCCGCGCCTGATCCGTCTCGGGCTCGATGCCCTCCAGGGCGCCCTCGGGGGCCATGGCCGCCAGCGACTCGCTGGCCAACACGCCCTGTCCGCCGGCTGCATCCAGCGCGCCGATCTGGACGCGCACATCGCCAGCCATGTCTTCGGGAGCGAGTTTGACCATCGCGCCGATGGGATGGATGACGCTCCCCCCCTCCTCGGCGCGGACTAGTGGTACATCCCAGCGAAAGAGCCGATCCCCGATGGAAGCGGGAGGCAGCCAGAGGGAAACGATCAGCAGCACTACCGCCACGCCGATCGTCAGGTACTGCCCCGTGCGGCTCCTGATGAAGGATGGCAGCCCGTCTTTGCCTAGAAACGCCATGTAGCTCTGGAGCTCCTTTCAAGCTGTCTGATCAGGATCGCACATGGGCAGGCGTCGAGTGCATAGCGCCGGACGCTCTCTCCGTGGGATCCTGCCAGGGCAAGGTGGTCAGACTCAAACTGGGCGCGATTCTAGCATACGGCCCTTTTACTGACAAGTGGCCGCGCCGTGCGCGATCACACCCCCGCGGCGGGGTTCAGCCCCAGCTCGCCCAGCCGGCCGAGCACGCGGGCCAATACACCGGCGGGGTCGAGGCCATCCGTATCCACATAGATCTGGCAGTGGGCGCGGGCATGGGCCAGACGGGCGCGCTGTACCGCCAGGTAGCTTTCGCCATAGCTGACGTTGCGGCGCCGGGCGATGGCGGCTATAGAGGCATCGAGGTAGATCAAGACCTGGGGGCGCGAGAGCCGCTGCCACATATCGGGCACGTAGGAGTGCTCCTGGGCGCAGTGACGGGCGTCATACCCCAGCGCCTGGAGCCGGGTCACCAACTCGCTCTTGCCCGAGGCGCACGGCCCCACCACGGCGATGCGGCCGGCCACGGCCTGGGGAACTGGGTCATCCATCCTTGCACCTCGCCCGCACCTCGCCTATACGGGGAAGCGGGCCGAGAGGGTACGCACGCCATCGCGTTGGAGATCGGGCAGCACCGCCACCACCAGGACGCTGATATCGTCGCGGGGGCGCGCCTGGCAGCCCTGGAGCCCATCGGCCAGGAGCGCATCGGCGAGCCCTTGGGCGGAGAGCCCCTGCTGCGCATAGCCCGTCACCCGCCCCGCCAGGGGCGCGCCCTCTTGCTCGGCCTCCAGGGCCAGGGGCAGGCCGTCGGTGGCAAGGACGACGTAGGAGCTGGCCTCCAGCGGCACCTCGACGATGTTGGGCTTGGTGCTGGGGTAGATGCCGATGGGGTGACACGCGCCATCCAGGGTCTCTAGCGCGCCCTGGCGCCACACATAGGCCGGGCAGCGGGCGTTGCGAGAGATGACCAGGCTGCGGGTCACCAGGTCCACCGACACCATCTGCAACTCGGCAGAGACCTGGCCGGAGCGATGGGTGCGCAGATAGTCGTGGACGGCGCGGGCCACCGCGCCATCGCGCACGCCCTCGCCCAGCAGCGAGATGGCTTTGCGCGCCACGATGTTGCTGACGATCCGGGCCGAGCGCCCGCTGCGCTGGCCATCCACCAGCACGGCCGAGATGCCCCCGTGGGGCCGCTCGATGATCTCTAGCGTGTCGCCGCTCTCGGCCACCGCATACTTGCCCACCTTGGCGGCCCCGATCTGGACCTCAAGCCGCTCGTGTGGGCCGTTCACGGCGCGTCGGACCAATCGCCGAGGGAAGGCTCTCCCTCGAGCCAGGAGCTCTGGCCTTCGGGCAGGAAGGTTATCAGCACCTTGTCCACCCGGGGGCCATCCATGTCCACCACCTCAAAGCGCATGCCGCGCCACTCGAACGAGTCGGTCGTCGCTGGCACGCGCCCCAGTTGCATCACGACAAAGCCGGCCAGGGTCTGGAAGAGGCCCTGCTCCTCGCCGGGCAGCTCGCCGATCCCAAAGGCCCGGCGGAACTCGTCGGTGGTCAGCATGCCGTCGGCCAGCCAGGTGCCATCCTCGCGCTGGATCGCCTGCGGCTCCTCGGGCTGATCGGAGGCGGGGATGTCGCCCACGATCGCCTCCAGGATGTCGGTCAACGTCACGATGCCCGCCACGCTGCCATACTCGTCGATCACCATGGCCAACTGGGTGCCCGAGAGGCGAAACTCCTCCAGCACCTTGAGGGCCGGCATGATCTCGGGCACATACAGAGGCTGCTGCATGACCTTCTCCAGGTCGAACGACTCGCCCGCCCAGGCGCGGACCAACAGGTCCTTGGCCTTGACCTCACCGAGCACCTCTTCCAGGCTCTCTCGCGCCACCGGAAAGCGCGAGAAGGGCGATTCGACGATCCGGCGCTTGAGCTCCTCCGGCGGATCGTCCAGGTCCAGCCAGATGACTTCGTGGCGCGGCGTCATCAGCGAGCTGGCAGGCCGGTCGTTCAGCAAGAAGACGCTCTCGACCATGTCCTGCTCGACCTCTTCGATCACCCCCGCGTCGGTGCCCTGCTGCAGCATGGCGCGGATCTCGTCCTCGGTGATGGGCGGGCGATCCTCGGCGTTAACGCCCAGCACCCGGAGCACCAGGTCGGTGGATCTGGAGAGCAGCCACACGAGGGGGCTGGCGATCTTGGCAAAGAACCGCATCGGGCGCGACATGATGCTGGCGATGCGCTCCGGATTGCTGAGGGCGATCCGCTTGGGCACCAGCTCCCCCAGAATGAGGGTGAGGTAGGTGATCACCAGGACCACCAGGGTCAGCGCGATGCTGCGCGCGAAACGCTCCAGGAAGGAGACCTTGGCGATCCAGACCGCGAGGCCTTGCGCCACAGAGGCGCCGCCCACCGCCCCGGCAAAGATGCCCACCAAGGTGATGCCCACCTGAATCGTGGACAGAAAGCGGTCCAGGTCATTCACCAGGTGCATGGCTCCCCGAGCGCCCCGGTGCCCATCCTCGGCGCTCCTCTGCAGGCGCTCCCGGCGCGACGAGATGACGGCGAACTCGGACATGGAGAAGAGCCCGTTCGCCAGGACAAGCAGCAGAATCACAAGCGCCTCGCTCACTACGGTGGACATCAAACGCGACTCCCTTTCGCACTCTCGGACATCAGATACTCGTGCACATAGGCGCGGGCCTGGTCGGCCGTGTGGATACGGCCCTCGGCTTGGGCGGCGCTCAGGGCATCCATGAGTTGGCCGATATGGGGCCCCGGCTCCAGCCCGAACTCACGCAACAGATCGCCCCCCTGCAAGAGGCGCGGCGGCGCCACGATCTGGTCGTGGGCCTCGAACCAGGCCCAGAGCAGATAGGCCGCCTTGGTGCCGCAGGCGGGATCGCCTCCGGGTTGGCAGGTCGCCAGAACCGCCGCATCCACCCCCGCCTCGCCATAGCGGCGATAGTAGGCGTGGGCGGCGCCCCGGTTGAGCCCGGGGGCGTTCTGCTCCCACAGCGCTGCGCGGAGGGCGCCCAACATCCCTCGCAGGTGGCCCCACTCTCGCCCACTCAGCCGCAGCCGCGCCCCTAGCCCCGCCAGGTCGTCCGCGGGCGCCGTCGCCAGCAGGGCCGCCAGCGATACGGTGGCGATGCGGCGGCGCGCCTCCACCATGGGCCGCTGCCAGGCGGCGTCCAGTGCCTGGCCATAGGCCGCCCTGATGCGCTCCAGACCGGCGCCGCGACGCAGCGCCTCCAGCCAACCCAGGCCGGCCAGGACACCCTCCGCGGATACCGTCGGCAGGATCAGAGGCAACAGGCCCAGCTCGTGGGCCTCTGCGATCGGGTCGGCGGAGGGCAGCGATAGCATGGCCAGGAACTCGTCGCGCACGCGCTCGGGGGATACCTGGTGCAGCAGGGGGGCATGGCGGCGGATCTGGGCGCGGGTCTCCGGGTGCAGACGCAGCCCCAGGGCCGCGCTCAAGCGCAAGCCGCGCAGCAGGCGCACGGGGTCATCACGCAAGGCGTCAGGATAGGCCATGCGCAACACGCCCGCCTCCAGGTCGGCGCGGCCGCCTGTGGGATCCAGCAGAGGGCCAAAGGGATCGGACAGGCGCATCCCCATGGCGTTGACGGTGAAATCGCGCAGGGCCAGGTCCTCGAGGATCGTCTTGCCGCGCAAGCCGGCCAGATCGATGTGGTACGAGGCGGCCTGGGTATTGAACACGATGCGGGCGACATCGTGCTCGCGGTCCATGGGGTAAAAGGCGCCGCCCAACCGGTCGGCGAGCCAGCGCCCCAGCGAGATGGCCTCGCCTGGGACGGCCACATCCATGTCGTGGCCAGGCCGGCCCCGCAGCGCGTCGCGCACGCTCCCGCCCACCAGGTACGCAGGGGCGCCATGTTCGCGCAGGGCGCCCAGGGCGCGATGCCACAGGGGCTCGGCAGCGAACCAACCGCTGATGGATGCCAAAAGGGCCCTATCGTCTCCCGGGTCGTTGCTCATGGGAGCGCCTCCCCGGCGAGGGCGATCTGCTGCAGCGCCACGATGGTCTTGGCGTCCACGATCGCTCCCGCGCGGACCATATGCAGCGCCTCATCCAGGGCCAAAGTCGCCACCTGGATGTCCTCCCCGCTGGCGGGCAGGCCGCCGCCCGCGGCCACGCGCTCGGCCTGGCGCAGGTCGGACCAGTAGAGGGCGATGCGCTCGGAAGAGCCGCCAGGGCTGGGGTAGATGGTTGCCAGGGGATGGAGGGCGCCCAGGGAGAGACCGGCCTCCTCCAGGGCCTCGCTGCGGGCCACGTCCTCGGGCGAGCGGCCCGGCTCGCACGTGCCGGCGATCAGCTCCCACAGCCAGCCGGCGCCGTCCCGCACAAAAGCAGGCAGCCGAAACTGGCGCACCAGAACGAGCTGCTCGGTTTCGGGATTGTAGGGGAGCACCGCCGCCGCGTCGCCACGCTCTAGCACCAGGCGGGTGATCGGTTCGCTCAGGCTGCCATTGCTTTGCTCGTGGATGATCGTGTAACGGTCAATGGCAAGGAACCCGTCAAGCACACGATCTTGCGCAAGAATCTGTACCCTACGTTGGTCCGGGACAGAATCTTGCTCTTCTCCCGTCTCTGTCATTCCTTCTCCTACAGCGCCTGCCAAGCGCAAAGCAACGCGCTGGGCTCAGGCGCAAGGCCCCAGGTAACGGGGCAAATCCGTGACCTGCCCCAGCAGCAGATCCGGCTGCGCCTCGGCCATGGCGGCCGCCGCCACGCCCGGGCGTAACACGCCCACCGTCACCGCGCCGATGCCACGCCCGGCGGCGATATCCATGGGATGATCGCCGCACATCAGCGCCTTTTGTCCGGCCATCCCCATGGCCTCCAGGGCGTCGGTCAGATGCCTGGGGTCCGGCTTGACGTGGGCCACATCGTCGCGGGTCAACAGGGCTCGACATGCCAGCGGCTGGCGAGCCAGGGCGCGCTCGACCGCCGCCCGGCAGTTGCGAGTCACGATCCCCACGGCATAGCCCTGGGCATCCAGGGAGCGCAGCATCTCCGGGACGCCCGGAATCGGCGCCGCGTCTTGGGCGGCGTCCATTTCTACTGCTATGATAGCCTGATTGGCCGATACTGCAAAGCGGGCCGCGGCATCACCGCTTTCGCAGCCCAGCGCCTCGCGCACCCGCGCCACGATCTCCAGCGTGGGCCATGGCGACCAGGGCGTCGCGTCCACGCCGAACTGCCGCGCCAGCGCCAGCACGCGCCGCTTCATCTCATCAAAGCCGATGGGCGATTCCACCAGGGTGCCATCCAGGTCAAAGAGGATCGCCCGTATCCCGGTAGAGGGTGCCCGCTCGTGCATCCCCTACTCCACCGGAGCCGGGGCCTCGAAGAGCAGCACCCGCTGATTCTCTGAATCGCTCACCACCAGCCTGCCCTGGGGATCCACGGCGATGCCCGTGGGTAGGTTCATGGCGCCCAAATCGGCCCCATACTGGCCGAACACCACCTGGAGCGCGCCCTGGGCGTCGAACCCCAGCACGCGGTACCCCTCCGGATCCGTGGCCCACACGCGGCCCTGGCCATCCACCGCCAGATACGGCTTGTTGACCACCGACACGCCATCCCAGGCCCGCACCGACCACTCGCGCAGGTATTGTAGCTGGGCATCGAATACCTGGATGCGCCGGTTCCAGGTGTCGGCCACGTACACAGCGCCATCGGGCCCCACGGCCAACCCCACCGGTTCGTTCAGGAGGCCCGGCCCCTGGCCAAAGCCCCCCGCCACCGCCACGAGCTGCCCGGTTGCATCGTACTTGAGCACCCGCTTGTTGCCGGTATCCGCCACATAGAGGTTCCCATCCTGGTCAAAGGCCAGATCGCGCGGCCCGTAGAAGGTATCTGCTTGCCAGAGGTCGGCGCCGGCCTCGCCGAACATGCCCCTACTGCTCAGGTATACGCCGTCGCGAGAAAAGACCTGGATGCGGTGGTTCCACGTATCGGCCACATACACCTCACCCGCGGGCGAGATGGCCACGCCCCAAGGCTCCTGGAACTGGCCGGGGCCGCTACCCTGGCTGCCCCACTGGACCACGGGCTGCCCCTGAGCATCCAGCACCTGGATGCGGTGGTTCTGGCTATCGGCCACATAGACGCGCCCATCCTGATCCACGGCGACGCCCTTGGGCCCCTGGAACTGGCCCAGCGCGGCGCCGGCGCTGCCCCACGCCGCCAGAGCCGTCTGGGGCGTCCACTTGTCCACGTAGGCGGCTCCGGCGGCCGTCGCGCCGGTCACCAGCGCGTCAGGCCCGCCCTGCCAGAGCCATTGGGCCACATCGCGCCGCACGTACATGGCGAACTTGGCCACATAGGGCCACTGAGTCAGCGGGCGATCGTACTTGCGGTAAAAGAGCACGTCCCACAGGGCGCGCTGCGCCTCGGGCTCAGCCAGCGCCTTCCAGAAAGAGATGTCCAGCATGCCGATGTACCAGTCCTGGTAGGGCCACCAGATCAAGCGGTGCTCTCGCCGCACATAGTCGTCCCCCAGGAAGGGCCTGACGGCAGCCTCGTTCTCCAGCCCCACCAGCACCACCTGGGCGTCCAGCGGGCCCCCGGGGGCCTCGCCAAAGTAGATCGCATTGTCATAGTTGCGCAGATACCAGACAAAGGGCCAGCTCACCTCGTTATCATAGGCCACCTTGAGGTGCAGGCCGCCCGTCAGCCGCAGCGAGAGGTCCTGCAGTTCGCGGGCCACGATGCCCGCATCGGGCGCTCCCTGGGCGTACACCAGCAACTCGGAGGCCGAGTCGCCGTTGGTGAAGGTCAGTCTCCAGGCGGTGCGCAGGGTCAGGGCCAGCAGAATGCTCGCCATCGCCAGGGCGATCATGCGCCAGGCATTGCGCGAGCCGAGCCGCCTTGCCAGCCACACGATGCCCCAGAGGACGAGAAGGCCCACCACGAGGGCGCCGAGCCACATCACCGATTGGTTCAGTGCCTCCGCGGTCATGCCGCCATAGGGGCGCAGCTTGGCCAGGCGCAACAGCATATAGAGCAGCAGCGGCACCAACAGCAGCAGCCAGAGGCCGCCCCGCTCCCGGATGGCGCGCCAATCGGCGTCCAGCAGGTGGGCCAGTCCCCAGCCGGCCAGGAGGTGCATCGGCACGGCGATGTGCATCATCAGCCAGGGCATCTTCTCGCCTGCCCAGCTATAGAGGACGAACACTAGGACCGCCCAGACGATGACAAAGGGCAGGAACGGCGCGCGGCTGGGGGCTGACTCCTGGGGCTCCTCGAGCTCCTGAGGCTCCTCGGGCTCCTGCGCGCGGCGCAACCTCCCCAGGGCATAGCTCGCCAGCCCAACGGGCGCCAGCGCCAGGGGCAGGAACTCGTATACCAGCGTGAGCACGATGTAATAGTGCCAGGGCTGCTCGCCGCGGGCGACGCTCTGCTGCGAGAGCCAGTAACCCAACTGGCCCACCACGCCCGTGGCCACGCCCGCCCCGTTGGTGAACATGCTGGTGTACAACGGCAAAAAGATGCCCCAGAATATGCCCGCGCAGACCACCCATCGCCGGGCGTTCCACCAGATGCCGATGCCCGCGCCGATGCCGAACATCACCAGCGTGATCCCCAGAGAAAAGAGCAGGCCGTTGGCGCTGTAATCCAGGGGGTCGCCGCCCAGCAACTGGATCGGGAACGGCGAGGCGAAAGGCAGGATCAGCGTGCCAACGAGGACCACCAGATCGAAGGAGGGCAGGCCCCTCAGCCCTTCCAGCGTCCAGTCCCGGGCCTGCAACCACTGCCACGCCAACAGCCCGGCCAGGAAGACGCCCAGGATGGCGGTGGAGATGAACGAGGTCTCTTTGCCGGCCAGGCCCAGAATGAGCGCGGCGGCGGTGATATAGAGATACTTGGGTTTGGGCTGCTCCAGGTAGTACAGGCTCACGGCAAAGAGGACCATGTTGGCAACGATGGCGAGCTGATCATGCCGGATGTAGCGCGAGCGGTGCATCAGCACCGGCGAGACCGCCATGAGCAACGTCACCGCCACGAGGCCCTTGGTCCCCAGCCAGCGCCGCAGTGAGAGCGGCAGGATGACGATGGCGATCCCCGCCAGGGCGGTAGCCAACCGGCCGGTATAGTCGCTATCCCCAAACAGGGCAAAGACCCCCGCCGTGACGTGATACAGCAGCGGGCCATGGTAGACGGGGCTGTGGATGTAGCCCTGGCCTGTGTAGAGCTTCCACGATTCCCAGGCGTGAATGCTCTCGTCGTGACAATACGATCGGTCCGCCAACCCCCAGAGCCGCGTCAGAACGACAAAGATGATCAGCGCCACATAGATCGCCGTCCAGCCGCGCACCCGCAGAGAGGGGATGAGCGGGCGGTCGAGCCAGGAGCCCCGGGGCCCCATGTCATCGGCAGTTACCACAGCGTCCTCCCTCGGATCATCCATCCAGCGGTATCCTCACCCACACCCACAGCTCCTCGCGCTGGGCTTCCGGTCCCGGTTGCCGGTAGAGCAGCCAGCGCAGAAGGTAGGACCAGGTGTCATCGGCCGTGGCCGGCTCCTCCCACACGGCCACGGGCTGCCCCACATAGCCCACGGGCGCATCCTCCGGCTGGCGCGGCCCCGTGATCACCACCGTCGCCTCCGGCAGCGGGCCGATCCGCGCCGTCGCGCGGGCATTGGGGAACTCGCGCAAGGCCCAGGCCACCTGAGGGCTCGCATCCTGCTCGTAGAGCACGTCCACCAAGTGCTCGTCGCTCACCCGCTCCAGCGAGAGCCGCTCGAGCAACGGCTCCAGTTCGGCCAGGGAGGCCGCCGTGGGCCGATGGAGCAGGGGCTCCCAGGGGTCGCGCGCCCGGTCGTAGGCCAGGGCGACGGTCCCCCGCACACAATGGGCCGCCAACACGGCCGCCGCCAACAGCAAGGCCGCCCTGCGGGCCGCCTCGGGCCGCACCCAGATGGCATAGCCGACCAGGCTCAGGATCAGGATGGCCAGCGCGAACCCGCCATAGAGGGCAAAGAGGGGATCGAACCTCTGGGTGTAGTAGGCGAACTGCAGCAGCGAGAAGGCCAGCAGCCCCAGGCCCAGGAGCAGCGGCCCCAGGTCCTCGCGACAGGGCGCGCAGGTAGACTCGTGGAGCGCCTGCGCGCCGCGCGCCGCCAGCAAGGTCAGCGGCAACAGCGGCCCCAGGAACCAGCGCGCGTCACGCTGGCCCAAGGCCGTGCCCAGCAGCAGGGCATAGGCCAGCCAGAGGAGCAGGGCGCCCTCCAGAGCGCGCCCGCGCCGCAGCCCGTGGTACGCCCCGATCGCCGCCAACAGCAGCATCAGCGGCTCGTACAGCGCCAAGGCCCGCAGCGCGTGATACCATGGCAACGCCTGGCCGCCGGGGGCCAACCCGCGCACCCAGTCGCCGGCCAGGTCGGCCGTCGCGCCCAGCCCGCCCGGGTTGAGCCACAGGGCGCTCGCCAGGGCGATCAGGGCCGCGGCGAACACCCTGGGCGCACCGGTGCGCCAGGCCGCGCGCAGCGCGTCCGTCGCCCGCTCCCGCCGCGTCGGATCCGCGCGAAGCCACCAGAGCGCGGCCAGCAGGCCCACGGCCGTCAACGGCGTGTAGATGGCCGCCCCCGCCGAGAGGCCGGCCGCCAGGGCCGCCGCCGCCCAGAGGGCATCACGCCGGGCCCCCGCCGTCAGGTAACGCTGCCCCAGGGCCAGGAAGAGGGCCGCCAGCGCGACGGCGATCACGGCCCCATCGGCCGTGCGCCCGGCGTACACCCAGCCGGGAGAGAGGGCCAGGAAGGCGGTAACGGTCAGCGCGCCCACGCGGCCCAGCCGGTCGCGCACCAACCAGGGCAAGCCAACCAGCGCCGCCCCCGCCAGGGCGGGCAAAAGCCGCACGGCCAGGGCGCCGCTGCGCAAGGCAAAGAGGATCACCTGGGCGTCGAATAGCAGCGGCGCATAGCCCGAGGCGCCTGCGGGCTGGCCCTGCAGGCCGCGCCAGGCCGCCAGCGCCGTGGGCAGCTCCTCGGCCAGCAGCGGCGCGCGGCCCAGCCCCGCCAGGCGAATCCCCAGCCCAACGGCCAGCAGAGCGCCATAGAGCGCCCGCTCCATCGTCAGCCAGGAAAGCGCGCTGGCCGTGGCCGGGCGCGGCGGGGCAACCGAAAGCTCTTCCTGCATCAGGAACCCATCCTTGGCGTCAACAGGTCTCGCAAGGCATTATAGCACAACTCGGCAAGGCACCTCGGGGGCCGGCCCGCGGCTAGGGCCAGGAGGGCGCATAGATCACGATGCTATCGCTCTCAAAGACGCGCACCATCAGCCGGTCCAGCTTGTCCAGGGTGGCCTGGTCGGCGCCATAGGCGCGCTCCAGAGGGCCCACGATGACATAGTCCACGCCCGATTCCTGCAGCGCCTGCTGGGTGGCCTGCAGGTCGCGCTGGCGATAGATCGCGTCGAGGATCGGCTCGCGCTGGCTGGGGATCGCATAGCTGCCGCGCCACTGCAGCTCGTGGCCGCCCCAGCCCAACAGCGTGGGGATGCCCGTGTGAGCCGAGATCCAGTTGCTGATGCTGTAGCTATCGCCCGGCGCCTCGGCGATGATGTCCTCTGGCCCGGCGTGCGCCTGCAGCCAGAGGATGGCAGCGTATTCATCGGGCCGCTGCTCGGCCACATAGCGCACGCCATCCAGGGTGGGCTGGCCCTGGAAGGGGCCCGCCTTGCTGACGGTGGCCGCGGCAGGATAGGCCAAGCCCGCCAGGATCAGCAGGGCGCCCAGGCCCGCCCAGGCCGCGGCCGCCGCCCGCCCGCCCCAACCGGCTCGCCTCGCCCAGCGCAAGACGTAGTGGGCGCCGTACGCCGCCGAGAGGCTCAACAGGATCCAGCCCTGATAGTAGAATTTGAAGACGGTGTTCATGCGCGTGCCAAAGGTGTCACGCAAGAAGACGAACTCGACGCTGGCCACCAACGCCAGACCCACGGTGGTCATCAGCAGGGCCATCAGCGTAGCCGGCGCGGGCCGCTGGTCGCCCTCGCCCGCCCAGGCCACGACGCCCCAGAGCAGCAGGGCGGCGCTGGCCCCCAGCACCAGCAGGCACAGAGCCGCCGTGCCCCAGCCCGCCAGGGCTGCCGCAACGGCCAGGGTCGCCGGGGCAAGCCCCGCCAGCGCGGCC
>DCTX01000086.1 GCA_002329325.1 Anaerolineales bacterium UBA1429
CCCCACGCGTGTGGGGAAGACGGTGTCGCCAGCAATGCACTCCCAGGCGCGGCCGGTTCACCCCCACGCGTGTGGGGAAGACCCTTCGCATCGGATCCTGCAGAAGGGTCGCGGCTCTGCTCCTTCCACTGCAAGCCCTTGCCGCTACTCGCCCCGCGGTATGCGCACCAGGAGCAGCCCGTCGTGATCCACGATCTGCCGGTTCAGCTTGCCTTCGGCCCGCATGGCCAGCCCCTGTTCGTTGTTGGTGGACCAGATCTGGAGCACGCCGCCGTCCTTGAGCCGGCCGGCGCACTTTTCCCATAGCTTGTCGCGCACCAACGCCGAGACGTCGCCAACAAACACGCCCGCCTGGGGCTCCACCAGCCAGCGGCTCAGCTCACCCCGCAGCCCAGGCGTCACCCGTTTGAGGATCATTACCAGCATTCTACTTGCGTTTGACCTCCTCCCACAACTTGCGCCACAGATGCACGCCGAACTCTCCCGTGGGGTCGCTCTCCTCCACCGAGACATCGCCCTCGGTAGGGATATCCAGCAGGGCATCTATATCGGGCAAGAGCCGCTGGAGCAGCCTGTGCTGGCGAAAGTGATCGCGGCAGCGCAGCCGCACCCGCACCTCGACGTGCTCCTCCGACTCGGCCACCGTCTCAAAGGCCAGGGGGATGGTGATCTCGGCCTTGTACAGATCGGCGATGTCATAGACGAAGGAGAGCTGGCGGCCCGTGTGGATGAACCCCATGGCCGGGGAGTAGCCGCCCGAGACGATGGCCGCATGGCAGACGCCGTTCAGGCAGGCGTTGGCGGCCGAGAGGGCGCGGTTCAGCGGGTCGCCTCGATTCCAGTCGGCGACGTCATAGCTCCGCCCCTGCCAGTTGACGCCCGTCCGCCTGGCCTCCTCGGCATAGACGTCGCGCATGCGCGCGCCCTCCATGCCGCGGATCTGGTTCAGCGTCAGGTCATCATCCAGGCGATAGCCAAAGCGATATTCGTACATGCGCCAGACCACCTGCATGCGCGTGGCATCGTTGCAGAGCAGCTCCGCCTGGTGCAGGATGTGCCGCGCCGAGCGGGTCTCGCCGGTGCCCTGGGCATAGCAGCGCACGCCGTGCTCGCCCAGCCAGACGATGCTGCAGCCGTTCTCCACCAGGGCGCGGACGGCGGCATGGGTTATGGAACAGCCCGGCCCCAGCATGAGCACGCCCAGGGCTGCCGCGGGCACCGGCGTGCGCCCCTCTTTGTCCCACAGGGCGATGGACTGGCCATCCTGAAGGATGCGCGCCCTTTCCACGTACAGGTAGCTCAGGCCGTCGCGCAGCTTGGGCAGCTCGTGCAGGTCTTTGGGCACGAATCACCTCCCTTCGATGTGTCGGTGGGGGCGGGCGCGAAGCCCGCCCCCCTGCGATATAGTCAGGATGCGGAGTGCGCCGGCCCGAGGGAGAGGAGACCGAACCCAAAGGCTTTGGCGCTGCCGATGCCGCCGCGCATCGCCTGGAGCAGCAGCTCCCCGTCGGTTACCTGGAGGAGGCCGTCGTAGCGCACGGCCACATGGCTCAGGCCCTTCTCCAGGCCCGGTTTGCGGGCGGTCTGTATCGCTTCTGGCGCGATGACCACCCGCAGCACGCGAAAGCCGTGCTGCTCGCCCTTGCGCTCCAGCCAGGCGCGCTGGGACTCTTCACGGAGCAACCCCAGCCGCACGCCGTTGGCCGGAGGCTCCTTGCCGTCCTGATGGCTCTTCTTCTTGACGGTGGGGTTGGCCCTCAGCCGGAAGGAAAGGACCTGGCCGGGGCGCAGCTCCAGCTCGATGGGCTTGTACTGGGCAGGGCACAGCAGATAGCCCGGCAAAGCGTCGGCCCAGCGCCAATCGGGCTCGGTCTGTGATTGCACCAGCAAGGCGGGCGAGGCGTTGCCTCGCGGGGTATCCACGCGAAAGAGCACCCGCTCCCCGGCGGGCAGCGCAGGCGCAAAGGCGCTGAGCACCGTGCGGTGCAGCTCGTAGGGATGCGCCAACTCGCGCTGGGCCCGCTTGTGGCGGGGGTTCAGCATCAGGCAGGAGAGGTACATGCTTTCACCTCCTGGAGCGTGATGGTTGGCGTGGGACAAAAGGCCGTGCGCACCCTGCGCGGCCCAAAGGTGCGATCGGCGAAGGAGATGGGCTGGTCGGGCCGCACCTGGGCCCCCTCGGGGTCCTCGAGCACCAGGCGCAACTGGCGCGGGCGCCTCTCGGGCTGGATCCAGGGAGGCCCCAGCCAGGGATAGGCGCACAGGGCCGCCTTGAGGGTGGCATCGGGGCGCAGCCCGTCGCACAGCCAGACCGGCTCGCCGGGCGGGCAGGCCTTGCGCCCCAGGAAGAGGGGCCAACGGGGCCGCTGCAGCGCCTCGTGGAGCTGCTCCAGGAGGGCGAGGTCATCGCCCTCCAGAGCCACGAGGAAGCGCGCGTCGGCGAGGTAGTAGCGATTGCCGGGGATCACATTCCTGCGCCCCACATCTCCGTTCGCCTTGTAGTAGCCGCCCACGCCGGCGACGTGATAGTCACGCAGGATGGCGCCCTCCTGGTCGGCCCGAACGCCCATGCGCAGGGCCGCCAGGTCGGCGACGGAGCGGTCGCGGGTGCGCCCCAGGGCGGCGCAGAGCAACCCCACGACGCCGCTCTTGGAGGGCTCGCGCAAGGTGTCGCGGACGGTGAAACGGCTCTCGACGCCCCAGGCCTGCAGAGGGCCGCTCAGGCGCAAGAGCAGGACATGGTTGTTGCTCACGGCGTCACCCCCCGTTCGGCAGCGCGTTCAGCACGGCCTGGCGCCAGGCCGTTTCGTTGGCCGCCAGGCTGCCCGCCAGGTGCACGAGCTCGGTCTCGCCCAGGTCGCAGCGCAGGGCCGCCACGGTCTGCAGGCTCTCCTGGCCGTAGGCGGCGCAGAGGGCGCCCCAGTACGCATCCAGGGCCCGCAGCGATGGGGCCACATAGCCGCCCTCGCGGCCGGGGCGCACGGGCTGCTCAAAGGCGTTGGCCAGGTTCCAGGCCATGCCATCCTGACGCACCACGGCCAGGGCCAGGCTGGGCGGGTTGAAGGCGGCGTGGCTGTTCTGCTTGCCGCTGGGCACGGCGTACAGGCTGGCCTGCAGGAAGCCATCCACCGCCTTGCGGGCCAGCTCGGCATCGTCCTTGAGGTTCTTGACGAGCTGGTTCCAGTCGATCCGGGCGTAGCGGTAGTAGCAGGCGCTGTCATAGCCGGTGACGCCCATCATGCCGGCGCCGGGCTCGTCGCGCTCCAGCAGGTCATCCACGGCGGTGTAAAAGTCCATCTCCACGGTGACCGGGTGGGTCGAGAGGGCGTGGGCCACCTGGCAGGCGGCGTCCAGACCGAGCTCGGGCTTTTCGGCCAGCATGCGCCCAAAGAGGGCGATATCCGGCGCGCCGGTCACGTCCTGATGCGCTCGCGTGATGGGCCGTGCGATCCGAACTATCTCGCTGGCGAGACCCTTTTCGTCTTTCGCTACCAGATTGTCCCATTCCGCCAAGAGCGCCTGGGTGATATCCTGCAGCTCGGACTCGGAGATGTAGATGAGGACAGCGGTCTGGGTCTCCTTGTCTTCGCCGGTGGTTCGGGGATCCAGCTTGCTGGCATACTCGGTCACAAAGGCGGCGGCGATGCGCTCGGCTTGCTCTTTGGGCTTTTCGGCCTTCTCCAGGCGCTCGCGCACCAGCTTGACGAGCCTTCGCGTGCGCTGGCCCAGGGGCACCTGGATGGCCCGCTCAAAGGCCGGGTGGGTGCGGATGGCGCGCTTGAGGCACTGGGAGGAGATGCGGGCGCGGCGAGCGCCGCCGAATTGGCAATCCTTGGGGCTGCCGGTGTCGTCGCGGTTCAGGTTCGAGGGGGCAAAGCTCTGCAACAGATGGATCTCGATGTACATGCTAGTTCTCCTTGTTCTCTTCTGCGTTCTCTTGGCGCTCGCGCCCCCAGAAGGCGCGGGCCCAACCTCTCTGGACACGACGGGAGGGATCGCCCCAACGGGGCAGATCACGGAACAACTGGCGCCAGTCCACCGGCACCTCCTTGGAGGCCAGGAAGCCGATGGCCTGGCGCAGGCGGTCGGGCAGGTCGTCGGCATGGGTGGCCAGGAGGGCCGCAAAGCGCCGTTCGGTGGGGGAGGTGCGTTCGTTCTCGGCGGGCGCCGCCGGGTCCTTGGCGGCGGCCAGGCGGAAGCTGGCGCCCAGGTTGCCGGCGCCGCCGGGCGCCGGGTGCAGGCTGTAGAGCGCCGCCACCAAGTAGTAGACATCCTCCTGCCAGGGGCGCGCATCGGCGGGCAGCCAGGGCACCACGTAAGGATACATGGCGGGGACGGCGACCGGCGGCTGGCCGAGGCCGCGGCGCAGCGCCGCCAGGGCGCCGCGATCCTCGCGCTCGGCCAACGACTCCAGATAGGCGACAAACGGACAGGATTCGGTCATGTGGTTGCCTCCTTTGCATCAAGCTGGTGCACTTGGTCGTTCCATACCTTGGCCAGGCCGCTGGCGAGCTGCTGCCGGGCCAGGACGGCGGCCTTGAGGGCGGTTGCGCTCTCGCCCAGGCCTTCGGCGGCGGCCTCCAGGGCGGCCCAGGCGGCGCTGCGCACCGTCTGCGCCCAGGCGGCGCGGGCCGCCGGAGCATCGTCAACCAGGCTGGTGACCAGATCGTAGAAGGGCAGCTCCAGGGCGGCCCAGTAGCGCCGCTCGGCGCCCCAGGACGCCATGAGGTCGTCGCGCTCCTTGCGCTGCTGCTGCCCGAGGTTGCCGCCCTCCCTGTGATAAAGCAACTCAACGGCCAGGGTCGAGAGGGCGCCCCAGAGCTGACCGCGTGCGGCCTCGGCCAGGGCCAGGGCCAGCTCCAGATGGGTGACCAGGTCCTGATCCCGAAGCAGGGCGAGGGGGAGGGGGAGTTGGTCGGCGCGGTAGAACTCGACCTTGGCCTGGTCGTTGGCCATGCCCAGGGCCAACAGGCGCTTGGTGTGCTGCCGGCTCAGTCCGGGCACGTCGCCGTAGTCCAGAAGCATATGCAGCCAGGTCAGTGAGTACGGAGGCAGGCTGCCGGCGCTGCGGCGCTGGTCCTTGGGAACCACACGCAACACGGCTGCGCTATCGCGCCAGAGCGCCCTGTCTTCGTTATAGCGGAGTACAAGCCAGCCTTCCTTGGCGCCTTTCCGATAGTGTTTAAGGGGGTCCACGATGCTATCGCCAAAGCGCAGACCCGGCCCCAGGAGCATCTGGGATACGACAGGCCCTTCAGGGCCGTCCTGAGGCAGCAGCAAGATGCGACGATTCTGCCACGTCAGGTAGTCCAGGTAGCCGTAGGGGATACGGGTCTCTGGCCGGTAAGGATCGTCCATCTCCCAGGCGGGCAGGTCGGCGCCCACGTCCGTTGCCAGGATGTCGGAGACGGGATAGGGGATCAGGTTCAGCATGAGGGTCTGGAAGAGAGTGTCGCCCTGGATGATGAAGGTGATACCCCGAGCTGCGGGGCCATCGGTGAACCGCTCCCCCGAGACGGGGCTCAGCCCACCGAGGCCGAAGGCGTGAGCGGCCACCAGTGCTCGAGCAGCCTGCGCTGGGCTGAGGACCGTGCCTCGGTCTTCCCAGCTATGGCTAAAGAGCACGGGGTTGTTGCCCGACGCCAAGTCATGGATAAGCGAGATCACCGACTTGGGCTTGGCTTTGGGATGGGCTCTCTGATAAAAGGGGCGCGTGGCGTCGAAAAGGTCAAAGCGCTCGCGCCAGCGAGCCAGATACTCCTGGATCGGCTCGGCGGCAAAGCGATCGCGCGCCCATAGGTCGCCCCATACATCTGGGTCTTCGGACGGACCATGCAGGCGGTGCAACAGAGCCAAGAGCAAGCGCAGGAGCGCGGCAGTCACCAACGGCGTCTCGCCTGCCAATGCTTGCATCTCGTGGGCGCGCTCTAGGGCGTCTTGGAGGCCCAGCAGTTGAGAGCGCCCATCCAAGTCGACGCAGGGAATCCAGGGCTGATCCACAAGATTGAAGGAATAGGGCATAGGATCTCCTCTCCTGTAGGTGGCGGACACAATGCGGGGAGCAACGACTCTATGCGTTGGGCACCTCCTTGTCTACGATGAGGCCAAGCTCGCGGCCAAGCCGAAGCAGATACGGCGAACCCGCAATCGGGCATGCTCCATCCTGGAAGATTGCCAGTCGGTAGTGACGGAGGAGGCTATGTCTCTGCCAAGCCTTCAGGGGCTCTTGAGCTACAAGGTGCGGAACGACTCCGCGGTGGGTCACCTGTACAGCGCGTCGGGCTAGCTCGCGGGTAAGGTCTGCCGAGGGAGCGGCGTCCAGATCGACGACTCGATCTCCTTGCGGATCCGTTACGACAGAGTCCCCCTCCTGGTGAAGACACACCACCATGATCCCCTCTCCTCCCCAACGAGTCAGCGCCTGGAAGGTTGGATGCACCGCCGGGTCACCATCGGCCAGGCTCGCATCACCCTGTCCGAAGAGCCGGAAGCTATCTACGGGCAGCACCAGACGTTTGAGCGCCTCCGCCTCCTCTCTGCGTTTGCTCGCCTCCCAGTCCTGGCGGTACTTGCCAAGGGGCTCTGCGAAGGCAGGCTGCTCCACCTCCTCCTCGCCGTACACCGCCTCGATCAACGCCTGGGTCTCGGACGGCAGGGCCAGTTCGTGGCGGCCCTGCAGCGCCAGCCAGGTGCGCAGCAGGATGTAGGGCTCGTACACATAGGCGTCGCTGCCCCATTCGGGCAATGCGTCGGCGTTGGCCGGGGTGACGATGGCTAGCCTCGGCGAGGCCAGCGGCGCGGGGCGATCCGCTCGCTCGTGGCGATGCAACCGGCCCGCCCGCTGGATCAGCAGGTCTATGGGCGCCAGGTCGGTGATCATGAGGTCAAAGTCCAGGTCGAGGCTCTGCTCGATGACCTGGGTCGCCACGACGATGCCGCGGCGCTGGGCGGGCTGGGAGTCTTTGCCGTAGCGCTCCAGCACTTGGGCCTGGATCTCCTCGCGCCACACCGGCGGGAAGCGGCTGTGAAAGAGGGTCAGATCATCGGGCGGCACCAGGGCGGCCTCTCGCAGGGTTAGGTACACCTGTTGGGCGCGGGCGACGGTGTTGCACAGCACGGCAGCGCAGCCGCCCTGGGCCAGGGCCTCGCGCAGGGTGCTGATCAGGGCCTCATCGCCCTGGGGCAGCCACTCGAGCGCCAGGGTGTGATCCGGCGGCGGAGGGAGGGGCCTCCAACCCGCCTCTCCGGCGCAGGCCCAGGTCACGGCGGGGTAGCGGATCGAGGCGGCGTCGAGGCCGTCGGAGGCGCCCCAGGCGCGCAGGAACTCGCGACGGGTGGCAGCGGGCAGGGTAGCCGACAGCATGATCACGGAGGAGCCCTGCGCTCGCAGCCACCCCAACAGCCGGGCGAACAGGGTGGACATGTAGGTATCGTAGGCGTGGACCTCGTCAAAGATGACCGTCTTGGCGGCCAGCCCGAACAGGCGCACGAAAAAGTGCCGTGTGAGCAGCACGCTCAAGAGGGCCTGATCCACGGTGCCAACGCCAAAGGGTGCCAGCAGGCTGCGCTTGCGGGGCAGGAACCAGGACATGGCATCCAGATCACCGGACTCTTGCGATGTTTCGCCCTCGGCTGTGGCGATCGGCGGAGGCGGCCCTGCCCAGCGAGCCTGGCTATGCACCAACAGGGGTGAGACGGCCCCCTCGCCGTAGCGGGCGTCCAGCATCTTGCGCAGGCGCCCGTGCATCTGGTCGCTGGTGGCGGTGGTGGGCATGCCGATGTAGAGGCCGCGCTGCTGCAGGGTGTGGGCCCAGTGGTCGGCCAGGTAGAGCGCCGACTCGGTCTTGCCGGAGCCCGTTGGCGCCTCGATCAGGACCAGCGAGGGGCCATCCAGAGCGGGCGCCAGGTCGATGACAGCTTGCTGCATGGGTTGCGGCGTGTATTGGGGGAAGAGGGTCTCAAAGGCGGCAGGCTCCTGCGGCGCCTGCCACAGGTCCCACTGAACCTCGCGGATCGCGCGGCGCGCCTGCTCCGCGGCCCGCCCTGCATAGGCGCTGAGATCGCGCACATCGGGCGCGCCGGCAAAGTGCTGCTCCATAGACCCCACCCAGTCGGCGGCGGAGACCAGCCCGGAGACCAGGGTCACCAGGGCCTGGCGTTCCGCCCGCTCCCGCAGGCGGTCGGCGAGGGGGGCGGGCGGGTAGAGCGAGGCCAGGGCGGCGACCAGCTCGGCGCGGGCCGCATCCCAGGCATCGCCGCCCCAGTGGTCGCGATGGAGCGCGTTGACCTGGGCAGGCGGCGGCCAACTGCCGTGGTGCCCGCCCAGACCGCGGGCCAGGTCGCGCGCCAGCGGGCGGGGGGCGCCCCAGCTCTCCAACAGCGAGGGCAGGGCCCAGGTGCTGATGACCCCGTGCCAGGCGTTCAGGTTGCCCCCGAACTCGCACCGGAACCCCAACCCCTGGGCTTCCAGCAGCGGGATCGCCGGCGGGTATTGCCGCTGGAACGCCGGGCTGGCCTTGCCCAGGTCGTGCAGGGCTGCCCAGAACATGACGGTGCGGCGGGCCTCGTCGTCGCTGCAGCCCAATGCCGCGGCGATCTGTTGGCGTAGCCCCTGGCCCAAGCTGCCCTGCCACAGCGCACCCACCACCTCTGCCACATCCACCATGTGGCAGATCAGGGGATGCGTGATCTTGGCTTCCTTGGGCCCCATCGTCTTGCCCCAGAGGAGGTACAGATCGTTCATCGTGACGCTTCCTTTGCTCTCCAGATGATACCCAGGCAGCGGTATTGTACTGTATCAACCGCTTGCCTTGCCACCAGTTGTGTCGAGCGGGCGCCGGTGGATCCCTTGGCCCGTTGCGCCAAGCATAGCAGAAGGTTGCGTCAGGGAGTGTCGCTCTGGAGGCACGAGTTTGTCACGAGAGGGGAGAACAGACAGCGATCAAGTCACGTAGGGAGACACAGGTAGGAAGATGGTGGGCGTCGCGGCCCGCGGGGGGCCTTGCTTGACCGATCGCGATGCCAAGCCGCGCAGTGAGGAAAAGAGGCGGGAGTGGATGGGAGTCGAACCCACCTAGGACGCTTGCGCAGCGCCCCTCAACGGTTTTGAAGACCGCGGAGCCCACCGGGACTCGTCCACCCCCAGCATCAGCCGTAGGATAGGCGCATCCCGCAGGGGCGTCAAATGGCCATGCTCCGTACCATCTCGCTTACCCGACGCTTCTGGCACTCTCCTCTTGACATTGCTAATCAGTTGTGCTACCATACTGGCACTCGGGAGCATAGAGTGCTAGCCCGCGAAGGCTTGCCTCTCATAGCTCTGAATCCAATCATTGGCACAGGAGGGTTGGTACGAGATGTCGGACGTGAATCTGAGACCGCTTGGTGACCGCGTCGTAGTCGAGCCTCTGGACGAGTCCGAGGTCACAGCCTCGGGGATCGTGATCCCCGATACGGCCAAGGAAAAGCCGCAGCGCGGCAAGATCCTGGCCGTCGGCCCCGGCGCTCGCGATAAGGATGGCAACGTGATCCCCCTGGACGTCAAGGTCGGGGACGTTGTGCTGTTCGCCAAATACGCCGGAACCGAGTTCAAGCTGAGCGGTGGCCGGAATCTGCTTGTGATGCGCGAGAGCGACCTGTTCGCCGTCGTCGCGTAACGAACATACTCAAGAGAGGGATCTGACATGCCAAAGCAGTTGCAGTTTTCGGATGAA
>DCTX01000090.1 GCA_002329325.1 Anaerolineales bacterium UBA1429
AGTCGTCGAGCCGAGGGTGGCCCTGACCCCGGCGTTCCTCGCTGCGTACGCAATGCGCGCGTGGGGGTGAGGGCGATAGCGGCGCAAACACGGGGCACTCTGCCAGAGGCATGCTTGGTTCGTGCGCTGGATTGTAGCAGGACTCCATGCGCGGCCAGGTTGCGTTGCCTTTGTCTGCCTTTGACAGGATGGGCGACGATCAGGTGGCCACGGCGTTCTTGGTCCTGCCGCTGGCTGAACCGAGATCCTGAGGCATGGCTCCCCTCCCCTTCACTTCTGTGAAAACCTCGTTTCGTAACCCCTTGACTCCCCCATGCGCGGCTCGTATACTGGTGACATAGAACGTTTGTTCTAGTCCATAGCCGTATGCGAGGAGCGATATGTTGCCGACCACGCCTTCACGCCCTGTCTTGCCCGCGCCCCTGGCCGGGCTGCTCGTTCCCCTGGGCCGCGACGTCCTGCAGCGGGTGGGGCGCGCCGCCCATCGCGCCCAGCCCCTGGCCCGCGCCCAGTGCCACGCCCAGGAGGAGTGCGCCTGCGCCGACGACCTGGCCCTCATCAACCAGGAGCTGGCCAGCCTGCTGGCCGCCCGCGAGACCTTTCGCGCCTGGTGCGAGCGCATGGCCCAGGAGGGGGGGCGCGGCCTGAACCCTGCCCAGTTCCTGCGCGCCTGGAGCGATTCCACCGGCCGGGTGATCCAGCTTCTCAAGGCGCGCCGCGAGCTGGGTGGCGTCGGCGAGGCGGACGCCCTGCTGGATGCCGTCTATGCCGAGCTGGAGGCCGAGCTGCTGCGCGCCCCCGACGCCGCGCCCCTGGCGGAGGAGACGCCATGAGCCGCCCCGCAGCCCTGCGCCGGCGCCAGGCCGCCCTGGTGCGGGCCTTCTCCGATATCGGTCTCTTTAGCCGCGCCGTGCTGCGGCGGCCGCTGCGCCACTATCAACTGGAGCCGGCCCGCGCCATCGCCGCCTCGGTCCTGCGCGGCCAGGGGCGCACCTTCGCCGTGATGATGGCCCGGCAGGCGGGCAAGAACGAGACCGCCGCCCAGCTCGAGGCCTTCTTGCTGAACCTGCGCCGCCGCGTGGGGGGATGCATCGTCAAGGCCGCACCCACCCATCGGCCCCAGGCCCTGAACAGCCTGTTGCGCCTGCAGACCGTGTTGGCCGAAGCCCCCCTGCCGCCCCTGGCCCGCGAGGGTCCCCACATGCTGCGTTGCGGCCAGGCGCGCATCGCCTTTTACTCGGCGGCGCCGGGGGCCAACGTGGTAGGGGCCACCGCCGACATCCTCCTGGAGGCGGATGAGGCCCAAGACATTGACGCGGACAAGTGGCACAAGGACTTTGCGCCCATGGGCGCCTCCACCGACGCCACCACCGTGCTGTGGGGCACCGCCTGGACCGCCGATACCCTGCTGGCCCGCACGATCCTGGCCCTTCGCGAGCAGGAGGCCCGCGACGGCCAGCGCCGGGTGTTTCGCGTGCCCTGGCAGGTGGTGGCCGAGGCGGTGCCGGCCTACGGCCGCCACGTCCAGCGCCAGATCGCCCGGCTGGGCCCGCAGCACCCCCTGATCCGCACCCAGTACCTGCTGGAGGAGATCGACGATGTGGCCGGCATGTTCCCGGCCAGCACCCAGGCCTTGATGCGCGGCGCCCACCCTCGCCAGCAGGGCCCCACCGAGGGGCGCGCCTATGCCCTGCTCATCGACGTAGCCGGCGAGGCCCTCTCAGCCGGCGACGCGCCGGCCGGGTGGCGGCGCGACAGCACCGCCGCCACCGTGGTCGAGATCGCCGCCAGCCCCCGGGACGGGCTGGGGGGCGGCCTGCCGCGCTACCTGGTGATGCAGCGCTATGTGTGGACGGGGGCGCCCCATCACGAGCTGGCAGGCGCCCTGGCGCACCTGGCCGACCTGTGGGGCGCGCGCCACGTGGTGATCGACGCCACGGGAGTGGGCGCGGGGCTGACCTCGTCGCTGCGCCACATGCTGGGCCCCCGGTTGATCCCCTATACTTTTACCGCCCAGAGCAAGAGCCGCCTGGGGTGGGAGTTCCTGGGGCTGTGCAACTCGGGGCGCTTCCTGGATCATCGCGCCGACGACAGCCCCGAGCAGCAACGCTTCTGGCGGGAGGTGGCCGCGGCACGCTACGAGCTGGCGGATGGCCCCAACCAGCAGATGCGCTGGGGCGTGCCCGATCCCGCCATCCATGACGACCTGTTGATCTCGGCGGCCCTGTGTGCGGCGCTGCCCCAGGCGCCCGTGCCCCCCACCGAGTCGCACATTGTGGAAGCGGAGGATCCCCTATGAATGCCCTGGATTCCCTGAGCGCCGCGGAGCTGGAGATGCTTTGGCGCGAGGCCTGGCGCATCGCGCGCCGCGCCTGCCGCACGACCCTGGTGCGCCTGCGGGCAGGCCAGGGGGGCTTTTACGGCGCCGACGACCTGCACCAGGACCTGTTCCTGGGCTTTCGGCGGTTGGCGCTGGATTGGGCCGCCCGGGAGCCGCGCCCGCCCGAAAGCGCCCTGTGGGCCGCCTGGCGACGGCACCTGTGGCACGGGGGCGCCCGCTACTACCGGCGGCGCCCGCAGCGGCTCTGGACCGGCGTGGAGCAAGCCGTGTCGCCCGAGGTTTTGGCCCTGGAGCGGAGCGACGATGCGGAGGAGGAGGCGGTCGATGCCCTGCTGCCGCCCCGGGCTGTGGGCCAGTTGGTGCAGCCCGATGAGGCGATGGCGAGGCTGGAGCGCCAGGATGCGGCGCGGATGCTGGCCGTCGCCCTGCAGACGTTGCCCGCCGAGCAGCGTCGCCTGCTGGAGATGGTGGCCCTGCAGGGCCGGCCCGTTGGTGAGGCCGCCCGGGTGCTGGGCTGGCCGAAGGGCCAGGTCACCTACCAGCGCCTCTACCGCGCCCGCCGCGCCCTGGCGCGGGCGTTGCAGGGGGCCGAGCGCCCCCGCCCCAGATGCCCGTGAATGCAGAGGGCGCGCCATCCCGCAAACCTGCGGGACGGCGCGCCCGGTTGTTTCGGACTGGCGCCGGGTCTACTCGGCCATGGCCAGCTCTTGGGCCGGCTGGGGCTCGGGCCCGGTATGCATGCGCAGCACAAAGACGACGGAGATGACGATCAGGGCGGCGGCGAGCCAATACACGCCCTCGTATCCCACATAGGGAATCATGGCGCCAAAGATGAACGGCATGCTCACCGAGCTGACGTGGTCAAAGCTGACGCCTGCGGCCAGGGTGGGGTTCAGCTCCTCGGCGGGCGCCCGCTCGTGGGCATAGACATTCAGGCCCAGGTTGAGCACGGCTGCTACGCGAATGACCACATAGATGGCGGCCAGGATGATCGGGTTGGGGATCAGGGCATAGCCGACGGCGGCCAGCGCCAGGATGCCATAGCTCACCGCCAGGGAGAGCTTGGCCCCAAAGCGGTCCACGGCCATGCCCAGGTAGGGCGAGATGAGCATGCTCAGCACCGAGGCGATCAGGAGCAGGGTGCTCGTCTGCCACACGCCCCATCCAAAGTAATCCACCAGCACCAGCAGGCAGAAGCTGCCCAGAATCTCCTTGCGCGAGCCCTCAAAGAATTTGAGCAGGTAAAAGCGCCAGTAGCGCTTCTTGACCACCATGCGGGGCTGGTCTCGCTCGATGGCTCCCAGCCGGGAGGGGAGCCGCCAGAAGACGAGGGCGGAGAGCACGATGATGGTGCCGCCGATGACATAGTACCAGCGCAGGGCGCTCTGCGGGGCGTTGCGGGTCAGGTTGGAGGCCACCGCCAGGGCGCCGACGCCGGCGATGCCGGCCAGCGATCCCACCGAGGCCAGCAGCCCCAGGATGCGCCCGCGGGTGCGTTCCGTGGCCAGGGCCAGGCCCAGGGCCGGGCCCACGGGCTGATACAGGTGCAGCCCAAAGCTGGCGGCGACGGCGGCGGCCAGCAGGCCCGTGTAGGATTGGACCAGGGCGAAGCAGGTGAAGCCCAGGCCCAGCACCAGGGCCGCCCCGGCGGCGCGCCGCGAGAGGGGCAAGCGCATGATCAGCGCGGCGATAAAGATCAGGAGCAGGCCGGGGACTTCTCGGATGCCCTCCAGCCAGAGCACCTGGCCGCTGCTGATGCCCAAGGTGTCCACGAAAAAGTTCATGCGCACGCCGTTCAGGATGCCCTCGCCGAAACGCATCAAGAAGACGGCGATAGTGGTGATGGCCAGGTCTCTTGTCCACAGGCCTATCATGTCTTTGCCGAATAGCCGTTTGATACCCACGACCTTCCTTACCCCCATGATGATTGACGCCTTGCGGCGGGTGCACTGGCGCACATTATCGCCTGTATCGCGCGAATACTCAAGTTTGGCGATACGGTGTGTAGGCGTGTCTGCCGGCACGATCACTACACTATCGCCGGATGGGACCTCGGCCCCTTTACGGATGCCCCCCATCGCCAGTATAATGGGAGTGAGCCGCCACATCACAGCAGGAGGAGGGCGATGACAACATCGGATCCTGGCTGGGCCACCGCCCGGCCTGACGACCTGGATGAATGGACACGCTGGAAATCCAGCCCCCTGCAGCAGATCGACTTTGCGATCCACATCCACTATCTGCACCAATACCTCAAGCGCGAACACCGCGTGCTGGAGGTGGGTGCGGGCGCCGGGCGCTTTACCCGAGAGATCGCCGCCGTCGCCGAGCGGGTTGTTGTCGTGGATATCTCCCAGGAAAAGCTGCAGCGTAACCGCCGCCATGCCGAGGCGCTGGGCTATGCCGGCGCCATCGAGGAGTGGCGCCAGTCCGACATGCGCGAGCTCTCGGCGGATTTCGCCGAGGGCGAGTTCGATGCGGTGGTTTGCTTCGGGGGACCCTTGAGCTATGTCCTCGACCTGCGGGAGAAGGCCCTGCACGAGCTTGTGCGGGTAGCCCGGCCCGGTGGCCTCTTGCTGCTGAGCGCCCGCAGCCTGTGGGGCATGCTCCACGAGAACCTGCCTCGCATCCTGAGCCAGGTGGACCCGCGCATGAACCGGGAGATCATCAACACGGGCAACCTGGGCCCCAGCCAGGTCGCGCCGGTGGATCGCTTCTGGCATGCCTATCGCGCGACCGAGTTCCGCGATTTCGTTGCCGGCGCAGGTTGCGAGGTGCTGATGCTCTCGGCGAGCAACTGCCTCACTTCCACCTGGGAGCAGGTGTTGCCCACCTGGCATAGCGACGAAAGGGCCTGGAACCACTTGCTGGAGCTGGAGATCGAGGCCAGCCGCGAGCCGGGCTGCCTCGACATGGGGGCTCACATCCTGGCCGTCGCGCGCAAGCTGTAGAGGACGGGCGCGCCAGCGTTCGCAGCCGCGAACGCTGGCGCGCCGTAGCCTAGCGCTTGACGGGCACCGGCGCGCCCTCGGTCAGAGAGCGTTGCGCCGCCTCGATGATGCGCAGCGATTCCAGCACGTCGCGCCCCGCCAGGGGTGGCTCCTTGCCGGCCTGAGCAGAGGCGGCGAACTGGGCGATGGCCTGCGGCCGATCGCCGCGGGGCCCGCTATGGCGCACCTGCTGCCAGGTGTGGGCCGGCGCGTCCTCGCTGGAGCGGGTGCGATAGATCATCGGCTCGTCGGTCAGGTCGAGCTGGCCGACCCTCCCCACGATGCGCAGCCCCTGAGGGTGCATGCCCGGCCCGCCGGGGACGCCGCGGCCCACCTGCAGGCTGCCCACGCAGCCATTGGTGTAGCGCACCAGCATCACCAGCAGATCCAGCCCGTCCGAGGGCGGGGCCTCCAGCGCGTACACCTGCTCGGCCTGCAGATTCGTCAGCCAGCCGAACAGCCCCAGGGGCCGCAGCGCCTGGCGAAGCGTGTCCGCAATGGGCTGGGGGCGCAGCAAGTCATCGCGCCAGGAGATGATCTCGCCCAGCCACCCCGCGCGCACCAGGGCACGGGCGGCCACATGGGCGCCGCTGACGGCCCAGGGCGCCGATATCCCCACCGCCGCCCCTCGGCTTGATGCCAGGGCACACAGCGTCTCCGCTTCGGCCAGGGGGACGTCCCACGGGCCGGCCAAGAGCACGTGCTTGCCGGCCTCCAGGGCCTGGCGGGCGGCCTGCTCGCGGGGGCCGGCGGGCAGGCTGATGTAGACGGCCTGCACATCGGGATCGGCGCACACCTCCTCCACCGCCTCCACGATCCGGACGCTCAGCACGGCCTCCAGGTCGCGGCGCACGCCGGCGCTGGCCGCCATCGCGACCGTCGCCTGCGCACCCTCGGCGGCGCCGATGTCCTGGTACGCCTGCAGAACAGCGTCTCCCTCGCCGATGATGCCAAAACGCAGATCTGTTGCCATTTGAATACTCCCTTGACTCGTGCAGTTTGATCCGTCTGTTGCCCGGCTCGAGCGGGCGGCCCGTCCGATGCGAGACCGGCTCACACGCGAAAGCGGCGGCCTTCATCCAGCATGGCGAGATAGTTGCGCAGCGGGATATAGTTGGCAACACTGTTGCCGGTGCCCAGGCAGTAGCCCCCGCCGTTCTTGCAGGCCTCCAGCGTATCCCGCACCCGCTGGCGCACCTGGGATTCGTCGGCGCGGCAGAGAAAGTCCACGTCGATGCCGCCTAAGGCCGACGCCCGGTCGCCATAGGCGATGACGAAATCCACCACCGATTCGATGGTATCCTCGAACGAGTGCTTGGCGTCGATGCCCACGTCATCCACCAGGTCATCCATGATCTCGCGCAGGTTGCCGCAAGAGTGGAGCAGGTAGGGCAGGCCGACCTCGTGGGTCATCTGGGCCAGGCGTTTGTGGCCCGGCAGCACAAAGGCGCGCATGTCCTTGGGGCTGATCAGCGTCGCCGAACGGTAGCCCATGTCGTCGCTGCCCCAGACGGCCTGCACCCGGTCATAGGCGAGCTGGCGCTCCAGCGTGACCTCAAAGTAGTGCAGGATGCGGTCGGCAATGGCCTGCACCAGGTCGCGCTGGTCGTAGAGGGCGTAGCAGAGGGTCTCGTAGCCCATGAGCCAGGTGAGCCACTCGCAAAAGTGGCCCGTCAGCCCGGCGATGACGCACATGTCCTCCGGCAGGTGCTCCTGGTACCACTCCATGGCGTGAAAGGTGGCGGTGGCCGGATCGGGCCAGGGGAACGCCTCGAACTCCTGCCAGTTGGTGATGGGGCCCTCGTGCTCGTCCATGAAGGTGCGCCCACCGGCGCGCTCCAGGTCGGCGGTGTCGCCGGTGATGGCCCGCCGAAAGGCGATGTCGGGCGCATCGGGGCCGCACACGACATAATCATACCCCATGAAGCGCTGGATGGCGATCTGCCGCCGCAGGGGGAAGGCCGGGTCGTCGGCATCCAGGCTGGAGAGCAGGTCGAACTCGCGGCAGACGGCCTCCTGCATCTCGGGATCCAGGAACAGCTCGATGTGGTAGACTCGCTCCGGCTCGCCTCGCCGCATGATGCAATCCACCAGGCCGCGCCAGTTGGGCTCGATGGGAAGGGAGAACGCTCTCACCATGGGCGAACCTCCTTGCTGCTACAGACCGACCCGCGACCGGAACTCGGGCACGCCGCGCACCCCCACGTCCAGCCGGAAGAGGGCCCCTGCGCCCTCGCCTTCCTCCGCTTTGTTCTGGCCGCCCGCCGTGGTCACGTACAGATCGGCATAGTCGGGGCCGCCAAAGGTGGGGCAGGAGACCTTGCGCGCGGGAAAGGCGATGCGCGCCACGATGTTGCCCTGCGGATCATAGCGCACCAGGCAGCCGCCATCCCAGCGGGCCGACCAGACATAGCCCTCGGCGTCCACGGTCATGCCGTCGGGGCCACCCTCGCCCGGCTCCGCGGGCACGCTGGCGAACACGCGGCGGTTGGCGATCTCGCCGGTGGCCCGATCGTAATCATACAGGTAGATGCAGCGGGCCCGGGTATCGGTATAGTACATGCCCTTGAGGTCGGGGGTGAACCCCAGCCCGTTGGAGACGCCCACCTCCGGGACGACGACCCGCAGGCTGCCATCGGGATCGAGGCGGTAGAGGCGACCGGGGCGCTCGCGGGTGGGCATGGTGCCGCAAAAGACGCGCCCCTCGGGGTCGGCGATGACATCGTTAAAGCGTGACTCGCGCTCTTCGGGGATCTCGGCCACGATGGTCTCATGGAAGCCATCCTGCCAGACGCGAATGGTCCCCTGGGCCATAAAGAGCAGCAACTTGCCATCGGCCTGCAGGGTGAATCCGCCGACACTGGGGCCCTGGTAGCAGGGCTCATGGTGGCCGGTGGCGGGATCGTAGCGGAACATGCGCCCGGCGGGGATATCCACCCAGTACACCCGTCCCTCTTCAGGGTGCCATAGGGGACCCTCTCCCGTGGCGCAGGCATAGTCGGCGACCATGATGGGCTTCATGTGCACTCCTTTGCAGCGTTGCCCTGGCATCGGCCAGGGCCGGGGTTACGGGATCATTCTAGGGCAAAGCGAGGGGAAGGACAAGCAAGGTGGGCGGCCGGGCGGACGGCGATGCCAAAGACGTCCCTGTGTACAGATCTCTCTACGGCCAGAGATACTCCTGGTGCTGCCGCGCGGCGCGGCTCACGCCTCGGGCGCGTCAGCCTGGGCGGCCAGGGAGGCATAGTAGCCGCAGAGCCGCGGCAGCGGGCAGGCGTCGCAGCGAGGGCGCTGGGCCTTGCAGAGGGTGCGCCCGTGCTGGATCAGCAGCAGGTGAAAGGGATAGTAGAGCTCCTCGGGGAGCAGCTCCTCCAGCAGGGTGTGGGCCCTTTCCGCCGAGGTCCCTTCGGGCACCAGCCCCAGGCGCAGGGCCAGCCGGTGCACGTGGGTATCCACGGGCAGGGCGGGCATGTGCAGCGAGAAGAGCAGCACGCAAGCGGCGGTCTTGGGGCCGACGCCGGGCAGGGCGGTGAGATAGTCGCGGGCCTCGTCCACGGGCATCTCGCGGAGCCGATCCAGGTTGGGCTCGCCGTGCTCGCGGGCGAGCTGCCGGATGATGGCCTGGATGCGGGGGGCCTTGACGGCGGCCAGCCCGCCCGAGCGGATGGCCTCCTCCACCAGGGCGGTGTCGGCTTCGGCCACGTCCTGCCAGGTGGCGAAGCGGGCGCGCAGGCTCTCCCAGGCGCGGCCCGAGTTGGCATCGGAGGTGTTCTGCGAAAGGATGGTCAGCACGAGTTCGTCCAGGGGGGGGCGTTGGGGCTTGAGCGGCGGCTCGCCATAGTGATCTCGCAGCAGGGCGTGCACCCTCAGGGCATGCGTGCCCAAGGCGGGCTCTCTGCCTTCTGCATCGTGCATCGGCTCCTCCGGGGCGCGGCGCTTGAGGTGGGAGAGGTAGACCAAAGCTGCCCAGGACGCTCAGAGCAGCCTGGGCAGCCGATGATGATCGTGGGCGACTAGCTCTGGACCTGCTGCTGCACGGCCTCGTTCAACGCGGCGACCAGGGCGTCCACATCAATGCCGTGGGCCAGGGCGCCCTGCTCCAGCGACTCGAAGCGGGCGGCGGCGCAGCCCACGCACATCAGCCCGTGCTGGAAGAAGGTGCGCACCGTCTCCGGATGCTGGGCCACGATCTCTTGGATGGTCATTTCCTTGGTGATGGTCATGTTGCTCCCTTGAAGGTATCGCGCGATTCGCGGATCGGCGTCCCGAACCTCTGCCAATAGTATACTCGCCTTGTCAAGAATTGCAAGCGGCCCTTGGTCTATGTTGGGGCGATGTCAAGGGCGATCCCCTGTAAAGCGGACAAGGGCTCGTCGCGGAGGACACGGGCGAAGACGAGCTTCGCCGCTACGTTCTGTGTTCTGCTGCGCCTCTCTCTCGTAGAGATGAGCTGCCGACGTGTGCGCCAGGTCGGACGCGCGCTCTGTTAGCGAGCCGGACGTACACGACATGATCGACCGAGACGCAGTTTGCTCTGCGCTGGCGCCTTTGCCAGTACCCCTGGCCTGCCTGCACCCCCGAAGCACCGCCCTTGCACAACACGCTCTATGCCCCCGCATCCTTGGCGCCCTCTGCGTTCTCTGCGCGAACCCTCTCCGCCTGCGCCCCCGGCCAGCCCAGGGCCGCCAGGGTGGGCCGCGCGGCGCTGTAGAACAGATGGGTGCGGCAGTGGCAGTCGCTGGCGCCAAAGGCAAAGGGCGTGGGCGCGAACCCCGGCGCCTGCCCCAGCCGCGCCGCCCAGGCGCACTCCAGCCGCTCGGCGGTGGCCAGGTACCAGACCTCGATCACGGGCGCGGCGTCGAGGAGGGCGTCCACGTGCCAGTGGCGCCGCCGCAAGCCGCCCAGGTGCCGTCGCAGCCGGCCCGCTAGCCCTCCCAGGGCACTGCCGACATAGACATAATAGCCGGCGGCAAACCTCTCCGCGCGGGAGCGCCCCACCGGCAGCACCGCATCCTGGGCCAGGGCGAACACCAGGGCGTACACCCCCGGCCCACGGGGGAGCGCGCCCTGGGCATCGGGCGCCCCGCCGAGATTCGCTTCCTGTGGCGTAGCCATGGGCGCCCCGCGGCTACTCGAACAGAAACGGGCCGATGACATAGCGGTCGGCCACGGCGCGCCCGGCCTCATCCAGCACCTGGTGGCGGTAGCCATCCGGCCAGCGCTCGATGAGCAGGTGCGCCTCGTAGGGGCCCGTGGGCAGGCCATCGGGCAGGGTCAGGGTATGCTGTTGCTTGACGAGCAGCCCCTCACGCCAGGCGGCCTCGGGCAGCCCCAGGCCGCTGGCGCGGGCCATCAGGGCGCCATCCTGCCCGTACAGCAGCCAGGTGAAGCGATGCTGAGCCGTGCGGTCGCGGGAGGAGACGTCCTCAAAGGTCCAGTAGGTGGTCAGCACCAGGGCCTGCTCGTGGATGCTCAACGCCGGCGGCTCGTAGCCGACCAGGCGCAGCCCGGCGTCAAAGGCGGCCCAGTCGCGCTGGGGGATGCCCCTCAGCAACTCGCCGACGGGTCGCGCGTCCACGCGCTGCAGGCTGGCCTCGCGCCCGGCCTCGGGAAAGAGCACCTGCGCCACCTCCTGGCTGCCCCATAGCTCGAGCTGCCGCGCCTGCCAGGGATCGGCGTGCAGCGTGAGGTAGAAGGCGGGGCGCTCGGCGGGCAACAGAATCGCTTCGGGATTCGAGCTCTGGACAAAGGTGAGGCGCGCCGCGTCGCCCAGCAGGTAGCGCAGCACGGCGGGCTCCTCGTCGCGGGCGGCGTCATCGCCCTGGGCCATGACCCACACCTCCCGGCGGGGGTCGTCTTCCAGGGCGCGGGTGATGGCGCTGGCGGTGCGCTGCCAGAAGCGCAGGGGCGTGCCGTAGCCCTGGCTGGCGTCGTGGCGGGCCACGTGGCTATACAGGCTGGCCATGCACAGGGTGCCCCAGATCAGGTAGGCCAGCAAAAAGACCCACACGCCGCCCTCCAGCCAGGAGATCCACCAGGGGCCGCCGGTCCGCAGCAGGCGTGGCAGCTCGGTCAGGCGGTCGAGGGTCAGGCCCATGGCCAGGGCGCCCGCCGGCAGCAGGAAGGCGAGTTGGGCAGGGGCGACGGGCTCGCCCCTGGCCCAGTAGGCCAGCAGCGCCAGGCCCAGCCAGGCCGCCGGGATCGCATAGCCGGTCAAGTCCTCTCCGTCGCGCCAATGGCTCCAGGCCCGGGCCGTCAGCCAGAAGACGACGGGCNNCAGCCAGAGCCCGCCCGCCAGGGTGGCCATGCCACCGGCCAGCGCGTGGGCCGGGGCGAACTCGGCGCCCGAGGGCGCCAACAGCCCATCCAGCCCCAGGCCGGCGTGAAGGTTGCGCGCCACGGGCAGCAGGCTCCCCAGGACGCCGTCGGCGGCCTCGTCGCTGAAAAAGCGTGCGAGGGTGTGGCCAGGGAACTGCTCGGGCGCATGGTACCAGGTGGGTAGCAGCAAGAAAGAGGCCAGCAGCATGCCCAGGAAGACGTGGGCCCAGCGCACCCGCGCCGGGAAGCAGAGGGTCAAGATGGCCGTGATCAGGAGCAGCGGCGCGGCCCAGACCGTGGCATCCAGGAGCAGGACGACCAGGAACCAGGCGGCGGTCCAGCCCCAGGGCCAGCCCCGTCGCAGGGCGGCATAGAGGGCTGCCAACAGCAGGGCGCTCAGCGGCATGGCCAGGGCGGCCGGGTCCAGGTGGCGCGAAAGAAGCACCGACCAGGGCGTGACGGCCAGGAGCGCCAGGGTGATATGGGCGATGCGCGGGCTGAGGCTGCGAGCGATGACGCGGTGCAGGACGAGCAGGGCCACGAGGTTCAGGGCCACCAACCAGGCGGCGGCCAGGCGCGGATCGGTGCCCCCGTGGAGCGACAAGGCCAGGACGCGCTCGAACAGGGTCGGCATGGCCGCGGCCTCGCCGGCCTGCAGCGCACCCTCCAGGTAGCGCACCTCTGGCAGGCCAAAGGGGATCAGGTCCAGCGAGATAAAGCGCAGCAGGGCGGCCAGCGCCAACAGGAACCAGAGGGGCAGGCGCTCCGGCGCGCGCAGATAGCGCCACGCAGCGGAGGGGGCGCGGACGATCCCCTGCCAGATCTCGGCGGGCTCGGGCACGCGGAAGGGTTGAACGACGCGCATGGGCTCCTCTCTGTGTGCCGATGCGAGCCCCATTGTACCATCGGCGATACGCGGCCACAAAGGAGACGCGGCCAGGGGAGTGCGCGGCGGGGCGCTACACCAGGAGCGAGATGACGGCTAGGCCCAGCGCCAGCACGACGGCGTACTCGGCCACCACGCGACGGGTGAGCCGCTCCCAAAGGTACTGCTGGGTCAGCCCGGTGAGGACGTAAAAGGCCAGCAACAGCACGGCGCCGCCGGTGCGGTCGCTGAGGCGGGTATAGTTGAGCACCCAGGTGAGCTCGCCCATGGCCAGGGCGGTCAGCGCGGCATAGAGCCAGGGGCGCCAGGCGGCCGTCTCGGTGTTGCGCAACAGCTCCAGGGCCAGCAGGCCGCTCACCGCCAGGACCGCCGTGGCCGAGAGCAGGCTGCGTTGGCGCGCGCCAAAGATCAAGCTAAAGAGCACAAAGCCGATGGCATAAGCGGCGGCGTTCAGCACGAGGCGCAGCCCCCGGCGGGGCGCCGAGTAGAGCGACTGGGTGGCGAGCTGCAGGACGACGATCACGGCCACGGCTGCGCCGACTCCCAGGGCCAAAGCCACCTGATAGCCCCACCAGACGGCGCTCTGCAGGGCCACCAGGCCGAGGGTGGCGACGAGGGTGGGCAGGGGCCAGAACATGGCGCTGATGGCGAGGCCAGGGGCGCGGCGTTCGCCAGGCTGCCCCTCTGGCCCGGAGACGGCGCGGCCCTGCCGACTGCGCACGAGGCTATCCACGCCCACGCAGACCAGGAGGGTCAGCAGGATCAGCGATTGCACGGGGCCGGAGAAGCGCAGCGCCAGCTCGGAGCCAAAGAGATCCAGGACGAGCTCCCATGTGGGCAGGGGCACCAGCGCCGAGAGGGCCATGCCCAGAACCAGCATGGAGATCAGGATCGGCAGCCGTTCATCGCGGTAGGTTGTGGTCACCGGCTCGGGCACGCTTGCTCCTTATGGGTTGGGCGGCATTCTAGGGTCGGCCCGGGCGCGTGTCAAACCACCCAAAGCTGCGCCCGCGGCCACGTTCCGGGACTAGCCCCGCAGCAGCGCCCCGGCCACCTTGTCCACCGCCTCGACGATCAGGTCGGCATCCTGCAGCGTAAAGGTCTGGTCGATAAAGATCATGATGGCGCGGGAGAGATAGTCCAGCGAGCGCGGGCACTGGTCGGGCGCATAGCCGTCCACAGCGCCGCGGTAGAGGGGGCTCTTCCAGGGGGCGCGACGGTCTTCGGCCAGGCCGCTCATCATAAAGGGCCAGTAGCTATAGATGTGCCGGTCGGGGATCTGCTTGTCGTGGACGGTGCCGCAGTGGATGTTCTCGGCCCGCAGCGCCGCGCCAAACCGCCCGGCCAGGGCGGCGTCGTCCACAAAGAAGGTCAGGGTGATGCCGCAATCGCCCTCGGGATCGGGCACGTCCTGCAGCGTGATCCCCGGCACCTGGGCCAGGCCGGCGACGGCGCGGCGCTTGACGGCGCGGCAGCGCTCCAGGATCGGCCCGAGGCGCAGCCGCTGGGCCCACACCAACGCCGCCGATAGCTCCGAGATGCGGTAGTTCTCCCCCGAGAGCACGAAATCATAGCGCCCGTCCTCGTTGCTGCCCTCCCAGAAGCGGGCCGCGCAATCGTGCTGCATGCGGGCCCGATCGTAGACGAGGCGGTCGTCGGTCACCACCATGCCCCCCTCGCCCGAGGTGATGACCTTGTACTGCTGAAAGCTAAAGCAGCCCACATCTCCCAGGCTGCCCAGGCGGCGCCCCCGATAGAGGCCGCCGTTGCTCTGGGCCACATCCTCGACGACCGAGAGGCCGTACCGGTTCGCCACGGCCAGGATCTCGTCCATGCGGGCGGGCACGCCCCGCATGTGCACCGGCACGATGGCCTTGGTGTAGGGGGTGATCTTGGCTTCCAGATCCAGGGGGTCCATGTTGAGGGAGCGATCCACCTCGGCGATCACGGGTACGGCCCCGGCGGCGATGACGGCGGCAGCGGTGGCGATAAAGGTGTAGGCGGGGATGATCACCTCGTCGCCCGGCCCGGCATCTACACCGTAGAGGGCGCTCACCAGGGCGGTGGTGCCGCTGCTGACGGCCAGGCCGTAGCTGCGCCCCAGCTGCTCGCAATACCAGTCTTCCACTTCCTTGGCCCACGAGTGTCCCTCGCTCTCGGCCAGGAAGCGGAAAAGGGTCTTGCCCCGCAGCACGGCGAGCACGGCGTCCACCTCGTCCTGGGCGATCTCGGAGGAGCCGTGGAAACCGGCGTGGAGGAGTTCTTGGCGCACGGGCTTGCCGCCCTCGATTGCCAGCTTGGGCATGTCTTGCCTCCCGGAGCGGGCGCTCAGCGACGACCCAGGGCCGCCGCGATGGCCGCGATGTATTCGGGGTTGGAGCCGCAGCAGCCGCCGATGATGCGCGCCCCCAGCGCGACAAAGGCGTTGGCGTGCTCGGCCAACTGGGCCGGCGTCACATCCCAGAGGGCCTCGCCATCGGCCCCCAGTTGGGGGATGCCCGCGTTCGACTTGGCCACAAGGGGCAGGGTGGTGGTCTCGCGCATCTGCTCCAGGGCCGCGGCGATGGCGGCCGGGCCGTCGCCGCAGTTGGCGCCCACGGCGTCGGCGCCCAGCTCCTGCATCCGGCTCGCAGCCTGAGCGGCCCGCAGACCCATCATCGTACGGGCCTTGGGGTTGAAGGCAAAGGTGCAAAAGATGGGCAGATCGGTGCGCTCCCGCGCCATGCGCAGGGCCGCCCCGGCCTCCTCCAGGTCGTGGTGGGTTTCGATGACCAGCAGATCCACGCCGCCGGCCAGCAAGCCGGAGACCTGCTCGGCAAAGATCTCCTCGGCCTCGGCGATGGAGAGATCGCCAAAGGGCTGCATGAGGCGGCCCGTGGGGCCCACGGAGCCCGCCACCCAGGCGCGGCCCTCCACTGCGTTGCGGGCCAGCTCGGCCGCCAGCCGGTTGATCTCAAAGGTGCGTCCGCCCAGGCCGCCCTCGGTCAGGCGAGTGCGGGAACCGCCGAAGGTGTTGGTGGTCACGTACTGGGCCCCGGCATCGGCATAGGCCCGGTGAATGTCCATCACCGCATCGGGGTGGGTCTCGTTCCAGGCCTCGGGCAACATGCCGGCGGGCAGGCCACGGGCCTGCAGCAGCGTGCCAAAGGCGCCGTCGCCGATGATGATCTCTCCGCTCGTCAATGCCTGACGCAGGTCGTTCATATCCATCTCCGCTCTTCTTGCTGCCCAGGGGCAGAGGTGTCTGGCGCTATTGTAGTGGGCTATCCCCGGCGATGCAACCATCCGGTTCGCATCTTTGACGGGCCGGGCCGCCGCGCCTATGATTACGCCTATTGCCGCGCGAACCGTCGCGTAGCCATCGCATCGCGCAGAGGAGGCCAGGGTGTTGGCGCAAGGAGCGTTTCAGGAAGCCGAACGACAGTACCGCTGGTACACCGACGAGTATCTGGGCGGTCGCATGGATCTGGCGAGCTATCGCAACGCCATCAACAACCTGCGGGTGAGCGACGCCCAGGGCCGCCTGTGGATGCTGCAGGAGGGCAGCGGCCAGTGGCACGTCTGGACGGGCGCCCAGTGGCAGCCCGCAATGCCCTACCAGACGGTGCCGCCCGCCGCGCCGCCGCCGCCGGCGCCCGCGGTCAGCTATGGCCCCACACCCCCGGCAAACCCCATGGCGCGCGAGGCCAGCGGCGCCGGTTGCCTCGGCAAGGTGCTCCTCTACTGGCTGGGCACCCTGGTCCTGTTCGGCATCATCGGCGTGGCGCTGATGCTCTTTGCGGAGGACTTTCCTCCCGAAGGTCTCCTGGGCGTGGGCCTGGCGGCCCTGATCAGCATGATCATGACCGCCGTCAGCCTGGGCAAGAGCTGGGAGGGCGAGATCATTGATCTCTACCAGAAGCGCGTGCGGGTGCCGGGCGATGATGATGAGCCGGACGAGTACGCGTACGTGCTATATGCACGGATCCGGCAGCCCTCCGGCAGGCTGCGGGAAGAGCGGGCCATGCCCGATTGGCGGGTGGGCACCTATCTGCGCAAGCAGCGCGGCCAGGCCTTTGTGGAAAAAGTGAACTGATGCGATACGCCCAGATCAGGCCTCGTCGGCGCGGGAACCTACGGCGCGCCTTTTGCGCGCCAGCCGGCGCTTGAGGCGCGCCGCCAGGGCATAGCCGCGCAGGCTCCAGGGCCACAGGCCGTGCCAGAGGCGGGCCGCCCGGCGCCGCCAGAGGGTATCCAGCCGCCGCGTGCGTCCGAGGCGCTCCAGAGCGACGACGCGGCCCAGCAACTGCTCGGGCCGCACCTGCTCCACCTCGCCCCACGAGGCGTCGCCCCGGATCAGCAGGAGCTCGGGATCGTGGGCGCGGCCGATGACGCGGTGGGCCAGCAGCGCCCCGCCATGGCAGCGGTACAGGGCGATCTCGCCCAGGCGCAGCGGGGAGTGGCCCAGGGGCGCGACGGTGAGGAGATCGCCCTCACGAATAAAGGGCAGCATGCTACCGCCCCGCGCCGCAAAGACCAGGAAAGCCCCTTGCCCCAGCACATCGGCGGCCAGATCGTGCAGTTCGTCGCGCGATAGCGTTATGGTGCGCATCCCCACCTGCCTGCTGTAACCTCTGTGCCCATTGTGGCCCAGATCGCCCCGCCAGGCAAGAACGGCCCGCGCCTGAAGCAGCGCAAATCGTTGACATCCCACGGCAGGACGGTCTACACTAGATGGCGTCCGGTTCAGGGGCATCTGTGGCGCCCAGGGAGCCTGCCATGACCGATGTGCCATACCATACGTCTATCAAGGAGATGCCGGAGAACGACCGCCCGCGAGAGCGCCTCGAGTTCTACGGGGTCTCGATGCTTCGGGAAGAGGAGTTGCTGGCCATCATCCTGCGCACCGGCACGCGCACCGAGAACGCGGTGCACCTGGCGCGGCGGCTGCTGGGCGAGTTCCGCGGGCTGGCGGGGGTCGCCTCGGCTACCGTCCAGGAACTGCGTCGCGTACCGGGGATCGGGCTTGCCAAGGCCGCCCAGGTGCAGGCGGCCCTGGAGCTGGGCAAGCGCCTGGCCGCCGTGGGCGCCGTGGATCGCTACCAGGTCACAACCCCCGCCGATGCCGCCGCTCGCCTGATGGCCGAGATGCAGGGGCTGGCGCAAGAGGAGCTGCGGGTGATGCTCCTGGATACGCGCCACCGGCTGCTGCGCATCGTGCGGGTCTACACGGGCAACGTCAACACCTCGTTGATCCGCGTCAGCGAGGTCTTTCGCGAGGCGATCCGCGATAACGCGCCGGCCATCATCGTCGCCCACAACCATCCCACCGGCGATGTGACCCCCTCCAGCGACGATATCCAGGTGACGCGGGAGCTGGTCAAGGCCGGGGAGCTGCTGGACATCACCGTGCTGGATCATCTGATCATCGGGCAGCGCCGCTATTGCAGCATGAAGGAACAGGGCCTGGGCTTTTGATCCCTGGGGAGGAGAGGCTATGGGCACGATCCACGAGCCGACGCCGGTCAAGCTGGTGGTGCCGATGCTGGCGATCGCGCCAGAGTGGTTCGAGCGCGCCCAGGCAGCATTGTGCCAGGAGTTCGGCCCCGCGGACTATGTGGGGGACGATCTGCCCTTTGCCTACACGGATTATTACGCGCCCGAGATGGGGCCGCTGCTGTGGCGACGGTTCGTGGCGTTTCAGAGGCTCATGGATCCGGGGGCTCTGGCGCAGGTCAAGATCTTGACCAACGCGCTGGAGCAGGAGTGGAGCCAGGAAGGCAGGCGGCGCGTCAATCTGGATCCCGGCTACCTGGACGCGGCCAAGTTCGTGCTGGCCACCACCAAGAACTATGCCCACCGCATCTACCTGGGCCAGGGGATCTATGCCGAGGTGACGCTGCTCTACCGCGGGGGAGCCTTTCAGGTGCTGCCCTGGACCTATGCCGATTATCGCAGTGAAGCGTACCACCGGGAGCTGAAGCAGATCCGCGCCCTCTATCTGGCGGCGCGGCGCGCGGCTCGCCCACCCAAGGACGCTACTCGACGATGAGGTTGATGTCCGAGATCAGGCTGTCATAGTCCCAGCCGGAAGCATAGACGCGCACGCGGATGATGCGATAGGGGCTGATGGAGAGGCTCTCCAGCAGGTTGTCGGATTCGAACAGGAACCAGCGATCTCTGGGGATCTGCAGCCCAAAGGTGGTGGGGTTGTTGTTGATGTTCTGATAGTAGAACCCCTGCACCCATTCGGCCTCGCTATCGTACACGTCGCGATAGGTGATGCGGATCATCAGGGGGTATTCGGACGCCAGGTAGCCGCCGCCGGAGAGGGCCTGGTGGCGCACCTTGACGGTGGCCCGCACCACCAGCGAGGTGGCCGGATCGGGGATGGCGGCGTCAACGGTCTGCTCCAGGATGGTCTCGCAGTGGTTGCCGCCGGCGCCGGTGCGCACCAGGCGCACGGCCTGCCGCCCCTCGTCCACCACCAGCTCGGCGACGCCATCCACCTCGCCGCCATCGGTGCCCTGGTCGTTGTAGATGCGCCACTCGGCCAGGGGTTCCTGGAACTCGCCGTTGGCGATCAGGTTGCGGGCCACGCCGACGGGCAACTCGGGGGCCTGGCCCGGGGCGATCTGGGTGCGCTCGCGGGGCTGCACCCGCACCTGCTGCCCCTGGGCGCTGACATCGGCATAGCCGCGATAGGCGATGATCTCGGCCAGGTCGTTGCCCACCTCGACGGCATAGCTGCCATCCTCGGCCAACTCTGCCTCGCCATAGAGCGTGGAGACGAGCATCTCCAGGGGCGCTGTGGCGGAGAGAGCCGTGCCGATGCGGATACGCCCCGCCAGCAGGCTCAGGTGCACCGTCGTGGGCAGCGGGCTGGATGGAAAGCGCGGCGCGCGCAGCCGCTCCAGCCGCACCGCCGCCCCGGAAAAGAGCCGCATAAAGCTGTGGTCGAAAAAAGTGACCACGGCCTCAGAGGTCTCGTCCACATAGATCAGGGTGCCCTCGGGCACAGTCATGCTGTTGCCCCGGGTGAGGGGCTGGGGGCCGCTACCCACCGGCAGCTCGACCACCACTGTGCCGATCAGCGATTCGACGATGGCCGTCTGCTCGTCTTCGGCGTTCTGCATATAGGCGCGGGCGCCCAGCGGGATGCCCACGGCCAAGAGGCAGAACACGGCAAAGGCGGAAAGCAGCACCACCCACGCGCCCCGTTCGGGATTCTCTCTCATCTAGCCACGCACCTCAAAATCATGCCACGAGCCCTGGGCGAGCCGCCAGGCAACCTCCACCCGCGTCACGTCGGCCAGGGGCGAGCCGCGATGGAGCCAGGCGAGCAGTGCCCGCAGGGCGCGCTCGTCGCCCTGGGCCACCACCTGGACGCTGCCATCGGGCAGGTTGCGGACATAGCCCCCCAGCCCCAGGGAGCGGGCCTTGGCCTGCGTGTAGTAGCGAAAGTTGACGCCCTGCACGCGCCCGTGCACGGTGGCCTCGAGCTGTTGGGGCCGACGGGCCGGCTCCTGGGCGGGCTGCTCGTGACTCATGCCGCCCCCCTCGGCCTAGCCGATCTCCAGAAAGTCGTCGGGCCAGTCCTCGTCGTCGTCCTCAACGTCCTCGTCGTCCTCATCCTCGTCCACATAGTGATGGAACTCGCGGCGAAAGTCGTCGAGTTCATCCTCCTCCAGACCTTCCTCCTCCAGACCCTCCGCCTCTGGGCCCTCCTCCTCCAAGAGCCCCTGGTCCTCCAGATCCACCACCATGAGATCGAAGGAGGGCTCAAGGAAGGCGATCTGCTCCAGGGCCTCTTCGGCGGCCTCGGCCATGGCGACATCGTTGCCCTGGGCGAGGCGGTCCAGGGCTGCCTGCGCCCGCTGGCCGCCGATCTGGCCCAGGGCCCATATCGCCGTGAGCCGGATCCCTTCATCGCGATCGTTGCGGATCAGGTCGATGAGGGTGGGCACCGCCCGCCGCAGGCTCATCTCGCCGCAGGCGTGGGCGGCCTCGAGGCGCATGGCGGGGGCCTCGTTGTGCAGCTCGGCGAGGACCGTCTCGGCCCAGAACGTGTCGGCGTTGCGCCCCATGGCGAACAGGGCGCTGACGCGCATATGGGGATGCTCGTCGGCATAGGCGCGGTCGATGATCCGCCGCACCACGTCGTCGTTGATAAAGGCGATGGCCTCCACCGCTCGCCTTCGCACTTCGGGTGACTCTTGCTCAGAGTTGATGCACAGCTCCAGGGCCTGGCGCACCTGCTGCGCCAGGGGCTCATTCAACTCCTCGCACTCGGCCAGGAACACAAAGCGTCCCAGGGCTGTGGCGGCGGCGGCGCGCACCTCGGCGCTCGGGTCTCCCTGGAGCATCGCCACCAGCGGAGGCGCCAGGTCGGGTCGCTCGTCCTCCCAGAGCCCCTCGACGGCCTGGCGGCGCACCAGGGAGCTCTCGTCGCCCAGGCAGGCGCGAAAGAGCTCGTCGAAATCCAGGTGCACGTCCTCGCTGCCATAGTGGGCCATGCTGGCCACGATCTCCAGCCGGCGCACCTCGGGCAGCAACGCAAGGCGCTGGGCAAAGAGCGGGGCCTGGGCGCGGCTGGCGCCCGAGAGGCGCACGATGAATTCGCGGGTGATCTCGGCATCAACCAGTTCGTCCAGCGTTGCCAGGAAATCGGACATGGGAGTCTCCCTCTCCATGATAGGGTTGGCCGGGCCAGGGCAGGCCCCCTCAGTTGATCAGGCGACGCACGTCCACATAGGTGACCAGGAACATGACCATTACCATCACCACCAGACCGACAAAGTGGACCATGCCCTCCCGCTCGGGCGGGATGCGGCGGCCGCCCCGCACCCACTCCAGCAGCACAAAGACCAGGCGCCCGCCATCCAGCGCGGGCAGCGGCAACAGGTTCAGCAGGAACAGGTTGATGCTCAGCAGCCCGGTGAGCTCGATCAGGCGCGAGAAGCCGGTCTTGACGGCCTCAACCGTGTATTGATAGATGCCCACAGGCCCGCTCACCTCAAAGGCGGCCTTGCCGGCCACGGCATCTCGCACGGCCTCGTACATGCTGGCCACGACGCCGAACACGGTGCGCACACCCAGGGGCACCGCCTCATGCAGCGGATAGGACTGGCGCTCCAGCGGGAGCCCCAGCCCCACGCCCAGGGAGCCTTCCTCCGGCGGCGGGTCGGCGCGGGGGACCACCGTGGCGGCCATGAGGAGGGCGTCGCGGCGCCACTGGATCTCCACGGGCGCGCCCACATGGGCCTGGATCAGCCCGATGGCGTGGTCCACATCGCGGATCTCGACGCCGCCGATGGCCACCAGGTTGTCGCCGGGGAGGATGCCGGCCTCATAGGCAGGCGAGTTGGGCGCCACCACATAGACGCCGGTGCCCGGCCCCTCGACCTGGGTGGGCGCGCCCAACAGGAAGGTGGCGCTAAAGAGCACGATGGCCAGGAGCAGGTTCATGAGCGAGCCGGCGCCAAAGACCAGGGCGCGCACCCACCGGGGCTTGTTCGCCAGGCTGCCAGGGGCGCTGGGATTGTCCTCGTTCATGCGCACAAAGCCACCAAAGGGCAGCACGTTGATGGTCAGCAGCGTGCCGCGCCAGCGCCCCAGCGTCAGCAGGCGAGGGGGATAGCCAAAGCCAAACTCCTCCACCGTGACGCCCGCCAGCTTGGCGGCGACAAAGTGACCGAGCTCATGGATAAAGATCAGTAGGCTGAAAATGATAAGAAACGATAGCAGGCCTGTCATATCAGGCGACCTCATCTTCCTTCATCGGGCAGTTGGCCTCGCCCGGACGATTCCTAGACGATCAGTAACGCAGCAGGGTTCCCTCTTGCACCTCGGCGCTGGCGAGGACGCGCTCGATCATGTGGGCCGTGCGCCCGGTGATGATGCGCACCATCAGGTTCGGCTGCTCGGTGACCAGTTCAAAGAGCAACTGGACCTTCTGCTGCATGCCGCCCGTCACATCCACGCCAAAGGAGGTGGAGAGCATCTCTCGCACCTCGTCATAGTTGCGCGAGGTGATGGCCGGAATCAGGCGCACGATGGCGTCCCGCTGCGGATCGCCGGAGTAGACTCCCGCCACCTCCCCGGCCAGGAGGATGCGCTCCGGCCGCAACGCCCGCGCCAAGTATACCAGGATCTGCTCTGTGGAGAGGATCGTGCATCCTTGCACGGTGTCCAGCGCCACATCGCCGTAGACCAGCGGCACGCAGCCCTGGTCTAGCAGGGTGGTGAGGGGGTCCAGCGCCAGCTCGACCAGCTCACCCGCGTGGCAACGGGCCGAGGCGGAGGGCTGCAACGCCACCGCCGGGACGCCGGCGCCGAGCAGGGCGTCGGTCACCAGGCGGTTCAGCCGTTGCGCCGCCGCGGCGGTCTCGGCATAGCCGCGCCAATCCTCCAGGTGGCCCTGGTGCACTTTGAAGCGGTCGGCGTAGAAATGCCCAAAGGAGCCGCTGCCATGGGCGAGGACGAGGCGCAGGTCCGGGCGCGCCTCGCGGGCGCGCTGGATCTCGAGGGCCACGCGTTCGATGACGGCCGGCCGAGCCGTCTCGAAACGGCGCTTGTCGGTGATCAGCGAGCCGCCCAGTTTGAGAAACACCAACTCGCCCATAGGGCCCCTCCTGCCCGTCTACAGCTCGTGGCCGTCCCACTCGATCAGCTCGTCCGGCTCTGCCACCCGCTCCTCCGGCTGAATGGGCTCGATGGCGCCGCGGGTGATGCGGAACTGCTCCAGATCGCGGGGGACGATGGTGTTGGGGAACACCTCGCGGGCCTCTCGCAGGATCTCGCGCTCGGAATAGCGTCGCGAGATGTGCACAAGAAACAGGTGTCGCACCCCCGCCTCCCGCGCCAGCTCGGCGGCCTGTCGCGCCGTCAGGTGCCCGAAACGGCCGGCCATGTCGGCGTCGCGGGCCACATAGGTGGCCTCGATCACCAGGGCATCGGCGTCGCGGCACACGTGCACCAGGTTATCGGTGCGGCCCGCATCGCCCACGTGCACCAGCTTGACGCCGTGGATCTCTTCGCCCAGCACATCGTCCGGCGCGATGATGCGGCCGTCGGCCAGGGTGATGCTCTCGCCCTCCACCAGGCGCCGGCGCTCGGGGCCGCGGGGCACGCCCAGCTCCTCGGCGCGTTCGGCCAGGAAGGGGCGGCGGCTCGGCTCCTCAAAGAGGTAGCCGTAGCAGCCGGGCCCCCGGTGCGATACGGGAAAGGCGGTGATGCGCAGCGTGTCCTTGTTCCAGATGACGCCGGGGCGGATGGCGACGAACTCGATCTCGGTATCCACCTCGCCGCCGCGGAGGACGACGTTGATCAGGTCCTGCACGCGCTGGAGCGCCCACTGGCCGCCATAGATGGTGAGGGCCTCGATGGACTCCCAGCGGGAGAAGGTCGAAACCAGGCCACCCAGGCCCAGGATATGGTCCAGGTGTCCATGGGTCAAGAGGATCTTGTCTATTCGGCGAAAGCCCAACCCGGTGCGCAAAAGCTGCCGCTGGGTGCCCTCGCCGCAATCAATCATAAAGCGCTGGTCGCGGTACATGACCAGCGCTGATGAAAGCCCCCTCTCGATGGAGGGCGCCGATGCAGATGTGCCTAGGAAGGCGATCTCGAACATGCCAGACCTTTCTCTCAATCTTCCAGGGCGCGCGCCCGCCACAGATCCCCCTGGGGCGAGGGAAGCCGGTCGTTGCCCCGCGCTTGCCCGCCTATAGCTCCTTCCCCATGGGCAAGAAGTCGCTCATCTCGTCATAGCCCAGCCGTCGGTACAGGGCGCGGGCCTGCTGGTTGGCGCGCGCCACCAGCAGGTTCACCTTGAGGCACCCCTTGGCCCGCAGGCCCTCTTCGACGGCAGCCACAAGGCTGCTGCCGACGCCGCGCCCGCGATGGGCGGCATCCACCGCCAGGTGGTGCAGCCAGCCCCGGCGCCCGTCCCAGGCGCCCATGATGACGCCGATCACCTGCCCCTCTTGCTCAGCCACCAGAAACAGATCGCCATCCCGGGCGCACTTTTTCGCCACCTCTTCGGAGCTGTCCGAAGGGCGGATGGTGACCCCGGCTCCGGCGGTCTGCCAGAGGCGCAGCACCGCCGGGTAGTCCTCCATGTCAAAGGGCCGGATGGTCCACGGCCCGTCCAGCGGATCGGCGCCCTGGCTCATTCCTGCTTGCCCACGACCTCTTGCCACGCCCCATGGATGCCCTCTTCCGAGACGCCATAGTACACGCGCACGCTGCCATCCTTGGCGCGCTGCACCAGGTCATAGTGGGGGCGGCCGGAGCGCAGGTACTTGTGCCAGAGCCCCAGATCGCCTGCCCAGACCACCTTGTCCTCGCTAAAGGTGCCCTTTTCCTTGAGGGCGATGGCGTAACGCCAGAGGCGCCGGGCGGAGCTGCGGGTCACATTGTGCACGCGGCCGCCATCGCGCAGGTCGCGCATGGTGTGGTACTGAACGCCCTTGCGCACCACAGTCTCGTCGATCTCGACGCCGGTGCGCGGCGGCTCCACCGCCTCGCCGTTGTTGCGGGGCGGCTCGGGCGCCGGCGCTTCCACCTTGGGGGCCACGGCGACCTCGGGCTCCGGCTCGGGGGCGGGCTTGGGCGCCTGGCCGCGGCTCGATCGGGAGCGAGAGGGCTGCCTGGCCGGGGCGGCCTCGCCTCCCCGCGCCCTGGGCTCCGACGCGCGGCCCCTGCGAGAGCTCGGCGGGGGGGCCTCCGGCGCCGCAACCTGCTTGATCAGCTCGACGATCTCGTCGCGCATGGCCAGGCTGGTCTCGGCCTCGCGCCGGATGTAGATCTTGCTGCCCTCCATCACATAGGGCTTTTCGGCGCCCTCGGGCACGGTGATGCGGATGATCTGGCTGCCCTGGCTGTTGAGGGCATCCAGCTTGATCTCCATGGGCGGGGTGATCATGCGTTCCACTTCTTCGCGCAGCAGCTTGATCGCTTGCCCGGCGTTCTCGACCCCCTTGGGCTTGACGCGCTGGTTGGCGCTGAGCCCAACGAACAGGGTGCCACCCCCGGTGTTGGCGAAAGCGACCACGTCGCACATGATGGCGTGCAGGCAGCCCCCGCGCCGCGTCATGCTCTCGTGAAAGCTCTGGTTGATCGTGGGCCCCAGCTTGCGGGCCTCCACCACCTCATCCTCTTGGGTCTCCTCCTGGGTGTGGCGATAGGGGCGCGTGCGCTGAAAGTCCTCGCTCAGGAAGAGCTGCTTGAGGGCGTCAAAGCTCAGTTCGGGCAGGAGCACGTGGGTGGCGCGTTCGCCGACGCCCGGGTTCTTGCCCTGGCCCTTGATGCGGTGCGCATCCGAGCCCTGGATGCAATGCATGCGTCGCGGGTATTGGGCCTTGGAGCCGTTGAAGAAGGAGGCCGTCGTGCGGCGGCGCCGGCTCTCCAGATCGGTGACCTCCAGGGCGTGCAGGTGAGGGTCCTGGGTGTAGGCGATGCGCGTCTGGCCGCCAAAGTTCATGCCGAACATGGCGACGCCATGGGTCGAATTGGCATGGGCGGCGATCACCAGGGCGCCGGCCTCCGCCATGGTCTCGTAGGCGGTGAGGACATCGCTGGTGGAGCCCACCTCAGTCTCGCCGCGATCCAGCGAGGCCAGGGGGACATGGAGATCCAGGAGCACATGCTCCAGGCGCCGGACGGGTGTATCCGGGTCAAAGAGCGCCAGCACGTGAAAGCCAAAGGTCGCCGTCAGCTCAAAGCCGGGCAGCACCAGGATCTTGTCCATGAGCCGCCGGTATTCTTGTAGCCGCTGCTTTTCCTCTGGTCGCAGGCGCTGGTCTCGCTCCCAGCGCTCCAGATCTTGAATCTCTTCGATCATGCGGGCATAGCCCGCCACGGTGTTATGGTCCGTGAATCCGATGATGTCGAGGCCCTCGGCCTCGGCCTTCTGTAGAATATCGAGAAAGGACATGCCCTCGTCTTGATAGTCTCTAGAGGCGGGGGTATGCACATGGAGATCCATAGCATACCATGCCATGTTATCCTGGCCCTGCCCCCCTCTGGTGTTCCTTCGTCTTGCCACTGTTATTTCCTTCCGGATCACTGAGAGCTGCCTCAAAGACCTGCTCAACTCGATCGACGAGGATGAAATCGAGTTCTTGGCGCACGTCTTCGGGTAGCTCGTCCAGGTCTTTTTCGTTACGTCTTGGCAGACAGATGCGCTTGAGGCCAGCGCGGTGGGCTGCCAGCACCTTTTCCTTGATGCCCCCCACAGGGAGAACTTGCCCGCGCAGGGTGATCTCGCCGGTCATACCCAGCTCGCTGCTGACCGGCACGCCCTTGACGAGCGAAGCCAGCGCCGTCGCCATGGCGACGCCCGCTGAGGGCCCGTCCTTGGGGATCGCTCCCGCCGGAACGTGGAGATGAATGTCCAGGTTCTCGTAAAAGTCGGGGGCCAGGCCCAGGTCCTCCGCCTTGGAGCGAATGTAGCTCAAGGCGGCCTTGGCCGATTCCTGCATGACTTCGCCCAGTTGCCCCGTGATCATAAAGCCCTTCTGGCCCTGCATCTTGGTCGCCTCGATGAACAGGATATCGCCGCCGGACTCGGTCCAGGCCAGGCCGGTCGCCACGCCCGGAATCTGGGTACGTTCGGCGACCTCGTGGTAGAACCTGGGCTTGCCCAGATACTCGGCGACGGTCTCGGCGCTGACGGCGACCCGTTCGGCGGAGCCGTCGGCGATGCGGGCAGCGACTTTGCGGCAGATGGCGCCGATCATGCGCTCCAGGTTGCGCACGCCCGCCTCCCGCGTATAGTCGCGGGCGACGCGGGTGAGGGCCTCATCGTCGAAGGCGATCTCGTCGGGGTGCAGGCCGTTCTCGCGCAGTTGGCGCGGGACCAGATACTCCCGGGCGATGGCCAGCTTTTCCTTTTCGGTGTAACCCGAGAGCTGCAGGACCTCCATCCGGTCCAACAAGGGCGCAGGGATGGTATCCAGCACGTTGGCGGTGGTCACGAACATCACCTGAGAGAGGTCAAAGGGCACCCCCAGGTAGTGATCGCGAAACTCGCTGTTCTGCTCCGGATCCAACACCTCGAGCAGCGCGGAGGTCGGGTCGCCCCGATAGTCGGCGCCGATCTTGTCCACCTCGTCCAGCATAAAGACGGGGTTGCGGGTGCCGGCCCGGCGAAGGGCCTGGATGATGCGCCCGGGCATGGCGCCGATATAGGTGCGGCGGTGGCCGCGAATCTCGGCCTCGTCATGCACGCCGCCCAACGACTGCCGGATGAACTTGCGCCCCAGGGCGCGGGCGATGGATTGGCCCAGCGAGGTCTTGCCCACTCCAGGCGGCCCCACAAAGCACAGGATGACGCCCTCACGGTCGCGGCGGATGGGGTCGTCGGCCCCCGCTGCTGCCTCCTGGCGCTCCGCGGCTCGCTCGTGGCGCAATTTGCGCACGGCCAGGTATTCCACAATGCGTTCCTTGATGCGCTCAAGGTCATAGTGGTCCTCGTCCAATACCTGTCGAGCGACACGAATGTCGAGATTGTCCTCTGTCACTTGTTGCCAGGGCAGTTCGGTCAGCCAATCCAGATAGGTGCGAATCACGGAATACTCGGCGGCGGCGGGCGGCAACTTGGAGAGACGTTCCAACTCACGCCGCGCCTCTTGTTCGGCCTCCTCGGGCATCCGGGCGGCCTCGATCTTGGCTTCCAGGGCTTGCACCTCGGCGGAATGGGCGTCGTCCTCGCCCAGTTCGCGCTGGATCGCCTTGAGTTGCTCGCGCAAAAAGTACTCGCGCTGCATCTCCTCGATGACGGACTGGGCATCGCTACGAATCTTTTTGCCCAGCTCCAGCACGTCCACCTCACGGGTGAGCACGCCCACCAGGCGGCGCATCTTTTCCGAGACGTAATCCATCTCGAGGATCTCCTGGCGCGTGGCCAGATCCATGCGGGTGCTGGCTGCCACCAGATAGGCCAGCCGGGTGGGATCCTCGGTCTCGAGCACGCTGCTGGCCACTTCCTCGGGGATGTAGGCCGTCAGTTCGACCAGCCGCTGGAACAGCTCGGCCAGGCTCCGCGTGAGGGCTTCCAGTTCGACCCCCTGCGCCAACACCTCGGGAGCGCGTTCGATGCGGGCCCGAATATAGGGCTCGTTCTGCACGAACTCGACGATGCGCACGCGGTCCTGGCCCTGGACGATCAGGTGCAGCCCAGAGCCCCCCGGGTCGCGCGCCATGCGATGGATCACGGCCAGGGTGCCCGTCCTGTAGAGGTCTTCTGGCTCGGGGTCCTCGATCTCAGGGTCTCTGAGGGCCACCAGCGCGACCTGCCTGTCGCCCACGAGGGCATCATCAACGAGTCGAATCGAGCGAGGGCGTTCCACGGCCAAGGGGAGGACGATGGACGGGAATACGACGGTGTTTCTCAACGGGAGAATGGAGATCTCCTGATAGTCGCCGGCCATCATATCGGTCGGGGGATCGTTCTGCGATTCTTGCTCCTTTGCCTCTGCCACGAAATCCGCTACCACACTGCGCTCCTCGTCCTCAGAACCAGATAACTCATACTGCATGGCCCGAAACCTATCTCGCTATCTCATGACCTGACCTGCACCTGACGCCGTTGCGCCTTGGGCAGGCGCACATAGAGGAAGCCGCTCTCGTAGCTGGCTTCAATGGCATCCTCTTCGGGCAGCCAGGGCACGCGGATCTCGGTGCGAAAGATGCCGTAGCGGATCTCCATGTTGTGGTAGCCCAGCTTGCTGGCCGGGTCAGCACGGGTGCCGGAGATCACCAGCCGGCGGCCGGTGATGGTGATCTCGAAATCCTGCTCGGCGACGCCTGGGATCTCGACCTTGACAACCAGGGCGCCGTCGGTTTCATAGACGTCAGTAGGCGGGCGCCAGGCATTCTGAACGCGCACGGTATAGCGGCCATTGGCAACACGGCCCGAATCCTGTGTCATAAGGTCAGGGTTCCCGATCCAAACTCAAAGGATACACTACAAAGCACACACTATTCTAGCACATTCTCGCTGCATATCCAAACCAAAGCGCACCGTTTGGCCCTCTTTTTCAGTCTAGTAGCGCCTTCTCAAGCGGAGGGGCGCGATGGCGCCCCCTGCCCTGCCCCAACCGGCGCGCCCTTTGACGGGGCTGCCCCCCTGGGCTATACTTGGCCCGTCCGGAGAGAGCCGTTAGCTCAGTGGTAGAGCCCCTGCCTTTTAAGCAGGTTGCCGTGGGTTCGATCCCCACACGGCTCATAGAGAGCTCCCCGCAGGCCAATCGCCTGCGGGGAGCTGTGTGTTGGGCGGATGTGTCGCAATGCGGTCGTTGCCCTCATCCCCACGGGCGGGTGGCCCTCACCCCCACGGCCGGCACGCGCAACGGACGGCTCTACGCCCCCTCTCCCGCTTGCGGGAG
>DCTX01000054.1:0-343 GCA_002329325.1 Anaerolineales bacterium UBA1429
AAGGGCTTGTCTCTTGGGAGCCCCCTTTGCGCCTCGCCGCAGCCAGCGCCGACCGCAGACCATCTTGCCCGGCCTGCCGGCATATGCTATGCTACGGCACCATGCCACCGGGCTCACTTCTGCACCCTTGCCGCCAAAGGAGCGCAATGCCTCACTACGCCATTGTTGCGGACACCGATTCCAGCCTGCCTCGCGACTTGGCCCAGCAGCACGGCATCGGCCTTGTGCCCATTCACGTCCAATTCGATGACGGAGCATCGTTCGATGATCTGACCCTGGACAACGCCGGCCTGTTCGAGCGAGTCGACCGAGAAGGCCGCATGCCCAGCACCTCGGCGCCGGC
>DCTX01000054.1:362-2660 GCA_002329325.1 Anaerolineales bacterium UBA1429
GCGTCATCTGCTATTGCGTGAGCAGCGCCATCAGCGCCACCTATAGCGCCGCCGTTCTGGCCGCCGAGGCTCTAGATGGGGCAGATATCACCGTGGTGGACACCGGCACCCTCTCCATGGCCCAGGGGTTCGTGGCCCTGGCCGCCGCCGAGGCCGCTCAGGCGGGCGCATCGAAACAAGAGATCCTGGATGCAGCCGACGCCGTACGCCAGCGCGCCGCCCTTTATGGCGCCCTCTCCACTCTCAAGTACCTGGCCATGGGCGGGCGCGTGCCCTACCTGGCGGCGGGCATGGCCGGCCTGCTGAATATCCGCCCGATCCTGGGCGTGCAGAATGGCAAGCTCGACCTCCTCGAGAAGGTGCGCACGCGCCAGCGAGCCTGGGCCCGGCTGGCGTCCCTCTGCCAGGAGACGGTGGGCGCCGCCCAGGTGGAGCGCTGGGCCCTCTTGCACGTCAATGCCCGCGAAGAGACCATCGCCCTGGGCGAACTGCTGCGCGAGACTCTGCCCTGTATGGCGGAACCCCTGGTGGTGGCGCTGAACCCTGGCCTCTCCGTCCATACGGGCGCCGGGCTGGTGGCCGTGGCCCTGGTGCGCAGTTGAGCTGACCCGTGCGCCACGCGGCCGGGCGCAAGGCTCCCGGAGCATCTGCAGGAGGAGGCCATGACACAGCGGAGGGATAGATGCGGGATGCTCGCGCGCATCGCGGTGCGCGCTCTGGGCGCGCTCCTGTTGGCAGGAGGCCTGGGCCTGGCGTTCCTGGCCCCCTGGGAGGTCTACTGCTTCTACCTCTTCTCGGAGGGCGGGCCGTTCCACTATGCGGGGTTCGGCGTCGGCTCCTTCATGTTCGCCAACATCGCCGCCCAGATCGTCGGCTATGAGGCCCTGGCCGCCATGCTGATCCCCCTGGGCTATGCTCACCTGGTGGGGCGGCGCTGGGGCCGGCACCTGGCCGAGGCCCTGCTGACCGCCTGGCTGGTGGCCGGCGTGCCGTTCGTCCTGGCCTTTCTGGCCGTTCTCCTATCCAGCAAGGACATCTCACCTGTGGCCGGCGTGGCGGCTTGCCTCCTGATGGCCCTGGCCTATCCAACGTTGCTCTGGCTAGGCCACCGCTTCTACCGGTGGGCGGCCATCGGGCGGGTGTTCGCTGCCGATACGGGCCCTTCCTGCTGGATCGAGAGGATCCCCCCGCTGGTGCTGGCTCTGGGCGTGCTCTATGCCCTCTTTTTGCTGGTGTGGCACGTGCTGATCCTGCTGCGCGGCCTCTTCCCGGTCCCCGGGGGGTGGGTCACCGGCATGCAGGGCATCACGCTACAGGCGGCTGCGATCGTGCTCCTGGGGGCGCTGCTCTGGGGCACCCTGCGCCAGAGCCTCTGGGCCTGGTGGGGCGGGCTGGCCTACATCGTGCTGCTGAGCCTGGCGTGGATCACGAGCCTGGCCACGTCGAGCTGGGCGGAGCTGCTGACGGTGCTGGAGCTGCCCGAGAGCGAGATCGCCATGCTGCAGGGCCTGCCCCTGGAGGGCTATCATCTGGCGGCGCTGCTGGCGGTGCCCGTGGTCCTGTTGCTGATCCAGATGGTGCGGGCCAGGCGCGCCTTTGGCGCACCCCGCGAGCCGGCGTGATTCGCCCGGCCGGCAGGCTGTCAGGCGCGTGGAAAACGACCCTCACTGCTTGACAGCGGCGCGTTTCTCCGCTAGAATGACCAGCGTAAAGACGTTGATTGGGGAGAGTACCTGTCAAGGCGAGATCCAGAGAGCCGGGGTGAGGTGAGAGCCCGGTATCTGCGCAGGCAGCGAATGGGCCCAGGAGTTGCCTCGTCGAAAGGCTGCGAGTAGACGAGGACGGAGTCGCCACCGTTATCAGGGCTGAGGATATCGGATTCGATCGACGCGCGATGGGATCCCGTATCTGCAAGAGTGGGGCTGGCACGGATCATCCGCCATCACGGCGGATTTTGTTGTTTCTGGGCCAGGCCAAGTAGGGTGGTACCACGGGAGTCAGGCTCTCGTCCCTTTNNCCGGCCGCCGATCCCGGCGAACCGTACATTGCTGATCCGGCTTATCGCATCTGCAAGCAAAGGAGAAGAACAAGATGGAGAGTCAGTATCTGCTCAACCAGTCCGATCTGCCGACCCGGTGGTACAATGTGGTCCCCGACCTGCCCGAGCCGCTGCCGCCGACGCTGCACCCCCAGACGCTGCAGCCGGTAGGCCCGGCAGACCTGGAGCCCATCTTCCCCATGGAGCTGATCCTCCAGGAGGTGAGCCAGGAGCGCTACATCGACATCCCCCGCGAGGTG
>DCTX01000054.1:2730-25944 GCA_002329325.1 Anaerolineales bacterium UBA1429
AGCCACAAGCCCAACACCGCCGTGGCCCAGGCGTTCTACAACAAGGCCGCCGGGGTCACCCGCCTGACCACCGAGACGGGCGCTGGCCAGTGGGGCTCGGCCCTCTCCATGGCCTGCAACTTTTTCGGGCTGCAGTGCAAGGTCTTTATGGTGCGCGTCAGCTATGAGCAGAAGCCGGGCCGCCGCTCCATCATCCGCCTCTTTGGCGGCGAGGTGACGGCCAGCCCCAGCCAGGAGACCGCGTCCGGCCGCATGATCCTGGCGCAGGATCCTGATTCCGCCGGCAGCCTGGGCATCGCCATCAGCGAGGCGGTCGAGATCGCCGCCCAGAACGCCGACACCAAGTACTCCTTGGGCAGCGTGCTGAACCATGTCTTGATGCACCAGACCATCATCGGCCAGGAGACCATCAAGCAAATGGATATGGCGGGCTTTGACCCAGACGTGGTGATCGGCTGCGTGGGCGGCGGCTCGAACTTTGGCGGCATCGCGTTGCCCTTCCTGCAGCGCAATCTGACCGATGGCTTCAAGACGCGCCTGGTGGCCGTCGAGCCCATGGCCTGCCCGACCCTGACCAAGGGCCCCTATGCCTTTGACTATGGCGACACGGCCAAGATGGCGCCGGTGGTCAAGATGAACACCCTGGGCCACGACTTTGTGCCGGCGGGCATCCATGCGGGCGGCCTGCGCTACCACGGCGTGGCCCCCATCCTGGCGCTGCTGAACGAGCACAAACTGATCGAGTCCGTCGCCTATCACCAGATCCCGGTGTTCGAGGCGGCAGCCCTGTTCACCCGGGCCGAGGGCATCATCCCGGCTCCTGAATCGGCCCATGCCATCCGCGCCGCGATCGACGAAGCGCTGGACGCCAAGGCCAAGGGCGAGGAGCGGGTGATCGTCTTTGAGCTGAGCGGCCACGGTTACCTGGACCTCTCCGCCTACGACTCGTTCCTGGCAGGCAAGCTGGAAGACTATGCCTACCCGGAGGAAAAGATCGCCGAGTCGTTGACCAAGCTGCCCCAGGTCAACCTCTAGTCTCCGCAGGAAAAGAGCTGCGGCGAGGGACGCTGTCCCTCGCCGCAGCTCTTGCGTGCCCGGCGGCCACTGGCAATGGCTAGTAGACGCCGGGGGGATCGCTGGGGAAGGGCGGCAACCCCTGCAAGGCCGCCCAGGCCGACATGGCCTCGGCCACCACAAAGAGCGAGCCGGTCACCAGCACCAGATCGCGCGGCCCCCTCTGCTCCACGGCCAGCCGCAGCGCCGCCTCGACCGTGGCGCACATCTCCACGGCGTAGCCCAGCTCCTGGCCCAGATCGCGCAGCATCTCCGGCGAGGCCGACTTGGGGTGATGCGCGGCGGCCACATAGGCGCGCTCCGCCTGGGGCAACAGCAGCTCCAGCAGAGCGCCGGGGCGATGCACCTGGCCTGCGCCAAAGACCAGCCGGATGCGCTCATAGTCGAAATAGGCGGGCAACGAGGCCAGCAACTGGCTCACCGAATAGGGGTTGTGGGCGCCATCCACCACCACCAGGGGATCGCGGCTCAATACCTGCAAACGGCCGGGCCAGCGCACCTGGGCCAGCCCTTGGCGCACCGCCTCGGCGGGGATCTCGATCCCCTGTTCGCGCAGCGCCTCGATGCCGGCCACCGCCGTGCAGGCGTTCTCCAACTGGAACTTGCCCAGGAGCGGCAGCCACAACTGGGGATACTCGGGCGCGCGATGGCTGCCCGCGCGATAGACGGCCAGGCGTTGGCCTCCGTCGCCGGGGCCCAGGTCTCGCCAGCGCCAATCGCGCCTGCCAACCACCAGGGGCGCCTGGCGCTCTTGGGCCGTCGCGCGGATCACCCGCATCGCCGAGGGCCGCTGGGGCGAACTGACCACCGGCACCCCCGGCTTGATGATGCCCGCCTTCTCCCTGGCGATCTGGGCCAGAGTGGTGCCCAGCACGCCGATATGATCGATGCTGATGGATGTGATCAGCGACACCAGGGGCGTGAGCACATTGGTGGCGTCCAGCCGGCCCCCAAGCCCCACCTCGAACACGGCCACGTCCACGGCCTCCCGATAGAAGTGCCACATGGCCAGGGCCGTGATCGCCTCGAACACCGAGATCTGGGGGCGCGCATCGAGCAGGGGGCGGATCCCCTCCACCAGGGTGATGAGCTTTTGCTCCGGGATCGGCTCGCCCTGCAACCGGATGCGCTCGCGAAAGGTGTGCAGGTGCGGCGAGGTATACATGCCCACCCGGTAGCCCGCCGCCTGCAGGATGGAGGCGACCATGGCCGTGGTGGACCCCTTGCCCTTGGTGCCCGCGATGTGCACCGAGGGATAGGCGCGGTGCGGGTCGCCCAGGTTGGCCAGCAGCTCCTCCACCCGCGCCAGCCGCCAATCCCGCTGGCCGTAGGGCGTGCCGCGATCGCGCTCGAAATCGGCGCGGGCAAGTATGTACTCCAGGGCCTCGCGATAGGTAGGCATGGCGTCTCCTGATCCTCAAGGGGTCCAGTCGGAGGCGATTGTACAATAGAGCCAGGCGGCGGACAATTGCGCTCGCTCGATCCGCGGCGCGCGGCACGCACGACCATCGTGAGCCAGGCGGTTCTTTTTGTGGCTCTCCCCGCGGGTGTTATAATGAGTCGGTAACGCTCGCCATCATCCCAACCGTGCCAGAGGGACATGGTTCCATGTATCTAGAGCCCGGACGACGTGGGAGGAGGCCGTCCCTGTGGCCGTGGGTCTTTTCCGTCGTGATCGCTTTTGGCCTCGCATGGTATATCTATACGCGCCAGACAGAGATCATGGAGACGGTGCGCGGCCCGCTGCCGACGCCAACGCCGACAGAGATCAGCGCCGCCCAGCATGTGGCCTATGGCGACCGCCTCTTTGAGCGCGGCCAGTACACCGAGGCGATTGCCGCCTATCGCCGGGCGACAGAGCTAGACCCGACCTTGCCCGTGGCATGGGCCCGCTGGGCCCACATCCTGGTGTTGCGCCAGCAGCCCGCCGAGGCCGAGACCCTGGCCCGGCGCGCCGTCGAGGCGGACTCTCAGTCCGCCGAGAGCCAGGCCATCCTGGGCATCGCGCTGGATTGGAACGGCAAGGTCGTCGAGGCGGTGGGGGCCTGTCTGCGGGCCACCAATCTGGCGCCCGATTTCGGCCTGGCTTATGCTTGCCTGGCCGAGGCCTATGGCGATCAGGGGCGCCCCACCGACGCCATGCGGGCGGCAGAGACGGCGGTGGAGCTGGATCCGGATAACCCCTTTGTGCGGCGCACCATGGGGTATATGCGCGAGTTGCAGGGGCGCTACCAGGACGCGATTCGCGAGTACGAGACCGCGGTGGAGCTGAACCCCCATCACGCCTCGATCTATCTCGATCTGGGGCGCAACTATCGCGTGCTGAGCGATGCCGAGCGATCCACCCACTACTATGAGCAGGCGGCCCAGGCGGATCCGGACGAAGCCTATGTGCACGCCCAGCTCGGGTGGAACTATTTCGCGTTGGGGCAGTACCATTCGGCGGCGTCCGAGCTGAAAAAGACCATCGAGCTGGATCCCTCCTATGGGCGCGCCTATGGCCAACTGGCCACGACCTATTACTTTTTGCGCAACTATGAGGACGCCATCCAGAACTATATGCGGGCCATCGAGCTGGAGGGCCCTTCAGAGGAGTACTACTATAGCCTGGGGCTCTGCTATGCGTTCATCGACCAGTGCGAGGAGGCCGTGCCCTGGTTCGAGAAGGCCCTGGAGCTGAACCCGCAGTCGACTGCCGCGCAGCAAGGGATCGAGATCTGTCACTAGCCCGTTCCGGCATGCACCGATAGATACGTCGAGCGCGGATAGGGGAGCGTGGGCGCCTGGCCGCCCTCGGCGCCCCACCCGCCACTGGGAGGTTGTTGTATGAGACGCAGGTCTGCCAAAACGAATCAGATCATTCTCTGGATCATTAGTTTCCTCGTGATCGCCGGCATGCTGTGTGGCGCGCTGGTGTCTGTCCTGGCGCCCAACGAGGCGTCCAGCATGTTGCCCGCGATTGCCCTGGGCGCGGCCCTCATCTAGGCCCCCCGGGCTCACGTCGCGGCTTCCGAGATAAAGGTGTGCCATGTTCTTTGATCGCGCAACGATTAACGTTCGCGCCGGAGCTGGCGGCGATGGCTGCATCAGCTTCCGACGCGAGAAATACGTCCCCTTTGGCGGCCCCAATGGCGGCCACGGCGGGCGGGGCGGCAGCGTCTATCTGCAGGTGAACGATCAGCTCAATACGCTGATGGCCTTTAACCGGCGGCAGCACTTTCGCGCCGAGAAGGGGGCCGCAGGCGGCGGCAGCGGCAAGCGAGGCCGCAGCGGCGAGGATCTGTACATCGACGTCCCCGCAGGCACGGTGGTGCGCAACGCCGAGACGGGCGAGGTGTTGGGCGATCTCAGCGTCCCCGGCCAGGTTCTCCTGGTGGCCCGGGGCGGGCGCGGAGGGCGCGGCAACGAGGCGTTCAAGACCTCCACGCGCCAGGCGCCCCAGTTCGCCGAAAAGGGCGCCCCGGGCCAGGAGTACCGCCTCGAGCTGGAGCTCAAGCTGATCGCCGATGTGGGCCTGTTGGGCAAGCCCAATGCCGGCAAGTCCACCCTGCTCTCACGGGTCAGCGCCGCGCGCCCCAAGATCGCCGACTACCCCTTCACCACCCTGGATCCTCACCTGGGCGTGGTCGAGGTGGACCAGCGCACCCTGGTGATGGCCGATATCCCCGGGCTGATCGAAGGGGCCCACGAGGGGGCCGGGCTGGGGCTCCAGTTCCTGCGCCATGTGGAGCGCACGCGGCTGCTGATCCACCTGCTGGATGGCGCCAGCCTCGATCCCGCTAGCGACTATCGGGCCATCAACCGTGAGATCGCGCTCTATTCGCCTGACCTGGCCCAGAAGCCGCAGATCGTCGCCCTGAACAAGGCCGATCTCCCCGATGTGGAGCTGATGCGCGATCTACTCCTGGACGAGCTGGCCCTGGACGAGATGTACGTCATCTCGGCGGTGACCGGCCAGGGCGTGCTGGAGCTGCTGCGGGCCGTGGCCGAGCGCCTGGATGCGCTGCCCAAGCACGAGCCCAGCGCCGAGATGTACGTCTTCCGGCCCCTCAAGGAGGCCGAGGAGACCTCTTTCACCATCACCAAGGTGGAGGAGGGCGTCTATCGGCTCTCCGGCGAGGAGATCGAGCGCCTGGCGGCCATGACGCCCTGGACCGTCGAGGAGGCCGTGGAGCGCTTTGATCGCATCCTGGTCGCCCGGGGGATCACCCGCCAGATGGACGAGCTGGGTGTGGATACCGGCGACACGGTGCTCATCGGCGATATCGAGCTGGAGTGGCAGTGAACGCGGTGAACATGCCACAAGAGGAGCCGGCGCCGCTGCGCATCGGCATTCTAGGGGGCACCTTTGACCCGATCCACAACGGGCATCTGATCATCGCCGAGGAGGCGCGCCATGAGCTTGCCCTGGATCGGGTGCTCTTTGTGCCCGCCCGCGTATCGCCCCTCAAGCTGGAGAACGGCACCCTCTATACGGAGGAGCAGCGCCTGGAGATGGTGCAGCGCGCCATCGAGGGCAATCCGGCCTTTGTCGCCTCGCGGGTCGACCTGGAACGCGAGGCGCCTTCGTACACGGTGGATACCCTGCGTCTGCTGCGCGCCGAATGGGGCAGCCAGCATCGCTACTGGTTCATCATGGGCGCGGATTCCTTGGCCTTGCTCTCCCACTGGCGTGAACCCCACGCCCTGATGGCGATGGCCCGGCTGGCCGTCATCAGCCGGCCGGGATACACGCCCGACCTGGCCGCCCTGGAGGCGAGCCTCCCCGGCATCCAACAGGCGACGGACATCCTGCAGGGGCTGCAGATCGGCATCTCCTCCACCGAGGTCCGCCGCCGGATCGGCCTGGGCCTGCCCGTCCGCTATCAGGTGCCCGAGGCCGTGTGGAGCTGCATCCGCGCCTACACCTGCGCCGCCGGCTAAGCGGCAGCCTGAATGGAGATAAAGCGCGATTTGGCCGAGCACCCCCTACGCATCAGCATCTCCACTTTTAGCCTGTTCCCCCTGCCGGTGCCCGCGGTTATGCCCCTGCTGCGCGCCGCCGGGCTGGACGGAGTCGAGCTGGTGGCGCCCCCCGTGGTGAGCCGTCCGGCGGCAGAACGCCTGGCAGCCCGGATCCGCAGCCATGGCCTGGAAATCCTGAGCGTGCACCAGACGTTGCTGGGCGCCGGCCCGATCGTCCCCCTGTGGCGCCGGGCAGAGGACGCGGTGCAGCTGGCCCTGGCCGTTGGCGCGCCCCGGGTCGTCCTGCACGCCCCCCACCGGCCCGATAGGTCGGGCAGCGCCAGCGCCCACTGGCTGGAGACCCTCTTGCGCCTGCAGGCTCTGGCCGCGAAGGCCGGGCTCACCCTCAGCATCGAGAACGCGGACCGGAACCCGGCCCTGGACCCGCCCGAGGTGTTGGGCGAGATGGCGGCCCTGGCCGAGTTCGCCGCAGCGCACGGGCTGGGCGTCACCCTAGATACCTGCCATGCCATGCGCAACGGCGTGGATCTGTTGGTCGGTTACGAGCTGCTGCGCCCCCGGCTGGTCAACGTGCACCTGAGCGATTGGCGCGCCATCGGCGCGGGCGAGCGCAGCCTGATCCGGCGCTCGCTTATGGCGAACCATCGCCTGCCGGGGGAGGGCCAGGCGCCCCTAGCGCCCTTGCTCCAGCGGCTGGCCGCCGATGGCTACGCGGGCCCCGTCACCCTGGAGGTAAACCCCTGGGCGCTGCAACCCTGGGCGTCGGACCGCTGCCTGCGCATCCTGCAGCGCGCCGTGGCCTATATCCGCCAGGCCGAGCAGGGCGCGGCACCCGAAGGTGCCTAGGCCGGCGCCCACACGAACGCCCCGTCTTGGGCAACTTGCCGCCCCGCCCTATCTGGCCTATCCTTGGGCCGCGGTACGACCACCGAGGTCCCGTCGTTTACCATAGAAGGAGAGCCATCATGCCCGATGCCCTGCGCCAGTTGAACCCCTCCCCGCGTCTGCTGTTGGGCCCCGGCCCCAGCCAGATCGCGCCCCGCGTCTTGCAGGCTTGCGCCACGCCCCTGCTGGGATACCTGGATTCCGAGTACGTCCAGATGATGGATGATGTGCAGGTGCTGCTGCGCGAGGTATTCCAGACGGAGAACGAATGGACCTTTTGCGCGCCCGGCACCGGCATGGCGGGTATGGAGGCGGCGCTGATCAACGTCCTCGAGCCGGGCGATGAGGTCCTCGTGTGCGTCGCCGGCGTCTTTGGCGAGCGCATGGTCAACGTCGCCCAGCGCTGCGGCGCCAAGGTGACCCGTGTGGACGCCGAGTGGGGCACCGCCGTGGAGCCCGAGCAAGTGCGCGCGGCCCTGCGTTCCGCCAAGCCCAAGGTGGTCGCCATCGTCCACGCCGAGACCTCCACCGGTGTGCTGCAGCCGCTGGCCGAGATCGGCGCCCTGGCTCACGAGGCGGGGGCCCTCTTCCTGGTGGATTGCGTCACATCCCTGGGCGGCATGCCCGTGGGCGTGGATGCCAATGGCATTGACATCGCCTACAGCGGCACGCAAAAGTGCCTGGGCGCCCCCCCCAGCCTGGCGCCCATGACCTTGGGCGCGGCCGGCGTGGCCGCCTTCCAGGCGCGCAAGACGCCGGTGCAGAGCTTTTACCTGGATATGGGGCAGATCTGGCGCTATTGGGGCGCCGAGCGCGCCTACCATCAGACGGGCATGATCAACATGACCTACGCCTTGCGCGAGGCCCTGATCATGATCCATGAGGAGGGCCTGGAGGCCCGCTTCGCCCGGCACCGGCGCAATCAGCAGGCGCTCATCGCCGGCGTCGAGGCCATGGGGCTGGAGCCGGCCGTTCAGGATCCCGCCCTGCGGCTGCCTTCGCTGACCACCCTGATGATCCCCGAGGGGATCAACGATGCGGCGGTGCGCGGGCGCCTCTTGAGCGAGTACGGCATCGAGATCGGCGGCGGGTTGGGCAAGTTCGCCGGCAAGGCCTGGCGCGTGGGGCTCATGGGCTATGCCTCGCAGCGCTCCAGCGTCATGCTGCTGCTGGCCGCCCTGGGCGATCTCCTCAAGAATGAGCGTGTAGATGAAGGGCTGGCCGCCGCTGCGGCGGCGTATGCCTAGACCCGTGGCGTGTGGTTTGGAGCGCGGGCGCGGGCCCGCGCTCCGAGGACGCAACGCCGGATGTGCGCCCCAGGGCCGCTGAAAGGAGCCCGCTCGTGCGCCTCAAGCTGATCGCCTGCGAAGTGCTGGCGCGCCAGGCCTACTATGCGGCGGCGCTCTCGCCCCACGTGGTGGATGTGGAGCTCGTCGCCAAGGGGCTGCACAACGAGCCCGACACGCTGCGGGCGCACCTGCAGGCCCGGTTGGACGCCGTCGAGGCCGCGCGCTATGACGCCATCCTGCTGGGCTATGGCCTGTGCAGCAACTCCATCGTCGGGCTGGTCTCGCGCCAGGCGCCCCTGGTGACGCCGCGCGCCCACGATTGCATCGCCCTGTTCCTCGGCTCTGCCGAGCGCTATGCCGACGAGTTCCGCGAGACGCCGGGCACCTACTGGTACGTCGCCGACTATATCGAGCGCAACGATCCGGGCTCCAGCCAGGATGTGGCCCTGGGCTCATCGGCAGATGAAAAGGCCGTCCAGGCGACCTATGAGGAGTATGTACGCAAATACGGCAAGGACAACGCCGATTACCTCATGGAGGTGATGGGCGCCTGGCAGAAGCACTATAGCCGCGCCGCCTACATCGAGAACGCCGACATGCCCTTGCCCGACTATCGCGAGCAGGTGCGCGCCATCGCCGGGCGCCGCGCTTGGCGCTTTGAGGAGCTGGAGGGCCGCCTGCTGCTGGTGCGCGATCTGGTGGAGGGACGCTGGGACCCGCAGCGGTTCCTGGTGGCGCCGCCCGGCTGCGCTCTGGTGGCCACCAACGATGCCCGCATCCTGGATTGCGCGCCCGTCGGCGCCGCCGAGGCGGGTTTTGCGACGCCCGGGGCTGCCAGGTAGAATGAGCGCAGCGCGCCGTTGCGCTATGCCATCCACGATGATACCAGACAGGAGTAACAGGGATGCCGAATACGATCACCCCCGCACAGCGCGAACTCGCGGCCAAGACGATCCGCATGCTGGCCGCCGACGCCGTCGAAAAGGCCAACTCGGGTCACCCCGGCATGCCCATGGGGGCGGCGGACTATGCCCTCGCCCTCTGGCTGGAGCATTTGCGCTTCAATCCTCAGGACCCCCAGTGGCCCAATCGGGACCGCTTCATCCTTTCGGCGGGCCATGGCTCGATGCTGCTCTACAGCCTGCTGCACCTCTTTGGCTATGACCTGACCCTGGAGGAGCTCCAGTCCTTTCGCCAGTTCCAGAGCCGCACGCCAGGCCATCCCGAGTACGGTGTGACGCCCGGAGTCGAGACCACCACCGGTCCCCTGGGCCAGGGCTTTGCCAACGGCGTGGGCATGGCCATCGCCGCCAGGATGACCGCCGCCCGCTTCAACACCCCCGAGCACCCCATCTTTGACCATTTCATCTATGGCATCGTCAGCGATGGCGACCTGATGGAAGGCGTGGCCTCGGAGGCGGCCTCGCTGGCGGGGCATCTGGGCCTGGGCAACCTGATCTACCTGTACGATGACAACGAGATCACCATCGAGGGCTCGACGTCCCTGGCCTTTACCGAGGATCGCGCCAAGCGGTTCGAGGCCTATGGCTGGCAGGTGTTGCAGATCGACGGGCACGATGGCGAGCAGGCCAGCCGCGCCCTGGCGGAGGCCCAGGCAGAGACGGAGCGGCCCACGCTGATCGTGGCCAAGAGCCACATCGGCTATGGCAGCCCCGGCAAGCAGGACAAGGCCAGCTCCCACGGCGAGCCTTTGGGCGCGCAAGAGCTGGCGGCCACCAGGGAGAACCTGGGCTGGCCCGAGGCCCCGCGCTTCTTGATCCCCGACGAGGTGGCGCAGCTCTGCGCCGCCCGCGTGCAAGAGCTGCAGGCGGGCTATGCCGCCTGGCAGGAGCGCTACCAGGCCTGGCGCGCGGCCAATCCCGAGCTGGCCGCCGAGTACGATCGCTACATGGCCAAGGCCCTGCCCGACGACCTGGAGCAGCAGCTTCTGGACGCCGTGCCCCCCAAGCCCAACGCCACCCGCCGCCTGAGCGGCGAGCTGTTGCAGCGCATCGCCGAGATCGTGCCCAACCTGGTGGGCGGCTCCGCCGACCTGGCCCCCTCAACCTCGACCTACATGGGCAAGTACGGCGACATCGCGCCGGGCAGTTTTGCGGGGCGCAACTTTCATTTTGGCGTGCGAGAGCACGGCATGGCGGGCATCCTCAACGGCATGGCCGTCTACGGCGGGTTCATCCCCTTTGGGGCCACCTTCCTGGTGTTCGCCGACTATATGCGGCCCTCGATCCGCCTGGCCAACATCATGGGCGTGCAGGTAGTCTATGTCCTCACCCACGACAGTATCTTTGTCGGCGAGGATGGCCCCACCCACGAGCCGGTGGAGCAGGTCGCCTCGCTGCGGCTGATCCCCGGCATGACGGTGTTCCGCCCCGCCGATGGCGCCGAGGTGGCCGCCGCCTGGGCCTATGCCCTGCGCCGCCAGGACGGCCCCACGGCCCTGATCCTGACGCGCCAGGGCGTCCCGGCCATCGAGCGCCAGCAGCCCTTTAGCTGCGAGGCGTTCAACCGGGGGGCCTACATCGTCGCCGAGGCGCCGGGCCAGGCGCCCGACGTGGTGCTGGTGGCCACCGGCTCGGAGCTACAGTATGCCGTCGCCGCCCGACAGGCTCTGGCCGCCCAGGGTTATGCCGTGCGCGTGGTCTCGGTGCCCTCGCAGGAGCTCTTCCTGCGGCAGGATGCCGCCTTCCGCGCCGCACTGGTCCCCGCAGGAACGCGCGTCGCCGTCATCGAGGCGGGCGTGCACTATGGCTGGGCTGAGGTGGTGGGCCGCGACGCATTCTATATCACCCAGGATACCTATGGCCACTCGGCGCCCGCCCAGATTCTGATGCAGGAGCTGGGCTGGAACAGCGAGGCGATCACGGCGCGCCTGCTGGATTGGCTGCGCGCGGACTGATCCCGGCCAGCAGACGGACGGCCCCGCTGCGCCCGGCACCGCCCGAGGCCAGCGGGGCCGTCGTGCATGGACAGCCGGGGCGCCGCGGCGACGGCCTCCCCAAAGATGCCGTTGCCACGAAAGCGCAAGCCTGGCGGAATCGCGCCCAAGAGACCAAACTGCTATAATAGGCTGCTTACGAACAGCCTCTCTATAGGCAGCGCGATAGTTCAAAGGAGCCTGTAATGCCTGATACAAGCCAGGTACGCCAGACACTGACCGGCGTCATGGACCCCGAGCTGCACCGCAACATCGTCGAGCTGGGCATGGTGCACGATATCGAGGTGAACGATGGCGTCGTCTCGTTCACCCTCGCCCTGACGACCATGGCCTGCCCGCTGCGCAACCAGATGCAGCAGGATGCCCGCGAGCGCCTGATGGCGCTGGAGGGCGTGCGCGACGTGGCGATCCACCTGCGAGAGATGACCGCCGAGGAAAAAGAGGCCATCATGGGCGGCTCTCAGCGCCAGGGGTCGGCCAGCGGCGTCAACCAGATTCGGCATGTGATCGCCGTGGTTAGCGGCAAGGGCGGCGTGGGCAAATCCAGCGTCTCGGCCATGCTGGCCGTGGGGCTGGCCCGCCGAGGTTTCCAGGTGGGCCTGCTGGATGCCGACATCACCGGCCCCAGCATCCCCAAGATGCTCCTCAGCGATGCGCCCCGACCCATGGGTAGCCCCAACGGCATCTTGCCGGTGAGCACCCCCAGCGGCATCAAGATCATGTCCATCAACCTGCTGCTCCAGGATCCGGAGCAGGCCGTCATCTGGCGCGGCCCGCTGATCAGCGGCGCCATCACCCAGTTCTATGGCGACGTGGTGTGGGGCAAGCTGGACTACCTGGTGGTGGACCTGCCCCCGGGAACCTCGGATGCCTCGCTGACCGTGATGCAATCGCTGCCCCTGGATGGCATCCTGCTGGTCACCACGCCCCAGAGCCTGGCGGGGATGGTGGTGCGCAAGGCCTCCAGCATGGCGGCCCAGTTGGGGATCCCGATCCTGGGCGTGGTGGAGAACATGAGCTATGCCGTGTGCCCCGAGTGCGGGCATCGGTTCGAGCTGTTCGGCCCCAGCCAGGCCCAGGCGCTGGCCGAGAGCATCGGCGCGCCGCTGCTGGCCCGCCTGCCCATCGAGCCCGGCCTGGCCGAGCTGGCCGACGGCGGACGCCTGGAGGAGTACTCGGGCAGCGCCTTTGACCCGGTCACCGATGCCGTGGCGGCCTGCCTGCCATCGGCATGAGTTGGCGAGGACGGCGCAAGCATGCATAGTCCGTCCTGGCGCAGAAATACGTAGTAAAATACAGAAAAATGGGGGCGAAGACGAGCTTCGCCCCCATCGTCCGCGATGGGCCCTGTTGGCCTTGCGATACGCCCGACTTGAGCATCGCCCTACCCGTCGCAGGCGCCAACTTGCAGCCTGGCGCCTTCCCCATATAATAGGGCCATGTCAGGGGCAGGTAGCCCAGTTGGTTAGAGCGCCACGTTGACATCGTGGAGGCCGTAGGTTCGAGTCCTATCCTGCCCACCAAGCCGAATCCCGCCTCGTCAGGGGCGGGATTCTTGTGTTTCTGGCGGAGCGGCGTCGGGCCCAACGCCCGGCTCGGGTCGGGGCCGAAAGACCAGGTCGGCGCCGGACGCCTGCAGCGCCTGGGCCAACTGCTCGGGCTGCGGGTGCAGCGCGATGATGGTGCCGCCCCCGCCGGCCCCCGCCAGCTTGGCCCCCAGAGCGCCGTGGGCCAGGGCCGTGGCGATCAGGCGCTCGTTGGCCTCGCCCGAGCCCCCTAGATCGCGCTGGATGGCGTGATTCTCGTTCATCAGCCGCCCCAGCCGCTCCCAATCCGCATTGAGCAGGGCCTTTTTTCCCTCCTGGGCCAGGCGGGTGATCTGCTCATAGGCATCTCGCACCTGGCGATCGCCCTCCAGCCAGCGCTCCCGCAACGGCTTGTGCACCGCATCGGACGAGTGCTGCACGCCCGTGTGGGCCAGCACAAAGGGCAGCTCGGGCACAAAGCGCTCCAGCGGCTCGATGGTGGCGTACAGCTCCTCGGCGGCGGGGCGATAGAACTGCTTGCCGCGAAAGTCCATATAGTTGAGCCCGCCAAAGGTGCACATGTAGGCATCCTGGTAGCCGCAGATGATGCGAAAGTGGTTCAGCTCGGTATAGCGGGCCAGCTCCGCCACGCGATAGGGGCTGTAATCCAGCCCTTTGAAGCGCAGCAGGCCATAGAGGATCGCCACGGTCAGGGCCGTCGAGCTAGAGATGCCCGAGGCGATGGGGATCTCGGACGCGTAGGAGATGCGACAGCAGAGGGTCTCGTCGTGCAGGTATTCGAGCACCGCCCTGGCCACATCGAAATAGTCGCCGCACAGGCGCAGGTCGTCCTCGCCCCGGATGGTAAGCGAGCGGCCCCCCGTCTCCAGCACCAGGGCATCGCAAGGGGCGATGGTGACGCGGGCGCGAAAGGGGACGGAGCAGGAGATCACGGCGCCCCCGTACATGTCGGTGGGGTTGCCGATGATACCGCAACGCCCCGGCGCCGAGCAGCGGATCGTCTCCATCGCCTATAGCTCTCTCGCCTTGCGCTTGAGATACTGGCGCACCATATAGCCGTACTTTTCATCGGCCAGGGCGAAATCGATAAAGGCGGTGAAGTAGCTCTCAAAGTTGCCGATATCGTAGCGCCGCTCGTCCGGGCGCAGGCGCAGCCCATAGACGGGGTAGCCAAGCTGCTTGAGCAGGCGGATCGAATCGGTGAGCTGCAGCTCCCCCTTGCGGTCGGGCGCCGTGCGGCGGATCGCTTCAAAGATGGCGGGGTCAAAGACATAGCGGGCCGCGATGGCCAGATTCGAGGGGGCCGCGCCAAAGGCGGGCTTCTCGATCAGGCTCTCGATCTCGAACGGCCCCGAGAGATCCGCCCCCTCGACGGGCTGGACGATGCCATAGCGGTAGGCGTCGTCCGGCGAGACCTCCTCCAGGGCGATGGTGCACCCGGCGCCCGCGGCCAGGTGTGCCTCAACCAACCTGCCAACCAGGGTCTCCCCGTCGGCGCTGGTGATGATCGAATCGCCCAGAGCCACGACAAAGGGGGCGTCGCCGACGAACTTTTCCGCGTGGCGCACCGCATCGGCCAGCCCCAGGGGCGTGCTCTGGCGCGTGTAGAAAAAGGTCGCGTCGGTCTCGGTGTAGGCCAGCTCCTCCAACAGGGTGTAGCTGTCGCCGGCCGAGAGCAGACGCACCAGCTCGGGATCGGCGTCAAAGTGATCCTCGATGGCCGTCTTCTTGCGGCCTGTGATGAACAGCACCTGCCGCAGGCCGGCAGCCTCCATCTCCTCCACCACATACTGCACCACGGGCCGCCGCCCCACGGGCAGCATCTCCTTGGGCTGCGACTTGGTGGCGGGCAGCAGCCTCGTCCCCATGCCGGCCACCGGGATCACTGCCTTGACTACCTGCTGCTCTGCTGTCATGCTTCCCCCTATCCGCGCCGCTCCCGCGCCCCCACTGCTTCCATCAGTCCCCGATACGCCTCGGCTGCGACGGCAAAGAGCTCCGGTCCGCTATAGCCCCGGAACTCGCCCGCCATGCTCAGATGCGGCTCCAGCGAGGCAAAGCCCTCATAACCCCGCGCCACCAGGGCGCGCAGCAACGGCTCCAGCTCGCCGTCGCCCTGCCCCGCAGGCACCACCTTGCGCTCCTGCATGAGGGCATCCTTGATATGCAGGTACACCACATAGTCCTTCAATGGCTCCCAGCCCTCGCTAAAGGGCCGCACCCCGCACATGACAAAGTTCGCCGGGTCAAAGGTGAAGCGAAAGCGCGGCGTATCGAACGTCTCCATCAGATCACGGCAACGGCGGGGGATATCGCCATAGATGTGCCGCTCGTTCTCATGCAACAGGGTGACGGGGTGGCCCTGGGCGGCCTCCAGCAGGGCCTCGGTGCGCCGCATCACCTCGTCGCGGTGGGCGTCGGCCTGGCCCTCGGGCACAAAGAAGGAGAACATGCGGATGTAGGGTGTCTGGAAATACTCGGCCAGGGCGACGGCGCGCCGAAAGGCGGCCAGATGCGGCTCGAAAGGATCGTCGATCTGGATCTTGCCAATGGGCGAACCGATGGCCGAGACCCCGATCCCCCGCTCGTCCAGCGCCTTTTTGATGGTGCGCACCTGCTCATCGGTCAGGTCGAGCACGCCGGTATTCCACACGCCGCGCAACTCGAGGTAGCGGATGCCGAGTTGGCCGAGCAGGTCGAGCTGCTGATCCAGATCCGCCGAGATCTCGTCGGCAAACCCACTGAGGGTGAACATGGGCTTTCTCCTCACAACTGATGATAGCGCTCCAGGGGGATGGTAACATAGAAAAACCCGGCACACAACAGCGTGGGCGCAGGTGTGTGCCGGGCTTGCAGCCGAATCAGTTTGTTACGGAGCTGACCTAGGCGCTCTGGTCTTGCTTGGGAAGCTCTGTAGCTTCCTCCACGTCCTCTTTGGCGCCCTGGATTTCCTTGGTGGCCGAGCGGAACTCGCGGATGCCCTTGCCCAGGGCCCCACCGATCTCCGGCAGCTTGCCAGCGCCAAAGATCACGATCACGATCACCAGGATGATAATCAGCTCGGGCGCGCCGAGACTTGCCATGAATCCTCCTTATCCGAGCCAACCTCGAATAGCGTCGCGCTCACAGGCTAGGCAGAAACGCTCCCGCTGTCAGTGCTCTCCGCCTCAGCGCTGCTGGCGGCCTTGGGGGCCTCAGCGGCCGCGACCGGCTCCGCAGGCGTGACTGCCGCCGGCTTGACCTCGGCAGGCTTGGCCTCATCGTCATCCGACCGGATGTTCTTGCGGAAATCGCGTACGCCTTTGCCCAGGGCACCGCCCAGATTGGCGAGCTTGCCCGCGCCAAAGATGGCGATGATGATGACCAGGATGATGATCAGTTCAGGTACACCTAGTTGGGGCATCTTTCCTCTTCTCCCTGCTACATGCTACACAGTCAATTCTACAAGCAGACACGCACAAGTCAAATGGTCAACGCGTGACACAAACCACTACTCGAAGGTCACCTCATAGTCGAGCGGCACAAGCTGGATCCACGTCTTGCCGGGGCGCAGAGTGATCAGCTCCCCCTCCTCGTCCCAATAGAGGATGGGCCGATCTTGGGCGGTGCGCCGCCACTCGGCCTCGACCATCACGCCGTCGCGGCAGACCACGGCGCGCCCGGATCCATCCATGACGATGTCGATGGCCGTGGAGCCCAGGCTGTCCTCGACGATGTCCGTCTTGCGATGCTCGGTGTAAAAGATGATCACATTGTCTGCGACGATCTGCTCGCCGGTCAAAGCGTCCACATGGGGCTGCCCCTGCACAGAGCGCAGGTACTGCCCGCTGGCGGCATCGTACGTCCAATCCGCGATGCTGGAGCGGGGATATGGGATGTGGATCGCCGGAGCCGGGGCACCGGTGGGCGGCGCAGGATCAAAGGTATAGCCCTCGATCAGGTGATCTTGCTCCTTGCCGATCTCCTCCAGATAGGCGCGGATGGCCCCGGTGGAGGTGTACATGCGCCCGCGCCAGTCATAGCCGGCCAACATGCCATAGGGGGCGCCATGAAAGTACTGGTCCAGGTCCACGAACGAGGCCTGCGAGATCAGCCAGCGGATCGCGTCGCTGGCGCCGGTGTGCACCAGGGCGGCGTCGTACTGGGGCGCCACGGCCAGGCTGGAGAGGCGCGCGCTGCGCAGGGGGCGCACCCGCTCGGCATCGCTCTCCAAGAAGAGCGCCGTAAAGCGCGTCAACACCCAGCCATCCATGATCTCTTCATAGACCAGATCGGCGGCCCCCAGGCCCTCTTGCGGGCGGATCTCTGGGTCGTTGCCCACGCGGATCGCCAGCACGCGCCGGGTGAGCTTGGCCGGATCGGCGACCAAACCCGTCAGCGGGCTGATGTTATCCGCGCGGGTGGGCGTCGCGCTGGGTGACGGTGTGGGCGTCAGGGTTGGCGGCTGGCTAGTGGGCGTGATGGTGGGCGCCACGGTGCTGGTGGGAACGGGCGTGAAGGTGGGCCGAGGCGTCCGGGTCAGGGTAGGCGTCGGTGCGAGGGCCGTCTCGTCGCCCGAGCAGCCCGTCATCGCCAGGAGGGCCAGGGCGAGGGCCAGCCAAGGCGCCCAGGCAGCCGCGCGAGACCTGGCTATCCGTCCGCCTCTGCCGCGCCCCTCGCTGCTCCGCCGCCACAAGCCCCGTAGCTTGCATCCTATTGCGGTCATGATATGATGGTTTCTCCTGATGGGCTCCCGCCGTCTTGGGCGGCAAAGCGCCTGGATTATAGCACACATGTCGGATCGCCTAAAACAGGAGGGTCGCAGACGCCATGCGCTTCCACGAGCAGGGCACCGTGGCCAACCAACGCTACACGGTGGTGCCCCGCACCCTGAGCTTCCTGCTTTGCCAGGATAGGCTGCTGCTCCTGCGGGGGGCGCCCACCAAACGGCTGTGGGCCAACCAACTGAACGGCCTGGGCGGGCACATCGAGCCGGGCGAGAGCCCGCGCCAGGGCGCCCTACGCGAGATCCGCGAGGAGGCCGGCCTGACGCCCCAGCGCCTCGATCTGCGCGGCCTGATCCACGTCTCTGGCCATGGGGACCACCCGGGAGTGATGCTGTTCGTCTTTGTGGGAGAGATGGCCGATCCCGCCACCCAGCCCTCGCCGGAGGGACAGCTCGAATGGCACCCCCTGGATGCGCTGCCCTGGGACGAGATGGTGGCCGATCTGCCCCACTTGCTGCCCCGCCTGCTGGCCGGAGAGGCCAACATGCTCTTTGGCTGCTACACGGCGGATGCCTCGGATGAGATGCACTATCACTTGGAATAGCCGGCCATGGGAGCCGGGTGATCCCCGCAGGGGCGCCCCGGCGTTCAGGCCGCGGTTACGGGAGGAGACCAGATGCAGCACATTCGCGAAGACGCTCAGGCCTACCGCGATGGCGATAGCGGCGTCAAGTATCTGATGCGCGGGCCGCGCATTGACTGGGGCATCATCCTGGTCAAGCCGGGCCAGGCGCTAGGCGGTCACTTTCACGAGCAGGTGGAGGAGACCTTTTACTTTGTCGAGGGGCGCGGCGTCATCGTCGTGAACGGCCAGGAACACCCGGCCACGCCGGGCGATGTCTACCGCCTGGATCCCCAGGACCGGCACGACATCCGCAACGACGGCGACACGCCCCTCAAGATGATCTTTATCAAGTGCCCCTACGCGCCCGATGACAAGGTGTCGTTCTAGGGTGCGGGGCTAGCGCGGCAGCGCCGAGAAAGGCGCCGCCCCCAGCACGGCATCGTGCAGCAGGCCGTTGGAGGCCAGCCAGTCGGGCTGCTCCAGGGCGTAGGGGCGCCCGTCCATGCCGCTCACTTGGCCCCCCGCCTCCTCGATGATGAGCACACCGGCGGCCACGTCCCAGGGCATCAGGGTGTACTGAAAGTAGAGGTCGGCCCAGCCGGCGGCCAGGTAGCAGAGGGAGAGGGCCGCGCTGCCGGTAGAGCGCACCGCGTCCGTCAGGGGCACCAGGCGCCGCAGGGCGCTGGCGCTCTCCTGGCGGGCCTCCTGATCGCGCGGCCAATCCAGCAGCAGGATGGCGTTCTCGAGGCTGCCTACGGCGCTGACTTGCAGCGGCTGCCCGTTGAGAAAGGCCCCCTGGCCGCGCTGGGCGTGGAAGAGGTGGTCGTGCAGGGGATCGTACACGGCGCCGCAGACCAACTGGCCGGCCTGCGCCATGGCGATGGAGACGCTAAAGCAGGGCAGGCCCCGGGCAAAGTTGGTCGTCCCATCCAGGGGGTCAATGTACCAGGTGGGCCGGTCGGTGGAGGCGACGCGCTGGTTGTAGCTCTCCTCGGCGATGATCCAGGCCTCGGGGCAGCCGGCCAGGATCTCTTGCACCACCACGGTTTCGGCGGCCAGATCGGCCTCCGTCACGATATCGCGCTCCCCCTTGATCTTGATGTTATGGGGGCCGCGGTAGGTCTCTAGCAGCACTTTTCCGGCCTTGCGGGCCGCGCGCATGGCAATCTCGATCACAGGCCTTCTCCTCTCAAGTGTGCAAACCGCCCGATTGTAGACCCAGGGTCCGGGAGCGTCAAAGGCGCAAGAGCGGGCCACCGCCTGCATCGCCACTCTGCCGGGTCGCCCTCATGGCAGCGGTTCGGCCTACGGGTTCGCTTGACACTCGAATACGCGGCGCGTAGAATGATCCCGCGATGTTGCATGCATGCCAACGATGGAGTGTGTCGCCCCATGTCGCCTAGTGCTCGCAAGCGGCTACTGCTGGTGTTGACCCTGCTGGCTCTGGCATTGGCCCAAAGCGGCTGCTTGACGCGCATAGGGGCCACGCCGGAGCGGCTCTGCTTCAATCTTCCGACCGCCCTCACCCTCGAGCGCGGCGCCACCCTTTCCGGCACCGATATCCAGTACGAATCCTCTTCTGAAGATGGCGTCTACCTGATCATCGGCGGCCAGCGCGCCCTCAAGCGTACTGGCGATTCCGTCGAATGGTCGGGCGCGCCCATCGCGGGGACAGAGGTGGAGCTGGATCTGCGCGTGATCCGCCATACCGAGGAACAAGTCAATCTGGCGGGCAAAGCCGGCGTGGTGATCCGCGATGTGGCGCCTCAGCCTGGCCTGATGGACACCTCCTCTCAGATGAGTTTCAGCGGCCCCGTCGCCTATGGCATCGCCGCCGGCAGCTACATCCCCGGCACAACTCTGACCTATGTGGGGGAGACGGAGCAGGGCGCCGAGCTCGGCGGCCTGTTCAACGAGTACCCTTACCGGCAGGTGGGCGATTCCATCGTCTGGGAGGGGCGGCTCCGCGATGGTGTGTACCTACGGATGGAGCTGCGCACGGTGCAGTTCGATGATGATGGCCTGCGCGTCGCCGGGTTGGCTACGCTCTGGCTCGGACCCTAGGGATCAGAATGCGAGAGATACCGCCGCGAGCGGGCATTCTGGCCGATTGTTTACGTCTGCTTTGCGCTTTATAGCGAATGCTCGTATAATGGGGCCGATCCGAAACCTACGAGGAGAGAGAGCGTGGACAATCAGGAGCAGCGTTTTGTGCGTAGCCATGGAGAGGAGGCATCCGGGCCAGCCGAGCATCCCATGACGGAACTCTTGAATCAAGAGTTCTCACATGTCATCCCCCAACACGGGGAGACGCTTGAGGGGACCATCGTCGGGATCAGTGCCAATGAGATCGTGGTTGACATCGGATGCAAGTCGGAAGGCATCGTTCCGGCTCGCGATCTGGAGCGTATGGATCCCGAGTTCTTGAGCGAACTCAGCGTTGGGGATACCGTCTTTGTCTACGTGGTACGCCCACAAGATGCCACGGGAAACAGCATCCTGTCTTTGTCCCGCGCCATGCTCGAAGGCGATTGGCAACGCGCCACCGAGATGTTCGAGGCGGAAGAGGTCTTTGAGGGCACGATCAGCAACTGCAACCGAGGCGGCTTGATCGTCCGGGTGGGGCGCGTGCGCGGCTTTGTGCCCGCCTCGCAGATCGCGAGCATTCGCTTGCCCCGCGGCGATTCCGAAGAGGAGCGCATCGAGCACCTCAACGAGCTCTTGGATAAGAAGCTCAGGCTCAAGATCATCGAGCTGGATCGCAGGCGCAACCGGCTGATCCTTTCGGAGCGCGCCGCCATGCGCGAGTGGCGCCAGGAGCAGAAGGATCGCTTGCTCGACGACCTCCAGGAAGGCGAAGTGCGCAAGGGCACCGTCAGCAGCCTGTGCGATTTCGGCGCCTTTGTGGATCTGGGCGGCGCCGACGGCCTGGTGCACCTCTCCGAGCTCTCATGGAGCAGGGTGAATCACCCCCGCGAGGTGCTCAAGGTCGGCCAGCAGGTGGATGTGTACGTGCTGGGCGTGGATCGCGATCGCAAGCGCATCGCCCTGAGCATCAAGCGGCTCAAGCCCGAGCCCTGGAGCACGGTGGAAGAGCGCTACGAGATCGGCCAACTGGTCAAGGCGACGATCACCAAGATCACCGATTTCGGCGCCTTTGCCCGGCTGGACGAGGAGATCGAAGGCCTGGTGCACATCTCGGAACTCTCCGAAGAGCGCATCGGGCACCCTAGCGAGGTGGTGCGCGAGGGCGAAGAGGTCGATCTGCGCATCATCCGCATTGACGCAGCCCGTCAGCGCATGGGCCTGAGCCTGCGCCGCGTCAACGAAGACCAGTACTTTGAGGATTACGACTGGTCCTCCGGGGACCAGGACGAATCGGAAGACCCTGAAAGCACCGATACGGACGACTGACAAGCTCACGGGCAGGGCCGCACGTGTGCACAGACTGCAAAGATGCATGGGTGGCCCCTGATCGTTGTCTCTAGTCCTTGATCAACACAAGAGGGGGCCAGTGTTCCTTGTACACGGCTCCCTTTGCGTTATTGGGGCGAGGCGCAGATAGCCCGACACGCAGGACGAATCGGCATCTGCTCCCCGGATGGTGTATAATAGAGGCGAGGGGAAATAGGTCCCTTTGCGATAGGAACGTCGTGTAAAGTTGTCGTTCGACCGATCGGAAACCAATCTGGGGCGTCGGGCGTTTACTGATATGTTGATGAAAGCAAGGTGAATCATGGCTAATGGATTCGATCGGTTCAGTAGGGGTGCGCGGCAGTCGCTGAGCCTCGCCCAAGAGGAGGCCCGCCGGCTGAATCATCGCTACATCGGCACCGAGCACCTCCTACTGGGGCTCATGCGGGAGGAGAAAAGCGAGGCTGCTCGCGTCCTCACCGAACTAGGCCTCTCGATCGGCCAGTTGCGTGATGCGGTTGAGCGTATGGTGGGCACCGGCGATCGCGCCCCCACCAGCCTGCAGCTTGGCGACCAGACCAAGCGCGTCATCCAGCTCGCCATTGACGAGTCAAAGAAGCGTGGGCATGACTACATCGGGACCGAGCACCTGCTCATGGCCCTGGTGCGCCTGCCCGATTCGATGGCGGCTGCCGTGCTGGAAGGGTTGAGCGTCAACCTGGAGATCGTTCATCGCCGCTTGCGGTACCTGATGAACGAGCACTCGACGCCCTCTAGCACCGCACCTGTGCCCAGGGGACGCAGCGCACCCAACAAGGAGAAATCCTTGCTGGAGCAACTGAGCACCGATCTGACCGAGTTGGCAGAACAGGGCGAGCTGGACCCGGTCATCGGCCGTCAGACCGAGATCGAGCGCGTGATCCAGATCCTGGCCCGCCGCACCAAGAACAACCCCGCCCTCATCGGCGAGCCGGGCGTCGGCAAGACGGCCATCGTCGAGGGGCTGGCGCAGCGCATCATCGCGGGCCGCGTCCCGCGCGACCTGCGCAACAAGCGCCTGGTGCGCCTGGATGTGGGCTCGCTGGTGGCGGGCACCATGTACCGCGGCCAGTTCGAGGAGCGCCTCAAGAAGGTCATTGACGAGATCCGCTCCACCGAGACGGTGCTCTTTATTGACGAGCTGCACATGCTCGTGGGCGCCGGGTCGGCGGGCAGCTCGATGGATGCCGCCAACATCCTCAAGCCGGCTTTGGCCCGGGGCGAGCTGCAGTGCATCGGCGCCACCACGCTGGACGAGTACCGCAAGCATATCGAGAGCGATGCCGCCCTGGAGCGGCGCTTCCAGCCCGTCTTTGTGGACGAGCCCTCGCAAGAGGAGACCCTGGAGATCCTCAAGGGCATTCGCCAGCGCTACGAGGAGCACCACGGCCTGCGCATCACCGATCAGGCCCTGGATGCCGCCGCGCGGCTGGCCACGCGCTATGTGCCCGATCGCTTCCTGCCGGACAAGGCCATTGACCTGNNTGAGGCGGCCTCGCGGGTGCGCGTGTTCCGCGTCTTGCATCCCGAACAGAGCGTGACGCGGCAGTTGCAGCACGAGGACGCCCAGGGGCGGCGTGGCGAGCACAGCCCCTTCTTGCAGCCCCTGGATGATACCGAGACCGGCTTTGGGCTCGGCGGCCAGCTGGATCTGGATGACGAGCTCGATGACGACCTGGTGGTGACGGCGGAGGATATCGCCGAGATCGTGGCC
>DCTX01000002.1:0-9327 GCA_002329325.1 Anaerolineales bacterium UBA1429
CATTTTCACTGATTGACAACACCGGTCAAGCACGCTGCGCCGAGCTCGGGCAGTGGGCCTGTGACGGGACGAGTTCCCCCAGGCGAAGCCCCCGCCGGCGAGGCGCGCCCGCCGGCCTCCCGACACGGGTCGCGATAGCGCCTCGCGGGAGGCTACTTGACATGGAGTGCACTCCAGGCGCTATAGTGTGCGCCTGCGCAGGGGGAGGCGGCACGACGGCGCCATGGAGCGAGGACAAGGGCCACTACGGCAAGGAGACACGCAGTGATCGACAGAGCGCCCAGAAAGGCGGGAGCGCCCCGCCCCACGCCGAGGGGCTGGCAGGCGAACCAACGGCTCGCCGCCAGTGTGGTAGCTGTGTTCGCCACACAATTCGTCAGCTTTGTCTTTATCCACGCACGCAATATCGCCCAACCAGGGATCATCCAGGAGCTCGATGGCATGGCCCTCTTCTCCTGGTTGGTCGCCCTGCCCGCCATGACCGGCTCGGTCTCGACGCTGGTTTTCGGCAAGCTATCGGATCTATACGGGCGGCGCCCTGTCCTTCTGTTCGCCATCGGCCTCTTTGTGTTGGGGCTGGGCATCTCGGCCAGAGCCACGACGATGCCTTTTTTGATCGCGGCGGCGACATTCATGAGCATCGGGCACTTTCCCATCATTCCATTGTGCTTCACGTCTATCGGCGACCTGTTCTCGCCCGCGGAACGCGCCAAATGGACCGGATTGCTCAGCCTGCCTTCAGGCCTGGCGGCGCTGATCGGCCCCGTGCTGGGCGGGGTCATCGCCGAGAGTGCGGTGGGCTGGCGCGGGCTGTATTGGGGCACGATCCCGTTGATGTTGCTCGCAGGCGGCCTGGCGGCGACCGGGCTGCCGGGAGCGGAGAAGAAGGTTCGCGCCCCGATAGACTATCAGGGCACATCCGCCATGGTGCTCGCCACAGCGACCCTCATCGTCGGGGCTTCCTGGCTGGGCGCGCCGGAGAGGCGCGGCATGGGCATCCTCCTGCTCATCGTCTCACTGGTCGCCTGGATCGGCTTCATCCGGGTCGAGAGGCGGGCACGAGCGCCCATCCTGGACCCCTCGATTCTCGTGAATCGCACCTTTCTGACGGTTGCCGCGGCTGCCCTGCTATCGAGCCTGAGCACTCTGGCGATTGCGACCTACTCGCCGATCTTTGTACAGAACGTGATGAAGATCGTCCCGACGACGAGCGGCTCCATGCTGACCCCATACGCCACAATCGTGGCCTTCTTGGGGATCCCGACCGGCTTCCTGCTGGCGAGGAGCGGGCGATACAAGTGGATCTATCGGTTTGGCTATGGGATTGCGACCGTTGCCATGCTCGCCATGTGGCGCTTTACCGCCGACACGCCCATCTGGGTGTATGTATTGGTCACAGCGGTGGCCGGCCTTGGATTGGGGGCGATCCCGACGGTCAATACCCTGGTAGCGCAACTTGCTGTGCCCAGGAGCCTGACGGGCGTGGCCGTCGGCGCCATGTTCTTCTTCCAGATGGTCGGGCTCTCTGTCGCCCCCGCGCTGCTGGGTCTGGCACAGGGCAGCGCGGCAGACCTGGAGAGCGGCCTACAGGCGGTCTTTATGGTGGGTGCCATCGCAATGGCGATCTCGCTGCTCGTGATCATCACCACCTCGGAGATCAGAGAGACACAGCCGTCTGACGGCTAGCCCGGGGCGGCCCGATCGCCATGCCGAGCGGACCGGCTCCTACACCTGCGCCCCAAGGCCCCCGAGTTGACGCGGTATGCGACCCAGACCCGTTTTTGCCATCCGTGCCGCCCATGCTATACTCATGTCAGCAGGCGACGAGGCCTACTCGAGATGCAGAGATAGTAACCGTCGGGGAGTATCGCTCCCGAATGATGGCCTCTACCATCGTGGTGGCGTACCACGTCGGGTAGGGGCTTTTCTGATTGCGCCAAGTCCATCGGTGCTGCAAAGGAGCAAGTATGGCGGATAGCATGGATGTTCAAGCGGTCCAGCGCGCGGGCCAGAAGGTGCGGGCCAACGTGGCCCAGGTGGTGGTCGGCCTGGAAGAGCCTATCGAGTTGATGTTGGTGGCGCTCTTGTGCGAGGGGCACGTGTTGCTGGAGGACATTCCCGGCATCGGCAAGACGACCCTGGCCAAGGCCCTGGCGCGCAGCCTGGGCTGCACCTTCCGGCGGCTCCAGTTCACCCCCGATCTTTTGCCCACAGATATCACGGGCGTAAGCATCTACAACCAACGCACCCAGGATTTCGAGTTTCGGCCCGGGCCGGTCTTTAGCCAGGTGTTGCTGGTGGACGAGATCAACCGAGCCGGGCCCCGCACCCAGAGCGCCCTGTTGGAGGCGATGCAGGAGCGCCAGGTCACCGTGGATGGCGAGACGCGCCCCCTGGCACGCCCCTTCCTGGTGCTGGCGACCCAGAACCCCATCGAGCTGGAGGGCACCTTTCCCCTGCCCGAGGCGCAACTGGACCGCTTCTTCATGCGGCTGAGGCTGGGCTACCCCAGCGATGAGCAGGAGCGCGCCATCGTGCACCGCTTCAGCAGCGGCGATCCCCTGGTGGAGCTGCAGCCGGTGATGGCGGGCGAGGAGGTGCTCCGCCTGGCCGCCGCCTGCCGCAACGTACACATCCACCCCGTGGTGGAGGACTATATGCTGGCCCTGGTCAAGGCGACCCGCGCCAGCGATGCCCTGGCCCTGGGCGCCAGCCCTCGCGGCACCCTGGCCCTCTACCAGGCGAGCCAGGCGCTGGCCGCCCTGCGCGGCCGCTCGTACGCCATCCCCGAGGACGTGCAGCACCTGGTGGTGCCCGTGCTGGCCCACCGCCTGATCCCGACCACGGGGCAGCGCCTGCACGCGCGTTCCTCCGCCGAGATCCTGGAGAGCCTGATTGCCCAGGTGCCCGTGCCCGTCGAGGAGGCCTGGGAGGAGAGCCCCGCGCCATGAAAGGCTCCGGCTGGTGGGCGCTGCTGCTGATCCTGTTCGCGCTGGCCATCGTGTTCCAGCGCGGCATGACGGCCCTGCTGGTGCTGGTGCTGGCCTGCGCCGCCGCCCTGGGCCTCTACTGGACCCTGCACAGCCTGGACGAGGTCAGCTACCACCGCATCCTGGGCGAACACCAGCTCGATTACGGCCAGGAGACCTCCTTCGTTCTGCAGTTCACCAACCGCAAGCTGCTGCCCCTGGCGTGGCTGACCGTCAGCGACGTCCTCCCCAGCAAGCTGCAACTCCTCACCGACGAGACCCGGCCCACCGCCTCGCAAGAGAAGAACGTCCTTGTCTCGCTGGTCTCCTTGCGCTGGTACGAGCGGGTGACCCACACCCACCGGCTGGTGGGGTCGCAGCGAGGCCGCTTTCGCCTGGGCCCCGCCGAGATGGTCTCCGGCGACGTGTTCGGCCTGCGGCAATCACGCCGCGAGCTGCCCCAGGTAGACTATCTCACCGTGTACCCCAAGACGGTGCCGGTGAGCGCCCTGGGTCTGCCGGCGGGCCGCCCCATGGGTGACTGGCTGGCCCGCCGCCGGGTGATCGAGGACCCGATGCGCTTCGCCCAGGTGCGCGAGTATGTCTCAGGCGATAACCCGCGCTACATCCACTGGCGGGCGTCGGCCCGCACCGGCGCCTTGCAGACCAAGGTCTTTGAACCCAGCGATACGCTGGCGCTGATGCTGGCCGTGGACGTGCAAACCGTGGCCGACGCCTATGCCGTCGAGCCCGAATACCTGGAGCTGGCCGCCACGGCGGCCGCCTCGCTGGCCCTGGAGGCGCTGGAGCAGCATATCATGGTGGGCCTGTGCGCCAACAGCATCGGCGAGGAGGGCGAGTACTGGCAGCTCGTCAAGCCGGGACGCCACCCGAGCCAGGCGCAGGTGCTGCTGGAGCGCCTGGCGGCCCTGGAGGGCTTTCGGGGCCGGCGCTTTGAGGACATGCTGTGGGACGTGCGGCGGTCGTTGCCCCTGGGCACCACCGTGGTAGCCATCAGCGCCACGCCCCAGCCCGCGACGCTGGAGGCGCTGGCCGCCATGCAGGAGGCAGGGCACCCCGTTACCCTCCTGACCATCGGCGAGACGCCACCCGAGATCCCCGCCAGCCTGCCCACCCACCACCTTGGAGGACGCGATGCGTGGCACCGCCTGGAGTCGCTGGAGCTGGCTTGAGGAGGTCGTCATCCCGGCCGTCTCGGCGGCCATGTATGCCGCCTGGCTGACGCCGCTGCTGCGGCTGCTGTTGGGCTCTGCCCTGGTGTACCCCCGCCACCTGCTCTACCCCTGGTGGGGCATCGTGGGCGTGCTGCTGGCGGGAGCCTGGCTCTCGCGGCTGCTGGGCAACAGGACGGGGGGGCGTTGGCTCCTCGCGGGCATCGGGGCGCTGGTGGTCATCGGCTCGGTGACGGCGCCCCCGGGGACCCCGGCGGCTGCCTGGCGCGCCCTGGCAGCCCTGGTGGATTTCTCCCGCGGCATGCCCGCCGGGCTCATCGTCCTGCTGGCCACCGTAGGCCTCTGGTTCGGCGGCGCTCGGGCCCGCTGGACCCAGCACAAACAGCTCATGCGCGGCTTTGTGGTGGGCATCCTGGCGCTGGCGCTCCTCTCGCTGATCTCGCCCGGCGTGGTGACCGGCGAGGACCTGGTGACCTTTTTGCTGGCGGGGCTGCTGGCCCTGGCTTTGCTGAGCGTCGCCAGCCACCTGGCCTATCAGGTGGCGCGAGGCCTGCCGCGCCCTCCTCTCAGCCGTTACTGGCTCATTGCGCTGGGGCTGGCCATGCTGGCCATCTTGGCCACGGGTTGGGCGTTGAGCCTCTTCCTGGCCCCCCAGGCGATGGCCTCGTTGCTGGGGCGGCTCAAGCCGCTGCTGGCCTTTGTCGGGCAGGTGATCGCCTACGTGGGCATGGCCATCGTGTGGCTGTTGTACACCGTCTACCAGTTCATCGCCCACCTCTTCCAGACGGAGGCCCCCACGCCGCTGCCGCAAGAGAGCGAGCTGCCGCCCAGCTACACCGAGCAGTTCCCCGAGCTGAAGATAGAGCCCGGTCAACTGCCTAGCCTGCCCGAGGGAGTCGGCCTGACCCTGCTCATCATCGCCCTGGTCACGGTGGTCGCCATCGCCGTCATCATGGCCTGGCGGCGACGGGCGCGCCCGCGCTATGCGTCGGCAGCGGCCGAGGAGCGCGAGTTCGTCTGGAGCAAGGATCTCTTCCTGGAGCGCTGGCGCGGGCTGTTCGATGGCCTGCGCCCCCGTCGCCACCAGGAACTATTCGACGAGGCCTTGAACCTCGCCAGTGCGCGGCACCGCATCCGCCAGGCGTATCGGCTGCTGCTGCTCAACGCCCGCGAGCGGGGCTGGGCCCGTCGGCGGGGCCAGACGGTGAGCGCCTACGGCCAGAGGCTGGCCCAGGCCGCGCCCGAGGCCCAGATGCCGGTGGCGACCTTGAGCGCCGCCTACCTGCAGGCGCGCTATGGCGATGCCGAGCCCCCCGAGGCGCTGGCGGAGGAGGCCCGCCAGGCCTCTCAGGCCGCCGTGGAGGCGTTCACCCAGCCCCGCAGAGTGGGTCAGCGGTAGCAAGAACGAGGGATGTGGCCCTCGCCCTTGCGCGGCGAGATAGCCATGGCCAACACCCCAGCCCCCTCTGCCAAGCGGGAGAGGGAGAGGCGGAATCCGCCTTTGGTGCAAGTTCCGCCGGGGGTGAGGGCGCCCGTCAGCGTACGTCTGCCAAATGCCCGCGCAACCGGTGCCCACAAGGAGCAACACCCGTGCCCAATCCCGACCCCACTGCCTACCGCCAGCAACGCCAGCTCGCCCTCGAGGTGGCCGATCGGCCGATGATCCTGGTGACGCGCCCCGGTTTCCCCGATTGGGATGAGCTGACGCCGGCCATGGCGCTCCTGATCACCGAGGCCCAGATCGCCTCCGACGAGCGGGTGCTGGTGGGGCCCTGCGGCCATGGCGCCCTGGGCGTTTGGGCTGCCCGCCAGGCAGGGCCGCGCAACGTCACCTGCCTGGATACCAACTGGGTGGCCGCTCAGGTGGCCCACGCCACCTGCGACCGCAACGGCCTGTCCAGCGTGCAGGTGGCCGCCGAGCCGCCGCGCCCCGACCAGGGCCCGTGGGACGTGGTGCTTCTGCCCATGCCCAAGGGCCGCGACCTGGCCCGCCTCTGGCTGCTCAACGCCGCGCTGGCGACCAACCCGGGCGGGCGCATCTACCTGGCCGGCCCCAATCGCGGCGGCATCAAGAGCTTTCTTCAGGATGCCGAGGCGTTGCTGGGGCCGGGCGCTCTGCTGAGCTACAAGGGCGGCAACCGGGTGGCCCTGTTCACGCGGCCGGCCACCCTACCCGATCCCCTGCCGGAGCCGTTCCGCCAGCCCGGCCTGCGAGAAGGCGGTTATGTCACCTTTTCGGCGCCGGTGGCGGGGGCCCAGCGCACCCTATGCGCGCGGCCGGGGGTCTTTTCGCGAGACGATCTGGATGAGGGCACCCGGCTGTTGCTGGAGGTGCTGACCGTCCGCCCAGGCGAACAGGCCCTGGACCTGGGCTGCGGGTATGGCGTGGTGGCCCTCCACATGGCCCTTGCAGGGCCCACGGGCGACGTAACCCTGGTGGATGTGGATAGCCTGGCCTGCCAGTGCGCCCGCGAGACGTTGGCCCGCAACGGCATCGCCGCGCCGGTGGTGCATGGCGACGGCCTGGCCGCCGTGCCGGGGCGCCGCTTTACCCTGATCGCCAGCAATCCCCCCTTCCACGCAGGCCACGATGTGAGCCTGGAGATGACGGCCGCCTTTATCGCCGAATCCTACGAGGCGCTGGAGCGCAACGGCCGCCTGGTGCTGGTGGCCAACCGTTTCCTGACCTACCAGCGTATGCTGGAGGAGCGGTTTGGGCAGGTCGAGGTGCTGGCGCGCACGCCGGCCTACCAGGTGCTCAGCGCGGCCAGGCGCCGCCCCCAGGCCGCCCCAGGGCGCTAACGCCCCTATTCCGCAGGCCCATCGCTTCTACGATGGCGCCCCTCTACGGCCAGCGACCCCTACGATTTTCGTAACAGATACCGCATCCTGTTGACGAAATCGTACAGATGTGCTATAGTACTCTACGAGAAGGGATGGAGGTCTGCATGGATCACACCGACCGGCTCATCGTTCGCCTGCTCCACGCAGATGGGCGGCGCTCCAACGTCGAGATCGCCCGCGAGCTGGGCGTCTCCGAGGGCACGATCCGCAAGCGGATCGACCGCTTGCTCGCCTCGGGCGAGCTGCAGATCCGCGGCCTGGTCGAGCCCCAGGCCGTCGGCCTGCCCACGCGGGCCATGATCTTTTTCACCGTCGAGCTGCCCCAACTGGAGCGAGTGAGCCGCCTCCTCAGTGGCATGGCCGAGGTGCTTTCCGTCAAGTGGCTCACGGGCGAGTACGACCTCGTGGTCGAGGCCGCCTTCGAGACCGATGCGCATCTGGTGGCCTTCTTGAACGATCGCATCAGCCGCATCGCCGGCATCACCCGCACCCAGACCTCCCACGTGCTGCACATCGACAAGGAAGGGCACCAGTGGGCGCCCCCGCCCCCACCCCAGCCCACCATCCTGATCGTGGATGATGACCCCGATTTCGTCGAGGCCACCCGCATGGTCCTGGAGCAGGAGGGGTTCGTCACCCAGGCGGCGCCCAGCGGCGCCGAGGCCCTCAAGGCGATGATCGCTAACCCGCCGAGCCTGGTGATCCTGGATATCATGATGGATGGCGTCCTGGATGGCTGGGATGCGAGCTGGCGTATCCGCTCCAACCCCAGCATCCGCCATACCCCCATCCTGGTGGTCAGCTCCATCACCAGCTCTGACTATCTGGGCATGTTCCCCACCGACGAAGACAACCTGATCGACAACTTTATCAGCAAACCGGTCGCCCCGACCCGGCTCCTGTCTGAGGTGCATCGTCTGTTGGAGCGCAGTGGAAATGGGAGGTCGCCATGACTACCATCCTGGTCGTAGATGATGATCCCGACTTTGTCGAGATCACACGCATGATCCTGACGGCGGCGGGCTATGCCGTCCAGACCGCTGCCAACGGCGAGGAAGCGCTGCTGGCGCTGCGCCAGAGCCCGCCCCAACTCCTGTTGCTGGACGTGATGATGTCCGGCCCCCTGGATGGCGTCAACCTGGCCCACCGCATGGAAGAGGACCAGGCCCTGCGCCAGATCCCGATCCTGATGATCTCGTCCATCACCGATAGCCCCATGGCGCCCATGTTCCCAACCGACGAGTATCTGCCCGTGAACGGCTGGATCTCCAAGCCCGTCCAGCCCGACCAGTTGCTGAGCCGGGTGCGCAAGCTGGTCGGCGAAGCAGCCTAAAGCAGGGCGGGCCTGCGTCGGGAGGGAGAGCCCTATGGCTGAATGCGCGCACAAGACCATCCTGGTAGTGGACGATGATCCCGATTTCCTCGACTTTGCGACGATTGTGCTCGAGGCGGGCGGTTATGCCGTGCACACGGCCACCAACGCCGATGGCGCGCTGCAGGTCATGCAGAACCAGCGGCCCGATCTGGTGATCGTGGATGTGATGATGTCGTACGCGCTGAACGGTTGGTCGGTCAGCCGCCGTATGTCGGCGGATCCACTATTGCGTGGCGTGCCGGTGCTCATGGTCTCGGCCATCGTGAGCGAATCCGACAAGGGCATCTTTCCCAGAAACGGCCATGTGCGCCTGGACGCCTTTATGCGCAAGCCGCTCGAGCCGGCGGCCCTGTTGTGCCGAGTGGCAGAGCTAACGGGCACCAAACCGTAAAGGAGACGAGCATGACGCCAGGGTACAATGCAGAGATGGATCCTGCCAGGAGGGCCATGTTGCTGACGGCCCTCTACATGGCGCAGGAGCAGTATGGCTACCTCAGTGACGAGGCCCTCGAGCGGGTAGGCCAACGGCTAGGCATGAGCCTCGAAGAGGTGTACACGACGGCCACCTTCTACTCGATGTACCGCACCGAGCCCACGGGGCGCTACCTGATCCAGGTCTGCGAGGGGCTCTCCTGCCATCTGGCGGGCGGCGCCGAGGACCTGATCGGTCACCTGCAGGAGCGCCTGGGCATCGAGGCGGGCGAGGTCACCGAGGATGGCCAGTTTGCCCTGCAGAGGGTGCAATGCCTGGCAGCGTGCGGCTCTTCTCCTGCCATGCGCATCAACGACACGCTGTACACCAACCTTACCCTGGATGACGTCGACACGATCCTGGACGAGCTGGAGGCAAGGCGATGACATTCGAACCGATACTGCTCAAGCGGACGGCGCTGCCGCGCTCCGATAGCATCGACGTCTACCTGCAGAATGGCGGCTATGAGGCGGC
>DCTX01000002.1:9400-13508 GCA_002329325.1 Anaerolineales bacterium UBA1429
CGAGCCGGGGACCTTCAAGGACCGTGAACTGGTGGAAAAGGACCCGCACCAGATCATCGAGGGGGCCATCATCGCGGCCTATGCCGTGGGCGCCCAGCGGGTCTTTGTCTACATCCGCGGCGAGTTCTTTCGGGGCATCAAGAGCTGGATCAAGGCCATCGCCGACGCCTATGCCCACGGCTTTCTGGGTGAGAACATCCTGGGCAGCGGCTTTCGCCTGGAGATGAGCGTGCACCGCGGCGCAGGGGCCTACATCTGCGGCGAAGAGACCGCCATGATCAACTCGCTGGAGGGCCGCCGGGGCGAGCCCCGCCGCAAGCCCCCCTACCCGGCCCAGTCCGGCTATTGGGGCCACCCCACCCTGGTGCACAACGTAGAGACCCTGGCCAATGTGCCGCACATCGTGCAGCACGGGGCCGAGTGGTACGCCAGCATCGGTACCGAAAAGAGCACCGGCCCCAAGCTGTTCTGCGTCAGCGGCCATGTCTATCGCCGGGGGGTCTACGAGTTCCCCCTGGGGATCTCGCTGCGCGAGCTCATCTACGAGCACGCCGGCGGCGTCCCGGGCGGCAAGGCCATCAAGGCTGTGATCCCGGGGGGCGCCTCGACGCCGCCCCTGACGGCCGATCAGCTCGATGTCGCCATGGACTTTGAGGCGCTGGCCGAGGCGGGCTCGGCCCTGGGCACAGGGGCCGTCATCGTGCTGGACGAGGACACCTGCATGGTGGACGTGGCGCGTCGCTCGGCCCGCTTCTTCGCCCATGAGAGCTGTGGGCGCTGCACTCCCTGCCGCGTCGGCTCGCAGCGGGCGGTGCAGGTGCTGGAAAAGATCGAGGCCGGCGAGGGCGTGCCGGAGGACCTGGCGCGCCTGGACGCCCTCTGCAGGGGCATCGCGGGCAACACCTTCTGCCCCATGGGAGATGCACTGGTCTCGGCCGTGGGCGGGATCCTGGGGCGGTTTCGGAGCGAGTTCGAGGCGCATATCCGCTTGGGGCACTGCTCGGCAGCGGCCTAGCGCCCTCGGCCACACGATTGACAGATGGGGGAGGCTGACGAATGGCCAAGATCCTGATCGTGGACGATGACCCCGACTTTTGCGAGACGACACGGTTGGTGCTGGAATCCGCCGGGTATCAGGTGATCACGGCGGCGGATGGGGACCACGGGTTGCGCACGGTCGCCGAGGAGAAGCCGGATCTGGTGATCCTGGATATCATCATGGAGACGGTGCTCGAGGGCCTGCACGTGAGCCAGCAGATGGCCAACGACCCGGAAAACAGCCAGATCCCGATCCTGATGGTTACCTCCATCGCCAACACCGACTATGCTGCCCTGTTCCCAACGGACGAGTACATCCATATCAGCGGCTTTGTCTCCAAGCCGATCTCGCCCGCGACGTTGCTCGCCCGCGTGTCGGCGCTGTTGGCCTAGCCGCAAGGGGAGGCTCCCCATGCAGACGCGAATCGCCGCTGGAGGTATGCTCAAGTTCCGGGACCTCTGCCTGATCGGCGTGATGTCAGCGCCCGATCGCCCGGGCATCGGCGCGGCCATCTTTCAGGCCCTGGGGAATGTGGCGATCAACGCCCAGTTCATCGTGCAGTGCATCGACCTGCGCAGCCGCAGCCATGTGCTCTTTTGCGTGGCAGAGGAGGACGCTGCGGAGACGCTGGGCAAGATCGCCCCCGTGGCCGAACGGCTGGAGGCCGAGCAGGTCAGCGAGGAACACCATGCGGCGCTGATGGCGGTGTTTGGGCCCGATTTCCGCGTGCGCCCCGGCATAGCGGGCATGGCCTTTGGCGCCCTGGCCCGGCGCGGCATCAACATCCTGGCCATCAGCACCTCGATCTCGACGGTATCCTGCGTGATCCGCGATAGCGACTTTGAGGCGGCCGAGGAGGCCTTGCGCGAGGTGTTTGCGTTGCCCTGAGCGCCCCGGCTGCGGGAAGGAGGTCCTGTGTGAGCACCCTGGCCGAGATCGCCATAGGCGGCCCCGCCTCTGGCCGGGTCCGCTGGCTCAGCGGCTTGCGCTGGCTGGCCCTCACCCTGGTGGCCCTGATCATCCTGGCGGGCAACCGGGTGATGGGCACCGTGCTGCCCGAGCTGGCGATCCTGGGCGTCCTGGCAGGGATCCTGGCCTACAACGGGGTCTTCTGGTGGCTCACCAGGCGGCTCACCCGGCGGGGCGTGGCCATCCGCACCCTGACAGCCCTGCTCCGGGCCCAGATCTATGCCGATCTCTTTGCCCTCACGGTGCTCCTCCACTTTTCCGGGGGCATCGAGAACCCCTTCTCGATCTACTATCTCCTGATCATCGCCATGGGCAGCATCTTGCTGACCCGGCGCGATAGCCATGCACTCCCCATCGTTGCTTCGCTGCTCTGGACGGGGTTGCTGCTGCTGGAGGCGCAGGGGCTCGTCCCCCACTACAACCTGCGTGGGTTCCGCCTTCCCACCCGCTACCAAGAGTGGAGCCACATCGGCGCCGAGATCCTGGTGCTGAGCTCGGCTGCCTTCTTCATCAGCTACCTGTCGTCGAGCCTGATCCAGCGACTGCGGGAGAACGAGCGCCAACTGCAAGAGACCAACCTGGCCTGCGAGTTGCGCGCCGACGAGCTGGCCGACCTCAACGCGCGCCTGCAAGAGCTGGACCGCTCGCGCATCATGTTCATCCGCCTGGTGACCCACGAGCTGCGCGCGCCCGTGGCCGCCATCCAGAGCTATCTGCGCCTCATCCTGGAGGGCTATGTGCCCCCCGAGCGCCTGGAGGAGATCGTCGCCAAGGCCGAGCAGCGCGCCAACGACCAGCTCGACTTGATCTCCGACCTGCTGGATCTGGTCCATCTACGCGAGCCCGAGCGGGACGATAGCTTTCAGCCCTGTGACCTGGCCTCTGTGCTGGAGGACGTGCTGGATCTGATGCAGGCCCGCATCGCGGACAAACGTCTCCAGACCCAGGTGGATGTCCAGCCCGACCTTCCGCCGGCCCGCGCCAGGGCAGAACACGCCAAGCAGATCTGGATCAACCTGGTCAGCAACGCCATCAAGTACACGCCCGAGGGGGGCGAGGTGCGCATCACCCTGGGCAGGCAGGGCGAGATGCTGTGCGGCGCCGTGCAGGATACGGGCATCGGCATCGCGCCGGAGGATCAGGAGCGTATCTTTGAGCAGTTCTTCCGCACCGAGAGGGCCAAGAACATGTCGCGCCAGGGCACCGGGCTGGGGCTCTCGATCGTGCGCGGCCTCGTCGAGCGCTACGGGGGGCAGATCCAGCTCTCCTCTGCCCCGGACCAAGGCTCGACCTTCACCTTCACGTTGCCCGTCTCCACAGGCTGACCGCGCTCTTGGCCGCAATTGGCCCCCGTTTCGGCCATGAGAAGCCCGCGCCGAAGCGTACCTGGCCCGCGCCTCCCCATCGCCCCCTCACGGCCTCGAGGTGCCCCCAGGCCACTTGGTCGCTATCGCGTACGAAACGATCCGCACATCTTGCTTTGACACGCAAAATGGTGTATACTGTAGCCAAGCTGTAGCGCAGCGCATGCGCGTACAGCCCCTAGTCAAGAAGCCACACCTGGAGGCCAAGCCAAGGAGGAGACTAGACGAACGACCAACGAGCTACTCGCCTCCCGGCGAGCCCGGCCCGTTGTGTGCTTTGGAGGGCTCGCTCGTCGCTAGCATCTACCCAAAGTACAACTCCCGTGCACGCCCACGCGCGCCCGACCCTGTGCTTGCCATCAGGACGTGGCCATCTCGCCTATCGGAAAGGAGGAGATGCCTATCGTCTACTTGGCCGTTCGAGGGGTCCGCCACCGCCCCGAAGTGGTGGCGACCAAGTTCCCGCATCTGATTTGATGGAGAGCATGCACCATGGATCTGAAGAAGCACACACGTCGTGATTTCATCCGCCTGACGGGCTTCGCTGCCGCCGGCGTTGCCATGGCAGCCTGCACTCAGCCTGAGGTCGTCGAGAAGGTCGTCAAAGAGACGGTCGTCGTCGAGAAAGAGGTTGAGAAAGAGGTCACCGTCGTTGTCGAAAAAGAGGTCCAGGTCGAGGCCGAGGAGCCTACGGCCATCCCCAGCAAGTACAAGGAAGCCCCCATGCTCGCCGAGC
>DCTX01000006.1:0-132 GCA_002329325.1 Anaerolineales bacterium UBA1429
GCCGCCGAGGAGGCCGCCGCCCTGGCGGAGGAGCTCCTGGGCGCGCGCCCGGCCATCTATGGCGACTATCGCAAGATGTTGGAGCAGGAGACGCTGGATGGCGCCGACCTCTGCCTGCCCCACGGGTTGCAC
>DCTX01000006.1:217-969 GCA_002329325.1 Anaerolineales bacterium UBA1429
AAGGCCAGCCGCATGATGGCCGAGACCGCCGACCGCACGGGCAAGATCCTCTCGGTGGCCGTGCCCCAGCGCCGCCTGCCCGGCATGCGCATGGTGCGCTGGGCGCTGAACGATTCCGGCCTGATGGGCAACCCGCTGACCTTCTTCCACACCATGGTGCGCCCGCCGGCGCCGCGCCGCCCCGCCGGCCCGCTGCCCTACGCCTCACAGTGGCGCCGCGACCGGCTCATGTCCGGCGGCGGCCCCACCATGGATGGCGGCTTCCACTGGTGCGATGGCATGCGCTACCTGGTGGGCGAGGCCGATACGGTGTATGCCCGCGCCGTCGAGCAGGGCGATGGCGCCGTGCGCAGCCTGCCCGATGTGCGCGAGGACTCGCTGTTCGCCGTGTTCACCTTCAAGAACGGCGTCACGGGCACCTGGTCGTGGAGTTTCGGCGCGCCCGGCGAAGGCTTCCAGAAGGTGCTGTTCTACGGTTCCGAGGGCTCCCTCAGCACCGAGATCCATCACGCCATCTTTCACCTCTTCTGGCGCACCCCCGATTGGACCGAGACCGGCCTGCTCACCCGGGCGGAGGGCGTCCAGTTCACCTTTGAGGAGCTGCATTCCCTCTATCGGAACGCCCTCTCGGAGGAGCAGTGGCAGCATCTGTTCCCCAACGAGCTGACCAATGGCTTTAGCTATGAGATCTGGGAGTTCATCGAGGTGGTGCGCGGCAACCGCGACAGGGTCGAGGTGGACGCCTGGGACGG
>DCTX01000006.1:1002-7936 GCA_002329325.1 Anaerolineales bacterium UBA1429
ACGCCTATCAGGCGCCCATCAACGCCCACTGGGGCATCTAGCCGACGCGTTTGCGCCAGGGGCGGGGTAACATACTCCGCCCCTTTACCTACCCCGCCCGGCGTTCCCCCTACTCCTGCCCTCCCACCATCACGGGCCCCAGGCCGATCTGGTCGTCGCAGGGGGCAGCGGGGGCACAGACCGGCGCGCGTTGGGGCCTCTGGGCGGCATCCAGGGTATAGGCCGATAGGCTGATCCACCAGGGACCCGGCGCTGCCGCCTCGCCCAGGGGCAGCACGATGCGATCCAGAACGAGCCCCTGGGGCGCGCAATGCCAACAGGTGGTGGGGTAGCCGCCCTCCAGCGGGCGCCAGTCGGTGGCGGCGGCCAGGGGGCCCTCCGGCGAGACCAGGAGCGCCGAGAAGCTATAGTCTTCAGTGATGGGAGCCGTCGCCTGCCATTGCAATGTCAGGAGCAGGTGATCGCCCTTTTGCACAGCGGCATAGCCCAGCAGATGCAGCTCTGACCCAAAGGCGACATCCAGCGGCTGGAGCGCCGATGGCGTCTCGGCGGGCGGCGCCGCATAGCTGGGTGCCGGCGTGATAGTGATCCCCACGGGCCGCAGCACCGTCACCAGGGTCAGCAGCCAGAGAACGTGGGCCGCCATGAGCGCTGCCGCCTCTCGGCGCGTGAGGCCCTGCAACGCCTCCGCCGCGCTCAGCAGCGTCAGCGGCATAAAGAACAGCCAGATCCTCCCCGTCTCGCCGCGCCCTGTGCCCGAGAGCACCAGGATCAGCAGGGTGAGCCATACGGCGGCCGACAGGCGTCCGGCGCCGTGGCGTCCCCCCGCCAGGCCCCAGAGGCTCAGGCCCGTCAACACCGGCCCGAAAAAGAGCACGTAATCCCACGTGTGCAGCGCCAGCCAGGGGCCGTAGGGCCGATCGAGCTGGCCCAAGTGGAACCGCATGCTGGCGACGAACACATCCCAGGGGGTATGTCCGGCGATCAGGGTATATGCTGCCACCACCAGCACCGCGCCCGCCAGGCAGGGCCAGGCAAGCCCCAGCCAGCGGGCCAGGCGGCGCAGCGGCGATGCCTCGGTGCGCCAGACCTCCAGCAGCGCCCAGAGGGCCAGCGTCAGGCCCAGGGGCAGCAACGAGAAGCTGAACAGCACCCCCAGCGCCACCAACACGCCGGCGAGGGCCAGCCACCCGACGCGCCTCGGCGCCAGCCCCCGCGCCAACAGGGCGCAGCTTCCTACGGCCAAGAGGGGGTACGGCATGACCAGCAGCCCGGTAAAGAGCGCCAGCGAGGGCACCAGGGCCCACAGGGCGGCCGCTCGACGCGCCAGGCCCTCGCCGGCCTGACGGCGGGCCAGGTCGTAGAGGGGCACGGCTGCCAGGGCACCCCACAGGGGCCCGGTCATGCCCACCCACGCCGACGCCAGGACGCCGTCATCCAGGGCCATGAGAGCGGCATGGTGGCATTGCAGGGCCCGGATGGGCGCCGCCAACCCGTGGGCCAGGGCCGGCAGCGCGCCCAATGCCCGCGCAGCCAGGCCGTAGAGCAAGGGATAGCCGGGCGGGCTGATGGCCATGTGGCTGGAGATGCTCTCGGCCCGCGCCATCCAGGCGGGCCAATCGCGTAGCGCCGCCAGGGGCGAGCCCATCTCGACGGCCACCCAGAAGGCGCCGGTGGCCCCCTCGGTGACCGTCCGGCCCAGCAGGTGCAGGGCCGGATCGCCGAGATAGGCGAGCAGCGCCACAGGCAGGGCCAGGGCGCCGGCCACGCACCAGCCTACGTAGAGCGGCGCGGGACGCTTGCGCAGGAGATGCAACCCCGCCCCATAGACCGCCAGCGTCACAAGGGCCGGCGCGAGGCGCGGCAGAAGGCCCGGCTCTGGCGCAGCATAGGGCCAGCGCCAGCCATAGCCGCCGCGCAGCCCCGGCCACCAATCCCGCCAAAAGGCCGCCGCCAGCAAGAGGGCCAGCCCGACCAGGGCCGCCACCGCGGTCCGGCGCCAGAGCGCCCCCGGGGCCTTACGCCAAGGACCCATGGTGCGTATCTCCTCCTAGCGCCCGCCGGCCATCGCAGAGGGCCGGGACCGAGGCGCTGCTACGCCTCGGTGCGCGCGCTCCCCGCCGTGTGGATCGGTTGTGAGGCGCCTCTCACCCTGCCCTTCCTCGCTCCTGCCAGCGCTGAAAGTCGAGGCCGCTGGGCTCCTGGAAGACGCGCAGGTCAAAGGTGGGGGCTGCCGCCAACAGATGCTCCAGGATCTGGGCCTGAATCTGCTCATAGGCTGCCCAATCGGTGGTCTTGGTGAACACGTACAGTTCCAGCGGGAGGCCCGTGGGCGCGGGGGCCAGGGTGCGCACCAGGAAAGGCAGTTCCTCGGTGTGGATATCGGGGCGGTCGCGCAGATAGGCCTCTGTATAGGTGCGAAAGACCTCCAGGTTCGTCACCTGGGGGCCGTCCAGCGGCAGATCGTAGGCGTCGCCATGGGTCTGGGCGTAGGCCTCCAGCTGGGCGATCTTCTCAGCGGTCCACTCGGCGATCAGATCCACCTTCTGCAGGCGGCGCAGCGTCTCGATGCTGCAGAAGCCGATGCTCAGTTGGTCCAGGAGGAGGGCGCGCTGGATGCGTCGCCCGCCGCTTTCCGTCATCCCGCGCCAGTTGCGAAAGGGCACATCGAGCATCCTGTGGGTGGGGATGGTGCTGTAGGTCATGTCCGAGTTGCGCACCCGGATGGTGTGCAGGCTGATGTTGTCCACCACACCCACCGCATCATAGCTGGGCACCTCGACGAAATCGCCCTCCTTCATCAGGCTGTTGGCGGCGATCTGGATGCTGGCCACCAGGGCGAGGATCGTATTCTGAAAGATGAGCATCAAGACAGCGGCCACGGCGCCCAGCCCTGCCAGCAGAACCGCTGGCGACTTGCCCGTGATCATGCTGATGCTCATCACCAGGGCCACCAGCAACACCACCAACCTGCCGATATCCAGATAGCCTGCGATGCTCACGCCGCTGTAGCTCGGCCGGCTTTCGTACAGGGTGTTGATGGCGGTGAGCAGCGATAGCACCGTAAGCGCCGAGATCCAGAGGATGAAAAAGAGGGCGACCTTGGTGAGGATGTCCTGATAGTCCGGGAAGAAGCGCGCCGTGGCATAGATCACCAGCAGGGGCGCCAGCCACGCGACGCGGTAGGGGCGCACGTGGAGCATCAGCACGTCGTCGGCCTTGGTTGCGCTGCGCGATGTCAGGCGCATGAGCCAGCGTGCCAGGCCATAGCGCGCCAGCACAAAGGCGCCCAGGCTCAACGCGGCCACCACCGCCAGGGCCACAGAAGGGTGAGAGGGTAGTTCGTCCAAGAAACGCACGAGGTCCATGTTCGCTCCTGTCGCAGAGGTATGTCGGGCGACGGGCATATAGCGACATTGTAGAGCGAAGCCGGGCAAAAGTACACCGCTCAGCGCCCCTACAATGCGGCACGGTGCAAGTCCGTGCCACCTACATCTGGCTCGCCGGCCGAGTGTGCCCCCCTGAGTGAACACTGCGCATATATGCGCAGTTCGCCCTTGTGAGAAGAAAGGCAGTAAAACACAAAAAAGTAGGGGCGAAGCNNAAGCTCGTCTTCGCCCTTGTCGTCGGTGATCTGCCACTGGCACCTTACCATAGGGTCGACTTTGACATCGCCCCTACAATGCGGCACGGGCCGACGTGGCCATTGTCGTGCATCTTGGGTTAACCCCTTGACAAAGGCGCCGCGATAATCTATAATGATTACAAGTTGAGAAGAAACATAGAGAAGGAGGGTCGTGGGCTCGGTAGATGAGATGATCCGGTTGTTTCGTCAGCGAGGATTGAGGATCACACCCCAGCGCAGGGCCATCTTTGCCCTGCTGGCCGACGATGCATCCCACCCGACGGCCGAAGAGGTGTATCAGCGCGTCCGGCAGTCTCTGCCCGACATCTCGCGCATGACGGTTTACAACACGTTGCGAGAGCTGGTCTCCTTTGGCGAGCTGCTGGAGGTGGAGACGGATCTGGATAGGGCCGGGCGCTATGATCCCAACACCAGCCACCATCACCACCTGTTGTGCCTGCGCTGCCATGCCCTCGTGGATGTCGAAACCCTTCCCGATGACCTGGACATCCCCCTGCCCGACGCGCGGGGGTATCGCATCGTGCGCAGCCAGGTGACCTATTACGGATACTGCCCCGCCTGCCAACAGGCAGAGGACTGAAATAGGGTTCCTGGGGGCCATTGTGACCCCATTAACTAGGCGTAGTGTTTTCTGCTAGAGAAAGGATACCAGAAATGGCCAAAGTAGCACGTGAAATGGTCGAGAAGAGCGGCATTAATGTGGACGAGCTGCTAGAGTTGCTCATCACCAACGCCGCCGCCGAGCTGACAACCTTCTACTACTACACGATCCTGAGGGCCAACCTGATCGGGCTGGAGGGCGAAGGGCTTAAGGAGATCGCCGAGGCGGCGCGCATCGAGGACCGCAACCACTTTGAGGCCCTGGTACCACGCATCTATGAGCTGGGGGGCAAACTGCCCGAAGACATGAAGGTCTTTCACGACATGTCCGCCTGCCCGCCGGCCAGCTTGCCCAGCGACCCCACCGACGTTCAGGCCATCCTGAAGGTGCTGGTGGGCGCGGAGCGCTGCGCTGTGCGAGGCTATACCCACATCTGCAATCTGACCGCGGGCAAGGACCACCGCACCTACGCCCTGGCCCTGGCCATCCTCAACGAGGAGATCGAGCACGAGTCCTGGTTCTCCGAGTTCCTGGGTGAAGGCCCGTCGGGCCACTTCCTGCGGCGCGGCGAGACCTCGCCCTTTGTGCGCCCCTTCATGCCGTCCGTCTAGTCTCCCCTGCCAGAGGCCCTCTCACCGAGAGGGCCTCTGGCGCTCCAAAGACCGGGAGGGCGCCCATGCGCACGATCCGTCGCGAGGAACTGGCGGCCTGCAACGGCCGCGACGGCGCCCCGGCATGGGTCGCTTTTGAGGGCCGCGTGTACGATGTCAGCCAAAGCTTCCTCTGGCAGCGCGGGCGCCACCAGGTGACGCATCCGGCGGGCAGGGACTATACCGGCGAGCTCGGGGCGGCGCCCCACGGCCCCGACCTGCTGGAGCGGTTCCCGGTGGTGGGCCTGCTGGCGGAAGACGAGCCGGCTTGAGCGTCTGTCCCTAGACTGCCCCGCGACCATCGGCCTTCTGCACCCCCGTTGGCCGAGCGCGCCTCCCACCTGGCGAACGCGGCGCACATATGCGCAGTTCAAAGCCCCTTGAAGACACAGAAAAAGGGCCGAAGCGCATCTTGCCCCCTTTCGGCCGTGACTCGCCGTTGTCACCCCACCACAAGGGCGACCTGGCCACCGCCGTGCATGCCGCTCTCCGCAGCATGGCAAAATCCCCTGTCAGTGGTATAATGTCTCTCACAAGTTAACAGAACACCTGCGTTTCTCCGAATCGCATCTCCTACCGGCGCGAGCCCAAGGTCTGCGATCGTGGCGCCGCGACGTGCGGCCAACGGCCAAGCTGGAAACGGCTTTGCCCCCCGTATTCGGAAAGGAGAACACCGCACGGTCCGCGCCGGGGCCGGCGTTCTCCTCATGAACGCCGGTTCTTTGCATTCCTGGAGGGCATATGCGATTTCAGGCCGCCGTTATCACCATCAGCGACAAGGGCTCGCGCGGCGAGCGAGAGGACCGCAGCGGTCCCCTGGTGGCTCAGGCCCTGGAGGCGCTGGGCGCCGTGGTGGTGGCGCGGCTCATCCTGCCCGACGAGCCCGCCCAGATCACCGCCGCCCTGCAGCAACTGGCCGATGGCGGCCAGGTGGATCTGATCATCACCACCGGCGGCACGGGGGCGGCCCCCCGCGATCGCACCCCCGAGGCCACCCTGGCAGCCATCGACCGCCAGATGCCCGGCATTGCCGAGTTGCTCCGCTGGCAGGGCTACCAGCAGACGCCTCGCGCCGTGCTTTCCCGGGGCGTGGCGGGCCTGCGCGGCCAGTGCCTGATCATCAACCTGGCGGGGAGCACCGGCGCCGTGCGCGATGGCATGGCCATCCTGGAGCCGATCCTGGCCCACGCGCTGCAGATGGCCCAGGGGGTGAACCTGGAACATGGAGGCCACGAACATGGCCACTCGTGACGCCTACCCCGTTCTGAGCGTAGAGGAGGCCCGAGGGCGTATCCTGGAGCATGTGCAGCCCCTGGAGGCCGAGACGGTCCCCATCCTGCATGCCCTGGGGCGGGTGCTCTGCCAGGATGTGGTGGCCGACGCGGCCATCCCGCCTCACGATAACTCGGCGATGGACGGCTATGCCCTGCGCCATGCTGACCTGCAGGGCGCCGAGGCGCCCCGGCTGGCGGTGATCGGCCAGGTGCCCGCGGGCGCTGTGTGGGAGGGCGTGCTGGCCCCGGGCCAGGCGCTGCGTATCATGACCGGCGCGCCCATGCCTGCCGGCGCCGATACCGTCGTCCGCTTTGAGGATACGGATGCCGATGGCGATGCCCAGGGCGACTGGGTCATCATCCACCGCGTGCCCAAGGCCGGCAGCAATGTGCGCTACGCCGGCGAGGATGTGCAGCCGGGGGCGGTGGTCCTGCGGGCAGGGCAGGCGCTGGGCCCCGCCGAGATCGGTATGCTGGCCTCCGTGGGACGCGCCCAGGCCACGGTCCACCGGCGGCCCCGGGTGGCCGTGCTGGCGACGGGCGACGAGATCCTGCCCCTGGAGGCCCCGCCCCAACCGGGCAAGATCCGCAATATCAACAGCTATGCCAACGCGGCGCAGGTGTTGGAGCTGGGCGGCGAGCCGCTGGTGCTGGAGGTGGCGCCCGACCGGGCCGATTCCCTGGTGGAGCGCCTGCGGCGCGCCGTGGCCCTGGGCGCCGACCTGATCGTCACTTCGGGGGGCGTGTCGGTGGGCGATTTCGA
>DCTX01000006.1:7994-10898 GCA_002329325.1 Anaerolineales bacterium UBA1429
CAACCCCGTGGCGGCCATGCTCAGCTTTATGCTGTTCGGGCGCCCGGCCGTGCGCAAGATGCTGGGCTACAGCGCCTGGGGGCTGCCCACGGTGCAGGCCCGCCTGGAGGAGCCCATCGGCCGCAAGGACGGCCGCCGCCACTACCTGCGGGTGCGCCTGGTGCGTGAGGGCCAGGGCCTTGTGGCCCGGCTCACCGGTGACCAGGGCTCCGGCATTCTGACTTCCATGATCGCCGCCGACGGCCTGGCCGTCATCCCGGAGGACTGCGATCATCTGCCCGCCGATAGCGTCGTGGATGTGATCCTGTTGCGCCCAGAGGAGTCCTGGCCCGCATGAACGAGTTTGCCACCCAGAGCCCCTATCCCATGATCCCCTTTGAGCAGGCCATGGCCATCGTGTGGCAGCATGTTGGCCCCCTGGCGCCGCGGCGCGTCCCCCTGGACGATGCCCTGGGCCTGGTGTTGGCACAAGAGGTGTGCGCCGAGGGGCCCCATCCGCCCTTTGCCGCCTCCACCATGGATGGCTATGCCGTGCGGGCCGCCGATGGCGTGGCGCCGCGCCGCGTGTTGGCCGAGCAGGAGGCGGGCCGCGTCCTGGCCGTGGCCCTGGAGCCGGGGACCTGCGTCCGCATCATGACGGGCGCGCCCTTGCCCGCCGGCGCCGACGCCGTCATCCCTGTGGAGCTGACCCAGGAGAGCGAGGGCTGGATGCAGGCCCAGGCGTCCATCGAGCCAGTGCGCAACGTGCGGCCCATCGGGGCCGATCTGGCCGCCGGGCAGCGCGTGCTGCCTGCCGATACGACCTTGGGCCCCGCCGAGATCGGGCTGCTGGCCAGCCTGGGCGTGGCCGAGCCGCTGGTGTATCCCCGCCCCCGGGTGGCGATCCTGGCCACCGGCGATGAGCTGGTGGGGCAGGGCCAGCCCCTGGCCCCCGGCCAGATCCGCGATAGCAACTCGTACGTCCTGGCGGCAGCCATCCGCGGCATCGGCTGCCAGCCCCTGCGGCTGCCGCGCATCGCCGACACGCGAGATGCCCTGCGCCAGGCGATCCTGGCCGCCCTCCCCGAGGCCGACCTGGTGCTGACCACCGGCGGCGTCTCCATGGGCACCCGCGATTTGGTCAAGCCGGTGCTGGAGGAGCTGGGCACGGTGCACTTTGGGCGGGTGGCCATTCAGCCGGGCAAGCCGCTGACCTTTGCCACCGTGCAGGGGACGCCCGTGCTGGGCCTGCCGGGCAACCCCGTCTCGACCCTGGTGGGGTTCGAGATGGTGGTGCGGCCCATGCTGCGCGAGATGGCCAACGTGCGCGCGCGCCATCGCCCCGAGCGGGAGGTGCGCCTACGCCAGCCGGTGCGCCACGATCCCGAGCGCCTGGAGTTCCAGCGCGCCCGGCTCCAGTATCAAGAGGGCGAGTGGTGGGCCGTCACCACGGGCTCTCAGCTCTCCAGCCGGCTGATGTCGCTGGTGGGCGCCAATGCCTTGCTGTGCATACCCCAGGGAGTGGGCAACCTGCCCGAGGGCGTGCAAGTGCGGGCCATCCTGATCCACGAGCCCGAGAGCGAGGAGATGCCTGGCCTCTATGATGGATAGCTACCACAGACGAATCGATTACCTGCGCATCTCGATCACCGATCGGTGCAATCTGCGCTGCGTCTACTGCATGCCCGAAGGGGGCATCACGCCGCTGCACCACGAGGATGTGTTGCGCTTTGAAGAGATCGCCCGGCTGGTGGGCGTGGGCGCGAGCCTGGGCATCCGCCACCTGCGCCTGACGGGCGGCGAGCCGCTGGTGCGCAAGGGCGTGGTGGACTTGGTGCGCCTGTTGCGCCAGGTGCCCGGCATCGAGACGTTGACCATGACGACCAACGGCGTGGCCCTGGCTCTTCTGGCCGGCGAGCTGGCCCAGGCGGGGCTGGATCGGGTCAACGTCAGCCTGGACACCCTGCGCCCCGAGCGCTATGCAGCCATCACCCGCTGGGGCCACCTGCAGGACGCCCTGGCGGGCATCGAGGCAGCCCTGGCGGCGGGCCTCACGCCCGTCAAGGTCAACCATGTGGTGGCCCGGGGCCTCAACGACGACGAGGCGGTGGATTTCGCCCGCACGACCCTGGAGCGGCCCTGGCACGTGCGCTTTATCGAGTTCATGCCCCTGGGCGAGCAGGCTCAGCAGGCCCGCCGCGACTATGTCTCCTCAGAAGAGACCCGCGCCCAGATCGTGGCGGCCTTGGGAGAGCTGGAGCCGGCGGAGATCGAGACCCACGGCCCGGCGCGCACCTGGCGGCTGCCCGGCGCCCAGGGCACCATCGGGTTCATCAGCGCCCTGAGCGAGCACTTTTGCCAGAGCTGCAACCGACTGCGCCTCACCTCGGATGGCAAGCTGGTGCCCTGTCTCTTTAGCGATCGCGAGTACGATCTGCGCGGCCCCCTGCGGGCGGGCGCCGACGACGCGACGCTGCGCGCCCTGTGGGAGCACGTCATCGCCTGCAAGCCCGACGGCCATCACCTGGAGGGCGTCCTGACCACCACCGAGCACCGCATGTCTCAGATCGGAGGGTGACCATGGAATTGACGCATCTAGACGCCCAGGGCAAGGCTCGCATGGTGGACATCTCGGCCAAGGCCGACACCCAGCGCGAGGCCATCGCGGCGGGCGAGGTGCGCATGGCGCCCGAGACGTTGGCGCTGATCCAGGAGGGGGGCCTGCCCAAAGGCGATGTGCTGGCGGTGGCGCGGGTGGCCGGCATCATGGCGGCCAAACGTACGCCCGACCTGATCCCCCTGTGCCATCCGCTGCCGTTGACCCATCTCTCGGTGGATTTCACGCTCAACGCCGAGCGCTCGGCCGTCGAGATCGTGGCGACGGCCCGCTGCACGGGCCCCACCGGCGTCGAGATGGAGGCCCTC
>DCTX01000006.1:10927-29800 GCA_002329325.1 Anaerolineales bacterium UBA1429
ACCGGCGGCAAGAGCGGCGACATCATTCTGGAGTAAGAGCATGGAAACTACCGGACGCGTCGTGGCCGTGTGCATCAGCGACCGCACGGGCATCCCCAAGCGCCAGATCGAGGAGGGCGTGCTGCGGGAGAACTGGGGCCTGGAGGGCGACGCCCACGCGGGCGAGTGGCATCGCCAGGTCTCGCTGCTGGCCATGGAGAGCATCGCCAAGATGCAGGCGGCGGGGCTCAAGGTCAAGCCCGGCAGCTTTGCCGAGAACATTACCACCGAGGGGCTGGTGCTCTATGAGCTGCCCATCGGCACCCGCATGCGCCTGGGCACGGCCCTGGCCGAGGTGACCCAGATCGGCAAGGTCTGCCATGACCATTGCGCTATCTATCGGCTGGCGGGCGATTGCGTCATGCCCCGCGAGGGCATTTTCGTCAAGATCCTGGAGCCCGGCGTGGTGCGCCCCGGCAGCCCCATCGAGCTGCTGGAGGTTCCGGAGGCAACGGAGAGCTAGGCGGCGGGCGCCCTGCAAGCGCCGAACTTTTGCATCGCTGCACAGAGTAGTCGTCGTGCAGGGGTATTCCCCTGCACGACTTTTTCGTGTCAGCGCTCCGGCAGGCCCCGCGGGTGCTCGAACAGCACCACATCCGACGTGTGCACGTACCAGCTCAGCATGCGCTGCTCCAGCGATTGGCGCACGTCGGCCAGGGCGGGGTCAGCGTAGCGATTGTGCAGCTCGAGCGGGTCGCTCCGCAGATCGTACAGCTCGTGGGCGCCCGATGTGCGCCGGATCAGCTTGTGATCCAGGGTGCGCAGCATGGCCGAGCGGCAGACGCTCTCCGGGTGCTCCTGTTGCTGCAGGCCCTTGGGGTAGTAGATATGGGTGGCATCTCGAAAGAGGCCGCCGCTCTCCGGGCGCCCCTCAAAGGCCAGGGGCTCGTGGGGATCATAGCCGCCCTCGGCGTAGACCGCCCGCTGTGGGTCGCCGGGCGCGCCCTGCAACTGGGGCACCAGGGAGCGGGCAAAGTGGGTGTGGCGCGCCTGGATGCCCGCCAGTTCCAGCACCGTGGCCATGAGATCGAACGCCTCCACCGGCTCGCGCACCACATGGCCCGCAGCGCCCCCCGGCGCGCGAATCAAGAGCGGCACCCGGGTGAGGGTGTCGTCCAGGCCGGTGGGCCACTTTTCCACCAGGCCGTAATCGCCCGCCCAGTCGCCGTGGTCCGCCGAGACGATCAGGGTGGTCTCCTGGTCCAGTCCCGTGCGCTCCAGGGTCTCCAGCAGTTGGCCCAGCATCCAATCCACATAGCTGTTCATGCCCAGGTAGATGGCCTGGATCTGACGAAAAAGGCTCTCATCCAGCTCGTTCAGGCGGCGGTACTGGCGGATCAGGCGGTGGAAATCGGGGGCGCCCTCCAGGCCGGCGGGCCGCAGCGCGGGCACATCCTCGGGCGCATACATGCTGTGGAACGGCTCCGGCGCGCCATAGGGCGGATGCGGCATGCCCAGGGGCAGAAACAGGCAGAAGGGCGGGTCGCCAGGGCGCCAGGCGTTCAGGAACTCGAGCCCGCTCTGCACATCGCCCATGTCGCCCGTCTCGTGCAGGCCGCCCGGGAAGGGATGGTGCAGAAAGCTATAGTAGGCCTCGTCCTCGGGGGCATAGCGATTCTCGCCCGTGTGGCCGCCCTCCGCGTGCGACCAGGTATCCACGTTCTGGCGCATGGCCTCGGGGGAATACAGGTCGTTCTTGCCGCACCAGCGGACGGTGTAGCCCGCCTGCCGCAGGTAGCCAAAGAGGCTGGGCTCGTCGGCCCGCAGCAGGTTCCACAGGGTGCGGTGCCCCGCCACGTGGGGATACCAGCCGGTCATGATGCTGCAGCGCGAGGGCGAGCAGACGGTGTGCTGCACATGGCACTGGTCAAAGCGCACGCCCTCGGCGGCCACCCGGTCGTAGTGGGGCATCTGCACCAGGGGGTGCCCGTAGCAAGATACGCTCTCGGCGCGCATCTCGTCCGGGAAAAAGAAGACGAAATTCATGGCTGGGCTCCTTGGCTGGGGTGTCTCTGGTGGGCAGTATAGCCGCAAGGGCGGGGGGAGCGCCAGCGGGCGAATACAGCGTCTCCCGCTCCCCTCAAGGAGGCTCCTACCGCTAGGTGTCACCCATGTCATGATAGACGGTGTTGCCTATGTCCTGATGCTGTACAGTTCGCCTTCGCCCACCCCGCTTGTCGTCTCTCGCGCCCCCATAGCGCCGACTCGAGACATCTTGCCCTATCCGCGCCAGCGTTTGACGCCTCGCCCCCTTTGGCCTACAATGCCCACGATCACAAACGAATAGCCTTCGGGGCAGGGTGAGACCCAGGTCAACTCCCGACCGGCGGTGTGGCAGCTTGGCTGCCGAGCCCGCGAACCAGCAATGGTAGATCCGGTGAAAAGCCGGAGCCGACGGTACAGTCCGGATGAAAGAAGGCGACAATATGGCTAACAAGCCTTCTTTTCGACGCCCCGTTGCTATTCGGCACGGGGGTTTTTCTTTTGGCAGCTTTTGAGCGCATCCGAGCCTATTCGGCCCATAGACCGACCAACGGGCCGCGCCTCCGCCTGGAGCATCTGTTGGCGCCTGTGGTGCTGGCGGCTGTGGTGGGGCTGTGGGAGCTGGTCGCAACCTTGGGGCGCTATCCCACCTTTCTCCTGCCGACGCCGCGCCTGGTGTGGCAGCGCGGCCTGATCGCCCTCAAGGACGGCAGCCTGCTCCTCCATACGCTGGTCACCCTGGAAGAGGTCTTTGGCGGGCTGGCCCTGGGCCTCTCCGTGGCCGTGCTGCTGGGCTACGCCCTGGCCAAGTCGCGCACCATCGAGCGCCTGCTGGCCCCCTACCTGGCTGCCTCCCAGGCCATCCCCATCGTGGCCCTGGCGCCCCTGCTCGTCATTTGGTTCGGCGGCGGGCACCTCTCCAAGGTCCTGGTCTGCGCCCTGACCCTCTTTTTCCCTGTGCTGATCAACACCATCGTGGGCATCCGCAGCGTGGATGCCGAGCTGGTCGAGCTGATGCGCTCCCTGCGGGCCTCTCGCTGGCAGACGCTGCGCCTGCTGGAGCTGCCTGCCGCGCTGCCCGTGTTGCTGGGGGGCCTCAAGATCGGCGTTACCCTCTCGGTGATCGGCGCTGTGGTCAGCGAATTCGTCGGGGCTGACCGGGGGCTGGGCTTTATGGTGAACCTGGCCCGGGGCCTGTTCGATACGCCCCTCCTGTTCGTGGCCCTCTTTACCCTCATGGCCATCGCCCTGATCCTCTNNCCTGGCGGTCTCCCTTCTGGAGAGCTGGCTGTTGCGCTGGCGCTGGAAGGAATCCTAACCCTGAACCAAAGGAGCCCATGATGAAACGTCGTCTGCTGCTGCTCATCCTGACATTGCTCACATTGGCAGCCCTGGCTGCCTGTGAAAAGGCCGGGCCATCGGAGCCAGATCAAGTTACTCTGGCGATGGGCTACATCCCCAACGTCCAGTTCACTCCGGTGTATGTGGCCCTGGAGCGGGGCTACTTTGCCGAGCAAGGGCTGCAGGTCGAGCTGGATTATGGCATGGAGACGGACCTGCTGCAGCGCCTGGCCACCGGCGACGTGCGCTTTGCCATCGCCAGCGGCGATCAGGTGACCCTGGCCCGCGCCAATGGCCTGCCCGTCACCTACGTCGCCAGCTGGTACCGGCGCTTTCCCGTCTGCGTCGTCTCCCTGGCCGAGAGCGGCATCGAGACGCCCCAGGACCTGATCGGCAAGCGCGTGGGCATCCCGGTCTTGGAAGGGGCCAGCTATATCGGCTGGTTGGCCTTTTTGGACGGCGCGGGCATCCCCCGCGAGAGCGTGGATTTGCAGGTGATCGGCTATACCCAGGTCGCCAGCCTGACGGAGAACCGGGTGGATGCCGTCGTGTCGTACGCCCTCAACGAGCCGGTGCAATTGCGCCAGTCGGGCTACGAGATCAACGTCTATTACCTGGATGCATACACCCAACTGGTCTCCAATGGCCTGATCACCAACGATACCACCATCGCCCAGGATCCGGACCTGGTGCAGCGCGTGGTGACGGCCTTTGTGCAGGGCATCGAAGCCACCCTGGCCGATCCCGACGCCGCCTTTGCCATCACCCGCCAGCACATCCCCGAGATGGATGACCAGGCCGCTGTGCTGCAGCGCGCCGTGCTGGAGGAGTGCCTGAACTACTGGAGCGCCGACGTGTTGGGCTACAACGATCCGGCTGCGTGGGAGGCCTCGGTGACGTTGCTCCAGGATCTGGGCTTGTTCACCGGCGATCTGGCGCCCGAGACCCTCTATACCAACGCCTTTGTGACGCCATGACCGAACGACCGATCCTGGCCGCCCGGCAGGTGCGCATGACCTTTGTGTCGGCGGAGAGCCGACTGGAGGCGCTGGAAGAGGCCACCTTTCAGGTGCTCCCCAACGAGTTCATCTGCCTCATCGGGCCCTCGGGGTGTGGCAAGTCCACATTGCTGCGCATCCTGGGCGGCCTGGTCAAGCCCACGGGCGGCCAGGTGCTGCTGGATGGCGAGCCGCTGGATGGCCCGCAGCAGCGCATCGGCTTTGTCTTTCAGCACCACAACCTGATGCCCTGGCGCACGGCCCTGGCGAACGTGCGCCTGCCGCTGGAGATCCAGCGCGTCCCCCGTGACGAGGCGGAGGGGCGCGCCCGAGCCATGCTGGAGCTGGTGGGTCTGGGGGAGTTCGCGGAGGCGCTGCCACGCGACCTCTCGGGGGGCATGCGCCAGCGGGTGNNGATGTGCTGCTGCTGGACGAGCCCTTTGGAGCGCTGGACGCCCTCACCCGCGAGCAACTGAACTGGGAGCTGCTGCGCATCTGGCAGGCGCGCCGCACCACGGTGATCATGGTCACCCACAGCATCCAGGAAGCCGTCTTCCTTTCGGATCGGGTGCTCGTTATGTCGCCGAGGCCGGGGCGCATCGAATCCCAGGTGGCAATAGACCTGCCGCGCCCTCGCTCCACTGACGACCTCTATGCGCCGCGCTTTCTCGACCTATCGCGCAGGCTACGCGCCGCTCTGGGCCAGCGCGCCGGCGCGCCCCTGGATTGAGCCGCCCTATGCGCCGGACGATTGCGGGGGTGAGGGCGAATGGCGCGGGTCGCGCACCAGGGCATGCATGTAGATGATGCCCACCAGGTTGAGGCCCACCGCCAGGATGAACATGGTCTGGTAACCCCACACATCCACCAGCCAGCCGCCCAGGATCGGCGCCAGCAAGATGGGGACGGCGTTGACGGTGCTGGCCAGGGCCGAGTAGGTGGGCATCTCGGCCGGCGGGCCGAACTCCATGCTGATATTGATGCCCGAGATCATGCCCGCGGCCATCGAGATGTTCGCCAGCATGAACACGGCGTACAGCCAGCTCTGCTGCGTGGCGACCAGGATCAGCCCCAGGGCCAGCGCCAGGAAGAGGCTGCCCATCTCGGCCAGCAGCTTGTTGCCCCGCCGGTCGGCGAAAATCCCCAAGAGCGGCGTGCTCACCGTCTGGGCCAGCAGAGCCGCCATGGTCAGATCGGCGGCAAAGGCGTCCGAGACGTTGAACGCCCAGCGGGCGTACACGATGTAGAACGACATGCTCATGCCGCCCAGGATCATCAGGTTGCGGGCGATCAGGAACTGCCGAAAGTTGCGATCCTGATGCAGCAGGCGCGGCAGGCGACGCCAGTACTCCTTCGTCGGGGGCGGAAGGGTCTTGGGTTGCACGGTGGGCTCGCGGTTCAGGCTCATCACCCCCCAGGAGACGAACTGAAAGATGGCGCACAGCAGAAAGGCGATCCCAAAGGAATAGGGATACTCGTAGCGGGCAAAGACCTGGCGCGAGATGGCTGCCCCGCCCATGCCCAAGAGCCCGCCCACGGCGTTGCTGACGCCAAAGAGCAGGCCGCGCCGCCGCAGGGGCACCACCTTGGCGATCATGCTCTTCCAGGCCGGGTTCACCAGCCCGCCGCCCCCCATGGCCGCGATCAGCGAAAAGCCCAGGATGGCGTAGGCCACCGGGCGCGGCGCGCCGGGCCAGAGCAAGATCGAGAAGGCTACAATCAGATAGGGCACGCGTTCCAGCAGGCTCAGCCGCACCACATAGGGCTTGGCGCGGGCCAGGGTCTGGGCTTTGCGGGCCAGCAGAAGCTGCGGGAAGAAGAACATGGCGTTCTGCACCGCCGGGATCAGGCCGATNNGGCCCCATAGATAAAGCTCGTGGCGAACTGCCAGAGCGCCGAGACCATGAGATTGACCCAAAAGTTCCAGCGCTGGTTGGCCTGGATGTACGCCTGGGCCGCCTCCTCCTCTCGCTCGCGTTCGTTCAGTAGATTTGTCATGCTGCTATCCTTCCGCCACTTTGGCGGGCGCCGCGTCCGGCTGCGAGCGAGGGCGCTCATGGCGCGGTTCGCGCACGCCCCAGCGCAGCACCCCCCAGCCCAAGACGAAAAAGGCTATGCCGGCGGCAAAGAGCGCCCCAAAACCCGCCGCATCGGCCAGCCAGCCCCCTAGAAGAGGAGCCAACAGCACCGGGATGCCCGAAAGGGTGCCCGCCAGCGCCGTAAAGGTGGGCAGCTCATCCTCCGTACAGAACTCCATGGTGATGCCCATGGAGGCCAGGGAGATGGTGGCGGCAGCCGAGTTGACCAGCAAGAACGCGGGGTAGAGGGCCAGGGGCGAGCGCGCCAGCAGGATCAACAGGACGGCGCCCGCGCCCAGCAGCGCGCCCAGCTCCATCAGCCACTTGTTGCCGCGCAGGTCGGCCAGGCGCCCCATCAGGGGCGTGCTGACGATCTGCCCCAGCAGCGCCGCCATGGTCAGGTTGGCGGCAAAGGCGTCGTTGATCTGCAGCGTCCGCCGGGCGTAGACGATATAGAGGGCGGTGCCCATCGCCCCCAGGGTCAGCAGGGCATAGCCGATCAGGTAGCGCCGAAAGTTGGCGTGGCTGCGCAAGATGCCGGGCAGTTGCCGCCAGTAGGCGCGCGATGAACCGATCACCGCCTCGGGCTCACGGGCGGGCTCTCGGTTCAGACAGAGGGCCGCATACGAGCAGACCTGAAAGAGGAAGCAGAGCAAGAAGCAGATGGCAAAGGACGTCGGGTAGGCGTAGGTTGCCAACACATGGCGCGAGGCGGCGGCCCCCGCCAGGCCCAGCAAACCGCCCAGGGCGCTGCTGATGCCGAACAGGCTGCCCCGGCGCTGCACCGGCACCACTTTGGCCAGCATCGTCTTCCAGGCGGGGCCGGCCAGCCCCCCGGCCCCTGTGGCGGTCACCAACGAGAGCACCAGCACCAGGTAGGCCAGAGGCCGGGGCGCCTGGGGCCAGAGCAGGATGGCCAGGCCTATCACCAGGTAGGGCAGGCGCTCCAGCACGCTGATGCGCACCACCAGCGATTTCTTGCGGGCCAGGACCTGGGTGCGCTGGGCCATGAGCAGTTGGGGCAGCAGGAACATGATGCCCTGCACCGCCGGGATCAGGCCGATNNGGCCCCATAGATAAAGCTCGTGGCCAGGTGATAGAGGGTCAGGTCGAGCACGTTGACCCAATAGTTCCAGTTCTCATGCTGGAGGAGGTAGCGTCGGTATGCGTCGTTGGCCAAGTCGTCACCGATCCCTGGGTGTGTGGAAGGCCAGGAAATCAAGAAACTCTGCCATGGGCCCGGCAGAGTCTCATCCTCTGAACCTGCGGTACGGGGGGCCGCTGCACGGCCTGCAGCGGGGGAATCATAGCACAGAGCCAGGCGCTGGCAAAAAACGCGGGCGGCAAGACGGCCTGCGCTCGGCGGCCTAGAAGAGCATCGCCTCGGCGAACTGCTCCTGAAAGTCGGGCCGCCCCGAGAGTTCGAGATACTCGACCCGGGCGGGAAGCGCGGCGGCCCGGGCCCGGGCCGTGCGCGAGAGCAACGCCATCTTGGCGCCCGAGCCGGCGGCGTTGCCCACCGGCACCAGCTCGGCATGGGGAAAGCGCGGCATCAGGCCGATGGCCATGGCGCTCTCGGGCCGAATGTAGTTGCCAAACGCCCCCGCCAGGTACACCTTGCGTACATCGGCGGCCCCTACGCCCAGCTCCTTGAGCAGGATCTCGATCCCCGAGCGGATGGCGCTCTTGGCCAGTTGCAGCTCGCGGATATCCCGCTGGCTCAGCAGCACGGGGCGCCCCCCGGCGGCTGCCTCGGCGGGCGCGATGGCGATGGCCCGGCGGCGGTTCTCGCCCTGGATCTGCTCCGCCAGGGCGGGGTAGCCCGCCGCGCGCACGGCGTCCGGATCCAGCAGCTTGCCGCGGGGGTCAATCACCCCCACGCGCAGCAACTCGGCGATGGCGTCCACCAGCCCGGAGCCGCAGATGCCGCGCGGCGCGCTTCCGCCCACGGCGCTCCACTGCACGCTGTGGTCTATCCGCACGGCGTCGATGGCGCCATCGGCGGCGCGCATGNNCTCGCCGTTGGTGCCGATGTCGATCGCCAGGGCCAGCTCGTCTCGCTCTCCGATGCCGGTGGCCAGCAGCACCCCCACGGTATCGCCGCCCACCCAGCCGGCGATGCTGGGCATCACCCAGATGTGGGCAGCGGGGCAGGCGCCCAGGCCGAGCTCGGCGGCCCTCAGGCTCACGGCCTGGGTCACGGCGGGCACATAGGGCGCCTGGGCCAGGTGGGCCGGGCTGACGCCCAGCAGCAGGTGCTGCATGGTGGTGTTGCCGGCGATGGTGATGGCCAGCACGTCCACGGGCCGCACCTGGGCCTGGGCTGTGGTGGCGGCGATGATGCGCTCCAACGCGGCCATGATCTCGCGCTGCAGCATCGCGAGGCCCTGGGATTGTTCGTCCGCATACTGGATGCGCGAGACCACGTCGTCGCCAAAGCGGGTCTGGGGGTTCAGCTCAGAAGCCACCGCCAGTTCCTGGCCGCTCTCCAGGTCCATGAGGTAACCGACGACGGTGGTGGTGCCGATATCAAAGGCGACGCCCAACAGCCGGCCGGGACCGTGGCCGGGCCAGACGCCCACCACCTCGTCATCCACCTGGAGCAGGGCGATCTCGCCGCCCTGGGCGCGCAGCGCGTCGGGGAGCTGGCGCATGGCTGGAAGGGCGAGCTTGAGGGCGCCCTCGTGCCTTTGCGCCCACGCCCGCTGAACGGCCTCCAGATCGGCCACCTGATCCTGCAGGCTGGCCGGGGGAACGACGAGGAGATGGCGCCGCACCCAGGGCTCGATGGGATCGTGGTTGGCGATGCCGCCCGTCAGGATGCTGACCGCTGCCACCTGCGAGGCATCGGGGATGCTCACCTCGAGATCGCCGAGGATGCGGGCCTGGCATGCCAGCCGATGGCCCTGGGCCAGCTCTTGGGGCGAGAGATGGCGCTTCTCCGAATCGGTCGGCTCGGAGACGTCCCCGCTCACCAGCACGAGGCACTTGCCGCAGGTGCCTCGCCCGCCGCAGACGCGCTCGATGGCCACGCCGGCCCGGTCGGCCACGGCCAGGATGGTCTCGCCAGCCTCGGCGTCAAAGACGGCGTCACCCGGTTGGAAGCGAACCTGCATGGGCTAGAACTCTCCTGCGGCGGCCCGCTCCGGCGAGCCCGCCTTGCGAAAGAGCAGATAGTGGGATAGGCCGAACCACTGGAGAGGCGTGAACTCGAGCGCGTAGGTGATCCTCTTGAGCCACTTGCCCAGGAACGGGCGTCGCGAGGCGAGCATGTCATACCCCGCAAAGATGCCGCGATGGATGACGATCTCGCCGGGCAGCTCGTCGACCAGGGCTCGCAGCTCCCTCCGCCGATAGGCCCGCACGTGGGGGCAGAGCCGGGCGCGCCAGCGGTCGGGCAGGTAGCTTACCAGGGGGATGTTGCCAAAGTGATAGACGCCGCGCCAGTAGCAGCCGTGGGTCTCGAAAGGATAGAGGCGGTTGGGCACAAAGAGGGCCAGGTGGCCGCCGGGGGCCAGCACGCGCACCGCCTCGCGCACCGCCTGACGGTCGTCCTGCACGTGCTCCAGCACCTCGTTGGAGAAGACCAGGTCAAAGTAGTCATCGGGGTAGGGCAGCGCTTCGGCCGAGGCCTGCAGCGTGTGCGGGGTCACCTGGGCGGCGGCCTGGGCGCGGACGGCATCGTACTCGATTCCGTGGACGATGGCGCCGTGGGCTGCGAAATGCTCCAGATAGATCCCCAACCCGCAGCCCGCATCCAGCACGCGGCGGCCCTGCACCGGCGCATCTTGCAGGATCATCTGCAGGCGGCGTTCCTGCCCCGCCAGCCACACGTAGCTGGGGTGCCCTAGGGTGATGGCGCTCTCCGGGTCCAGGTGGGTATCCATTGAGGCTATCTTACGCGATTGCCGGGGGGCTGCAAACCGTCGCGGCGGCGGGGGGCGGGTTGGCTTTTCCATCGGGCGACGCTATCATTGCCCCAGGAGCATCCATCCGGAGTTTGACCGCCGCTGTCCCCTCCGGCTCGCCAGGAGAGGGTGGGACGAGCGTCTCAGCATAGGACTTTACATGACATCTTCTCTGTCTGCCGCCGCCGTGCAGGCGTTGCGCGCCGCCCATCGCACCATCCTGGGCGCCCTGGCCGATGCCGGGCTGGAGGTCGAGGCCTACCCGACCTTCTCCGCGGCGGGGCAGCCCGAAGGGGCCGCTGCCGCCCGGGCCTACCCGATCCAGGGCATCCTGAAGTACCACGGCATGGCCGATTGGGGCCTGCGCACGGCCTATCTGCCCAGCATCTCGGTCAACAACGATGCCGCCTACACCCTGACCCTGGTGCGCTTTGCCCGGGAGCTCGCCGAGGATCAGGTCGCCATCAACGGTGAGCTCGCTGCGGGCCGCGCTCGAGAGCGGGTGATTCAGACGCTGGACGCTGTGCGCGCTCTGGCCCGCATCAGCACGCGGGCCCAGGTGGTCTCTCACAACGTGACGCGGGCGCAGCGGGTGGGCAAGGGGCTGGGCACCAGCGCCTCGGCCTCGGCGGCGCTGGCCATGGCCGCCATCGGCGCCACCCTGGGCGAGGCCGCCGCCAGCAACCGGCGCTTCTTGAGCTGCCTGGCGCGCCTGCTGGCCGGGTCGGGCTGTCGCAGCGCCACGGGCGGCGTCTCCCTCTGGCTCTCCTACCCCGGAATCGCCCACGAGGACTCGTTCTCTGTGCGTCTGGATCGCCGTGGCGAGCTGGACGATCTCTGCCTGCTGACGGTGCCGCTGGATTCGCGCATCGGCCTGGCCACTGAGGCCGCCCACCAGGATGCACCCCACAGCCCGTTTTTCGAGGCGTGGGCGCTGGGCCGGGAGCAGGAGATCCTCGAGTGCCTACAGGCCGTTCTGCAGGGCGATTGGCGCACCCTGGGGCAGCTTGCCGAGCTGGATAGCATTCGGCTGCACGGGGTCACCATGAGCGGCAGCCGCGAGAACAAGCTGTTCGCCTGGGAGCCGGAGAACATCGCCCTCTTTCGCATGTGCAACGAGCTGCGTTCCGCCGGCATCCCCGTCTACTTTTCCACCGATACCGGCCCCACGACGGTGTTCCTCACCCATCGCCGCCATGCCGAGGCCGTGGCAGGCGCCATCGCCGATCTGGGCATGGGCCTGGAGGTGATCCGCGGCGGTGTGGCCGGTCCGGCGGAGCTCGTGCCGTTGGCTAGGGCGCGTCAGGAGCTGGGGATCTCCTGAGCCCCGCGCGTCGGGGCGCAAAAAAACGCGCCTCTCGGTGAGAGCGCGCCAGGGAGCGGGCGAGGATGAAAAAAGGAGTGTCAGGCGGTTGGCCACGCTGCCAACCGCTAACACGCCTGAAAGCCTATCACTCGTTCTTCTCAGCGCGGGCCTTGATGCGCGACGGCAGCACAACCCACATCAGCACCAGAACGACAAAGGAACCTAGAGCAAGCATGGCTTCGGTCGGCATTGTGTTTCCTCCCCGTGATCTGTATCTCGGTAACCCTCATTGCGTCATCAGTATAGCCTGACCCGGTTGCCCATCCATCGGCAGACGGCACGAACCATTGCGTTCTTTGCTTGTGCAGGGTGCACAGCGATTCCCATGGCCCGGCGGTGGGTGATCGGCGCCTGGGGATGCCGGCAGGATGCCCTCGGCCTGGGCCAGGCGAACGGGCGTCTGGGCGAAAGCAGAACGGGGCCCTGCTGGCAGGGCCCCGTTCCGGCAAGAGGGGGGATTGATACAAGAATGGCTTCTAGGCCAGAGTCACATCCGCAGGATAGGCCTCTGCGCCGTGCTCGGTGATATCCAGTCCTTCATGCTCTTCCTCGGCCGAGGCGCGGAGCCCCATGCTCTTCTTGATCATGGCGAACATGAGCAGGCCGATCCCCAGCGCCCAGACGATGACCGTCCCCATGGTGATGAGCTGGGCCACGATCTGGCCGCCGTTGCCGGCCACCAGGCCCGCGACTCCGCCATAGCTGCCATCGCTAAAGATGCCCACCGCCAACAGGCCCCACAGGCCGTTGGCCCCGTGCACCGAGATGGCGCCCACCGGGTCGTCGATCTTGAGCTTGTTCTCGACAAAGCTGACGCTGCCGATCATCAGCAGGCCCGCGACGGCGCCGATGACTACGGCCGCCCAAGGGGCCACGTAGGCGCAGGAGGCCGTGACTGCCACCAGACCGGCCAGGCAGCCGTTGCAGGCCATGCCCAGGTCCGCCTTGCCGGTGCGGGTCATGATGTAGTAGAGGGCCACCACGGCTCCGGCCACGCCGGCCAGGAAGGTGTTGACGGCGATGACCGAGATGCGCAGGTCCGTAGCCGCCAGGGTGGAGCCCGGGTTGAAGCCGAACCAACCCACAAAGAGGATCATGGTGCCCAGGGCCACAAAGGGCAGGTTGTGGCCGGCGATCACGCGGGGCGTTCCGTCTTTGGCGAACTTGCCCGTGCGGGGGCCAACCATCCACGCGCCTGCCAGGGCCACCAGGCCACCTACGGAGTGCACCACGCCCGACCCTGCAAAGTCGCGGGCGCCGACGCCAAAGGGCAGGGTGCTCAGCCAGCCGCCGCCCCAGACCCAGTGTCCAAAGATGGGGTAGACCACGGCGGAGACCAGGAAGCTATAGGCCATGTAGGCCGTGATCTTGGTGCGTTCGGCCATGGCCCCCGAAACGATGGTGGCCGCCGCCGCCGCAAAGCACATCTGGAAGAACCACATCTGGGCGGTGGTCACATCATAGGCCGCGCTGCTCAGGAAAAAGCCCGAATACCCGATGATCGAGTTGCCCATCTCGGTGCCCGGCGCGATGGCCGAACCCCCGAACATGATGGCAAACCCAAAGGCCCAAAAAGCGAGGCCGCCGATGCAGAAATCCATAAAGTTCTTGGTGAGGATGTTGATGGTGTTCTTGGCGCGGGCAAAGCCGGCCTCCACCAGCGCGAACCCAGCTTGCATAAAGAACACCAGGAACCCTGCCATCAGCACCCAGACAAAGTTGACCGGTGCCTCCGGGTTGGCGGCCAGTGTGGCCTCTCCACTGGGATCAGGCCCCTGAGCCAGGGCTGCGGGCGCTCCCAGCAGGAGCAGGGCAGCTACCAGCAGCAGCACGACGATGCGACGTTTGGTGAACACGATGGCCTCCTCTCTTTCGGCTTGCGGATTCTGAGCTAGGCGCGTGACTCGGCTTCCATGTCTGCGGACCCGTCTATCCTGGCGCCTCTCGCAGAGGAAAGACGGTCGAACGAGCGCACAAAGCGCATCTGCCACTTGACAAAGGCGACCTGCATCAGCAGCGTCAGGACCGTACCCAGCACCCATGTGGCGTTGATGGACATCGTTTGCTCCTTTCGCTATTGCTATGACGCTCCTCGGCTCGAGGGCGCATCCGCACTCTCAACAAGGGAGTAAGGCACTCTGCGGATGCGCAGGGTGCCTTACCCATCGGCTGCATGCGCCATGCCTGCAACACGGTGCTAGCATAGCGCAGGGGGCAGCCCCGGTCACCGTGCAGATGCACAGTTTATAGAAGCGCCCTTGTGGACAGATTGAACAAACCCGGGGCATTCCGCGCTTCCGCAGCAACCCGACAGCTTCTTCACATCCTGCACACAACCCTGCGCCATACTGAGGCTGCGCTGCAAGAGGTGCAGCACGTAGCCATTGCAGGAGGATAGTTAGCATGAAGAAAGTAGTGTCTGTGGGACTCGCCCTGTTGGTGATCTCCCTGGCGAGTTTGGCCGCAGTGGGCGTCGCCTCGGCCCAGGGGCCGCAGGCCGCGCCCACGCCTCAGGGGGAGTCGCTTCTGGGGCGTGCGTGGGGGCATCTGCGCGAAGGGATGGGCATCGTTTCTGACGCCATCGCCGAGTTGCTGGGGCTGACGCCCGAAGAGATCCACGCCCAGCGTGAGGAGGGCAAGACCCTGGCCGAAATCGCCAACGAGCAGGGCATCACCGATGAGGCCTTGATCCAGGCCATCTTGGACGGCCGCACCGAAGCGATCGAGCAGGCCCTGGCCGATGGCCTCCTGACCCAGGAGCAGGCCGACTGGCTCATCGCCAAGGCCGAGGCCATGGCGCCCTTCCAGATCACGAACCCCTTTGCGCCGGGCCAGGGGCGCGGCCGCATGCATGATCGCTTCATGCGCGGTGGGTTCGGACGGGGCCTCTGCCCCGAGCTCCAGGAGGCTCCGGAGGATTCCTCCTCCTGAGCGAGCCTGGCCGCCAGAAACCAGTTCCCTACACAAGCCGAGGGCCGGAGCATCTGCTCCGGCCCTCGGCCTCTTGCGCCACGTCGCCGGCCCTATTCGCTGGCCAGATTGGGGAGCACCTGGCGCAGCAGAGCGACATCCAGCCCCCCTCCGCGCAGCAGCCGGGGCGGATCGGTGCACAGGTTCACGATGGAGGAGGCGATCCCCTGGGGGCAGGCGCCGCCATCCAGCACCAGGTCCACGCGCCCCTCGAGATCGGCCAGGGCGTCCTGGGCGGTCAGGGGCGAGGGACGCCCGGAGAGGTTGGCGCTGGTTGCCGCCACGGCGCCGCCCGCTGCCGCGAGGAGCGCCAGGGCTGCGGGATGGTCGGGCATGCGCACGGCCACGGTGTCGCCCCCGGCGCAGAGGATATCGGGCAGGTCGGCCAACCGCGGCAGGATCATGGTCAGGCCGCCGGGCCAGAAGCGGGCCGCCAACGCGGCATAGGCCTCCGGCAACCCCTGGGCCACCTGCTCCACATGGCGCGGATGCGAGATCAACACAGGGATGGCCAGCTCACGGGGGCGCTGTTTGGCCCAGTAGAGCCGCTCCAGGGCGGGGCGGCTGCGATAGTCGCAGCCGACGCCATAGACGGTGTCGGTGGGGAACACCACCAGCCCGCCCCCCCGCAGGACCTGGGCGGCGTGGGCGCTGGCCCCCGGCGCATCGGCGGATAGCACGCGCGTCGGCACGGCTCGTTCAGGCATGGGTCCCCCTTGATAGATAGGCGGGCGATCCTCGGGCCCGAGGCGGCGCGTTCATCATCCCTTCGGGCGGCGGAGAGGCCAGGCGCGCGCGAGTGCGGCTACGCGCCTCGCTCGATCACCAGGACGCGATCGTGCCCGCCATAATCGCGAACCAGGCGCATCTGGGCATCCGGCAGGGCCTGCCGGGTCAGCGCCTGCAGCGGGGCGGCCTGGTGCGGGTCGATCTCCAGCAAGGCCAGACCTGGGCGGGCCAGGTGGGCGGGCAACTGGGCCACCAGGCGGGCGATGACCGCGAGCCCGCCGGCGCCGCCATCCAGCGCCTGATGCGGCTCATAGTTCCGCACGTTCGGCTCCAGTTCCGGCATCCTATCGGCGTCAATGTAGGGCAGGTTGGCCACGATCAGGTCAAAGGCGGCCCCCAGGGGCGCCAGCAGGTCGGCCTGCACCAGGGGCACCCGCCGGGCCAGCCCGTAGCGGCGCAGGTTCTCGCGCGCCACCTGCAGCGCGGGCATGGAGAGATCTACGGCGCAGAGGCGCGCCTGGGGCAGGTGACGGGCCAACACCAGGGCCAGGGCGCCGCTGCCCGTGCCCACATCCACCACCCGCAGCGGCCTGCCCTGTGAGGCCGCCCAGGCCAGGGCTTCTTCGACGAGATGCTCGCTCTCGTGGCGCGGGATCAGGACATCGGGTGTGACCCGCAGGGTGACGTCGTAAAAGGGACGCTGGCCGATCAGGTAGGCCACCGGTTCGTGCTGCGCCCGACGGCGCACCAGCGCGGTAAAGGCCTCGATCTGGGCGGGCGTCAGGCAGGCGTCGCGGCGGACCAGGAGCTGGGGCCGCTCCACCTGGAGCAGGTGGGCCAGCAGCACCTCGATATCCATGCGGGGCGATTCGATGCCACGCGCTGCCAACAGCCGGATGCCCCAGCGCAGGGCATCGCCCACTTGCTGCGGGCACCGCTCAGGAGGGACGGCGGCCATCAAGGCCCTCCTCGCTCAGGAGACCTGGGCCAACTGCTTGGCCTGCTCCTCGGCAGAAAGCTGCTCGATAAAGTCGTCGATGTCGCCCGAGAGCACGCTCTCGATCTGGTAGCTGGAGTAGCCGATGCGGTGGTCGGTGACCCGGTTTTGGGGAAAGTTGTAGGTGCGGATCTTTTCGCTGCGCTCGCCCGTGCCGATCTGGGTGCGACGCTCCTCGTCCCGCTCGCTAAAGCGCGCGTTGTACTCCAGGTCGTAGAGCCGGGCCCGCAGCACTTCCATCGCCCGCATGCGGTTCTGGAGCTGCGAGCGCTCGTTCTGGCACTGGGCCACGATGCCGGTGGGCAGATGGGTGATGCGCACCGCTGAGTCGGTGGTGTTCACGCTCTGGCCGCCCTTGCCGCTGGAGCGAAAGATATCTATGCGCAGATCGTTCTCATCTATCTCGACCTCGATCTCGTCGCCGGCCTCGGGCAGCACGGCCACGGTGGCCGTGGAGGTGTGGATGCGCCCGCTGGTCTCGGTGACGGGCACCCGCTGCACCCGATGCACGCCGCTCTCGTACTTGAGCCGCGCATAGGCGCCCTGGCCGCGCACCTCAAAGACGACCTCTTTGTAGCCGCCGATGCCGGTCTCGTTGGCGCTGAGCAAGTTGGTCTTCCAACCCTTGTTGGCGGCGTACATGGTGTACATGCGGTAGAGGTCGGCGGCAAAGAGGGCCGCCTCCTCGCCGCCGGCGCCGGCGCGGATCTCGACGATGACGTTCTTGGTATCGCGAGGGTCGCGGGGGATCATCAGCCGCTTGAGCTCGTCCGTCGCCTCTTCCAGCTCCGCCTGGAGCTGGCCGATCTCCTCGTCGATCATGGCGACCATCTCGGGGTCGTCCTCTTCGCCGCGCAGCGTGTGCGCGTCCTCCAGCTCGCGATTCAGGTCGAGGTAGCGCCGGTAGGCCGAGACAACGGGCGCGATCTCGGCCTGCTCCTGGCCGTACACGCGCAGCTTGTCCGGGTCGCTGATCACCTCCGGCGAGGCGAGCAGGCGGTTCAGCTCCTCATATCGCTCCACCACGGCAGCGGTTTTCTCAAACATGGGCAACGCATCTCCAGGGAATCCGTCCTTGTCGGTTCTCCATTATAGCCCGCCGCCCCACGAAACCCAAAAGGGGGCGGAGAGCGCCGTCGCTCGTCTCGAGGGGGGCTCGAGAGGATGCCCTTCGTCCAGCGTGGCCGTCCTGCGACCGCACCGTCGGCCGTTCCTGGATGCGCGGATCAGCGGGGCCTCGCCAGGGGCGCCTTGGGGTGAAAGGCCTGCTCCGCCTTCCAGCGCCAGGTCAGGCCATGGGCTGCGCCGATGGCCTGCAGCGCCTCGGTCACGGCCTCGCGCAGGGCTGCGGCATCGCCCTGCACCCTGGCGTTGACCAACAGCTCGATCTCCCGGCCCATCGGGGGCAGGGCGGCCCGGTCGTCGGCCTCGCCCATCGCCGTCAGGCTGAGCTTGGCGACCCGGCCATCGCCGCGGGCCAGCAGCTTGATGTGGCCGACGGGCATCCCCCGCCGGCGCACGGCCTCGTCCAGGGCACCGAGGAGGGCGCTCAGGGCGGGGCGGACGTCCTGAGGCGTCTGGATGACCAGCGCCTGGTCCACCCAGGCCAACTGCTGCTCGCCGGCGCCATAGCGCCCATAGTCCAATGCGAGGGCGGCCAGAGGCGGGGCCGCCTCGCCCGCCTCGATGGCCTGCACCCAAACGGCCACGTCCTCGGCCCGGAGCGAGCTCTGCAGCAGGAGCCGCTTCTCGGGGTAGCGCGCGGGCGCCAGCGCCTGCAGGGCGCGCCGGTCGTCCTCGCCCAGCAGGTCCATCTTGTTGATCACCAGCAACTCGGCCTCGGCGAGCTGCTGATCCCAGATGTAGATCACGTCGTCGCTAAAGGGCAGCGGCTGGCCGCGCAGCCGCCGGAGCAACAGACGGGCATCGGCAAAGGCCGAGAGGCTGGTGGGCGGGATGCCGCCCGCCTCCAGGGCGCGCAGCGGCTGGACGACGGTGGCCACCAGATCGGCGCAGGAGCCCACCGATTCGGCATAGATCACGTCGGGCCGGGCATCTGCCTGCAGCCGCTCGAGCACCTGCGCCAGATCGTGATAGTTGCAGCAGAAGCAGCCCCCGGCCACCTGCACAACGGGTAGCTGCTGGGCGCGGACAAAGGCCGTGTCCACCAGGTAGCGGCCCTGATCGTTGGTGACCACGCCAACCCGCTGGCCCCGCGCCAGATGTTGCCTGGCGGCGGCGACGATGGCCGTGGTCTTGCCGCTGCCCAAGAAGCCGTTCACCAGATGCAGATGGATCATAGAGTCCCCTTTCGGTGCGGGCCAGGTTTTGGCCCACACCCCCAAGGCCCGCAGTGCAGTTGAGGTCGGTTGCCGCTACTATAGCCCATCCCTCCCTTGATGAGCAACCGATCTGACCTCAGATTGCCCTCGCTCTACCTATGTTGTCAATCAGTGAAAATGTC
>DCTX01000092.1 GCA_002329325.1 Anaerolineales bacterium UBA1429
ATGCCCGTCAGGGCATGGCCGGGGGTGAGGGCCACGCCGTACCCCATACGCCCCCTTGCCGCGCCCCTCTTGGCCCTCACCCCCAAGCGTCGGCCTGCGTATCGCGCTCGTCTGCGCCCCCTCTCCCGCGTGCGGGAGAGGGGGAAGCCATGCCCGTCAGAGCATGGCCGGGGGTGAGGGCCACGCCGTACCCCATACGCCCCCTTGCCGCGCCCCTCTTGGCCCTCACCGCCACCCGCGTATCTGCGCATCGCAGGGGCACCGCCGGGGGTGAGGGCCACGCCATGCCCCATACGCCGTTGACGCGCCCCCCGAGAGCGGGTACCATCTCCACGGATGCGAGAGCTTGCACAAGGAAGGAGAGCGCCATGCCTACGCGACGACTCACCATGGCCCAGGCCGTGATCGCCTTTTTGCAGAGCCAGTACGTCTCCCGTGATGGCCTGCAGCAGCCATTCTTCGCCGGATGCTGGGGCATCTTTGGCCACGGCAACGTGGCCGGCATTGGCCAGGCGCTGGCCGAGTTCGCCGGCTCCTTCCCCTACTTCCAGACCCGCAACGAGCAGGCCATGGTGCACACGGCCGTGGCCTATGCCAAGCAGAAGAACCGCCTGCAGACCTTTGCCTGCGCCTCGTCCATCGGACCGGGGGCCACCAACATGGTCACCGGCGCGGCCGCGGCCACCGTCAACCGGATCCCGGTGCTGCTGCTGCCCGGCGACATCTTTGCCGAGCGCCTGCAGGCGCCGGTGCTGCAGCAGCTCGAATCGGAGCACACCCAGGATATCGGCGTCAATGATTGCTTTCGGCCCGTCTCGCGCTACTGGGATCGCATCTACCGGCCCGAGCAGTTGATCACTGCCCTGCCCGAGGCGATGCGGGTGCTCACCTCGCCCGCCGACACGGGCGCCGTCACCCTGGCGCTGCCCCAGGACGTGCAGGCCATGGCCTATGACTATCCGGCAGCGCTGTTCGAGCCGAGGGTATGGGTGGTGCCGCGCAACCGTCCCGATGTGGACATGCTGGCCCAGGCCGCCACCTGGATCCGCTCCGCCCAGCGGCCCCTGATCATCGCCGGCGGCGGCGTCCACTACTCCGACGCCACGGCGATGCTGCGCAGCTTTGTCGATGCCACGGGCATCCCCGTGGGCGAGACCCAGGCGGGCAAGGGCGCGCTGCCCTACGACCACCGCGCCAACCTGGGCGCCATCGGATCCAGCGGCACCGAGGCGGCCAACCTCATGGCCCGCGAGGCCGATCTGGTCATCGGCGTGGGCACCCGCTACACCGATTTCACCACCGCCTCCAAGACGGCCTTCCAGAACCCGGCGGTGCGCTTTGTCAACATCAACGTGGCCGAGTTCGACGCCTACAAGCAGGCGGCGCTGCCCCTGGTGGGCGACGCCCGGGCCACCCTGCAGGAGCTGCTGCCCCGGCTGACGGGCTATCGGGTGGAGGGCGTCTATGCCGCCCAGGCCGCCGAGCTGAACCGCCTCTGGGATGCCGAGGTGGAGCGCATCTACTCCCTGGAGCACGGACCGCCCATCAGCCAGGGCGAGGTCATCGGCGTGGTGAACAGCCTCGCGAGGCCCCAGGACGTGGTGCTGTGCGCGGCGGGCAGCCTGCCCGGCGACCTGCACAAGCTCTGGCGCACCCGCGACCCCCGGGGCTATCATCTGGAGTATGGCTACTCCACCATGGGCTACGAGATCGCCGGGGGGATGGGGGTCAAGCTGGCGGCCCCGGAGCGCGAGGTCTATGTCATGGTGGGCGATGGTTCCTACCTGATGATGAACGGCGAGATCGCCACCATGGTGCAGGAGCGCATCAAGGTGACCATCGTGCTGCTGGATAACCACGGCTTCGCCAGCATTGGCGCGCTTTCCCAGAGCGTGGGCGCCGGCGGCTTTGGCACCGAGTACCGCTATCGCAACGGCGAGCGGGGGCTGGCCGGCGAGACGCTACCCATCGACTATGGCGCCAACGCCGCCAGCCTGGGCGCTCATCTGATCCGCGCCAACACCCGCGCCGAGCTGGTCGACGCCATCGTCGAGGCCCAGGGGATCGAGGGGCGGCCCGTGTGCATCGTGGTGGAGACCGACCGCAACCAGCGGGTGGATAGCTATGCGAGCTGGTGGGATGTGCCCGTCGCCGAGGTCTCGACCGAGCCGGAGGTGCAGGCGGCGCGGCGCGCCTACGAAGAGGCCCGCCGCCTCCAGCGGCACAGCCTGTGAGGCGTCGTCCCGGACGGTTTACGTCAACCTGTCGCAGAGTGCGCAATGTCGCCGGCGAGCCACAGGGCGCCTGAGCGCTGTGCGGCTCGCCGCCTTGGCGCACGGATCGGCCGAGTCCACGCTTGAGGTAACGCCATATGCACCAGATTCGCATCGCCAACACGCCCTCATCTTGGGGTGTGCTCGAGTTCGACCTGACCGGGGAGGTCCCTGGCTACGAGCAGGTGCTGGATGAGATCGCCGAGGCGGGCTACGCGGGCACCGAGCTGGGCGACTGGGGCTTTATGCCCACAGAGCCGAATGCCCTGCGCCCAGCCCTGGCGAGGCGGGGGTTGGCCCTGGTGGGCGCCTTTGTGCCCGTGGCCCTGGCACGCCCCGAGGCCCACGCCCCGGGGATCGCCCGCGCCCTGCAAGTGGCCCGGCTGCTGCGCGACGCGGCGGGCCCCGAGCCCTTCGTGGTGCTGGCCGACGACAACGGCTCTGTGCCGCAGCGCACCCAGAACGCCGGGCGCATAGCCCCCGGGATGGCCCTGACGGACGCCCAGTGGGGCACCTTTGCCCAGGGCGCCGAGGCCATCGCCGCGGCCGTGCGCGCCGAGACCGGCCTGCGCACCGTGTTCCACCACCATTGCGGCGGCTATGTAGAGACCCCCTCCGAGATCGAGCGCCTCATGGCGCTGACCGATCCGGCGCTCGTGGGGCTGTGCCTGGATACAGGGCACGCCGCCTATGGCGGCGGCGACCCCCTGGCGCTGTTGCGCCTCTATGGCGAGCGCATCTGGCACGTGCACTATAAGGATTTCGATCCCGCGGTGGCGGCCCGCGCCGCCGCCCAGGGGTGGGACTATTTCGAGGCGGTGCGCAACGGCGTCTTCTGCGAGCTGGGCCACGGCAGCGTGGCCTTTGCCGGCGTGGGCAAGGCGTTGCGCGCCCTGAGCTATGAAGGCTGGATCGTGGTGGAACAGGACGTGTTGCCCAGCCTGGGCGCGCCCAAGGCCAGCGCCCGCCGCAACCGCGCCTACATGCAATCGTTGGGAGTGTAGCCATGCAGATAGGGCAATCCGGGAGACTGGGGATCGGGATCATCGGCGCCGGACGCATGGGGGCGTTGCGGGCCGAGGCGCTGGCGCAGCATGTGCCCGAGGCGCGGGTGCTGGCCATCGCCGATGCGAACCCGGCCGCCGCCCGGCAGGTGGCGGCCCGCCTGGGCATCCCCCGCGCGACGGACGACGTCGGCGACCTGCTGGGCGACCCCGCCATCGAGGCGCTCTTGATCTGCTCGCCCACCGATAGCCATGCCGCCTGGATCCAGGCGGGGGCGGCGGCGGGCAAGCAGCTCTTTGTGGAAAAGCCCATCGCCCTGGACCTGGCTCAGACCGATGCGGCGCTGGAGGCCGTGGCCCGCGCCGGGGTGCGCCTGCAGGTGGGCATGAACCGGCGCTACGATCCGACCTTTGCCCGGCTGCGCGAGGCCATCGCCCAGGGGGTCGTGGGCGAGGTGCACCTGCTGCACATCATCAGCCGCGATCCCGCCCCGCCGCCCATCAGCTACGTGCGCACCTCCGGCGGGCTCTTTCTCGATATGGCCATTCACGATCTGGACATGGCCCGCTTCCTGGTGGGGGCCGAAGTCGCGACGGTCTACGCCCAGGGGGCGGTGCGCATCTCCCCGGAGATCGGGGCGGCGGGCGACGTCGACACGGCGCTGACGGTGCTCACTTTCGAGAATGGCGTGTTCGCCACCATAGATAACAGCCGCCAGGCCGTCTACGGCTACGATCAGCGGGCCGAGGTGTTCGGCAGCCAGGGCGCCCTCTCGACGGAGAACCTGTACCCCAACCAGGTGACCTTCCGGACGGCGACCGATATCCACCGCGACCTGCCGCTGCACTTTTTCCTGGAGCGCTACGCCGAGAGCTACCGGCGCGAGATGCGCGCCTTTGTGGAGACGCTCCTGGCGGGCGCAGCGCCCACGCCCGACGGCCGCGATGGGCGGGCAGCGCTGGCCCTGGGCCTGGCGGCGGGGCGCTCGTTGGCGCTTGGCCGCCCCGTCGCCGTGGCCGAGGTATAGGCGACCCTTGGGGCAGAGCGGCTTGCTCCGAGCGCGCACGTCGCGACACAACTTGGCTCATTACGCCTCTGCTGCTACAATCCTGCCGATATGGATAACGACATCCAATCCACCCAACGGCCATGCGCAGCCGCAGACAGGCCCACGATTGGGCTGAATGCCCACCTGTTGTCGCGTTCCCTCACGTACCGCAGCGCCGGCGTGAGCCGCTACATCCACGGTCTCATGACTCACCTGCCCCTGGCGGATGACGCGCTGGCCTATGTTGCCTACACCGGCGATCCCGAGCTGCGCGTGCCCGGCTGGCAGATGCGCGCGACGCGCTGGCGCACCGAGCGGCCCGCCATGCGCATCCTCTGGGAGCAGTTGGCCCAGCCCTGGGCGCTGCGCAGCGACAAGGTGGACCTGGTCCATGCCCCGGTCTACGTGGGGCCGCTGGCCACGACCCGCCCCCTGGTGGTGACGGTTCACGATCTGAGCTTCTTCCGCTATCCTGAGCTCTTCCCCAGGGGTAACCGCCTCTATCTGCAGCGCTTCACACGGCTCTCGGCCCAGCGGGCGGTGCGCCTGATCGCCGATTCCCAGAGCACCCGGCGCGACATGCAAGAGATCCTGGGCCTGAGCCGCAGCCGCGTGGATGTGATCTACCCGGGCGTGGGGCCCGAGATGCGCCCCCTGGCCGACCGCGAGCCCTTGGCCGCCCTGCGGGAGCGCTACGGCCTGCCAGAGCGCATCATCCTCTGTGTGGCCACGTTGGAGCCCCGCAAGAACGTGCTCCTTCTGCTGGAGGCCATGGCGCGCCTCTGTGAGCGCACCGATCTGCCCCACACTCTGGTGATCGCCGGCGGCAAGGGCTGGTTCTATGAGACGCTGGACGCCCGGGTACAGGCCCTGGGGCTGCAACAGCGCGTTATCTTGCCCGGCTTTGTCCCCGATGCCGAGCTGCCCCTCTGGTACAACGCCGCCGAGCTGTTCGTCTATCCCTCGCGCTACGAGGGGTTCGGCCTCCCTCCGCTGGAGGCTATGGCTTGCGGCACGCCGGTGATCGTCTCCGACCAGTCCTCCCTGCCGGAGGTGGTGGGAGAGGCCGGTGTGCAGCTCCCGCCCGACGATCCCGAGGCATGGGCCGAGGCCATGGCCGAGCTGCTGGAATCCCCGACGCAGCAGCAGGCCTTGCGAGAAGCGGGCCTGCAGCGCGCCCAGGACATGACCTGGCTGGCCACGGCCAAGGCCACGGCCGAACTCTACTGGCAGGTGTTACATGACCAAGCCTAGCGCATCTGTGCCACACCTTGGTCCGTGGCACTACTTGAAGCCGATCGTGGATATCGGCCTGTTCGTCCTGGCGTTCCTGCTGGCCTATTGGGTGCGCTACGGGCTGCAGTGGTTCCGTGAGGTCGAGCCAGCCTACCACGTCCCCCTGCAGGTCTATGTGCCCAGCATCAGCCTGCTGACCCTGGCGCTCTTTTTGGTGCACCTGCTCGAGGGCGCGTACCGCGCCGAGCGCGGGCGCACCCTGCTGGACGAGCTGTATACCGTCTTTCGCAGCACCCTGGTGGCCATCGCCTTGGTGATCGTCATCGCCTTTCTGGCCGGGCCCTCGTACTACTCGCGGTTGATCTTTGGCTACACGGGCATAGCCGCCATCGTTCTGCTGGGGGTGGCTCGCATCGTGGAGCACGCGGTCATCAACGCCCGCCACCGGCGCGGCCGGGGCCTGGAGCGGGTGCTGATCGTGGGCGCCGGCGAGATCGGGCGCTCGGTGATGCGCGCCATCATGGCGCGGCCCGAGCTGGGCTATCGCATCGTGGGCTTTGTGGATGACGACCCCGAGCGTTCCGGCGCGCCCATCGGGCCCTACCCGTGTTTGGGCACCACCGATGACCTCCCCAACGTGATCCGCAGCATGCCGGTGGACCAGGTGATCATCACCCTTCCCTGGATGTCCCATCGCAAGATCCTGCAGATCGTGCGCAACTGCCGGGGTAGCCAGGTGCAAGTGCGCATCGTGCCGGACCTGTTCCAGATCGCCCTCAGCTCCGTCGTCGTCGATAACCTGGATGGCATCCCCCTGCTGGGGGTGCAGGAGCCCCGGCTCAAGGCCTGGCAGCGGCTGTTCAAGCGCGCCAGCGATCTGGTGCTCGCCTCGTTGGGGCTGGTCCTGCTGACGCCCTTGTTCCTGATCCTGGCGATCGCCATTCGCCTGGATTCGCCCGGCCCGGCGATCTTTCGCCAGACGCGGGTGGGCCGGGGCCAACGGCCCTTCACCTGCTTCAAGTTCCGCACCATGTGCGCCGACGCGGAAAAGCGGCTGGACGAGTTGCGCGACCGCAACGAGGCCAGCGGCCCTCTGTTCAAGATCAAAGACGACCCACGGCGCACCCGCATGGGCCGCTTCCTGCGAAGGTTCAGCCTGGATGAGCTGCCCCAGATATGGAACGTGCTCCGGGGCGAGATGAGCCTGATCGGCCCCCGGCCCGCCATCCCCGCGGAGGTGGAGGCCTACGAACCGTGGCACACCCAGCGCCTGGAGGTACCCCCGGGAATGACCGGGCTCTGGCAGGTGAGCGGTCGCAGCGACCTCACCTTCGACGAGATGGTGCTCCTGGATGTGTACTATATCGAAAACTGGTCACCGCTGATGGACCTGCGTATCGTCCTCAAGACGATTCCGACCGTCCTGTTCGGCAGCGGCGCCTACTAGCCGCTGCCACAGCCAACCCCGGGTCCTGATCCGGCGCCTCAGACTGGAGCTATGATGCCGCCAACACAACCCTCGATCAATCGCGACGATCTCGATACCCTGACTCGCGACCTGGTTCGCATCCCCAGCCCCTCCGCCCAGGAGGGGGCCCTGGCCGAGCGCATCGTCGCCGAGATGCGCGCCCTGGGCTATGACGCCGTGGACGTAGACGCCATGGGCAACGTCATCGGGCGCATCGGCCCGGCCGACGGGCCACGGCTGCTGTTCAACGGGCACATGGACACGGTGGACGTGGGCGATCGGAGCCTCTGGGAGCACGACCCGTTCGGCGGGCTGGTGCGCGATGGCGTGCTCTATGGGCGCGGCGCCTCGGATATGAAGGGCGGGCTGGCCGCCATGATCCACGCCGGGGGCGCCCTGGTGCCCCTGCGCGAGCAGCTCAAGGGCAGTCTCTACGTGGTGGGCGTGGTGCAAGAGGAGCCCTGCGAGGGCCTGGCCATGCGCCACATCATCGAAGAAGAGGGGCTGCGGCCCGATTGGGTGGTGCTGGGCGAGGCGACCAATCTGCAGATCGCCCGAGGCCAGCGGGGTCGCATGGAGATGCAGGTCACTGTGCGGGGCCAGAGCTGCCACGCCTCGGCGCCGGAGCGCGGAGTGAACGCGATCTACGAGGCGGCACGCTTTGTCTTTGGGCTCCAGTTGCTGGCGCCCCAACTGCAGAACGACTCGTTCCTGGGGCGGGGCAGCATCGCCGCCACCGAGATCCTGAGCCGGGCGGGCAGCCACAACGTGGTGCCCGATTTCTGCCTGGTGCACATCGACCGACGCCTGACCATCGGCGAGACCGAGGCCAAGGCCCTGACGGAGGTGCGCCGCATCCTGACCCGCGAGGCCATCCAGGCCGAGGTGGAGGTGCCGGTGCACCGCAGCGTCAGCTACACCGGCTACGAGGCCGAGGCCCGCGAGGTGTTCCCCTATTGGATCACGCCCGACGACGAGCCGTTGCTGCGCCGCGCCGCCGAGACTATCGAGATGGTGCTGGGGTATGCGCCCCGCCTGGGCCGCTGGGAGTTCTCCACCGATGGCGTCTACACCATGGGGGTGGCGGGCATCCCGACCATCGGCTTTGGCCCCGGCGAGGAGCGCTACGCCCACACGGTGGAGGACCAGGTGCGCCTGGCCGACGTCTATGCCGCGGCGCGGGTCTATGCGCGGCTGGCGCTCGAGATGTTGGGGTAACCACAAGCTCAAACGCGGCGCGCGACGTCTCGCGCCGCGAGTGTTCGCTTGTCGAGATCAGGGCCTGCCCTGGCGGGCCCAGTCGGTCACAGGGGCGCCAGCGGTTCGGCGCCCGAACTTGGGAGAAGAGACATGACCCACGCCGAGACGGTGCACAAGTACGATCTGGCAGAGCTGACCCTCCAGGGCCCCCAAGATGGCAATCCTTTCCGAGACGTGTGGCTGCGAGCGCGCTGCGTCCAGGGCAGCCGCCAGGTGCTGGTGGACGGGTTCTACGATGGCGCAGGCACCTATCGCGTGCGCTTTATGCCCGATGCCGAGGGCCCCTGGGAGATGGTCACCGAGAGCTCGTCGCCGGCGCTGGATGGTCGCCGCTACGCCTTTACCTGCATTCCGGCGCGGCCCGGGGTCCACGGTCCCGTGCGCGTGAGCGATACCTTTCACTTTCGCTTTGACGACGGCACCGCCTACTACCCCGTGGGCACCACCTGCTATGCCTGGCTGCACCAGCCCCTCGAGCTGCAGGAGCGCACCCTGGAGAGCCTGCGGGGCGCGCCCTTTAACAAGCTGCGCATGACGGTCTTTCCCAAGCACTATATCTACAACCACAACGAGCCGCCTCTATACCCGTTTGAGCGCAGTCCAGAGGGGGAGAACGACCATACGCGGCCCAACCCCGCCTTCTTCCAGCACCTGGAGAAGCGCATCGGCGAGCTGGGCGCCCTGGGCATCGAGGCGGACCTGATCCTATGGCATCCCTACGATCGCTGGGGCTATGTGCGCATGTCTCACGCCGACGATCTCCACTACCTGCGCTATGTGGTGGCGCGGCTTGCCGCCTACCGCAACGTGTGGTGGTCGATGGCCAACGAATACGATTTTACCCTGGGCTGGAAGACCATGGGCCACTGGGACGCCCTCTTTCAAGAGCTCGCCCAGCGCGACCCGTATCAGCACCTGCGCTCGATCCACAACGGCGATCTGGAAGCGAACTATGACCACACCAAGCCCTGGGTGACCCACGTCTGCATCCAGAACCCCTTTGTGCACGAGTGCAAGCGTTGGCGGCGCGCCTATGGCAAGCCCGTCATCGATGACGAGTGCGAGTACGAGGGCAACATCCCCATGCCGTGGGGCAACATCTCGGCCCAAGAGCTGGTGCACCGCTTTTGGGTGATGGCGGCCAACGGCTGCTACGCCGGCCACGGCGAGACCTATCTGAATCCAGAGGAGGTGCTGTGGTGGTCCAAGGGGGGTGAGTTGTGCGGCGAGAGCTGGCCGCGCCTGGCCTTCCTGCGCGAGGTGCTGGAGACGCTGCCCGGCGGCCTGACGCCCCTGGAGAAGGAGTGGGTCTGGAGCCGCGTCTCGGGCGGGAGCCACGGCGACTTTCGCCTGCTCTACTTTGGGCCGCATCAACCGGTCTCCTGGGGCTTTGGCCTGCCCAAGGACGTGGCCTACCGGGTGGATTGGATCGACACCTGGGAGATGACCGTTCGAACGCTGCCCAAGATCTATATCAATGCCGACGAGATCCCCCTGCCGGGCAAGCCGTATGCGGCGGCACGCATCTGGCCCGTGGGATAGGCGACGTGCGGGGCTGAGCTGCTCAAGACGCGCTTCCTGGCGGGGAGGCGCGTCTCTTAATCTGGGCGAGGTCGGGCCGAGTCACTGGCTGGCTACGAAAGCCATGGCTTCCTCGTAGCATTGGGCCACCTGCGAGCTCAGGGCAGCGACGGCATCGGCAAAGGCATCCTCATCCTCCGCGTAGGGAGCGATCAGAGCGGCCGCCCTTTCGATGCGAGCCTCCATGGCGGCCGGCTCCAGCAGGCTTGCCATCTGCGCCATGTACTCCAGGTAGGCGGCGTGGTAGACGGGGTCATCCAGCAGGTAGCGGATCAGGGGCCAATCGTCTCCGACTTCCTCGCGACCCAGTGACACGCCGCGGCCGCCGGGCCCCCGCGCGATGGGCGCCCTGCCCTCAGGCGCCGGCTGGGCCTGGAAAGGTCGCCTGCCCCCCGGCATCGGTGCATCGGGTGCATCGGGCGCATCCCCGACAGGCGGCGCCCCGTTCTGCCCCTGGCCCATCGCCCTTCCTTCGTCTCCTGAGGGTGTATCGCCAAAGACCTGATTATGATCCCACGAGATCCAGGTAAGCTGCCCTGTGGCGGGATTGTCGTACAGGTAGTAGTTGTGGCTCATGGCGCCATAGGTGTCCCAATGTTTCATCGCGCCGGCCAGAGCCAGCCACTTGAGGAAGGTGTCTACATCGAACACCTTCTCCAACCCCGCACGCCACTCGGCGGCATCTGTAGTGCGCTCGTCCGCGTGAAGGGCATCGTATAGCGCCTCGATATCGCCCCAATCGGCCGCCTGAGCGTTGTTCTCCTTGAGGAAGCTGGCGCTGATCTGCGAGCGCGTCCCCGCCGCAAGGCTGGCGGCCGCGCCATCGGCCTCGTACATGTTCCCATCCGAGCTGCCAAAGTAGCGGGGAATCGCTGTATCGTCGACCACCTCGATGGCCACATAGAGGCCGAGATCTACCGGTCCCTGGCCATAGTCCAGCGTGACCGCATAGTAGGCCGTTCTGGATGCAGGCAGACCGGCCGCCTCCAGCAGCGCATAAGCGAGAGGATCGCGCATGTAGGTCTCGTCGGCAAAGCCATTGGCGAGCGAGAGTTGCTTGAACCCATAGAACCTTTGGTTCTTGATCTCGGGGTATTCGTCCTCAAACTCGTCAAAGTCGAGCTTGAGGGGCAGTTTGTCGGTGCCACTGCGCCAGCCGCTGGCGAGGGACGAATTCCCCTTGTAGCGCACGCCCACGTGGCGCCAGGTCTGCCCGTTGAAGGTGAGGGTGGCTTCCACCCACATGGGGTTCTCGGGCACCAGGCTCATGCCCCCGCCAAAGCCGCCCCGTCCGCCCGTGCCGCGCTGGCCCATCAGCTCCGCCAGGTTGGCCTGCATGGCCTCCCAGTCCTCCGGCTCGATGGTGAGGAGGATCTCGTTGACACGATCCTGGGGCATGACCACGGCGTAGTCGGGGGCGGCCTCGCTGCCGTGGGAGGCGGCATCCCAGCCTTCGGGGCGCGCGGCGTCGGCCGGCGGCGCCACTGTCGCCGTCGGCCGGGCGGCGCTGCTCGTCGGCTGGATCGCCGGCGCCACTTCGCCCAGGCCGGCGTCCTCGGTCGGGTCTGCCCAGGCGCCGGGCGTAGCCACCGGCGCGCACCCAACAGCCGCCAGCAGGATCAAGAAGAAGACCAGCGAACGAATGTAGCTTGACATGTGTCTATCAAGCGCAGAGCTAGTGTGCATCGTGCCGGCCCTCATCGGAGGGAGCCTCCGGCCCCGACCCGTCTCGCGCCTGGCCACGAGGCCTGCCATAGTACACCCGCAGCACCGCCGTGTCGTTCACCAGGTCTATGCTGGTCACCTCTACCGCGTGCACGGGCAGCCCCGTGCGCGTGCGCAGATCGGCCAACAGGAGGGCGCGATTCTCCGGTGTGATGAGGCCGATCTTCTCATAGGCGACCTTGATGCTCTCCTGAAAGCGAAAGCCCCAGCCCTTCTCCAGCACGTACAGGATCGCCACCATCAAGGCGTTGGCCGCCAGCAGGTGAGGGATGTCGCCCGCCTGGACCATCAGGGCGTTGATCACCGGTAGGGCGATGATGACAAAGAGATAGGTCATCTCGCGGATCGGGATCGGGTCGGTGCGGTAGCGCAGCACCGAAAAGATGGCAAAGAGGCCAAAGCCGACGCCCACCCCGAGCTGAACGCCGGAGAGGAGCGACATGACAAAGTAGAGGATCGCGCTAAAGGCGATAAAGGTAAAGACGTAGCTCTTTTCTTGGGTGGCGGGATAGTAGATCAGGCGCACGATGAGGGCGGCCACCGCCAGGTTGAACAAGGCCCCGATCGCAAAGCTAGCGAATCCACTCCACATGCAGTTCTCCTCCGTTGCGTTGCTGGATCAGCCGCAGTTGGCGATGGAAACGGTTGTGCCGCACCTCTGGCCAAAGCAGCGAGATCCCGATACAGTACTTGCTCAGGCTGGTGGGGCGCACCCCCCAGGCCCGCATCTGCTGGATCGAAGGCGTATCGCGACGCTGGCGGGCCTGCTTGATCTCGACGATCACGATCCTGGATAGCTCCAGCGCCCCTTGCTCGCCCCACAGGCGCAGCCCCAGGTCCAGGGTCAGGCGCTCCTGGTGCCGCTGGCTGACCAGGGTGATGCGCCAGAAGTCGTTGCCCAGCGTGGGCACAAGCTCTGGCAAGGCGCTGAACTGGCCAGCGAGCTGCCTCTCGATGAACAGCCGGGCCGAAGGGGTGAGCTCGGTCAGGGGCCGCGCCAGCTCGCGCCGCACTTTTTCCGTGGTGCGCCTGCGGGTGTGCAGCTTGACCTCCAGAAACGATTGGCCGGTCGCCAGATAGCTGCGACAGCGCACCTTGTATCGCTTGCGTCGCCCGTTGTGGTGCATCTGGTAAAGCGCCAGATCGGGCGTATCCCAGTACAACGTGCGATAAGGGTGCGCACGCACGCCGTCGATCTCCAGCAGGGCATAGTCGGCGCGTAGCGCGGCCAGCAGCGGCGACAACTGCCGCGAGGAGAGCACGTACTTGGTGTCGGTGCGCCTGAGCAGCGTCAGCGAGCCCAGATCCTCCAGGCTGCAGGGAGCAAACGCGGCCAGCCCCTGAGTCAGCGCAGGGTCGTGGGAGCGAGGGGAGAACCTCAAGGGCTCTCGGGCCAGGTCCTGAACGAGTGCAATGCGCTTCAGATGTCTCCTCCCCTCGGGCGAGTCAAACGCGCCGGGCCGGTGGCTGCCCCCAGTATAGCCGGAAATCGTGAAGAAAGTGTCAAGGCGGGGTTGCTGTGGCGAGGAGCCGCCGCCAAAGAAGGCACGGGCCACGGGCCCACGCCCAGAAGCGTCTCTTGCGTACGCGGTTTTGTCAGATGGCGGGCTCATGGTATGCTAAAAGATAGACTATGCGCATGACCATAGGTACCACGCCTATACGGAATCAGGGAGCAAGGATCCATTGCTAGAGCAGCTTGTCCATAACGGCGTCATCGTGCCCGATCCCCCCGTTCCTCCGGGGCTATCGATCACGGCCCGTGGGCGCCAGATCGCGCTGACGCCCAAGCAAGAGGAGATGGCCTTGGCCTGGGCCAGGAAGAAGGACACCGTCTATGTCGAGGACGAGGTGTTCGTGGCCAACTTTATGGCGGACTTTTCTCAGGCCCTGGGCATCGAGCCGCCCCTGACCCTGGAAGAGGTGGACCTGAGCGCCTACTATGCCCTGGTGGACGAGGAGCGCCGCCAGAGAGAGGCGCTGACGCCCCAGGAACGCAAGGAGCAGGCGGCAGCCCGCAGGCAGGTGCGCGAGGAGCTCAAGGCCCGCTACGGCTATGCCATCGTCAACGGCCAGCGGGTCGAGCTGGGCACCTACATGGTGGAGCCCAGCGGCATCTTTATGGGGCGCGGCCAGCACCCGCTGCGTGGCCGCTGGAAAGAGGGCGCCAGCCAGGAGGACATCACCCTGAACTATGGCCCCCACCCGGAGGAGATGGAAGGGCGTTGGGCTGAGGTGCTCTGGCAGCCCGAGTCGCTCTGGGTCGCCCGCTGGAAAGACAAGCTCAGCGGCAAGCTCAAGTACATCTGGCTCAGCGATACGGCGCCCGTCAAGCAGCGACGCGAAGCGCAAAAGTTCGATCAGGCGCTGCGCCTGGACGGCCGCCTGGACGACGTGCGCCAGGCCATCGAGCGCGGCCTGGTGGCCGAAAGCCCCCGCGACCGCATGGTCGCCACGGCCTGCTACCTGATCGATCACCTGTGCCTGCGCGTGGGTGACGAGAAAGAGGCCGACGAGGCCGACACCGTGGGCGCCACCACGCTGCGCCCCGAACATGTGACGCTGCACGAGGACGGCAGCGTCGAGTTCCGCTTCTTGGGCAAAGACTCTGTCGAGTGGCACAAGACGATCCGGCCGCCCCAGGTGGTTTATGACAACCTGGCCGAGCTGATCCTGCACGCCCGGCCCTCCAGCACGTCGGTGGAGAACGGGGGCAACGCCCGCGGCCTGCCCCAGCTCTTTCCTGACATCGCCAGCCGGGACGTGAACGCCTTCCTTTCGCGCATCATCCCCCGGCTATCGGCCAAGATGTTCCGCACCTACCACGCCACCAAGGCGGTGGAGCGCAGCCTGGGCCGGTCGGGCGTCAAGCGCGAACATCCCGAGTACCGCAAGTGGGAGGCGGCCAGCGTCGCCAACCTGGTCGCAGCCGAGCTCTGCAACCACACCAAGCAGGTACGGGGCAACTGGGAGAGCGCGCGGGAGCGTTACGAGCAGCGCATCGCCAGGGCCCAGGAGCGCATTGACCGCTATCGAGAGCAGGTGGCCGGCTATCAGGCGCGGCACGAGGAACTCAAGCAGGAGGCGCGCCAGGCCGAAGAGGACGCCCCCACCGAGGAGCGCAAGAGCGCCCTGCGCCAGCGGTATGCCAGACAGCTGGCGACGGCCTGGCGCCGCGTGGGGACGGCTCGCGAACGGCTCGCGCGGGCGGAGGACGCCCAGGGCAAGATCCGCGCCCAGCTCGCCATCGCCCAGCGCAAACGCCGCTGGAACACCAACACCAGCCTCAGATCGTACATCGACCCGCGGGTGTACCATCGCTGGGGCCAGGCGGTGGACTATGATGCGCTCAACAGCTTTTACCCGACGACATTGCGCCGCAAGTACGCCTGGGTGCAACATCTCGTGGATGAGGACGAGGCAGAGCCGGGCATCGAGATTCGCCCCTGTATGCCCAGCGACCTGGGCGGCGTCCTGCACCTCTTGCGCCTGGTGGCCGTGGCCGAGGACGGGCCGCCCGCTGGCCTGCCCCTGGAGCGTGAGGCCCTGGGCGAGCGCATCCTGCCCGATCTGGAGAAGGATTGGCGCGAGACGGTGATCGCCCTGGGCGACGACGATCAGGTCGTGGCCCTGGGCATCCTGGGGCCCGTCCGCATGGCGGAGGAGCAGCCCCTGGTGGATTGCCTGGCATTGATCCATCCGGACTATCGCGACGAGGCCACCGCCGAGGCCCTCGCCGCCGAGCTGGCCCAGCGTTTCGAGCGCTTTGCCTTGATGCACCCTCGCAAGCGCTCCGAACCGCCCTATCTCCTGGCCCCCTGCGATGCCGGGTGGTACAGCCTCGCGCCCGGCGTGGCCGAGCTCCTGGATCTGGCGGACGATGAATCCGAGGACGAAGACGCGCCGGCCTGAGCCAGACCGGCGCACCGTATACAGGACGTAAAATCCATCTCGAAAAGCTTGCTATGCAGACGCTCTCTCCCTTATACTGGCAGTGAGTGCGCAATGCACAGCACAGCCCTATATGCGAGGAAATCTCTATGCCGTACGCAACCTGCCCCCAGTGCGATGAAGAGATCTATATGCCCGAGACGCCTGATATCGGCGATATCGTCCGTTGTCGTACTTGCGGCGTGCGCCTGGAGGTAGTCGGCCTACATCCCATTGAGCTGGACTGGCCCTGGGAGGGCGACGAGGACGCACTGGACGAAGAAGACGACGACTATGGCGATGGCTTTGACGTCTGGCACGAGGATGACGAAGACCTCGAGGACGAAGATCTGGAAGACGAGGACGAGTTGGACGTTGACTATGGCGCCTACAACTCGTTCGACGAGGACGACTTTTCCTACGCTCGCATCAAACACCTGGACGAGTAGTCGCCGGGGGCGCTGCCCAGCCCTAACTTGGTGACATACCTTCTGCGGGCGGGCGATGCTTCCTCGACGAGACCCGTGATCACGCGGGCGCTGCCCCCTGGCGGGGTGGCGCCCGCTTCGCCTTCTAGTGTCACCACATCCCACACCTCGAGATCGGGGCGCAGCGGGACGGTCGCCTCGTCGGCCCGGCCCTCCAGCAGAGCCAGGGCCAGGACGTAGCTGGCCACACCTGCCGCCATGGCGTCATTTGCCACCCGGTTGTCCTCCAGCGCGGCGGAGAGCCGCAGCCCCATGGCTTGTGAGGCCGCCAGGCTCTCGGACTCCGCGTAGGCGTCGTGGGCCTCTGAGGCCACTCGGACCTGGGTGCAGCGGTATCGGGCGCAGCCATAGGCTGCCTCGCGCACCTCGCCCGCCGCGCCGATCTGGGGCGTTGACTCTTGCGGGGGCGGGTAGGCGCTGATGTATAGGGCATCCGCCGCGGCGGGCCGCGCCACCGCCCGACCCAGCCGCAACAGCGCCTGCACCGCCGCCAGGGCGCTCTGGTGAGGGTGCAGGCTAAAGTGAGGCAGGGTCTCCGCCAAACCGGGCGCCTCGCCGATCTCCATCCGCAGACCCACGCGCCCGGCGACCTCCGCCAGCAGCCAGGCGATGGTGCGCCCGTACCACTCGATGGACTCGGCAGGCCGCCAGAGGGCCAGCAGGCCATAGGCGTCCACCGCCTCCAGGCGCACGCGCCCCGCGCCCTGCCCCTCGCTCACCGTGGCCGCTGTGATGTAGTAGTTGGGCGTCTCCACAGTCTCCGCGCCCGATGCCGTGCGGTAGCCTCTTCGCAGCCGCACCGCCGCCAGGGGCTTGGCNNTTGGCGGCTCGCGCCGCCGAGGCCGCTTCGCCAGGGTTGCGGCAGGCCATCTCCGGATCGAGCCACTCCACCGTCAGGCCGCCGGGCTCGTGGCCCTCGGCGACACGGCGGTAGGAGAGGACCTCCACGGGGCCCAGGCGCATCCAATCGCGGATATGGGCGTCGAACACGGGCGCGCTGACGATGCGGCGTCGGTTCCCCGCATAGAGCACCTTGGCCTGGATGTCATAGGCCAGCGACCAGCGCTGCGCCGACACCTGGGGCTCCGCCAGGGGGCAGATCTGCCCAAAGTGCTCGATGGTCGCATCGCAAGCGACGGCGCTCACGGGCGAGCCCCAGCCCGCCAGCGCCCCCGTGTGCCGCTCCACCCAGGTGGCCACCAGGCCCAGGTCCACCACCCGCGCAAGGCTGGGCAGCGCGACGCGCGCCGGCGCAGCCCCCGCCTGATCGCCGCCTGGCGCCAGGACCCGCGGCGCGGTGTAGCCAGGCGCGGCGCCGCCCGTCTCCAGCTCGACGCTCCACAGTTGGCCGCCGCTGCTGTAGAGGATATGGCCGCGCTGGGCGTCGGCATCGTAGTAGAGAGCCACGCCCCAGGGCGCGGGCGTCGCCGGGCTCGCCAGCGTGTGAGGGCCTTCCCAGGCGGCGCCCGTCCAGCGGTAGGCGTGCAGGCGATCCTCCAACACCATCACCCACGGGCCCCAGGCGGCTACCCAGGGCGTCTGTCCTGCCGTGTGCAGGACAGTGGCGCCCGACCAGGAAAGGCCGTTGTCCGTCGAGATGCGCGTCAGGACCTGATGGCCGGTGGCGCCCTCGTACGCCAGGATCCAGGTGAACGGCGGCAGCCAGGCCACCGCCAGATCGCCGTCGCCCTTGGCGCCCGACGCCACCGGCGTCCAGTCCTCCCACTCGTCGGGATCGGCATGGTCCCACACGCGGGCCATGCAGAGCTGGCCTGCCGGGTCTGCCCTCATGCGCAGCGTGATGGACCCGTTGTGGAACTGGGCCACCTGGCCGGTATCGGGGCCTGCGGGCCAATCGTGCAGGGTACGCCAGCGGATCCGCCGGTCTTCCACCAGGGCCTCCACGACGGGCTCGCCCTCCCAGGAACAGGCTGCCTCCAACAGCGTGGGTGTGATCGACTGCATGGATCCTCCTCTCTCCCTTGGCAGTGCTGACGGGCCTCGCGCCTGGCTCCGCCATCAGGCGGGCGGCGGCGCGGGCAGCGCCATGACAGAGAGGTGCACCCCCGCCGGGCGCACCTGGTCGCCGGCCTGCTGCTGCATAAAGCCCATCTGGAAGGTGTACGCGCCGGGGGCGTAGGCGGCGGTGGTGCGAAAGGCCATGCTGAGCTGGTACCAGCCCCCCACCACGACCTTGTCCACCACGCTGGTGACGCCCGTGGGCACGCCGTTGATCAGCGTGCGGCAGATCAGGTTCCACGAGCGGGTGTTCTGGGCTACATAGGCCCCGGCAAAGTGGATCCAAAAGTAGCTGTGCACAGAGATGGTGAGCTGCACCGAGAGATAGGGATGGGGCGCGTAGGCCATGCCCTCGGGCGCGGTGAGCATGTAGAAGGTGTTATAGTCCGCCGCGCCGGAGGGAGGGTAGAGGGGCAGCATCCCATAGGGCGCCAGGACCACCTGGCCCACGTCGCCAAAGAGCAGGGCCAGCACCCGCGCCCCCACGGGCATCAGCTCCCCTGGCACGTCGGCGCTCACGGGCACATCCTGCAGCGTGGCCGTGGGGTGGCCCAGGGGTCGCACGGTGGCGGTGTGACTCTCGGGGTCATAGCTCTCCACCAGGGCACGGATGATGCGGGTCTCGGTCATGGCGCCTCCTTTCTGTGGCGGGGAAGGTTGCCCCCGGACTCTAGGCCGGGATGTCCCAGGGGATACGGGGGTCTCCGGCCAGGACGAGGCGGCGCCGCAAAGCGTCCCAGGCGCGATCGGCGGCGGCCTGGCGCGCCTCCGCCCAGGCCAGCAGTTGCTGGGGCGTCCAGCCGTTGACGGTGACCTTGCCGATGACGGCCTGGCAGCGTTGCATGGCCGCCGAGGCCGTGGCCAACAACACGATCAGCTCTTCGCCGCTGGCATCCAGGCTGGTGGTCGCGGCGCCATCCAGGCCGGCGATGGTATGCGGCGCCAGGTAGAACAGGCGCAGCTTGGCCCCGGAGGGAGGCGCATCGCTTTCCAGGTAGAGGGTCTGCCGGTCCAGCAGGGAGAAGGCCACGCACTCCGGCGGGTGGGAAGGGCTCTCGGGATCGTAGGGATACCAGACCTGGCCCACGTCCAGGGCCCCCAGGGCAGAGATGTCGTGCTCCCGCTGGCCGGGCACGGTGTCCAGCAGGGCGCTGGCGCGCAGCGGGTTGAGGGCGCTATAGTGCGCCAGGGCGCGGCGGATGTTGCGGGTGTGGTCCTCCGCCGACCAGATCAGGTAGTCGGTGTCTTGCAGGTCTGCGGCGAGCAGTTCAACCAGTTCGCTTAGGGTGGACATGGCGACCTCCCGTAGACAGGGCGAGGACGCGTGGGGAGGGGCGGCGCGGGCCGCCCCTCCCCACGGGCACGCTAGTCGGCCACGATGTGCTTGTACAGGGCGCGATAGTCGCCGATGCCCAC
>DCTX01000059.1 GCA_002329325.1 Anaerolineales bacterium UBA1429
CATTTTCACTGATTGACAACAGGCGTCCGCCCTCCGGGCTAGCGTCTGCCCTGCAAGACGGCCCCGCACCCCCTACAGGTTGTGTTGTGACAGGGCGTGTCGCCCAGGAGTCGTGGGTTCGAGAAGCCTCCGGAACCCCGGAAAAGCAGTACAATCTGCAATGCGCAGGCCGACGTCAGAATCTCCGTGCATGGCGGCGAGCCGGCCGGGCGCACGTTGCGCCCTCACCCCCACAGAAGTGCCGCGGGGCCCGCCCAAGATCTGCTCCCACCTAGAGGCGCATCAAACGACCGGCGATCAGGCTCGATCGCCCCATGCTGGTGGCGCCTCTGTGTCATCACTGGTCCACAGGGGCGACTGCGGAATTGCCCTGCTTGGGTTCTGCATTCAGCTTGCGTTGCCCGGCTTTTGTGATATCATACCGCTATCTTGCAGGGCGCCCTGTGGAGCTCTGACGTTGCCCCGTCGGACGGAGCGGGCAGTGGGTTTGCCAGCAAGAGCGACACGTGGTAGAATTACGCGACATGGATCGGCCTGGCACAATGACAGCCAGCTTGACAGTAGAGAGGTGATGGTACCATCAGCAAGAGAGAGCATCGCTTGAACAACGAGATCCGGGTGCGCGAAGTCCGCCTGATTGACGAGAGCGGCAAACAGCTGGGCATCTACCCGATCCGGGAAGCGCTGCATGTGGCGATGGAGCGAGGGCTTGACCTGGTGGAGGTTTCTCCCAACGCCCGTCCGCCCGTCTGCCGCCTGATGGACTATGGCAAGTTCATGTACGAGAAATCCCGGCGAGACCGGGAGGCGCGGCGCGCCCAGAAACAGGTCGAGATCAAAGAGATCCAGGTGCGCCCCAAGACCGCCGAGCATGACGTGACCTTCAAGCTGAGCCGGGCGCGCAAGTTCCTGGCCGAAGGGAACAAGATCCGCGTGCGCGTGCGCTTTCGTGGGCGGGAGATCACCCATGCTGACCTCGCCGTGGAACTGATGGAGCGAGTCGCCACGGATCTGGGCGATGTGGCTACCGTGGAGCTGACGCCCCGCATGGAGGGGCGCTCGATGATCATGATCCTGGCTCCCGGCAAGACCGAAGCCAAGGCTGACCAAGGCTGACAAAGGCTATTGCACGGCAGGACTCATTGCCAGGAGGCCTTGGGGCCTCGGGTCAATGGGTCTTGTTTTGCGCCCTATACCATAGTGAATACCCATGAGGAGGTTCCCGTGCCCAAGCTCAAGACGTACAAAGGCGCTGCCAAGCGTTTCAAGCTAACCGGCTCCGGCAAGCTGGTGCGCACCAAGGCCGAGAAGCGCCACCTGCGCCGCAAGCGGTCCAGCCGGTCCAAGCGCTCGGCCTGGCAGATGGTCGAGGTCGAATCGCCTCAGATCCGCAAGCGTGTGATGCGTTTGACGCCTTTTCTCGGCAAGCGCGGCTAGTCGCGCCACCATACTTTTCGTAAGGACAAGACCATGCCAAGAGTAAAGCGTGGCGTGACCCAGACCAATCGCCACAAGAAAGTTCTCAATCAAACCAAGGGGCAGTTCGGCTCCAAGAGCAAGCTGTTCAGGCGCGCCAACGAGGCCCTGCTCAAGTCGCTGAGCTACCAGACCCGCGACCGGCGCGCGCGCAAGCGCGACATGCGGCGGCTGTGGATCCAGCGCATCAACGCGGGCGCCCGCCTGCATGGCATCAGCTACAGCAGGCTCATTGACGGGCTGAACAAGGCCGAGGTCGAGGTCAATCGCAAGATGCTCGCCGACCTGGCCGTGCGCGATCCGCAGGCTTTTGCCCGGCTCGTAGAGGTCGCCCAGCAGGCGCTGGCGGTCTAGGCTCAGGCCGGGTTGTGGGGAGAGGCCTATGCCGCACATCGGCGAGATCCAGAGCCTCCAGAACCCACACGTCAAACTGCTTCGTCGGCTCATAGCAAAAAAGCGGGACCGTCATCGAGAGCGCCAGTACCTGGCCGAAGGATATCGCCTGGTACGGCACGCCGTCTCTCGAGGGCATCGGCCCGCTTTTGGCTTTTACACAGGCGCTTTTGCCGCCGACCCCGGGCGCGCCGGGCTGATCGCGGCGCTGTCCGAGACCGCCTGCCAGCTCTGGCAGGTGTCGGACGAGGTGATGGCTGCCATCTCGGACACGACTACGCCCCAGGGCCTGGTGGCGGTGATGCCCATGCCCCAGCCGGACCCCGAGGCCGTGCGTAGCGCCGATCTGACGCTGATCGTCGACGGCTGGCGCACCCCCGGCAACCTGGGCACGCTGTTGCGCACCGCCCTGGCCACAGGCGTCGGCAGCGTCGTGTGCGCACCGGGCACAGTGGACCCCTATAGCCCCAAGGTCGTGCGCGCCGGCATGGGCGCCCACTTTGATCTCGCCATTCTCATGGATCTGACCTGGGCAGAGATCGCCAGCCTCACGGCGGGCAAGCAGTGCGTCCTGGCCGAGGCCGGCGCGGCCCTGCCGCTGTGGGAGCTGGATTGGACCCTGCCCTCCGCGCTGATCATCGGCAGCGAGGCCCATGGCCCCGGCAGCGAGGCCCACGCCCTGGCTACCCATGCGGCGCGCATCCCCATGGCGGAGGGCGCCGAATCCCTCAACGCCGCCGTCGCGGCGGCGGGCTTTCTTTTCGAGGCCCAGCGCCAGCGCGCGTTGGCGGCGGGCTAGCTTTCGGCCAACGCCTCGATCACCATCTCCAGCGCCCGTCGCGCCGAGGCGACCTTGTTGCCCGAGCGATCGTGGGGCCACTGATGGCGCTCCACCCGTTGCACCGTCGGCGTCGCCACGCCGATGAACACCGTCCCCACAGGCTTGGTGGGCACGGCCCCCGTGGGCCCGGCGATGCCCGTCACGCTGACGCCGATCTGGGCGTCCAAAGCCGCACGCACGCCCTGGGCCATGGCCAGGGCTACCGGCTCGCTGACGGCGCCGTGGGCGCAGATCTCCTGAGTGGGCACCCCCAAAAGGCGCGCCTTGGCCTCGTCTGCATAGGCCACCACGCCTCCCACATAGTAGACCGAGCTGCCGGGCACCTCGGTGATCCAGTGGCCGATCAACCCGCCCGTACACGACTCGGCGGTAGCCAGCATCCAGCCACGCGCCGCCAGCAGACGCCCGGCCTCGGCAGCCAGGGCGATGGGATCGAACTCGTGAGTCAAACTCGTGTCCTTCCTCGGATCTGATTGCCGAGGGCTTCCCCCAGGGGGAGTCGCGCCAAGGCTAACGTACATGCACCACGCGAGTGCCCGCCACGCGGTCGCCGCAGCGGGCTCGCTCGGGCGACCGGACGATCAGGACCGCGCCCAGCTGGTTCAGGGCGGGCAGGCTATCCACCACGCGCAGCGCGTTGCGGATCAGGCTGGCCTCGAGGCCCGGCCTGTGCCCATGGGCGGCCACCACGCGCAGCCCCAGGGCCCTCTTGCCCGGGGTGGCGCCCGCCAGACCCTCCAGCAGCCAGAAGCACAGCGCCATGATCAGCAGGAAAGCGATGCACAGCGGGTCTGTGATCAGGAGGCCATGAACCCAGCGATGGTCGCTGGCTGCCATGTGCCACACACCCTTGACGAGGCGGGTGGTCGGGAAAAAGACGGCGCAGAAGAGTAACATATCCACGCACAGGGCCCAAAAGCGCGGCCACAGGCCCGCATACCGCGCCTCGCCTGTCACTCCGGCAACTCCTCTCGGGGCTGCAACGCTCGGGCGGGTACGGCCCGGTAGGGCTCGAGCGACAAGCCCCAGAGGGCCAGCGCCTGCTCCGGGCAATAGGAGAGGCAGCGCATGCACTGCTGACAGCGGCCCTGGTAGCGCGGCCAGGGATCCAGCGTCAGGTTGCCGATGGGGCACAGGCGGGCGCACAGGCCGCACCGGGTGCAGCGCTCGCGATCCAGCCGCAGCACCGAGTCGGTCCAGGCCACCCAGCGCCACATCCAGCGCGAGCCCACCAGGGCGCGCAAGAGATCGGGCAGCACGGGCACGTGGCCCCAGCGGGCCCGTCCCGCCAGCAGGTCGCGGGCGTAAGCGCGGGCGCGCTCCTGGCCCCGCTCGCGTTGCCGCTGCTCCCGCTCCTCTGCGATGCGCCTCCGGTAATAGTTGATCGGCATGATGATCTCGCGGGCGCCGATGGGAGTGTAGCCCCGGCCGCGCACCACCTCTCGCAACGGGCCGACGATGGCGCCCGAGTAGCCCGCCATGGTGTCCACCATAAAGATAGGCGCGCCCTGGCCGGGCGCCAGCTCCTGGCAGAACTGCCACACCAGGGGATAGGTGGTCTGGCAGGCCACGGGGAAGGCCAGCCCCACCCAGCCCCGCGGCGCGATGCGCGCCGGGTCGCACGCCGTCATGGGCTGCAGGTGCACCTCCCAGCCCTCCTCCTGGAACACCTGGGCCATGGCCTGGGCCGCCAGCAGCGTGTTGCCGGTGCCGGAGAACCAGTAGAGATCCAGAATCTTGGCGCTCACCCGCTCCTCCGTCATGCTACAACGCGACCAACGCCAGGGTGGCCGCCGCCATCAGGCACCACGCCACGGAGCTCCAATCCCAGATGCGCCTGCCATTGTAGCAGGCCAAAGGGAAGAACGGTATCAGGATATCCAGGATGCTCAAGGTCGCTCCGATCCAGAAGGAGAGGGAGCGCCAGCCCACTTCTGGCGCTACGAGCCCCAGCAGGCGCAAGAGGCCCAGCAAGACCAAGGTGGATGCGGCTCCTGCCAGGGCGACCGGCCCCAGCCGGGGCAACGTCTCCCGATAGCGCCACTCCTCTGCCTCCGGGTACAGGCCGCCGGGGTTGGCATAGTACCCCCCGAGGAGGCCCGCGATGACCACGCCCAGGGGGAACCCGGATTCCCAGGCGCGGTAGCGCAGCGGCAGGCCCAGGGCGCGGCCTGCCACAAGCATGGCCAGGGTCCGCGCCCCCAGGAAGACCAACACGCTCATGGCGGCCGCAGCCAGGAGGCTGGCCGGCAGGGTGTGAAAGCCATGCTGCCGCCAGAGCGCCAGCCAGACGAGCAGGGCGTTGACCAGGCAGACGCCCCACCACTGCAGCCAGGGGCGGTCGCGTCGCTGCGGCGCCGGCCGCGCCCAGAGGAACTGGCCCACATCCAAAAAGTGCATGGTGCGCAGCCAGAGCGGCACGATGCCCAGGCCGTAGCGGCGCACCTGCTCGCCGGGCGAGAGGATGCCCATCCCCCGATGCGCCCAGAGCCTGCCGGAGCGGGTGTTGTGGCCCTCGACGCAGGCCAGGATCTCGGTGCAGCCCTCTTTCTCCAGGAACGCCAGGGCCGCGTCGGCGAGGGCCTGCCCCATGCCCTGGCCCTGGGCGTCCGGATCGACCAGGATCCAGGACACAAGGCCGGCCTTGCGGCCACCGGGCAGGGCAAAGGTCTCCAGCACCACGCTCCCCATCGCCCGCCCGTCTCGCTCGGCGACGAACACGTGGTCGCTGAGGGAGAAGAACAGGGCCATCTGCCAGGGAAAGGCGCGCCGGGCGATGGCCCTGATGCGCTGGGGCTCGTCCGCCTGCATGGGGCGTATCGAGACCGGATCTTGTGGCATGATGCACCCTCCTTTCCGGCGGCGAGGTTTGGCCGGGCGCCAGCGGAAGCGGCTCAGACGCCGACGGTCGCGCTGCGGCGTTCCAGCAGGGCCACGTCGCGCCACCCGCCGCCCATCTGGCCCAGGCGCTGGCGCACGCCCACGATGCGAAACCCGCAGGCCCGATGAAGCGCAATGCTGGCCGTGTTCTCGGGAAAGATGCCGGCCTGCAAGGTCCAGATGCCGTCGGCCTCAGAGGCGCTCACCAGGGCACCCAGCAGGGCGCGGCCGACGCCCTGGCCGCGCGCCGTCTCTGCCACATAGACGCTCACCTCGGCCACACCCCTGTACACGTAGCGGCCGGAGACGGGGCTGAGGGCGGCCCACCCCAGGATGCCTGCCGGTCCCAGGGCCACCAGGCGCGGCGTCGGCAGGTGCTGGCGATCCCAGGCCTCCCAGGTGGGCGCATCGGTCTCAAAGGTGGCGTGGCCCGTGGCGATCCCCTGGCAGTAGATAGCCTGCACTTCCGGCCAATGGGCCGGCAGCATCGCTGCCAGGGCGATGGTCGAGGCGCTGGAGTGCGGCACAGCGGCCATGGGCGCGACCCTCCTATGCCGGGATTTCACTCGTGCGATGGCTATGCGCTGCCATATCCCACCCGTCCTCCCTGGCGCCTGGGCCTATGCCTGGCCGTCGCCGGCCAGGAGCAGCTCGATCTCTGCCAGGTCCTCCGCCGTCAAGCGCCAGGCGGCGGCCTGGGCGTTGGCGGTCATCTGCTCGGGCGTGCTCACGCCGGTGATGACGCAGGACACGGTGGGCTCGGCCAGGAGCCAGGCCACGGCCAGGTCGGCAAGGGTGTGGTCCCGCGCCTCGGCCCAGGCCGCGAGGCTCTGCAGGGTGGCATAGCCTTCCGGCGTGGCGTATCGCGCCAGGTAGCGGCGGGTGCGCTCAAATGCCACGGCGCGGCTGTCGGATGGAGGCGGCGCGCCCGGGGGATAGCGCCCGGCCAGGAGGCCGTTGGCCAGCGGGAAGTAGGGCAGCAGCCCGACCCGCATCTCCCGGCAGAAGGGGATCAGCTCGCGAGAGGCCTCGCGCTCCAGCAGGTTATGGTGTGCCTGGGTGGTGACAAAGGGGGCCCAGCCGTAGCGCTCGGCCAGGTCGTTGCAGCGGCAGATCTGCCACGCGGCATAGTTGGAGGCGCCCAGGTAGCGCACCTTGCCCGCCCGGACCAGGTCGTCCAGGGCGCGCATGGTTTCCTCCATGGGAGTGGTCTCGTCAAAGCGGTGGATCTGGTACAGGTCCACATAGTCGGTGCGGAGGCGGCGGAGGCTGGCCTCCAGGGCGCGGGTCAGGTGGCCGCGGGAGGCGCCCCAATCGTTGGGCCCCTCTCCCGTGGCGCTGCAGCCCTTGGTGCCCAGCACCACCTGATGGCGGATGCCCTCCAGCGCCTGCCCCAGGTACTCCTCGGCCAGCGAGGTGCCGCGGTACCAGGTGCCATAGATGTCGGCGGTGTCCACATAGTTGACGCCCTGATCCAGGGCGGCCCAGACGATGCGGCTGGCCGCGGCCTGATCCACCCGGCCGCCCCATTGGCCGCCGGTGCCCAGCCCTACCGCCGAGACGCGTATGCCAGCCCTGCCCAGTTGTCGGTACTCCATGGCCTCTCCCCCGCGCTGTTGACTGGGGCAAGGGTAGTCGAGATGGCGGACGCTGTCAACCGGGGGGGCTGGGCAGCCATCGCCCTCACCCCGGTGCGGAGGAGCGCGCCAGCCAGCTCCCACCCCGACGTGCAGGCAGGCGTGCGGGGGTGAGGTTGAACGAGCATGCCGGCCGGTTCGCCAGGGTCTTGGGAGCAATGGCCCTCACCCCCGCGTTGCTCGTGGTACGCGTTGCCCTCGTGGGGGGGAGGGCGGCCCCGGCGCTGAGCAGCGCGCCGGCCGGCTCCCACCCCGACGTGCAGGCAAGCTCGCGGGGGAGTGGGTTGAACGAGCATGCCGGTCGGTTCGCCAGGATCTTGGGAGCAATGGCCCTCACCCCCGCGTTGCTCGCCAGGGCGAGCAACGCTTCCCCCTCCCCCGCGGGCGGGGGAGGGGGCGCAGAGGCGATCGTGGTACGTGTTGCCCTCGTGGGGGTGAGGGCGGCCGCGGCGTTGAGCAGTGCGGCAGACGGCTCCCAACCCGAAGCGCAGGCAGGCCCGCGGGGGAGGAGGCGCAGATGCGATCGTGGTACGCGTTGCCCTCGTGGGGGTGAGGGCAACGCGGCCCGCAGCTTCCATCGCGGCCCTGGATATACCCCTTTCGCGCTTGCCACCGGGCGCAATTGTCCTGTATGATGAAACTGATTTCAGAGAGCGTCCTGCCCGGCGTTGCGCGCACCCCAAGGAGGGCACATGCGAGCCATGGTCGTGCAGTTCGTGCTGGGCCTGGCGGTGCTGGCCAGTCTGGCGGCGGCGGCCCCCGTGGGTCTGCAGACGACTCTGTTGATCGCCCTGGCCATCGCCCTGCTCTTGCGCACGCCTCGGAGCGTCTACCTGCTGCTCACGGCAGGCCTTTTCGCGGCGTTGGTGATCATCAGCCCCTGGGAGGTCAAGTTCCTGGTCGGGGGCGCCGGCCTGGCGGTGACCCTGCTCAGCGCGGCGCTGCGCCGCAACCTGGGCATCCTCACCCCCTTGGCCCTGGGCATGGTCTGCGCGCCCTCGCCGATACTGTATGCCATCGCGCTGGCCGTGGCTACGGGTTTGGGCCTGGTCCTGTGGAAGGTCGTGACCCGCCAGCCATGGCGGGGGCCCAACATGCTGGAGAGCCCGAACTGGCGCGTGCTCGTCTTGCCGGGCCGCGATAGCTCTCGTTCGCGGAGTGGAGGAAGGGGCTAATGACCGAACATGACGCGCCGCCGGAGAGGGTATCGGTGCGGGCCGCCATCGTGGCGGACTATGCCGCCGCCTGGGGCCGCGCGCTGCTCAGCGCCCAGGCGCCCGCTCACCCGGCGTTGCCGCCGCGCCTGGCCTACCTGGATCTCTACCGCGGCCCCGATCGGGGCGCGTCCGCCTCCCACGGCGTGGTGGCCGCGGTGGCCGGGCGCGCCGCCGCTGACGATACCCTGCGTGCGGATCTCCTGCTCCTGCTCAACGATCCGGGCCCCGAGGATCCCGATGCGCGCCGCGCCCTGGCCCGCGCCCTGCGGCCCGTGCGCGCCCTGGCCCATCCCGCCCAGGTGATTCGGCGCCACCCCTGGCTGCGCATCGCCGCCCGCCTGGAGGCCTACCGCCCCCTGGGGCTGCTGGCCTACCTGGAGCCGTGGGGCTACCACGGCCTGGGCGGAGAGGACCTGGCGCGCTGCCTGGCGCTGCCCCAGGCGGAGGTGCTGCTGGCGCTGCGCTATCCGCTGCTGAACATGGGGCTGCCGAATCCCCGCGTGGCCGCCCACCTGGAGGCGTTCTGGGGGGCGGAGCGAGCCGACGCCCTGAGGGAGGCCGCCCGCGCGGCGTCGCCGAGGCAGCGCGAGGAGCTGATCCTGGCGGCCTGCATGGAGCGGTTGCAGGAGCTGGGCGCCGCCCACGTGCTGGCCTTTCGCCTGAGCGCCGATCACCGCCCCAGGGAGCTGCTGCTCCACGCCAGCCGCGACGAAGGCGCCTATGCCCGGATGAAAGAGGTCCTGGCCGCCCACAGCACCGGGCATCCCCAAGGGGTGCCCGACTACTGCTACGATCCCGAGGCGGCCCGCTATGCCGCCAGCCTGCCCGTGGCTCGCCCGCTGGACGCCCTGGCCGATGAGCTGGCTCGCGCCTATGCCGGGCACACCGTCGTGGCCGAGGATCTCTACCGGCGCGACCACGTGGGGCGCCCCTATATCCTGCGGAACTATGGCGATGCTCTCGAGTTGCTGGTGACCCAGGGCCGCGCCGTGCGCCTGAACGGGCGCGTGCGGGTGATCGCGTAGAGCAGCCCAGGCGAGCAACCCTGGCGCTTGACCAGGAGAGAGGGGCGACGCATGCGTCGCCCCTCTCTCTTCGCGGCTCTGTAGGCTCTGTCGATCAGGCCTGCAGCCGCTGCGTCTACGCCAGGGTCAGCTCCTCGCCCGCCGCCAGGGTCAGCGGCTCGGCCAGGCGCACCCGCAGAGCGTCGCCGCCCATCTCCACCCCGATGGGCACGGTGCGCCCGCCCACATGGGCAGTGGTCACCTGGTGCCCGAGCAGCGCCCCCAGCTCCAGGGTGCGCAGCGTCACCTGGCCGTGCTCGACGCGCAGGGTGACGACGGCGCCCTCGCCCAGGCGCTGGGCATAGCTGCCCCAGACGCCTTCGGCCGACCAGAACACGCGGAAATCCTCGGGCCAGAGGCGCGGCGCAAAGCCCAGCATCGCCGCCCCCAGGTCGTAGCGATAGCCGGAGAGGGCCGTCAGCACCGACCAGGAGGCCATGGAGCGGGCATAGTGGCTGCCGCACTCGAACTCGTTCCAGGGGTTGCGTCGCCGGCCATCGTGCCGGTCGCGCACGCCCTTGACGATGGTCAGCCCCTCATCCACCAGCCCCTCGTAGATCAGGTGCGAGGCCACCTGGTACTCGATGCCGCACCAGACCTCGTCCGAGTAGACAAAGGGCAGGGCCGGGCGCTCGCCGTGGGGCCAGGAGCAGAGCAACAGCCCCTGCTCGTCGTTCAGGGCATAGATGCGCTGGGGGTTGGCGTGCTCCCAAAAGTCGGTGCGCCAGTTGTGCTCGAACACGGCTCGGATGGCGCTGCGCACCCGCTCCGGGTCCAGCAGGTAGCCGAGGCCCACCAGGTGGGCGCACCATTGGCCGATCAGGTGATCCGAAAGGCAGCCGAGGCCGTACTGGTACTTGTCGTGCTCGGGATCGCAGCGCTGGACATAGTACTCGCCGTTGAACAGCTCGGCCTCGATGCGGGCGCGCCCCCGTTCGAACACCTGGCGATAGCGGGTGGCGGCGTCCTCGTCGCCCAGGTAGCGGGCGATCTCCTCGCCCGCCCGCAGCGCCCCCAGGTAAAAGGTGCCGATCATGGTGTTGGGGCCATAGAACTCGATATCGTAGGTGTTGTGCTGCTGGCCGTCGATCACCCCGTCCTGGTCGGCATCCCAGGCGACCCAGGCGTATTCCAGAGCGCGACGGGCCTCTGGCCAGAGGCTGCGCAGCCAGTCGTCATCGCCAGAGAGCTTCCAATCGCGGTAGAGCTTGAGCAGGCCGCCCATCTGGCCGTCGGCGGCGGGGTGGAACGCCCAGGGGGCGCTGCCCAGGGGCAGTTGCAGCCGAAAGCCCATGGAGCCATCGGGATTCATGTTGTAGCGATAGTCGGCGCTGCGCTCCGAGCGCTCCAGCTCGGGGAACAGAAAGGCGGGCGTCTGGGCATAGTTCCAGACGTGGGTGCAGGAGCCCTCGCAGCAGCCGGCGTTGCCGTGGCAGCCCTCAAAGCCGTAGAAGGTGCCATCGGGCAGGCGCAGCACCGTGGGGCTGTGGAGGATCGAAGCCTGGCTGGAGACGGCGTCCAGCACGGCGGCAGGCAGGCGCGAGGCGAACAGGGTATCGTGGAAGCGCCGCGTCTCGCCATAGAGGCGCTCGCGGTGGGCCAAGTAGTAGCGGGCCACGTCCAGGGCGTCGCTCCACAAGGTCGCGTAGTAGTTGGGCCAGACGGGACCGGCGTCCTCGCCGCAACATCCGCACTCGCTGGCCGGCAGGCCCCAGTACTTGACATAGTTGGGAAAGTGCCAGGCGATGACAAAGGGAAACGTCGCCGTCTCGCCGGGGGCCAGAGTGCGGCGCACGCCCAGGGTGCCCACGTCGTTCAGGCCCTCGGGCGAGGGCGGGTACTCGCGGGGGGCCAGAATGCCCTCCTGGGAAAAGTGATCCCAGTAATCGTGGAACATGTCGAACCACGCGCCCCGCAGCCAGGCGGCCTGGCACCAGGCGCCCTCGGCAGGCGTGGCCAGCGCCAGGGTGCCAAAGCGGGGGTGATCGGGCGCATAGCGCTCCGAGGTCAGATACAGGGCGTTCAGGCCCTCCTCGGCTACCCAGCGGTTGAGGTTGCCGCCCAGGCCATTCCGGGGGCGGCGACCCGTGAGGGAGCCGCTGTGGTCATAGCCGATGGGGTTGGCCAGGTTGCCGGCCACCGAGACCTCCACCGGCGCGTCGCCGGGGTTGCGCACCCGATAGTGGAGCACGGCGATGGGCAGGCTAGAGTCGTCGGCCTCGGTTGGGATAAAGGGGCTAAAGGCCTCCAGCTCGACCTCCACGGGCAGGATAGGGTCCTCGAAGGTGACCCAGGCCAGGGGGAACTCGCCCCGCAGGGTGGTTGCGCGCATGGGCGGGAGCCCGGAGCCGTCCTCGCGCTGGACGCCGAACCCGATGCCGCTGTATTGGCCCCAGCCGCTGCCGTCGAAGGGCGGCTCGTGGGGCGCCTGGAGCACGCGGGTCACCGTCGCCCCGCCTTGGAGGCGGGCCCACAGCGCAAAGAAGGCATAGGGCACGCTCATGCCTTTGTTGGGCCGGTTAAAGATCTCCCAATCCACCAGGGCGCCCCGACCGGAAAGGGAGATGCAGCCGGCGCCGATGCCCCCCAGGGGGAAGGCGGCCTTGGTCAGCCGCTCGCCCGAGTAGGTGAGGGCGGTCGTCTCGCCGTAGAGCGCCTCGCGGGGATAGAAACTCGTCTTGGACATGCTGGCCTCCCAGAGCTAGGGCGTGGATTTTCTGGATGCGGACGCGCTCATTCTCGCCAGCGGCCGCGAGTTCGTCAAGGCGGGGACCCCTATCTTGTGTTGCCATGCGCCATCGGCGTGTGGTATCCTGCGGCCCAGATCCATCCCGCTGGCGATTCGACTGGAGGAACTGCATGCAACAACCATTCATGGCCATCGCCCATCGGGGCGCCTCTTCCTATGCGCCCGAGAACACCCCGGCCGCCTACGATCTGGCGGTGGAAATGGGCGCGACCCACATCGAGCTGGACGTGCACCTCACCGCCGATGGCGAAGTGGTGGTCATCCACGACGACCTGCTCGACCGCACCACCAACGGGCACGGTCCGGTGGCGGAGCGCACGCTGGCGGAGCTGCGCGCCCTGGATGCGGGCGCCTGGTTCGCGCCCGAGTTCGCCCGGCAGCGCATCCCCACCCTGGCCGAGGTGCTGGCTGGCTGGGGCGCGCGGGCCCACCTGCACATCGAGATCAAGGGGAGCACGCCGAGCCTGGTGGCGCGCACCGTGGCCCTCGTGCGCCAGCACGGCCTGGCCGAGCAGGTGACCATCACCTCCTTCATGCGCGAGGCCCTGGCCGAGACCCGCGACCTGGCGCCCGATCTGCCCACCGGCTGGCTGGTGGGCGAGGTCACGGATAGCATGGTCGAGGAGGCCCTGGCCATGGGGTTGACCCAGCTCTGCCCTCGGGCGGACTATGTGACGCCAGAGCTGGTGGAGCGGCTGCACGGCCTGGGGTTGGTGGTGCGGGCGTGGGGCGTCAGCGATGAGGTGCTGATGCGCCGCGTCGCTGACGCCGGCGCCGACGGCATGACCGTCAACTTTCCTGACAAGCTGCTGGCGTATATCTCCACACACTCTCTCTAGTTCTCAGTCGAAAGGATCAAGCATGGCCCGCAAAGACAGGGGCTGCCTGGCAGAATTCGTTGCCTTGCTTTGTGTTTTGCCTTGGTGGGTTAGCATTCTGGTCGGGATAGTTACCTACATCGCGCTCAAGTACTACTTCCCCGGGCTCGGAGATGAGCACGATTTCTGGCGCCTGTGGGGTCCTCTGTTGCCGCAGTTTTCCTGGGTTGCTTTCCTGTTTCTGGTACCGGCTGGGATCTCGGCATTCAACTCGTTCCGCAAGGCGAGAATACTCGATCAGCAGAGAGGGCTCGACTCCATCCGGGCGCTTTCATGGAAGGAGTTCGAGGAGCTCCTCGGCGAGGCCTTCCGCCGCCAGGGATACCGCGTACGGGAGAATCAGCAAGGCGGCCCCGATGGTGGTGTAGACCTGGAGATCGAACGCGACGGCAATCTGTACCTGGTGCAGTGCAAGCACTGGAAGTCGGCCAAAGTGGGCGTCAAGATCGTGCGCGAGATGCTGGGCCTGGTGACGGCCCGCCAGGCTCAGGGTGCCATCATCGTTGCCTCGGGCCTATTCACTCAGGAGGCGAAGGCCTTTGCGGAGAACCAGCCCATCGATCTGGTCGAGGGGAACCAGCTCATGACGCTCCTGAGAACGACGCAGAGACGCTCCGATGCGGCAGCTCCACGCAGTGAGGCAATGCCTTCGCCGGCTCCGGATTGGTCCGACCAAGGGGCCTCTGCGCCGATCCGGCGCTGCCCTTTCTGCGCCGGGCAGCTCGTGGTGCAGAAGGCGCGGCGTGGGCCGCAGGCAGGCCAAACCTTCTGGCGCTGCTCCAACTATCCGAGGTGCCAATACACGGAGGAGTAGCCCCGTCCTGCTGCCTGGTCGCCGCGATATGGCCTGGTGGCGCCAGACTCGGACATCTCTCTATCCCCTGCGCTCCACATGCAGCGGCTGGATCTTGGCGGCGGGGGTCAGGTAGGGCTCGGAGCGCTCTACGCGCAGCATGCCGCTATCGCGCCAGATCTGGGTCTGCAGGCGGCCCGCCCGGGTGCGGCGGCGCAGCTCGTCCAGGGTAAAGGCGATGACCTGCTCCTCGTCCAGCGGGCCGACGCCGGGGGCGATGACCAGCTTGACCCGCGTCTCGCCCTCGACCTCCGTCTCGACGAACTGGTAGTCGGTGGGGCCGCCGCCAAAGCGGCCGGGGAGGGCGGCCTCCAGCACGTCGAGGAGGGCGCTGCCCATAAAGCTCATGCCGGCGGAGGTGAGCTTCTCATAGCTTCGGATGGTGTGCAGGTGCTGGTGCAGGCCGGCGGCGCCCATGGGGCAGCCGCAGGCGCGTTCGCTCAGCACCCCATAATCGCCCGTCTCCACGTTGAGCATCACCTTGGGCAACGGCGCGCCGAACACGGTGAGGAGCAGCGCCCCGATGGGCTCGTCCAGCCCTTCGAACGGGCGCGGCTCCTGGATCAGGGCGATGCGGTCGGTCAGCAGGTGCTGATCGTCCACCGCGGCGGGGTCGCCGCAGGAGAGGCCCAGGGTGCCCCCCTCCAGCAGCGCATAGGCGGAGCAGTAGGTCAGGCCCGCCTCGGTCAACAGCGCGGCCTTGGCCTTGGTGAGGGGCTCGCCGCTGGTACGCGCGATATGCCCGCTGATATCCAGGCCCAGCTCGCGGGCGGCCTGGCAGACGCGCACCGCCGAGCTGGGCGCCAGGTCCACGTGCAGCCGCCTGCCCTGGGCCGTCTGCTCCGCCAGCCAGCGCGCCACCACATCGGCGCGATCCATGGGCACATACTCGGGCAAGGGTAGCGGGTGCCCCATGGCGGCGGATACCAGAAAGGTGACGGAGGAGACGACGACGCTCTTGCCGGCCGTCGGACCCAGGCCCGGCTGGGTTTGGCTGAACCAGCGCACCAGGGGCAACCCCAGCTTGATGCTCATGAGGGCGACATACAGGCCGCCCAGGGCCGGCGGCGCAGGGCGCCACATGACATAGGGCCGGCCCAGCAGGTCGTGGGCCTGAAAGTGCAGGTAGCGCGGCGGCTGCACCAGATCCAGCTCGTCCAGGGCCAGCACCAGGCGTGTCCCGGCGGAGCGGGTGCCGCCCGTGCTGCCGGGCAGGTGGCCCGCGCCGCCAGGATAGTCAAAGCTGGCGGCCTGCGTCTCCAGCGTCTGGCTGCCGCGGCGGATGGGGGTATTGCCCTTGAACTCGTCCAGGGTCACATAGACGCCTTCGGCGTGCAGGCGGCGCAAGGCGCCCTCCACGCCATACTCGGCCACCAGGGCCGCCACGTCGCCCTCCTCGATGCCGGCATTGCGCAGCAGCCACAGGTAGGGGCTATCGGCGTAGGCGAAGACGGCCTGGCGCAGCAGCGCCGCCAGGGCGGCCTCGCGGCGGGCCAGGCGGGCCCGCACGGTGGCGGCCGGGTCCCCCATGTTCAGGGGACGGCGCCAGTAAGCGCGCAGACCCCGAGCGTAGCGGAACGTTCTCTGTACGTCGCCCAAGAGCGACATAGCCTCCCTCCTTCCCTCCCGTGGCGCGAACACGCCTAGCCGCGCCGACGCGGGTTCTTGAGCCCGGTCTCCAGCTTGTGGGCCACCTCGCGCTTGACGCGGGCCGCCAGGTCGTCCTCGTGGGCGCGCACAAAGGCGCGCACCGCATCGGGGTCGCGCTCCGAGAGCTTGCGCAGCGCCCACGACAGCGCCTTGACCACCATATCGTCGCGGTCGCCCACCAGCAGGCGGCAGACGGCCAGGGTCCGCGCAGCGTCGCCCGCTCCGCCCTGAGAGGGGGTGTTGAGGGCGACGGTGCATACCAGGGCCGCCCGTCGCCACCAGCGATCCTCGCTGGCGGCCCAGCGCGCAATATCGTCATCGCCCAGCAGGCCGTGGAGCCAGGCCGGCCCCGCGATGGTGCGCCCAAAGGTATCCACCGCGCCCCAATCGGCCATGCCGCGCCCCAGATCCTCGATCTGGCCAGAATCGAGAAGGGCAAAAGCTTCGCGATGGTCAGCGATCAACTCCAGGGCGATCCAGCGCCAGCGCAGATCCCGGCGCAGAGCCCTCGCCACCGCCAGGACGTAGTCCCCCCGACAGTCCCTCAGCGCGCGGCTGTAGCTGCGCCGCACGGCCCGCAATCTGGGCGTGTTCGGCATAGGCAGCGAGGCCAGCCCGGCGGCGATGACGGCGGCCATCTCGGTCGCGCTCTGGCACTCGTGGGTGGTCATCAGGCGCCCCCTTTTTCGCGCAGGCAGCGTCCGGTCGCAGGGCCTCGGCCCATGGCGGATCTCGGCGCGCGCCACCTATGTCTCACGGCTTGCGCTCCACGTGCAGCGGCTGGATCTTGGCGGCGGGGGTCAGGTAAGGCTGGGAGCGCTCCACGGTCAGGGTGCCGCCATCCCGCCAGATCTGGGTCTGCATGCGGCCCGCCCGGGTGCGGCGGCG
>DCTX01000061.1:0-2446 GCA_002329325.1 Anaerolineales bacterium UBA1429
TTGCCCACATAGATGACCTTGCCCCTGGCGTCCTTCATCAAGTACACGCCGGGCTTCTCCGGCAGGCCGGCCAGGCGCGTGGCGATCTGCTCTTCGACCATGAGTTGCTTGCTCGTCCCCCTGCAAGAGTGCGCGATAGTCTGCGCTAGACAGATTATACCCACGGCGGCCCCGCCGGGCAACCGGAAGGGTACCGCCCGCCCCCGAGTCCAGCGGCCGATCCTCGCTCCAGGCCGCCGAGAAGCCCCCTACCTCCGCGCCCTTGNNATGCTCCTCGTGCAAAGACGCCGAGCCGCCCATAGGCTCCCGTACCTCTGCGCCCTTGGCGCTCTTGGCGCGAGAATGCCTGTTTCGCACCACAGCGTACGACCCTCACGCCAAGACGCCAAGACGCTCCCTACTCTGCGTCCTTGGCGCTCTTGGCGCGAGAATCCCTGTGCCGCACCGCTGGATGCTCCTCGTGCAAAGACGCCGATCCGCCCATAGGCTCCCGTACCTCCGCGCTCTTGGCGCGAGAATCCCTGTGCCGCACCGCCGGATGCTCCTCGTGCAAAGACGCCGATCCGCCCATAGGCTCCCGTACCTCCGCGCTCTTGGCGCTCTTGGCGCGAGAATGCCTGTTTCGCACCACAGCGTACGATCCTCACGCCAAGACGCCAGGCCGCCCAGAAGGTCTCTATCTCTGCGCCCTTGGCGCTCTTGGCGCGAGAGTACCGGGCCGGCGGCTCTACCAGGTGCGGCCCCTCAAAAAGTCCTGGATCGTCTCCTTGGGGACGGGCAGCTCGTCCATGTGGCCTTCCAGCCAGCGCGAGAAATCCTCCTCGATGTGCGCCTCCCAGCGCCGATCGATCTCGCCCGGCGTATAGCGCCCCTCCTGCAGGCAGAGCTTGCCAAAGATGTCGCGCAGGCGGATGATCTCGGCCGTGGTGACCACCTTCTCCGCCAGGTGGGGCGGGATAAAGACCACGGCGTCATCGCGGCCCAACACCACATCCCCCGGCATCACCGCCACCCCGCCGATGCGCACCGGGCAGTTGACGCCCATCAGAACGATGGTGGGGGTGGCGTACGAAGGATGGTAGCCGCGGCAGAACGAGACAAAGTCCTCCAGCTCGCGCACGCCCTCGATATCGCGGATGCCGGCATCGTGCACGACACCGTTGCCCGTCTTGGCGTAGATCGAGGTAGAGAGGTTATCGCCGATGACGGGACCATCGGCCAGCTTGCCGAACACATCGGCCACATAGACATCTCCTCGCACCAACGTATCGATGGGCCAGGAGACCTGGTCGCCCACGCACCCCTGCTGCTCGGCCAGGGCGAACACCCGCTTGCGCACATCGTCGCGGCGCGGCATGTAGCTGGCCGTCACGGCGCGCCCCACCAGGGTCTTGCCAGGCTGGGTGCAGGTCCAGTTGCCCTCGTACTGCCAGTGATAGCCCTCTTCGCGCAGCACGCCCCACGCCTGGGTGATGGTCACGTCGCGCATGCGCTCCAGGATGCCGTCGGGCACCCGGGGGCGGCCGTCGGGCGTGCGCTCGCCCTGCCACTCGGGCGTAAAGGCGATGATCTCCTCCGGCGTCAGGTTCAGGGGCGCGTACTTGGGCATTCTACCTCCATAGGGGGAGCGTCAGGTCGGCGACGAATCGAGGCGAGTCTCAGATGGCCAGCCCGGCCTCGGCGCGCTAGGCGGCCAGGCCATCCAGGATCTGGGCGGTGTAGCCAGTGCCAAAGCGACGCGCCCCGGCCTCGTACAGCGCCAGCAGCTTGTCAATGTCGGTGATATAGCCTGACGCCTTGACGACCACATCTGGGCCCACGCTGGCGCGCATCAGGCGCACAGTCTCGACGGTCGCGCCGCCCGGCTGGGTCTGGGTCGAGGTCTTGACAAAGCCGGCGCCCTCCTGCTCGGCGATGTGGCAGGCCGTCACGATCTCCTCATCGGTGAGCAGGCAGACCTCCAGGATCACCTTGAGCGGCGCGCCGTGGTCTGCGGCCACCTCCGCCACGCCCCGGATATCCCGCGCGACAAAGGCATGATCGCCCGACTTGAGCGCGCTGACGTTCAGCACCATATCCAACTCGACGGCCCCCTGCTCCAGGGCCCAGAGAGCCTCGGCGCGCTTGACCTCGGGGGCGTTGAGGCCCTGAGGGAACGAGATGGGGCAGACGAGGCGGATATCGGTGCCTTCCAGCAGTTGGCGGGCGCGGGGGATCAGGTAGGCCTGGGGCACCATCTGGGCCACGCCGCGCTGCTTGCACAGCTCGATCCCGGCCGCCAGCGCATCGTAGCCCATGCTGGGCAGCAGGACCGAGTGATCTATCATGCGAGCGACTTCCTGAACCGTCAACATGGGTCTGTACCTCCGGAAGCAAGCATAGGATGATCCTCGCGCCAGGCCGCCAAGACGTTCCCTACCTTTGCGCTCTTGGCGCTCTCTGCGCG
>DCTX01000061.1:2519-11898 GCA_002329325.1 Anaerolineales bacterium UBA1429
AGACGCCAGGCCGCCAAGAGGCTCTCTTTCTTTGCGTTCTTGGCGCTCTCTGCGCGAGATTCCCTGCACCGCGCGTCAGCGATCAATCCTCACGCAGAGACGCCAGGCCGCCAAGAGGCTCTCTTTCTTTGCGTTCTTGGCGCTCTCTGCGCGAGAATCCCTGCACCGCGCGTCAGCGATCAATCCTCACGCAGAGACGCCAGGCCGTCAAGATGTTCCCTACCTCTGCGTTCTTGGCGCTCTCTGCGCGAGATTCCCTGCGCATGGACGCCAGGCCGGGCTTACGCGTCCGACGCGTGGCTGCGAACCCGCACGAACGCGGGCTCCAGCCCCTCGGCCTGGGCACGGATGACGACCTCGCCCTCCGTCTCGCCCATCTGGACGATGGCCAGGCACAGGCCGTGGAAGGCCCGCCGCTCGGGCGCCAGGAACGAATCATGGCAGGCGGGATCCCCGTTGTCCACCCCCAGCAGCCGCGCGGGCCCGTCGACCTCAAAGCGCACCAGGTCTGACGCGTCGGGCACGGTATTGCCCTGGGCATCCACCACCCGCACCGTCAGGTGCACGACATCGGAGCCATCGGCCGCGAGGTCGTCGCGGTCGGCGCACATCAGCAGCCGGGTGGCAGGCCCGGCCGTCACGACGGTGTACTCACAGACCACCTCATCGCCCTTGCGCCCCACCGCCTTGAGCACCCCCGGCTCGTAGGGCACATCCCAGGCCAGATGCAGATCGGCCGTCGTCGGCCGCGGCCGGTTGAAGCGGGGCGACCAATCGAGGCCCTCCATGCCCGGCCGGGGGAAGGCATAGGACTTGATGCCGCAGGAGCGCCCGTTCAGGAACAACTCCACCGTCTCGCAGTTGGTGTAGCATATGACGGGGATAAAGCGCCCCTCCTGGCCCCGCCAGCTCCAGTGCGGCGCCAAATGGAGCACCGGCTCCTTGGTCCATTGCGACTGGAAGAAGTAATAGCCGTCCTTGGGGAACCCGCACATATCTATGACGCCGCTGACCGAGTTCTTGTTGGGCCAGCGAGCCTCGCCCAGGTAATCTATGCCCGTCCACATATAGTCGCCCGCCACATAGTCGTGCATGGCGGTGAACTTCCAGAGCTGCTCGACGTTGATCATGCGCGTATAGTAGTTGCCCCACCAGCCGCCCGTCTGCTCGAGGGTATAGTCGCCGCGGACCCCCGGCAGCGAAATGTTCTCGCTGCCGATCATGCGGCGCTGAGGGAACTGGTGTCGGTCGGGGCCATAGTACAGCTCCTGGTGCTCGTACCAGCGATCCACATAGTTGTAGCCCACCACATCGAGCAGATCCAGGAACTCGAGGGTTGCCGGGTTGGGCGACGAGATATTGTCACAGGCCGAGGTCGTGGGCCGCGAGGGGTCCTCCTCATGGACGATCTCCACCAGGCGGCGGAGGACCTCCACGCCCTCGGGCCAGCTCTGCTCCGGGATCTCGTTGCCCACGCTCCACAGCACGACGCTGGGATGGTTGCGGTCGCGGTGCAGCATGCTCCGCAGATCGGCCTCGTGCCATTCGTCAAAGTACTTGTGGTAACCATAGGGCACCTTGCCGATGCGCCACTCGTCGCAGATCTCGTCCATCACCAGGAACCCCATGCGGTCGCACATATCCAGGAACTCGGGGGCCGGAGGGTAGTGGCTGCTGCGGATGCCGTTGCAGCCCATCTCCCTCAAGATCTCGAGCCGACGCTCCCAGACTCGATCGGGCACGGCGGCGCCCACGCAGCCGCCATCGTGGTGCAGGCACACGCCGTTGATCTTGACCCGCTCGCCGTTCAGCAGGAAGCCCTGGTCGGCATCGAAGCAGATCTCGCGCACGCCAAAGGGCGTCTCGTAGCTATCCACGATGGCGCCATCCACCTTGATCTCCGTCTGCACCGTGTAGAGCACCGGCGTCTCGACGGACCAAAGCTGTGGGTCGTGAACGAACAGGCGTTGCCGCAGCGTCACCGTCTCGCCCGGCGCCGCAGACTGGCGCAAGTCGCGCGGGGCCGCCGCGTGCGGCACGTGCTCGGCCGCCACCTGACCCTGGGGATCCAGGACACGGGTCTCCAGCAAGAAGCGCTGCTCGTGGGCCGAGTCGTTGCGCACCTGGGTGACGATGTCCACCCGCGTCACCTGGTCGTTCATCTTGTGGGTGCGCACGAACGTCCCCCAGATGGGCACGTGCAGGGGATCGGTGACGATCATCCAGACATGGCGATAGATGCCGGCGCCGCTGAACCAGCGGCTATCGGGCTGGGTCGAATCGTCAACGCGGACCGCCAGCACGTTCTCCTCATCGCCGTAGCGAAGATGAGGCGTGAGGTCGTAGTGGAAGCTGGTGTAGCCATAGGGATGAAAGCCGAGGTGCTGGCCATTCAGATAGACGTCGCAATTCTTGTAGACGCCGTCAAAGAGGATGGAGACGGAGCGGCCCCGGTCATCCTCGGCCAGGCGGAACGCCTTGCGATACCAGCCGATGCCGCCGGGCAGATAGCCCCCACCCCAGCCGGACGGATGGTCCTCGCGGAACTCGCCCTCGATGCTCCAATCGTGAGGCAGGTTGAGCACGCGCCAGGCGCCGTCATCCAGGGTCGGCGCCTGGCCATCGGCCACGTCGCCCAGGTGAAACCGCCACGAAGCATCGAATCGCTCGCGCCGCCGTACCGTCGTCGTCTTCTCCATCTTTCCCCTCTCCTGACAGTTGGCTTTCGCCGCTCTTGCACCGGTTGGAAGCCGCCGTATCGCCGATTATCGCCCGCTCAGAGATACCTGAGCAAGGCCTTCAGATAGCCAATGGACCACGCCGTGCCGATGTCGGTGCGATTCTCGCCCGCCATCTCGGGCATGTGCTCTGAGCGTATGTCGCCCGCGTAGCCGATGTCGCGCAGAGCCTCCAGAAGGAGGCGAAAGTCTGGGCCGCCGCGATCGAACCAGAAAGGCTCCTCGCCCAGGTGCCGCTTGGTGCTACGCGTGTGCACATACACGACCCGCTCGCCCAGCTCGCGCACGATATCATAGATGCGCTCGCCATCGGAATTCCAAAAGTTGCCCACGCAGAAGGTGACGCCGTTGGAGGGGCTGGGGGCCTCGGCCAGCAGGCGCTGGCACGCGGCATAGTCCCAGAGCAGGTTGCGGGCCGGCATGGCCACCGTGTGCAGCCCCACCTTGATCTGGCGCGCCTCGGCCTCGGCCATCAACCTCCGGTAGAAGGCCAACACAGCCTGCCAGCGCGCCTCGGGCTCCGTCCCATCGGCCGGCGGCTCGGCGGTGGCGAACATGGCCAGCACGTCCGCACCCACGGCGGCCATGGCATCCAGGCTCCTGACCAGGTTCGCGAATGCCGGCTCGCCCTCCGGCGCGCCGATCACCATGGCGGGCGGCGCCCAGTAGACCATGACGGAGGCCGACATGCCCCCATCGTGAATCCTGGCCATGGCGGCCTGGGCCTCGCCGGTCGAGAGCGCGCCGCTCTCACGATAGCCCTCGAACGACTCCAGGGGCAGCGCCAGGCGGTCCAGCGCCAGGCTCTTGCCGTATGCGATGGCGCCTTCCAGCGTCCCATCGGCAACGCTGCCTACCTCCACTGCGAGTTTCATCAGGATGCTCCTCTCCAGAACCGGATCGAACGCCACAGGCTGATCTCTGCCCGCGACGGCTCCAGTCTAGCGGGCGGGGCATCCCTGTCAACAGGGAGCGGCGCCCTCGACGGGCCGTCGGCAGCGGCGCTAGTGGGAGGACTGGGCGTCGCCGCCGTGAGCCCGGGCCCACGCCGCCACCAGCTTGACCCGCTCGATCGCCTCGGCGTCGGCGCCCTCGGGCACCTCGTCCGAGACGCCCAGCACGAGACGCGGGTGGAACAGCTCGACAACGCGCTCGACGGTGGCCATCAGCTCCTCGCGGCTGTAGGTAGGCATGAACAGCACCGCCGGGATGCCATCCAGCAGAATCTTGTCGCCCATGTGAGCCGCCATCTCCTCCAGAGACACATCTCCCTGGGGCTCGGGCGTCAGCGCCTCGATGCCATCGAAGGGCAGGTCCTTGAGGTAGGGCAGCAGCGAGCGAAAGTAGCCGTCCAGGTGGACATGGGTATGGATCCCGGCCCGGGCCAATTGGCCGGCGCGCCGGGTGTACCAGGGCAGAAGGTAGCGCTCGAACCAGGCCGGCGAGAAGAGGCTATCGTGTATGTTCTCGCCAAAGTTGACGATCTGCACGTCCGGGCAAGCGGTGATCTGCTCGTACAGGGGATCGTACGAGGCGTCGATGGCCTGCATCACATCGGCCACCAGGGCGGGCGCATCGGCGATGGCATAGACCAGATCGGCGAGCTTCATCCACCACTGGGCCAGGGCCTGATAGGGGCTCTTGGGCACCCAGAACTGGGGCACGCCCCGCTCGCCCACAAAGGCGCTCCCCTGCTGAAAGGCCTGCGGCGAGAAGGTGTAGGTCGTGTGCTGTTGCAGCCACAGCAGTGCGCGCAGATCGTCGGGGCCGCCCACGGCAAAGTCCACCACCCGCCAAGTCTGGTCGCGGGTGAGATGTTGGCGCTCGACCAGCTCGCCCAGGGGTGTGGAGAAGACCCGGGTCTTGACGTTGCCCTCGGTTGTCTCGTGCAGGCGGACAGCCTCGTCATATGCCACGCTGACGGGCGAGGACAGGTCGGTGTAGTAGTCAAAGGTGCGCATGCTGCAATCGCAGGCATCGTAGAAACCGCGCACATCCATCCCGCGGTAGGCTTCCGGCAGGGCGTTGAAGATGCCGTGCCACGCGAACCAGGGCTCCATGCGGGGCTGAAAGAAGACATGCGGGATAGGCTGCCCGCGAAAGACGCGCAGATTCATCTCGCGAAACGTCATGACCATGCCGTTCACCCATCCTCCAGGCGGGAAGTGTTGGCGGGAGCATATCACCAGGCGCGGGTTGCTGTCAATGCCTACCTGGGGAAGAGGCGCACACGCAAGCAGGGCGCAACCGATGTGGTTGCGCCCTGCTAGAAGCACAGAACCCCAAGTGACCTTTGATCAGTCACCCTTCGCTTTCCCGCCTGCTCCTCCGGGATCCTCTTCGCCTCGTTGATGTCGTTCGCGACGTTGACGTGTTACCGTGCCAAACGTCGTTCCCGACCACAAGTTCGAAGGCTCAACTCCCGGACCGTCTTTCCACTGGCTCCCTTCGCCCGCCTTTTCCGCGGGGTACTTGGTTGCAGGCTTTTCGGACTGACCCTCAGATTAGCGCTGGATGCTTCCGCTTACTCGATCCGCTTTGCGGACCTTTCGGTGAGCCTGGCCTCTGCCTGCGGTTCCCGTTTTTTTGCGCGGTCCCCTGCTCGGCGTACACCCGGCCCCTTTGCTCGCCTTGGGCGGCTCAGGCCTCGCGACCCTACCCGCGCCCTTGAACGAACGCCCGGACTCGTCCTTCCGATCGCCCCATTCCTTGCGGTTCGTCACGCCGCTCGTAGCGAGGCGCTCTTCTGGGTAGTGGCCCTTTGGTCTGCATCGTGGCCTCCGGCATATGCCTTCTGGTCCACCTGCTTTCCGCTGAGATCCCCCGTCGGGCTCTGCACCGGCTTGGCCGGCCATCGCCATCTGAGCCCAAGCGTTCCTTCTGGGGTGACGGATCTCTCCGTCGGGTTGAAGGAACCCTCGCGGCCCCTCGCCTTTCCCTTGAGATACTTTCGGGTTCACCTGGTCTCCCAGGCCATCCCTGCCGTTCCGCCGGTTCCGGCTTCGAGTTCTCCCCTTCTGGCTTGGCGGGGCTTCCCTTGCGGGTCGTCTCCCCCTCACCTTCCTGGGCTTGCCCTTTATTAATCTGTGGGCCGACAACAGCCCGTGTCACCCACTCGCGCTCTCTGGAACGGGTTCCCCCGTCGCAGATTGCGTCTGCCAGCTTCCCGACCGTCAGACCGGTTCCGCTCCGGAACTGTCTCCAACCTCTCGGGGCTCTGTAGCAGTATGATAGCATAGCCCCCTGGCGCTGTCAAGACCTTTGGCGCGATTTCCCCGGGCGGCGCGGTGGTCCGTATTACGCATACTTCTCTCGACGGGCGAGAGCTCCATGGGGTTCACAGGTCGCACAGCAGATGGACGTCCTCCGGCTCCTGGGCGAACAGCTCGGGATCGGGTTGCGGATTGAGGCGGCAACCCCGCGCCAGGTAGAAGGTCACCGTGTGCTCTGAGGGCGTCGCCGAGACGTAGAGGGTGCGGGCGCCCCACCCCCGCGCAGCCGCCCGGGCCGCCTCAAAGAGGCGCGTGCCCTGGCCCTGGTCACGATAGCCGTTGCTCACGTGCAGGAACAGGAGCTGAAGCTGGTCCAGCGCCGGCCCGAGCGGGCGATTGTCCACCGCCGCGATGCCGACCAAGCGGCCATCGTCAAAAAGGCCGGCCAACCACCCGCCCCTGTCGTGACAGGCGTACAGGCTGGCCGTGATACCCTCCAGGTCGCCTGGAGGCCAGGCGTGCATATCGTAGCGCTCCTGGCGCAGCACCAGAGCGCCTTCTTCCACATAGTAGATGCGTTCGATCAGCTCGGTGCGGTCCATCTCTCGCACCTTCTCGATCAGATCGCGCCGCAGAATGGCCAGTTCGATCACCCAGCCTCCTTGTCGCCACCCGGGCTCGCCGGATGGTGTTGATACTCCGTATACTCACTGCGCAGGAGGCCGTAGATATAGTCACCGCTGGGGGGATACCCCGGCCGGCAGTGGTTCAGGCGCAGGTGCGCCTCGCGCGTGAACCCGCACCGCTCGGCCACCCGTGCGCTGCGCACATTCGTATCGTCGCAGTAGATGCTCACTCGTTGGGCGCCCAGCGAGCCGAACAGCCAGCCGAGGGTGCCGCGCACCGCCTCAGTGACGTACCCCTGGCGCTGGTGATCCACGTCGCAGATATAGCCCACGACAAAGCTGGGCAGAGCCCATTCCTGCGGGCCCACGTACACCTGTGCCACAAAGCGATCGTCAGCCTTGCGGAACGCGCCCCAGAAGAAGCAGTTGCGCCCCTGCCAATCGGCGGCAAAGCGGCGCATCAGGATCTCGGCATCCTGTTCGCTCTGCAGCTTCATGGCCGCGTTGCCCGACTCGTAGCAGGCCAGGTGGTCGCGGTTGCGCAGCGCCATGGCATAGTACCAGGGGCCGTCGCCTGCCTGATAGGAGCGCAGGTAGAGGCGCTCGGTCTCGATGCGCGCCGGGAACTCGAGCAGCAACGGATGCATGGCATCACCTTTCGTGGCGTCCTGGCCGTTCAACGGATCAGGCCGCCGGCATAGCGCAACTGATAGATAACGCAATCCTCGCGCGAGATCGTCTCCACCCCCCAGAAACGCCGTACCTCGCCATAGGGATAGTTCTGGTAGAGATACTCGCCCTGTTGCAGCCGCTCGGGGCCGCGGTACGGGTTGTCGGCCTCCACCTGGCGCAGGGCTGCCCGCAGCAAGGCGTACACCGGCGTCATGTCGGGCGGGGCCGCGGCAGATACGACATCGCCGCCGGCATAGGACATGGCCCAGACGGGCCGGTCTCCCCGCCAGACCGTCTCCTGCCCCACAAAGTAGACGCCGCCAAAGTAGTGATCCTCGTAGAGCCAGGGATCCTGCCGGTAGACCAGGCGGTGCGAGCCGGGCAACAGGGGCGACGCCTCGGCCTCGCGGTCTTCGGCGGCATAGGTGCGGGCCTTGGCCTCCAGAAGAAACGCGACCAGCTCCTCCCAAGGGACATCGTGCTCGCCCATCGCTGCGCCTCCTTCGAGTGGCTGCCATGCGGAGGGCCCTCCGTGAGCCGCTGCCCGCGCTGGCAGGCAGGGGGCTCCCGTGGTATCATCCCACTGGAGGCAGTCGCCCTCGCCGACGATGATTCTACCACGACTGTCGCGGCCACGCGACCCCGGGAGGAACCCGCTTTGTCCCTGATAGACGACGCCCGCAAAGCCTGGCGCTTTGGCCGCGGCCTGCAGCGCTACTGGCGCGCGCCGGTCTCCTTGTCGAGCTCGGGCGCGCTGATCCGCCAGCGTCTGGCGCTGCGCGAGACCACCTTCCTGGATGTGCTGCATCGCGCCGTGTTCCAGGTGCCCGACGGCCCCTACCGCTGGCTCTTGCGCAACGCCGGCATCGAGGAGGGCGACGTGGCTGCCCTGGTGCGAGAGCAGGGCATCGAGGGCGCCCTGACGCGGCTGTATGACGCGGGGGTGTACGTCTCGCTGGAGGAGTTCAAGGGCAACGTCGCGACCCTGCGGCGCGGCAGCCAGGAGCGACCCATCTCTGCCGGCGATTTCGACAATCCGCTCAGCGCCAATCATCTGCCCGGCAGCACCGGTGGCACCCGCTCGCGGGGCACGCCGCTGGCGCTGGATCTCGATGACCTGCTAGACGAGCTGCCGGCCCGCTACCTGCACCTGGAGGCATATGGCATGGTCGGGGTGCCCGGCGCCATGTGGCGGCCGGCGCCGCCGGGCCTGGCCGCGCTGCGCATGGTCCTCCTGACGGAAAAGTGCCGCTCGCCGATGCTGCGCTGGTTCAGCCAAACCCCTCCCGGCCTGACCGCGGGCAAGAGCGCGTATGTCACGTGGACGACGCTGCTGACCTCGCGACTCTACGGCAGACGCATCCCCTACCCCGAGTACGTGTCCATGGATCGGGCCGAGGTGGTGGCGCGCTGGCTGGCGGAGCAGACGGCTCAGGGCAGATCGGTGGTGATGTATGTGATGGCCAATACGGGGGTGCGGGTCTGCCTGGCCGCCCGCGACCTGGGTCTGGATATCAGCGGGCACATGCTACGCACCACCTCCGAGCCCCTCACCGAGGCCAAGGCGAGCCTGTACGATCGCATGGGCCTCTCCTACTCGTCGGCCTACGGCATGCTGGAGGCGGGCGGCCTGGCCCTCTCCTGCGCCGACCCTGTCGCCGTGGACGACATGCATCTCCTCACCTATCGAATGGCCTGCATCCAGCGGCCCCGGGCGTTCGTGGGCCTGGATGAGCCCGTGGGCAGCCTATGGTACACCGTCTTTGCCTCCGCCCTGCCCAAGGTGGTGCTCAACGTGGAGAGCGGCGATCATGGCGTGCTGCTGGAGCGGACCTGCGATTGCTCGTTCGGGCGGGCGGGTTTGCACCAGCACCTGCACACCATCCGCAGCTATGAGAAGCTCACCTCCGCAGGCATGAGCTTTATGGGCAGCGCCCTCCTCGACGTGCTGGAGACCGCCCTGCCCGGCCGCTTTGGCGGCGGCCCCACCGACTACCAGTTCGTCGAGGCCGAGGTCGAGGGCGAGACGCGGGTCAAGCTGGTCATCGCCCCCGGCGTCGGCCCGCTGGACGAGGAGCAGGTCATCGCCTTTACCCTGGACGAGCTGCGCCGCCGCACCCGGGCGGGCCGC
>DCTX01000082.1:0-315 GCA_002329325.1 Anaerolineales bacterium UBA1429
GTCCGCCATGCCTTTGACGTTGATGGCGCGCACGCTGCCGCCGCCTTCCACCGCCGAGCGGAACACCACGAACTGGCTGGCGCGCACCGCGTCGGTCACATCCATCAGTTCCAGGCCGAACCGGGTGTCGGGCTTGTCGGAGCCGTAGCTCTCCATGGCCTCCTTCCAGGTCATCCGGGGCAGGGGCAGGGGCAGGTCGATGCCCTTCACCGCCTTGAATACCCGGGCAAAAGCGCCCTCGATGACGCCCTGAATGTCCTGGGGCTGGATGAAGCTCATCTCCACGTCGCACTGGGTGAACTCGGGCTGCCGGTC
>DCTX01000082.1:342-26309 GCA_002329325.1 Anaerolineales bacterium UBA1429
GGGGACTGGGGCAGGGCGTAGAAGGCGCCCGGGTGCTGCCGGGAGGGCACCAGAAAGTCCCGCGCCCCCTCGGGGGTGGACTTGGTGAGGATGGGGGTTTCCACCTCGGTAAAGCCGTTTTCGTCCATATAGCCCCGGATGGCGCTGACCACCCGGCTGCGCAGGCGCAGGGTGTTCTGCATGGTGGGCCGGCGCAGGTCCAGATAGCGGTACTTCAGGCGCACCAGCTCGTTCTCGTTGGCGTTATCGTCGATGTAGATGGGGGGCGTTTCGCTCTTGTTCAGCAGCAGCGCCTCCTGGACGAACACCTCCACGTCGCCGTTGGGCAGCTTGGGGTTGACCGCCTCGGGGGCCCGGCGGCGCACCTGGCCCACCACGCTCACCACGTATTCCGAGCGCAGAGACGCGCCCAGCTTAAAGCACTCGCCGCCGCAGGTGGCCTCGTCGAACACCAGCTGCACCAGGCCCTCCCGGTCCCGCAGCCATACGAACACCACGCCGCCCAGGTCCCGGGTGCGCTGCACCCACCCCGACAAATGCACCTGCTGCCCTTCCAGGGCCGCGCAGACCTGGCCGCAGTAATGGGTGCGCCTATAGTTGATCGCCATGTTCTTTTCCTCCCAGCTTGTCTAAGATCACCCGTTCCAGGGCGTTCAGGGGTATTTCGGTTTCGGTGCTGGAGGCCATATCCCGCAGCTTGCAGGCACCCCGCTCCAGCTCGTCCCCGGCCAACACCGCCACCAGGGGCGCGCCTACCTTGTCGGCGTACTTGAATTGGGCCTTCAGCGACCGGGCCGCGTGGTCCAGGTCGGCCCGCACCCCCAGGCTGCGCAGCTTTTCCACCAGGCGCAGGGCCTCCAACCGGGCCGGAGCGCCCAGGGTACACAGGAACACGTCGTACAGCCGGGGGGCCGCCGGGGCCGTGCCCTCCATATCCTGCACCAACAGCAGCCGCTCCACGCCCATGCCAAACCCGATGCCGCAGGTGGCCGGGCCGCCTATCTGCTGGATCAGCCCGTCGTACCGGCCGCCGCCGCACACGGTCAGCGGGCCGTTTTCGGCGTCGGTGATGATCTCAAACACCGTGCGGGTGTAGTAGTCGAGGCCGCGGACGATGCGCGGATCGACGGAGTAATCCACGTCCAGCGCGTTCAGGCTGGCCTTGAGCGACTCGAAGTGGGCCGCGCAGTCCTCGTCCAGCGCGCCCAGCATGTCCGGCGCGTCCGTCAGCTCCGCCTGGCAGGAGGGCACCTTGCAGTCCAGAATGCGCAGCGGGTTGCGCTCAAAGCGATCCCGGCAGGTGTCGCACAGGCGGGGGAGCCGGGGCCGCAAAAAGTCCTTCAATTGCTCCAGATAGGCGGCGCGGCAGTTTGGGCAGCCGATGGAGTTGATCGAAACCCTCAACCCCCGGATGCCCGAGGCGGCCAGCACGTCCAGCGCCAAGCGGATGCCCTCGGCATCGCAGCTGGCGTCCTTCGCGCCGAAGACCTCAATGCCCAACTGGTGGTGCTCGCGCAGCCGGCCGGACTGGGGCTTTTCATACCGGAACACCGGGCAGGAGATGTAATACATCTTCATCGGCAGCGCGCCCGCCTCCAGGTGCGCCTCGAGAAACGCCCGGGCCACGCCCGCGGTGCCCTCGGGCTTCAGCGTGACCGAGCGTCCGCCCTTGTCGAGAAAGGTGTACATCTCCTTTTGCACCACGTCGGTGGTGTCGCCGACGGAGCGCAAGAACAGCTCCGTGTGTTCAAACACCGGCGTCCGCACCTCGCGATAGCCCGCCAGGCGGCAGGCTTCGCGCATGTTGGATTCCACCGCCTGCCAACGCGCGCTCTCGGCGGGCAGCACGTCCTGGGTGCCCTTGGGCGCCTGCGTGATCAGCATCGAATCCCCCCAACATAAAAATAGAGGCCGGGCCCCCGTCGCAGGGACGAGGGCCCGGCTGTCATCGCCTACGGCAGTAGCTTATTATAGGCGATGGTGGAACCAAATGTCAAGGTTCGCGCCTTGGTTTACTGAATCTCAATGCTCCGGCCGCTCTTGGGGGTTTCGGTGGCCTTGGGCAGGTTCATCTTCAGCACGCCGTCGTTGAACTCGGCGGTGATGCCGGTCTCGTTGACGCCGCTGACGTTGAAGGAACGCTGCATGCTGCCGTAGCGGCGCTCGCACATCACGTAGTTGGACTTCTCCTCGTTCTTGGTCTCGTCCATCTCGGCGCGGATGGTCAGGATGCCGTCGTCCACGTCGATCTTGATCTGGTCGCGCTTGAGGCCCGGCAGGTCCGCCTCCAGCAGGTACTTGTCGCCCATGTCGCGCACGTCCACCTTAAAGCCGCCGGTAAACGAATCGCTCGCAAAGGGCGCGAAGAAGCTGCGGAAAAAGTCGTCGCTCAAAAGGGAATCGGGCCTCGCGGCCAAGCTCCTGCGGTAACGGTAAGGAATCAGGTTTGCCATAACAATGCCTCCATTCAAATTGGTGGGTTGATGACGGTTCCGGGATCATCTCCCGTTTGCGAGATCATTATAGATCAAAGGTAAAAGAAAGTCAATATCAAAGAAGGTAAAACCTTTGTTAAACAAAATTTGCTTGCGCCGGGCCTTTGGCCGCGGTATGCTGGTGGACAAAGAGGGTGAAGAACCGTGACCGATCGCCTGTATTATGCGGATTCCTACCTTAAAGAATTCGAGGGGCGGGTGCTGGAAGTCCGGGACGGCGCGGTGCGCCTGGACCGGACGGCGTTTTACCCCACCTCCGGCGGACAGCCCTTTGACACCGGCACGCTGAACGGCCTGGCCGTGACGGACGTATACGCGGACGGGGCGGGCGAGGTGTGGCACCGGGTGGAAGGGTTGCTTTCTCCAGGCGACCGGGTGGCCGGCGCAATCGACTGGGCGCGCCGCTTTGACCACATGCAGCAGCACGCGGGGCAACACATCCTCTCGGCGGCCTTTCAGCAGGCCCTGGAGGCGCAGACCGTCTCGTTCCACCTGGGCCCCGAGACCAGCACCATTGACCTCGATCGCCAGGACCTCTCCATTGAGGCGCTGGCCGAGGTAGAGGAGCTGGCCAACCGCGTCATCATGGAGGGGCGGGCCATCGAGGTGGCCCAATACGACGAGGCCGCGATCCAGAGCGTGTCGCTGCGCAAGCCGCCCCAGGTGGAAGGCCTGATCCGCGTCGTATCGGTGCCGGGGTTCGACTATTCGGCCTGCGGCGGCACCCACCCGCGCTCCTGCGGCGAGGTGGGGCTGGTGCACATCGAGCGCTGGGAGACCCATCAGGGCCAGGCCCGGGTCACCTTCCTGTGCGGCCTGCGGGCCCTGCGGGACTATCGGCGCAAGAGCTGGATCGCCCGCGGGTTGGCCAGCCGCTGCAGCGTGGCCCTGGAAGACCTCCCGGCGGCCCTGGATAGGCTGGAGGCCGCCGCCGATGAGGCGCGGCGCCAGGCGACTCGCCTGAGGGCCCAGCTCCTGGAGTGGCAAGTGCCCGCCCTGGCCGCCGAGGCCACGCAGGTGGGCGAGTGGCGCGTGGTATGTCGCTTTCTGCAGGAGACCGAGGCAGCCGAGATGCGCCAACTGGCCACCCAGATCGTGCAGGCGCCGGGGATGGTGGCCGTGCTGGGCGTGGAGCGCCCCAGCCCCCAGTTCTGCCTGGCGCGCTCGGCCGATGTGGCCCTGGACATGGCAGCCCTGGCCGCCGAGTTGGCGGGCCCCTATGGCGGGCGCGGCGGCGGCAGGCCCCACATGGCCCAAGGAGGCGGCCTCCCGCGCGAAGGCCTGATCGCCATGCTCCAAGACGCGCAAGAGCGCCTGGCGCCCAGCGACGAAGCAACCCAGTGCAAGGAATAGGGCTATGAACGAGATCGCGGAAGGTGTGTATGTCGCCAGCGAGTTCGCCGGGGGGAACTGTGGCTTGATTCTGACAGGCCGAGGGCCGGTGCTGGTGGATACGCCCATGCTGCCCCACCAAGGGCGCCAGTGGCAGGCCGAGCTGCAGGCCATGGGGCTGGGCCAGCCCTATGCCATCATCAATACCGATTACCACCTGGAGCACTATATGGGCAACGCCGCCTTTGTGCCCGTGCGGGTGATCGGGCACGAGGAATCGGAAAAGCCCCTCAGCCGCTATGACGAGGTGGCCTTGGAGAAGGTGGCCGAGCGCTATCGCGGCCAGAACCCCGCCCTGGCCAACGAGATCATGGGGCTGCGCTTCGAGCGCCCCCAGGTGTCGGTGGGAGATCGGCTTACCCTGCATCTGGGTAGCCGCGAGGTGCAGGTGCTCTACCTGGAGGGCCACACCCCAGCCTCGCTGGGCGTCTATCTGCCCAAGGAGCGCATCCTGTTCGCCGGGGACAATATCACCAATGGCGAGCACCCGGCAGCCTACCAGGCCAACTCCCTGGCCTGGCTCGAAACCCTCAAGACCATCAGAGAGATGGACATCGAGCTGATCGTCCCTGGCGTGGGCGAGCCTTGCACCAAAGAGGTCATCGATCCCCTGTACGAGTACCTGGCCGAGATGCGCCGCCGCATCCTGGAGCTCTTCAAGCAGGGCGCCAGCCGCCGCGAGTGCGTGGAGAAGGTCGGCATGCTGGAGTACTTTGTCGTGCCCAAAGGCCAGGAGAGCGAGGTCAAGCTTCGTCGCCGCCAGAGCATCGAGCGGGTCTATACCGAGATCCGCGTGGCCCTACGCCGCAGACACTAGGCCGCAAAGAAGGAAGCATGTCGGAACTGCTCCCGGACCATCGCCGCGTACTGCGCGATTACTACATGGCCTCTTCTGTGGAGGAGGCCATCGCCTACCTGGCGGCCCATCCCGGCGACGCCCAGATCATCGGCGGCGGCACCAAGCTGATGCCCCTGCTGCAGCGGGGCCAGGCCGTAGCCACACGCCTGGTGGATGTCTCGCGCATCACGAGCATGAAGCGCGTGCGCATCGAAGGCGAGTTTCTGGTGATCGGCGGAGCGGTCACCTACGCCCAGCTCTTGATCAAGGAGCTGGTTGCCGGCCACATGCCCATCCTGGCGGAAGTGGCACAGATGGTGGGCACGACCCAACTCCGCCAGCAGGCGTCGCTGGCAGGCAGCATCGTCCATGCCCGGGGGAACAGCGAGGGGGCCATCACCCTGATCGCCTTGGGCGCCGAGGCCGAGATCGCCAACCTGACCGGCGCTCAGTGGATGCCGGTGCGCGCCCTCTTTGTGCGCCCCGGGGTCTCGCGGGTGAACAGCACCGCCGAGATCGTGACCGCCGTGCGCATCCCGCTGCTGGGCGTGGGCCAGGGGGCGGCCGTGGCCCGCGTCGAGCCCGGCCCGGGCGAGGGCTACTCCCCCTTGATCGCAGCCGTGGCGTTGGGGTTGGGGCCAGATGACGATGCCCTGGATTGGTTCACCCTATCGGTGGGCACGCCGAGCAGCGTGCCGCGCCAGTGGCAATTGAGCGAGCTGGCCAACGGTCGCCCCGCAGCGCCCCCCGACCTGCGCCAGGCCGCCCTGGCGGCGGCCCTGCCCGCGCGCGCCGCCTCTCCCGAAGAGGGCGCGCCGGATCCCCAGCAGGCATCTGCCGCCATCCTCGCCGCCTACGACCAGGCGCTGGCGCGCGCCCGCGCCAGCCGCGCGGCGCCACCCGCCACCGCACCCTAGCGGCCCGCCATGTCGCCCGGGATCTATCTCCATATCCCTTTTTGCCGCGCCAAGTGCCTGTATTGCGACTTTTGCTCCTACGCCGGCTACGAAGCGCTGCACGCCCCCTACGCCGACGCCCTGATCCAGCAGATCGAGGCCCACGCCGCGTTCTGGCGACGCGGCATGGACGGCGCCCCCCCCTATGATACGCTCTACGTGGGCGGGGGCACTCCTACGGTATTGCCCTCGGAGCGCCTGGCCGCGCTGCGAGAGGCGTGTGGCCGGGCCCTGGCCCTGCCGCCGGGGGTCGAGGCCACGGTGGAGGCCAACCCGGGCACGGTGACGCGGGCCTCGCTAGAGGAGCTGGCCCGCGGCGGCTACAACCGGCTGAGCCTGGGCGTGCAGAGCCTGGATAATGACGAGCTGGCCCTGCTGGGCCGCATCCATGACCGCCAGGCCGCGCTGGATGCCATGGCCGATGCCCGCGCGGCAGGCCTGCGCAACATCAGCCTGGATCTGATGTTCGGCCTGCCCCATCAGACCCTGGCGCGCTGGCGGGCCAACCTGGAGCAGGCCCTGGAGCTGGCGCCGGAACACCTCTCGCTCTATGCCCTGACGCTGGAGGAGCACACCCCTCTGGCGGCCCAGGTTGCGCGGGGGGCGCTGCCCACCCCCGATGACGATCTGGCAGCCGACATGTACGAGTTGGCCCAGGAGTTGCTGGCAGCGGCGGGCTATGAGCAATACGAGATCTCGAACTGGGCCCGCCGCTCTCCGGATGACCTGCCTGGGGCCATCCCCCTCCTGGCCTGCCGCCATAACCTGCACTACTGGCGCAACGAGCACTACCTGGGGCTGGGGGCGGGCGCCCACGGCTATGACGACACCGGCCGCTATGCCCACACCGCGGACCCCGCCGAGTATGTGCGGCGGATCGCCGCGGACGAGAGCACCCTGGTGAGCAGCGAGCCGATCACACGAGAGCAGGCCATGGATGAGACCATGATGCTGGGGCTGCGGCTGAACCAGGGCGTGAGCCGGCAGGTCTTTCAGCGGCGCTTTGGGGTGGCGCTGGAGGATGTGTACGCCGAGGCGCTGGCCGAGCTGGCAGGCACGGGCCTGCTGGAGAGCGATGCCGAGGGCATCCGCCTGACGTCGCGCGGGCGCCTGCTGGGGAACCGGGTATTCGGCGCGTTCCTGCGCTAGGCGCGGCAGGCGCATCCGCCCGCTCGCCGGCGCTTGCGCCCGGACGCGGGGTTACGGTAGGATACGAGCACCATCGGGCAGGCATCGTCGTCAGGAGCGCGCACCATGCAAAGGGTCTGGCACCGTCGGTTTTGCGCAACGAGGGCAGGGCGATGATCCGCGCTCTGTATCGCCCCAAGGCAGGGCCTGTGCAGGTCGGGTTGTCTCCCGAGGAGATCGCCGCCGCCCGGCTGGATGCCGAAGGGCTCCTGTGGGTGGACCTGCTGGACGAGCCCTTGAGCGTGGCTGAGCCCCTCCTGTTGGAGACCTTTGGCTTTCACCCCCTGGCCGTGGAGGACGCCCTTCAGGAGACCCATGTCCCCAAGCTGGACGACTGGGGCAACTATCTGTACATCGCCCTCCATGCCATCGTCCCTGCGCCCGACGCGCGCGAGCCCATAGATACCCTCGAGCTGGACCTGTTCGTCGGCCCCAACTATGTGGTGACCTATCAGGCCCGGCCGCTGCCGGCGGTGGACCAGGTGTGGCAGCGAGTGCAGCGCGATGAGCGCCACCTGCAGCGCGGGATCGCGTACCTGCTCTACCAGATCGCCGACCAAATCGTCAGCGACTATCTTCCCGTGGTGGATGGCATTGATGACGAGCTGGACCGCCTGGAGGATGATCTGTTCGGGCAGCCCGACCAGATGGAGCTGGAGCGCATCTTTCACCTCAAGCGGGCGTTGCTCCATCTGCGGCGGATCATCGCGCCCCAGCGGGAGGTGCTGAACCGGCTAGCGCGCGGGGGCTATGCGGTGATCGCTCCCGAGGCGGGGATCTTTTTCCGCGACGTGTACGACCACCTGGTGCGCATGTACGATATCACCGAGAGTCTGCGCGATCTGCTGGCGGGCGCGCTGGATACCTATCTCTCGGTGGTGAACAACCGCATGAACGAGATCATGAAGGTACTCACCATCGTCTCGACGCTGCTCCTGCCGCTGACGTTCATCTCCGGGTTCTTTGGGATGAACTTTTTCCAGCCGGTGATCGCCCTGGATGCCTGGACGGGGCGGGTGGCCTTTGGCGGGACCATCGCGCTGATGGCCCTGCTGCCGCTGGGCATGTACCTCTGGATGCGCCGCCGCGCCTGGATGTGAGCCGGGGCGTCAGGCGGGGCTCTGCCGCCGGCGTTGCCTGCTCAGCTCGCTGCACTCCCGATGCAGATCGAGCCAGCGCCGACGCAAGCGTTCCTCGGAAAAGTAGGCCCGCTGCTCCTCCAGCCACGCCGGGATGCCGATGCGCTGCATCCGCCGCAGGTTCTCGATCACGGGGCGGTGGGTGCGCCAGATCGGATCATGGGTAAAGTGGATCAGGCGGGTGCAGGGCAGCTCGGCGCAATCGGCGCAGGTGAGCAGACCCTGGTCGGCGACGCAGCGGTAGATAGCGCAGTAATCCCGATGGGCCTGGGCGCCGCACGCACCGCACTCGCAGCCGCAGCCATGGCAGGTCCCCTCGACCCGCTCGGTGCATAGATCGCAGTACAGGCCGCAGCGCCCCACCAGCAGCATCTCTTCCACGGCGCCTCTCCCCTATGGGCTGGTGTCTACTCCGCGTCGAGCATCTCGCGCACCTGCTCAGCCGAGAGGCCGCTCAGGGCAGCGAAATCCAGCACGTCGCCCAGCTTCTCGCGGACACGGGCCAGCATACCCTCCAGGCTGCGCACCTGCACGGCCTGGATCAGGCCTGTGCACACCCCGGCCCACTCCGGCCTGCCAAAGCAGCCCTTGTCGCAGGGCATCTGCTCGCACTCCCAGCAGCCCTCGTACCCCTTGGCCACGCAGCAATCCCGCACCTGGCAGGGATCGTCTCCGCCGCCCTCCCGGCACCCCACGCAGCCATCGCTCAAGCCGGGGCAGCCGGCGCACACCAGGCCACAATAGGCAACCGATCTCGTATCACCCCAATCGGTCATGTCCCCTCCCCGTGAGCGCGATCTCCTTGGTTTCTCTCCACGGCACGCCCCATTATCGCCAGCGCCCTGGCGGCGTCAAGTCCATTTCCTCCCACCATGTGGTCGGCGCAGGCGCTTTCCCGCCGACACGGCGCGCCCTCGCGCGCGCACCGGATTGGTCGGCGGGCTGACCTGGGATATAATCCTGCCCACGGTCCGCTCAGCGCGCCCTTATAGGATGGAAATATGCCAAGATCCGGCCGGATTCTCACTATCGCCCTGGCCTTCACGCTCTTTCTGGCCGCTTGCGCTTCCAGCCCGCGGATCGAAGGCACCCTGCGCGATGCCCTCTCGGGCGCCGTCGTCGTGGATGCCCAGGTGCATATCGCCGATCAGGTTGTGTCCGTGGATCGCGAGGGTCGCTTTGTCGTCGAGCTGCCCGCCGGCGAGCATCAGGGGCGCATCGTCGCCGGGGGCTACCTGGAGACGCCCCTGGCAGTCTCCCTCACCGACGATGCCCGCCGCCAGACCCAGGAGATCAACCTGCAACCCCGCATGCTGCGCGGGCAGATCACTCTGGCCGATACAGGCGAGCCGCTGCAGCAGGGCCTGGTGCAGTATGGCGATCAGAGCGTCGCGCCGGGGGAGGATGGCGCCTTTGCGGTGCCGGCGCGCGAGTTCCTGGACCTGACCATCACCTGCGATGGCTGCCTCACGGCGGGGCTGAGCGCCCAGGATGTGCAGGCGGCTTTCCAGCCCGATGGCACCCTGGCGGAGCCGCTGGCGCTCAGCGTCAGCCCGCGGGTGCTGGAGGGGAGCGTGCGCGAGCCGGATGGCACCCCCGTCGAGGGGGCCACGCTGCAACTGGGCGAGCTTATCGTGGCAACCGACGCCGAGGGCAGGTACCGGCTGCGTTTCGCACAGCCCGGCCTGGCGCTGGAGATCGCCTCGCCTGCCCATCGCCCCGTGGAGCCGATCCCGTACACGGGGCAGACGGCCCAGGAGATCGTCCTGGAGCCCTGGCTGGCCGAGGTGCAGGTCCTGGATCAGGCCAGCCAGATGCCGCTCTCCCAGGTCAGCGTCACGGCCGATGGTCTCCAAGCCATCACCGATGCCGAGGGCCGCGCCACGCTGCGCCTGCCCCCCGGCAACGAGCTGACGGTAGCCACGGTAGGCTACATGACGGCCACGGTCCTCTATGAGGGCGAGCCGGGTCCGCTCTCGGTGTCGCTGCGGCCCACCCGCGTGGTGGGCACGCTGCGCAACAAGGAGACCGGCGAGCCGATCGCCAGCGGGTTGGTGCAGGTCTTTCGGGCCGGCGTCGAGGCCCCCGAGCTGTTGCGCACCGACGCTCAGGGCGGTTTCGATATCCCCGATGCCGAGGACGTGACCCGCCTGTTCATCAAGGCCCCCGGCTATGACCGCGTGGACCTGCCTGTGACCCAGATGGGGCGGCTGGATATCGCCCTGGAGCCGTTCGTCGTGCGGGGCATCTACATTCCGCAGGCTGTGCTCTCGCTGCCCGATCGGATCTATGAGCTGCTGGACATGGTCGTCGCCTCGGAGAATCTCAACGCCGTGGTGATCGACGCCAAAGGCGACTGGGCCACCATGGCCTGGGCCAGCGATGTGCCCGTGGCCCAGGAGATCGGCACCACCGTCACCGGTTTGATGGAGATCGAGGATGTGCTGCAGGCCTGCCGCGAGCGGGGCATCTATACCATCGCCCGCATCGTGGTGTTCAAGGATCGCCTGCTGGGCGAGGGCAGGCCCGAGTGGGCCGTCCACACCCAGAGCGGCGCCCTCTACAAGGATGGCGAGGGCCTCTACTGGGGCGACCCCTTCCGTCAGGAGGTGTGGGACTACAACATCGCCCTGATGCTGGAGGCGGTGGAAAAGGGTTTTGACGAGGTACAGTTCGACTACCTGCGGTTCCCCTCGGAGGGGCGGGTCTCCGACCGGGTGTACGTCCAGGAGGCCACTTTCGAATCGCGCACCAAGGCCATCGGCGATTTCTGCGCCGCCGCCTATCGCGCCATCGAGCCCACGCCCGCCTTTCTCTCGGCGGACATCTTTGGGTTGACCCCCTGGGTGGACCCCACCCGGGATATGGGCATCGGCCAGCGGGTGGATGATATCGCCCCCCACATGGACTATCTCTCGCCCATGCTCTACCCCACGACCTTTAACCGCGCCGCGCTGGCGCCCATTGGGGTCAGCGACGCCTGGGTCGCCCCCTACGAGACGGTCTACTACAGCATGCTGCAGATCCAGAAGCGGACCGATACCCTGGTGCGGCCCTGGCTGCAGCACTACTCCCTGGGCGTGACCTATGGCCTGGACGAGCTGCTGCGCCAGCGCAAGGGCGCCGAGGACGCGGGCAGCCACGGCTGGCTCTGGTGGAACGCCGCCGCCCGCTACGAAACCGACGTCTTGGCGCCGGATCCGTACCACCTGATGCGCGTGATCCCCCAGCCCCCCGAGCCAGAGCCGGAAGCCGGGCTGGAAGAGACCCCATAGGCCCCTGCCCGTCGCAGCGGCCGGGAACGCGGCAGCCTATCGTTGGGTCTCGCGCTGCAAGCGCAGAGAGAGCGAGCCAGGGGCGGCCCATGTATGCGCCGGCCGCCCCCGTAGAGGCCCTCTCTGCTGGAGGCGGCAACATGGAACCGATGGATGTGCGACGATATGTGGCCCCGTGTGGAGAGCTGTGCTTTAGCTGCATCGCCTTCTCCGAAGGCCCTATTGCGGAGCTTGCCCGCGAGCTTGCCCACCGACTGGAGGGCTTTGAGCGGCTCGTCGCCACCTTTGGCACGTTCGAGCCGAGAATCGCCCAGTACGCGGCCTTCCGCCAGGTCTTGTCCTATCTGGCAGAGGGGACCTGTGCCGGTTGCCGCGAGGGCGGCGCCTGCATGCCCGCTTGCGGCGTGCGCGCCTGCACCGCCGAGCGTGGCCACGATTACTGCTTCCAGTGCCCCGATTTCCCCTGCGACCACGCCGGCCTGCACGACGCGATGCGGGCCCATTGGCTGCGCGCCAACCGGCGCATGGGCGAGATCGGGCCGCAGGCCTACTGGCAAGAGGGCCGAGATCGCGGCCACTATGCCGAGGAATAGACTTCACGTCTGACTGGATAGCACAAAGAACTGGAATGACGTGAGACTGCTCCCGGAGTCTCGCGCAGAGAGCGCCAAGTACGCGGAGAATACCGGTTACTCTCTGCGACCTCTGCGCTCTCTGCGCGAGGATCATCTCAGCCCATTTCCGAGGTTGGCCCTTCTTACGGAGTAACCCATGAGCGACCCGTTGACCCGCGAGACGATCCTGGCCGCGCTGGAGACGGCCTTTGTGGGGCGCGCGCTAGAGTGGTACGCCGCCATCGGCTCCACCAACACCCGGGCCGTGGCCTGGGCCCAGGCGGGCGCCCCCGACGGCGCCCTGGTCATCGCCGAGGAACAGACGGCGGGCCGGGGGCGTCTGGGCCGGCGCTGGCACGCGCCCGCCGGCAGCGCGCTGCTCTGCTCGGTGGTGATGCGCCCCGCCCTGGCCCCCGCCCAGGCCCAACGGGCCACCATGCTCTGTTCCTCCGCCGCCGTCGAGGCCATTGGCGCTGCGACGGGCCTGGCCGCCCAGGTCAAGTGGCCCAACGACCTGGTGATCCAGGGGCGCAAGGTGGGCGGCGTGCTCACCGAGCTGGGGTTGGCGAGCCGTGAGCTGGCCTTCGTGGTGGTGGGGATGGGGCTGAACGTTAACCTGGACCCGGCGGCCATCCCGGAGGCGCTGGCGCCCCCCACCAGCCTGCGGGCCGAGCAGGGCGCCCCCGTGCCGCGCTTGCCCCTCTTGTGCGCCTTGCTGCGGGGCATCGAGGCGCGCTACCTGGCCCTGCGCGAGGGCTGGTCGCCGGTGGAGGAGTGGCGCGGCCACCTGGCCACTTTGGGCCAGCCAGTGCAGGTGGGCACCCCCGAAGAGGTGATCGTCGGCATCGCCGAGGACGTGGACGCCGACGGCGCGCTGCTGGTGCGCACCCCCGAGGGCGCGTTGCGCACCGTGCTGGTGGGCGATGTGACCCTCCGGGGGCACCGGGTGTAGCCAAGCCCGAGCTGAGACGGCGCGATGGGAAAGGGAGGCAACTCATGCCGCTACAGATTCGACCTGCGAACGATGGAGATTTGGAGGCCCTGAGCGCCCTGACGTTGCTCGCCTTTGAGCCCATCTTTGCCTCATTCCAGGGCATCCTCGGGTCGCAGATCTATCCCATCGTCTACCCAGATTGGCAGAGGTCGCAGAGGGAGTGGGTCGAGACGATCTGCGCCAGCGACAAGATCGCCGTCTGGGTTGCCCAGCTGGACGGGACCGCCATCGGCCTGGTGGCCTATGAGCTGAACCAGAAGAAGCGCGTCGGCGAGGTGCAGTTTCTGGTGGTGCACCCGGCCCATCAGAATCAGGGGGTGGGGACGGCGCTGAACGAGTTCGCCCTGGCCCAGATGCGCGCTGCGGGCATGCTTCTGGCGGTGGTGGGCACTGGCGGCGACGCCTCTCACGCGCCGGCGCGGCGTTCCTACGAAAAGGCCGGCTATACCGCTCTGCCCCTCGTTCGATACTACAAGAAACTGTAGAAAAAGCGGAGCGCTGGCAGCCCGCTACAATCGCGCGCCCTGGCAGGCGCGCGGGCTACCAACGCCCCGCCGTACCCTCTAGAACAGGCGCTCCCCGTACACCTTCATGGGCGTCTCGTGGATGGCGCGATAGCCCTGGGCCGCGGCTTCCGCCGTGGGGATGGACGCCTCGTCGGGCTTGTCCGAGAGGCCGAACACCAGCACCCCCTGGGAGGCCAGCTTGATCGCCAGGTCGCTCACCTCGGCCGTCAGCACGATCTCTTGCGCCAGCACCTCCTCCGGCGCGGCGCCATCGGGCAGGCGATCCATGCGGGCGATGGTCTCCAGGAACTCGAGCCGGCGGAAGGCCTTGAAGGGCGTGGGATCGCCCGAGGTGATGCCCCGGTACACCTCGCCATGCACCTGGCGCAGCTCGTCGGCCATGGTGGGCGCACGATCGTCGCACCTGGCAGTAAAGCTCGCGATATCGGCCAGGCTGCCATCCTCCAGATGCGCCCAGAAGAGGGGCTCCGGATAGACCTGCCCCGCCACCATCAGGCAAAAGTAGGCTACGTAATCCTGGTTGTCTTCGGTGAGAAAGTGGTAGCGGGTCTGGTTGAGCCGCGCATAGAGGCTGCGGAAGGCGGCCTCGTCAAAGGCGTCGCCCAGGGTGCTGCGGGCCATGCGCTCCGCCGCCTGTACCCGCGCCGTGTCAATGACGCCGTCGTTGCGGCCTCGCGCCCCCAGGGAGGTCTTGTCCAGGTCGATGACCATGGCCGTGGCCTCGTCGCAGGGGAACCCATCGCCCTGGAGCCAGGCCATCAGGTCCACCAGGGCATCCCAGCGGTTGGCGACCATGACGTTCCCCCGCTCAATGGCGACCTTCTTGGGCTGATCCAGCACATCGGCGCCGATGAAACCGCGCGCGGCGCAATAGGCGCCCAGGTTCTGGGCTACGGCGCCGTCGTTGCGGGCGCTATCGCCCACCATCAGCACGCGCTGGATGGGCCTGCCGACGCCCCGAAGCCGTTGGGCCTCGCCCATAAAGTACCAGATCACCTGGGCGTATTCCTGGGTGGTCTTGCGCGGGATATAGTAGCGCTCCAGGCCCGCCGCCTGCCAGGCCGCATCCAGCCCCGGGATCGCGGGGTCCGTCGGCTGCAGGTTGCGATAGACCACCCGCTGCCCCATCATGCCGGTCAGGGCGCCTCGTTCCCAGCTCATCGGATCAGCCCCTTGGCGACCATGATCTCGGCGTTGAGGAGCGAGCCGCCCGCCGCGCCCCGGATGGTGTTGTGAGAGAGGGCCACCAGCTTGTAGTCCAGCACTTCGCAGGGGCGGATGCGCCCGATGGTCACGGCCATGCCGTGGCCGTTATCCCGATCCAAGCGGGTCTGGGGCCGGTCGGGCTCGCTGCGCACCAGGATGGTGGGGTCCACCGCCGAGGGGCACCCCAGGGCATAGGGCTCGCTCTGGAACGTCGCCAGGGCCTCGGCCAGCTCCTCGGCGCTGGCGTGGCGCTCCAATTCGATGGAGATGACCTCCATATGGCCATCGCGCACGGCCACCCGGGTGCAGGTGGGGCTGACGGGGAAGGCGGCGGGGGCGATGCCTCCGTCGGCCGCGTCATAGCGCCCCAGGATTTTGAGCGGCTCGGTGACCAGCTTGTCTTCCTCGTTGCGGATGTAGGGGATCACGTTGTCCAGCATGTCCATCGAGGGCACGCCGGGATAGCCCGCGCCGGAGAGGGCCTGCAACGTGGTGACGATGACGCGGCGCAGGCCAAAGGCGTCATAGATCGGCTTGAGGGCCAGGGTCATGCCCACGGTGGAGCAGTTGGGGTCGGTAACGATGAAGCCTTTATCCCAGCCGCGCCGCGCCCGCTGGGTCTCCAGCAGAGCCAGATGGTCGGCGTTCACCTCGGGGATCAACAGGGGTACGTCGGGGTCCATACGGTGGGCAGAGGCGTTGCTGAGCACGCCATAGCCGGCGGCAGCGAACTCTTCCTCCACGCCCAGAGCGACGGAGGCGGGCAGCGCCGAGAAGACGACGCGGCAATCCAGGTTGGGCTCGCAAGGTTGCACCACGAGATCGCGCACATTCTCGGGGCAATCGGCCGAGAGGCGCCAGGTGCAGGCGTCGGCATAGCGCCCCCCCGCCGAGCGCTCGGAGGCGGCCAGGGCCGTGATCTCGAACCAGGGATGATCGGCCAGCAGTTGGATGAAACGTTGTCCCACGGCGCCGGTGGCGCCCAGCACACCCACGGGTATCCGCTGCATCTTATTCCCCCTCTGCGCTTTCAGGCGCGGCCACGCGCTCCAGGCCAAACTGCCGATGGATAGCGCGGACCGCCTGGTTCACATCCTCTTGATCCACCACCAGGGAGAGATTGTACTCGGAGGAGCCCTGAGCGATGGAGATGATGTTGATCTCCTGGCTCGCCAGGGCCGCAAACACCTGGGCGGCGATGCCCGGCTTGCCCAGCAGCCCGGCCCCCACGACGGCGATGATGGCCACCTGATCGAGGCTGCTGACGCTATCGATCTCGCCGCGCATGATCTCCAGGGCCAGCTCGCGCTCCACGTAGGCCACGGCGGCGGCGGTGTCTATCGTGCGCACCACAAAGCAGATGTTCTGCTCCGAGGACGACTGGGTGATCATGAGCACGCTGCCTCCGCTGCGCGCCACCGCCGAGAACACCCGGCCCGCCACGCCGGGCACTCCCTGCATGCCCCGGCCCTGCACCGTCACGATGCTCAGGTCGCGGATGGCCGTGATCCCCTTGATCAGGAGATCCTGCGAGGCCGCGTTCGAGATCAGGGTACCGGCATGCTCCGGGTTGAGGGAGTTGAGCACTCGCACGGGGATCTGGGGCTCCACCACCGGCTGGATCGCCAGGGGGTGCAGCACCTTGGCCCCAAAGTAGGATAGCTCGGCCACCTCGCCATAGGAGATCTGGGGCATGGTGCGCGCCTCCGGCACGATGCGCGGGTCGGCGGTCATCACGCCGTCCACGTCGGTCCAGATCCAGACCTCGTCGGCGGGGAGGCAACGCCCCAGCAACGTGGCCGTCAGGTCGCTGCTGCCGCGCCCCAGGGTGGTCACGGCGCCCTCGCGGGTGGCGCCGATGAACCCCGTCACGACGGGGATGATCCCTTGCTCCAGCAGGGGCAGCAACACGCGGCGCGCACGCTCGGTGGTCTCTGGCATCAAAGGGGTGGCGCTGCCGAAGTTGTTATCCGTCAGGATCAGTTGAGTCGCCTCGACGGTCTGGGCCGGGTGGCCCTGGCTGCGCAAGGCCGCCGCCACGAGCCGGGCCGAGAGGCGCTCGCCCAGGGCCGAGACGGCGTCCAGGCCGCGGGCGGTCAGCTCGCCAAGGGTGTGGATGCTGCTGCAGAGGTTCTCGAAATCCTGGAGCAGGGCGCTCACTTCGGCGCGCAGGCCGCGGGCATGCTCGGCATCCTGGACGCAATCCTGGATGGCCTGCTCGTGGCGTTGCTGAAGCTCGTCGCGGATCAAACCAAAGGTGCGCCGGTCGCCTGCAGCGGCGGTGTGCGCCGCATGGCGCAGGTTATCGGTGACCCCGCCCATCGCCGAGACCACCACCACCGGCAGCGCATGAGTCTCGCAGGCAGTGCGTACCACGATGCGGGCCACATTGGCCATCCTCGCGCCGGTCCCTACCGATGTGCCTCCGAACTTGCAGACGATCATTGCGCTTGCTCCTGCCTGGGTGCCAGAATCCGTGGTCAATCGCCAGTCATGGCGCAGGGGCTCGGCTCTGAGGGGGCGACGATGCCGCGTCAGGATTTCGACCCTCTCGGGCGGTCTGCCGTCCGAGAGATTGTCGGCCATTATACAAGAACATGGGGCCGCCCACAAAAGCAGGCCTTGCATCACGGCATGCATCTACCCACGCGGCCCTGGCAAACGCCGACGAGACCTCTCCATCCTGGTGCGCAGGAGGAGATCGCCTCGCATCGAGGCACAAAAAACTCAAAACAACGGCATAGTAGGCGAAACAGGCTGTGGCCTAAGGCCCGCGCCCAGGCCCTTACCGGCCCGGCGCTCGAATCCCCACCAACAGGCTGCTCCACTCAAAGGGCCGCCACAGTCCGGCCTCATCAGGGCGCAGACTCACCGGTCGCGGCGAGGCAGCCCCCGAGCAGACCACAAACAGCTTGTAGGGGCCCTTGGCCCGGTCTCCCGAATAGGGATTCGCGGTGCACACGACCTGCCAGGGCGGAGCGGGCAGCGCATAGCTGTTTTCGGGCGTGGCGTCTCGCACATAGGCCGCGGCCAGGTAAGGATTCTGGGTCATCTGCCGCCGCAAGAGAGCCAGGTCGCGAGCGGTAAGCTGGCGCCCTCGAGGGCTTGAGGCCGACGGCGCCAGGCGCGCCGCATCCACGGTGGCGGCCAGGCAACGCTCGCCCAACTCGGCCTGATCGGCATAGACCAGCAGGGCGACCACCAGAGCCGCTGCGCCGCCTTCGGGACCAGTCGCCAGGCTGGCATGTAGAGCGACAAAGTCTTCCACTGACGTGGGTCGTGAAGGGATTGAGACGGTAATCGGATCGCTCATGCGTCTACCTCCTCAACGGGACGATGTGCGTGTCACTACTCTGGTGTTCGAGAGATGGGCCGCACTGTGCCGGCCTCCACCTGCCAGACCTGGGCCTGCTCGACAAAGGCGGGGCCAAAGCCCTCGACGGAGGTAGCCGTCACCAACACCTGCTGCGCCTCGCCGATGGCCCCCAGCAGGTACTGGCCGCGACGCCGATCCAGCTCCGAGAGGACATCGTCCAGCAGCAGGACGGGCATCTCGCCCACCTGATGCTGCATCAGGGCCACCTCCGCCAGCTTGAGGGCCAGGGCTGCGGTGCGCTGCTGCCCCCGCGAGCCATAGGTGGTGGCATCAAAGCCGTTGATGATAAAGCGCACGTCGTCGCGGTGGGGGCCGGTGAGGGTGACGCCGCGGGCGATCTCCTCCCGCTGGCCCCGTTGCAGCGCCTCGGCGAGTTCCTGCTCCAGCCGGGCGATGGCGCCGCTCTCCGGCGCGTCCAGGCGCCACTCCAGCGCAGGATCGCTCAGGTCGGCCTCGATGGCGCCCATCGGATCGCCCCCGCCCACGGTGTGCTCATAGCGCAGGGATAGCTCCTCGATGCCGCCGGTGAGGGCCTGCTGGATCTGGCGCGTATCGCGAGCCAGCCGGGCGACGGCCCACAGGCGCCGCGCCATGACATAGGCGCCCAGGTGGGCCACCTGCCCATCCCAGTAGGCCAGCTCTCTTGGGCGCGAGGCCCGCTCGCGGATCTGGCGCAACAGGGCGTTGCGCTGGCTCAGCACGCGGTTGTAGCGTGAGAGGGAACGGCAGTAGTGCTCATCTATCTGGCAGAGGGTGATATCAAGATAGCGGCGGCGGTTGCCGGGGGAGCCAGAGACCAGGATGATATCCTCGGGCAAAAAGAGCACGACGTTCAGCTTGCCCACGATATCCATGGCGCGCCGGTTGACGCCGTTGTGGCGCAACTGCCGCCGAAAGACGGCCCCGTTGGAGCCGTTCGCCTCGCTCGGCTCCTGCACCAGCGAGGCTTCGATGACGTGCTCCTGGCCCGCGCGCACAAAGGCCAGCGCCAACTGCGCGTTGGGGATCACGTCCTCCTGGAGCGATTCCCAGCGGATCAGCTCGCGGTCCAGCGTCGCCAGAGGCGAGCGGGTGGTCGCCAGGTAGTAGATCGCCTCCAGCAGGTTGGTCTTGCCCTGGGCGTTATCCCCCTGGAGCAGATGCATCTGCGCCGAGAGATCCAGCTCCAGGCGCGCATAGTTGCGATAGTTGAGCAGCTCCAGGTGACGGATGTACATGCCGCGGGCTAACGGGCCACCTGCATCGGCATAATGATGTGCACGAATTCGGGGCCGCCTACGGGGCGCAGCACGCCGGGGCTGGAGGGATCGCGGGTCTCCAGGGCCACCTCGGCGGTGTCTATGGCGCTCAGCGCCTCCTGCAGGTACCGCGCGTTAAAGGCGATCTCGATGGACCCGCCCTCGACGCGCACATCCAGCTCGCTCACGTTATCGCCATACTCCGAGGAGGTGGCGGCGATGATCAGGCGCCCCAGCCCCTCCTCGCCATTGGGCACCACCTGCAGGTGACAGATATTGGCCGCATCGCGGGCAAAGATGGCCGCCATGCGCACCGCCTTGAGCAGATCCGCCGTGCCCGCCACCGTGCGGGTGCTGTGCTTGGTGGGGATGATCTGCCGGTAATCCGGGAAGGTGCCCTCCACAAGCTGCGAGACCAGCTCGGCCGATTCCAGCCGGAAGAAGATCTGGTTGCGGTTGGGCGAGACCAACACCTGCACCATCTCCTCCTCGCCGACGATGCGGCGCAGCTCCTGCAGTGCGCGGGCGGGCACGATGACGCTCACCTGGCCTTCGGGGCCATGGGTGAGGGGCATGGAGCTGACGGAGAGGCGATAGCTATCAGCTGCCGCAAAGGTGAACTTTTCCGCGCCCAGCTCGGCCAGCACGCCCGTGAGCACGGGGCGGCTCTCATCGGTGGCGGCCGCAAAGGCCACCCGATCGATCATCTGCCGCAAGCTATCGGCCTGGATCTGGATCGGGTCGTTCTCCTCGGGGATCAGGATGAGGGGGAACTCTTGCGCGTCTATGCCCTTGATGTTGGCCTCAAAGCGGCCGCACTTGATGTTGAGAGTCTGGGTACGCGTGATCAGCTCCAGGTCCACCCGCTCGGGAGGCAGCGAATTGACGAAATCGGTCAGCAAGCGAGCCGGGATGGTGGTGGCGCCCTCGCGCTCCACTTTGGCCCCCACCCGGCAGTTGATCCCGATCTCCAGGTTGGTGGCCGAGAGCTTGAGCCGGGATTCCTCGGTGGAGATCAGGATATTCGAGAGCACGGGCAACGTGCTGCGGGTAGCCACGGCGCGGCCCACAATAGACAGCCCGCGCGCCAGGTTCTCTTGCATACAGGAGACTTTCATCGCGTGACCCTCCTCGGTTGGGGACTGCGGGCAGTATAAAGCGGGTGCCAGGGAGCGTCAAGGCTCGTGGGTGGGCCGCCCTCGCCTGTGGCCCACCCATCATTTGAAGACGTACACGCCGTTCACGATGGGCCAATGGCCCTGGCAGCGTGGGCAGATAACCCCGTCGGCCCTCTGCTGGAGGGGTTCCTGGCCGCAATCGGGGCAGCGAAAGAGCCTTGCGCGCGGGACGCTCGGAGTTGCCGCGCTTCCGGGCGCGATGCCCGGCGCCGCCGGCCGCCTCGCCCGCACGAACACGCTGGGGGCCGGCGTCAGCGCCGCGGTGGGGCGCTGCAGCGCGGCATCCAGCGCCACCAGCCAGCGGGTGGGCAGATGGCGCTTGAGGAACCCGGCCCGCAGCAGCGAGACCGAGCGGCGGGCCTCGATCTGGAACCCGGCCTCGGCCAGGCGGGCCTGCACCCAGGCCGGGTGGAAATCGAAATGCAGCTCGGCGAACTCGTAGGGCGCCCGCGCAAAGGGGTTGACGCCGCGGCCCAGCAGGTAGCGCACCATGTTCTTGAGATGGCGCTTGTTGGCGAACTCGAGCACCAGGGCGCCCTGGGGGCTCAGGATGCGGGCCAGTTGCCCCAGGGCGGCGGGCACGTCGGCGATGTGATGCAACACCCGCACCATGACGGCGGCGTCCACGGCGCCGGTAGCCAGGGGCAGGCGGTAGAGATCGGCGGCCACGTAGATAAAGCGCTCATCGCCAAGCTGCTGGCGGGCGTACTCGAGTTGCGATTGGGAGTAATCCACCAGCACCACTTCCTGGTAGCCCGCGTACAGATCGGCCAGGCGGCCGAACCCGGCGCCGATATCCACCAGGCGCTGGCCCGTGGGCGGCAGCAGGCGGCGCAGGGCCACCCGCTCCACGGCGTCCTCATACTCGCGCCCCTGGCCCTGCCAAAAGTCGGTGCGGTAGGTGCTGGCCTCATAGTCGCAGATGGGCCGATCGGCGTCTGGCGGTGCGCTCACGCAGCCTCCTGGATGTTTCACGTAAAACATGCGGCCAGCGACGCCCTCTCCTCCGCCGACCGGTACGGCATTCTAGCGGCGCGAGGGCGCGCTGTCAAAGCCCGGACCGGGACGCCACGCCCGCCGCCTACGCTGCCCTCGTCCATGGGCCTCGCCACCGAATTGACAGCCGTCTGGCTCTGTGCTATCTTGCAGGCAATCTTTCGGGAGGCAGCCACGGTGCTTCACAGCACGGCTCGCAAAGAGACGCTGGATCGCCATGCCAGGGGGCGCCAAGCCCCTGATTCCGGTTGCCCTGCCCCTTGCAGCGCTTTTGAGGCCTACTTTTATTATCCCCGCTCCATAGCGGGGATTTGCGCGCTGCACCCTAGGGAGAGCTAGAAGCCTCCCAGAAACCCAAAAAGGTTACCCAGAGCGTGGAGCGCGGACTCCACGCTCTTTTTTGTACCCGGCCGCGCCAGAAAGGAAAGGAACCATGCCCGTACGCGGAATCCGAGGGGCCACCACCGTCGAACTCAACCGCCGCGAGGCCATCCTGGACGCCACCCGCGCCCTCCTGCAGGAGATGGTCTCCGCCAACCAGATCGCCCTCGACGATCTAGCCAGCGCCTACTTTACCGTCACCGCCGATCTGAACGCGGCCTTTCCCGCGGAGGCTGCCCGCCAGCTCGGCTGGCAACACGTGCCCCTGCTCAACGGCTGCGAGATCCCCGTGCCCGGCAGCCTCCGGCGCTGCATCCGCGTGCTGCTCTGGTGGAACACCGATCTCCCGCCCACCGCGATCCGCCATATCTACCAGAACGGAGCCTCCAGCCTGCGCCCCGACCTGGCCCAAGCCCCCGCGCCGTCAACAAAGGAGAACTCTCAATGATCGTCATCATGCGTAGCCATGCCCCCGAAGAGCAGATTCAGGCCGTAATGGACCGGGTCGTCGAGCTGGGCTTCAAGCCGCACCGATCCTCCGGCGAAGAGCGCACCATCATCGGCATCATCGGCGATGAGCGCAGCCTCCAAGAGACCATGTTCGAGATCATGGACGGCGTCGAGCGCGTGGTCCGCGTGCTCAAACCCTTCAAGCTCTCCAGCCGCGATTTCCACCCCGAGGATACGGTGATCCCCATCAACGGCTGCCGCATCGGCGCCGAAAAGGTCATCGTCATCGCCGGGCCCTGCTCGGTGGAGAGCCGCGACCAGATCTTTGAGGCCGCCGAGGTGTTCAAGGAATGTGGCGGGCACATTCTGCGCGCCGGGGCCTTCAAGCCGCGCACCTCGCCCTACAGCTTTCGCGGCCTGGGCGAGAAGGGCCTCTGCCTGCTGGCCGAGGTCAAGAGCACCTTTGGGCTGGCCATCGTGACCGAGGTCATGGCGCCCGAGCAGGTGCCGATGGTGGCCGGGGTGGCCGATATCCTGCAGATCGGCGCCCGCAACATGCAGAACTATAACCTGCTGGAGGCCGTGGGCCGCACCGATAGGCCCGTGCTGCTGAAACGTGGTATGATGTCCACCATGGAAGAGTTGCTCATGTCTGCCGAGTACATCATGTCCAGCGGCAACCAGCAGGTCATGCTCTGCGAGCGAGGCATCCGGACATTCGAGACGTACACCCGCAACACCCTGGATGTGAGCGCGGTGCCGGTGCTCAAGGAGCTGACCCACCTGCCGGTGCTGGTGGATCCCAGCCATGCCTCGGGCAAGGCCGCCTGGATCAACCCGCTGAGCCGGGCCGCCGTGGCCTCGGGCGCCGACGGCCTGCTGGTCGAGATGCACCCGCATCCGGAGGTTGCCCTTTCCGATGGCGGCCAGCAGATCGCGCCGCTGGCCTTCCGCGAGATGATGGCGGACCTGCGCCGCGTTGCCGAGGCCGTGGGCCGCACGCTCTAGGGGCCACACGGCCCCGGGCCACGCCGCGGAGACGCACAAGCAACGCCGAACCGGTCTTCTCCGCGGCGCGGCAGCTCTGCGTGAGCTATCTCGAATCCGTTTCAGAGGGAGTTGCCGTATGGACTTTACCGACGCGCGCGTGGCGGTCGTCGGCCTGGGCCTGATGGGAGGCTCGCTGGCGGCGGCCCTGCGCGCGCACGATGCCTGTCGCGAGGTGATCGGCGTGGCCCGCCGCCAGAGCAGCCTGGCCATGGCCACCACCCTGCGCATGATCCACCGCGGCACCACCGACCTGCGCGAGGGAGTGGCCGAGGCCGATCTGGTGGTGCTGTGCACGCCCGTGGGCGATATCCTGGCCAAAATCGCCGAGATCGGCCCCTGGCTCAAGCCGGGCTGCGTCCTGCTGGACGTGGGCAGCACCAAGGCGGCCATCTGCCGGGCCATGCAGGATCTTCCCGAGGGGGTGCAGCCCATCGGCGGGCACCCCATGTGCGGCAAAGAGTCCTCGGGGCTCTCCATGGCCGAGCCCAGCCTCTACCTGGACAAGGTGTTCGTGTTGGCGCCCCTGGAGCGCACTTCGCCTGAGGCGGTGGCCCTGGCCGAGGCCCTGGTGCACGCCATCGGCGCCCGCCCCTACTTTCTGGCGCCAGAGCGCCATGATCGCATCGTGGCCGCCATCAGCCACCTGCCCTATCTGCTGGCCGTCACGTTGGTGCTGGCGGCGGAGCGGCTGGGGCAGCAGGACGATGGTCAGCAGGATGCCCTGCTGTGGGCCCTGGCCGCCAGCGGCTTTGGCGATACCAGCCGCGTGGCCGCCAGCAGCATCCCGATGATGAGCGACATCCTGCGCACCAACCGGGCCGCCATCCTGGATGCCGCGCGCACGGCCCAGGCGGAGCTGGCCGGCCTGATCGAACGGCTGCAGGAGGACGACATCGAGGCGCTCCTGCCCCTGCTGAACGCGGCGCGAGAGCGCCGCCGGAGGATCAACCGATGAACCTCACCATCCAGGCTACCGACCGCCTGTCCGGCGCCCTCGGCGTCCCGGGCGACAAATCTATCACCCACCGGGCGCTGCTCCTGGGGGGCCTGTCCGCGGGCGCGTCGCGCATCGAGGGCTTTTTGGATAGCGGCGATTGCAGCGCTACCGTGGGCTGCCTGCAAGGCCTGGGCGTCGAGATCGAGCGGCCCGAGGCCGAGACCCTGGTCGTCACGGGCCGGGGGTTGCAGGGCTGGCGCGAGCCCGAGGACGTGCTGGATTGCGTCCGCTCCGGCACCACCATGCGGCTGATGGCGGGCCTGCTGGCGGGACAGCCCTTCTACAGCGTGTTGCGGGGCGAGCCCCAATTGCGCCGACGCCCCATGGATCGCGTCATCGCGCCCCTGGCCCTGATGGGCGCCCAGATCACGGGGCGCGGGGGCAACCGCCTGCCGCCCCTCTCCATCGCGGGGAGGCGGCTGCACGGCGCCGACCACACGCTGCCGGTGGCCAGCGCCCAGGTCAAATCGTGCCTGTTGCTGGCAGGGCTCTATGCCGAGGGGGCCACGATCGTGCGCGAGCCGGGCCCCTCGCGAGATCACACCGAGCGCATGCTGCGCAAGCGCGGCGTGGCCGTGCACAGCGAGGGGCTGATCCACAGCCTCGCCGGCCCCGTGCGGCGGATGGAGGCCGTAGATGTGCGCGTCCCTGGCGACTTTTCCTCGGCTGCCTACTGGATTGTCGCAGCCTTGCTGGCCCCCGGCAGCGAGCTCGTCATTCGGCGCGTGGGCGTGAACCCGACCCGCACCGGTCTGCTGGATGCGCTGCGGGCCATGGGCGCCCAGGTCGCGCTGGAGGACGAGGGCGATGAGGGCGGCGAGCCGGTGGCCGACCTGCGGGTGCGCGCGGGCGGGCTGCAGGGCGCGACCATCGGCGGCGACCTGGTGCCGCGCATGATTGACGAGTTCCCCATCCTGGCGCTGGCCGCCACCCAGGCCCAGGGCGAGACCCATGTGCGCGATGCCGCCGAGCTGCGGGTCAAAGAGACCGACCGGATCGCGTCCACGGTGCAGGCGCTGCGCGCCCTGGGTGCCCAGATCGAGCCCACCGATGACGGGTTCGATGTCCTCGGGCCGACGCCCCTGCGGGGGGCCGTCGTCAACGGCCAGGGCGATCACCGGCTGGCCATGACCCTGGCCGTGGCGGGGCTCATCGCCCAGGGCGAGACCACGGTGCTGGGCGCCGAGTGCATCACCGATTCGTTCCCCGGCTTTGTCGAAAGCCTCAACCAGATCTCGCGAGGTGCGTTGCGATGACTCTCGATCCAGCCCTGCTCGGGCTCGCCATCACCGGGCGCACGCAGCTTGTGGGTCTGCTGGGGTGGCCCGTCGAGCACAGCATCTCGCCCCCCATGCATAACGCCGCTTTCGCTTCTTTAGGCATGGATTGGTGTTATCTGCCCTTTGCCGTGCCGCCCGAGAACCTGGCCGAAGCCCTGCGGGGCGCTCGCGCCCTGGGGTTGCGCGGCCTCAACGCCACGGTGCCCCACAAGCAGGCGCTGCTCTCCCTGGTGGATGCCCTCACGCCCGAGGCCAAGGCCATCGGCGCGGTGAACACCATCTTGATGGGCGAGGGGTTGACCGGCCACAACACCGACGCCGCCGGGTTCATGCGCGCGCTGCGGGGCGCCGGCTGCGAGCCGCGCGGGCGGCGCGCCCTGGTGCTGGGGGCGGGCGG
>DCTX01000088.1:0-69671 GCA_002329325.1 Anaerolineales bacterium UBA1429
ACATTATCATTGATGAATGACAGCGCGCGAACGGCCGATTGACAGGAAGCACGGGGCGGCTTACCATTGCTGCCGCTCGACGCCATACAATCGGGGTGCACCCCAAGGAGGTTCGCCATGACGCGCATCGTTCTGGTTGGCGCTGGCAGCGCTCAGTTCGGCCTGGGCACCCTGGCCGATATCTTTCGCAGCGACGTGCTGGCAGGCAGCACCATCGTGCTGCACGACATCAACCCCACGAGCCTGGCCCGCGTGCAGCAGATCGGCCAGGAGCACATCGACGCCCACAAGCTGAACTTTACCCTGGAAGCGACCACGGACCGCCGTGAGGCCCTCCAGGGCGCCGGCTTTGTCATCATCTCCATCGAGATCGGCGACCGCTTCAAGCTGTGGGAGCAGGATTGGAAGATCCCCCTGCAGTACGGCTTTCGTCAGGTCTATGGCGAGAACGGCGGCCCCGGCGGGCTCTTTCACGCATTGCGCATCACGCCGGCGATCCTGGCCATCTGCCGCGATGTGATGGAGCTGTGCCCCGAGGCCTGGGTGCTCAACTTCTCCAACCCCATGAGCCGCATCTGCACCACCATCACCCAGGCGCTGCCGGATCTGCACCTGGTGGGCCTGTGCCACGAGATCAACTCGCTGGAGCAGCACCTGCCCCAGATGCTGGGCTGCGACTTTGCGGACCTGGAGGTGGTGGCCGGCGGCCTGAACCACTTTTCCATCCTGGTGGAGGCGCGCTACAAGGCAACGGGCCAGGACGCCTACCCCGATATCCGCGCCAAAGCGCCCGACTTTTTCGAGCGGCGAGAGCGCGGCCTCTTTGCCACCCTGCTGCAGCGCTTTGGCTACCTGCCCATCACCACCGATAGCCACATGGGCGAGTATATTCAGTGGGCCCACGACGTGGTGGATCACGAGGGCATCCTGCAGTTCTACGCCTGGTACAAGGAGTACTGCCTGGCGCGGGCGCCCCAGGAGGGCTATAGCCTGGAGCACTATCAGCGTGGCGAGCAGGTGGTGCCCATCATCGAGGCCATCGTCGCCGACGCGGCCCTGCATGAGCTGGCCGTCAATGTGCCCAACGACAACCTGATCAAGGGCCTGCCGGCCGATATCGTGGTCGAGGTGCCGGCCCTGGTGGACGGCAAAGGCGTCCACGGCATACGCCTGGAAGGCTACCCCAAGGGCTTCTTGGGGCTCCTGCAGAATCAGGTGGCGATCCACGAACTGACCGCCGAGGCGGTGCTCACCGGCTCCAAGGAGGCGGTCCTCCAGGCCTTGCTGGTGGACCCCGTGGTGGACAAGGTGGCGCCCGCCGAGCGGATGCTGGAGACGATCCTGCTGCTGCAATCCCAGTACCTGGGGTACATCCAGTAGCCTGTCGAAGGAGAGAGTCTCTCGCGCAGAGGCCGCCGAGATCGCGGAGGCAGGGGGCCAAGCCGGTCTTTGCGCCTTTGGCGCGCCCTGCGCGAGGCACTCTGGCCAGACGATCCCCTTGCAGAAGTGGCCCATTTGTTGAGCAGGTGACATATGTCCAAACGGATACTCGTGGTGATCGGGGGCGACGCGGCGGGAATGAGCGCCGCCTCTCAGGTGCGGCGCAACGATCCTCAGCGGGAGATCATCGCCTATGAGCGGGGCGAGCACACTTCCTACGCCGCCTGCGGCATGCCCTACCTGGCGGCAGGGTTGGTGGCCCGCCCGGAGGACCTCGTCGCCCGCCGCCCCGAGGTGTTTCGCGAGCGCCAGAACATCCAGGTGCACACCCGCCATGAGGTGATCGCGATCGAGCCCCAGAGCCAACGGGTGCGGGTGCGGCGGCTCGGGGACGGCCTCGAGTTCTGGCAGGCCTATGACGATCTGCTCATCGCTACCGGCGCGCTGCCCATCGTGCCCGACCTGGCAGAGGCGCGGGCCGAGGGCATCCACGCCCTCAAGGACCTGGCCAGCGGCATCGCCCTGGCCCGCGATCTGGAGGAGGCGCAGCCCCGGCGGGCCGTCATCATCGGGGGCGGCTATATCGGCCTGGAGATGGCCGAGGCGCTGCGTCTGCGCGGGATCGAGACCGCCCTGGTGCACCGCGGCCCGCAGGTGATGTCCACCCTGGATGTCGAGATGGGCGCGCTGGCCTCCCACGCCCTGGTGGAGCTGGGCGTGCAGCTCTACCTGAACGAGAAACTGGCCGGGTTCGAAACCCAGGCCGGGCGGGTGCGGGCCGTTGTCACCGACCAGCGCACCCTGCCGGCGGACCTGGTGATCCTGGGCATGGGCATCCGGCCCAACAGCGACCTGGCCGCCGCCGCCGGCATCCCCCTGGGCGTGCGCCGGGCCATCCGGGTCAACCCCCGGATGCAGACCGAGACGCCCCAGGTGTGGGCCGCCGGTGATTGCATCGAGAGCCTGCATCGGGTGAGCGGTCAGCCGACGTATGCGGCCCTGGGCACCGTGGCCAACAAGACCGGTCGCATCGCGGGCCTGAACCTGACGGGCGTGGCGACGGCGTTCCCCGGCGTGCTGGGCACGGCCATCACCAAGGTCGGCGAGACGGAGATCGCCCGCAGCGGCCTGCAATCCCGCGAGTGCGAGGGCCTGGGGCTGGATTACACCGCCGCCCAGATTGCCAGCCGCACGCGAGCGGGGTACTATCCGGGGACGCGCGAGATCGCCGTGCGGCTGCTGGCGGATCGAGGGACGGGGCGCCTGCTGGGCGGCCAGATCGTGGGTGGGCCAGGGTCCGGCAAGCGGATCGACACCATCGCCGCCGCCCTGACAGCGGGGCTGACGGCGCAGGATCTGGTGGACATGGACCTATCCTATGCGCCGCCCTTTTCACCCGTCTGGGACCCGGTGCAGACCGCGGCGCGGGTGTTGCTGCGCGAGAGCTAGAGCCGAGAGTGCGAGCGCTGTATTCACAAGGAGCTACCCGATGCTAGACGTGAGCCCCCTGTTCCAGCCCCTGGCCGTGGGCAGCAAGACCCTGCCCAACCGCATCGTCATGCCGCCCATGGTCGTCAACCGGGGCATCAGCACCCGGGCGGCCTGCGACTGGTACGGCCAGCACGCCCAGGCGGGCGCGGGGCTGGTCATCGTCGAGGCCACCAATGTCACCGGTTTTGCCGGCCGCTATGGCGCCGCCGACCTGGCGCCGCTGGCCGAGGCGATCCACGCGGGCGGGGCGCTGGCGGCGCTGCAGCTCTTCCCCGGCGCCCGGGGGCAGACCACGGCCCCCGCCGACCTGACGCGCCTCCAGATCGACGAGCTGGTGCGCGGCTATGCTGCGGCGGCCGCGATCTGCGCCGAGGCCGGGTTCGACGGGGTCGAGATCCACGGCGCTCACGGCTTTTTACTGAACCAGTTCTTCTCGCCGGAGAAGAACGCCCGCCGCGATGCCTATGGCGACACCCTGGCGGGGCGCATGGCCTTGGCCGTGCGCATCGCGCGGGCCGTGCGCGAGGCGCTGCCCGCCGATACCCTGCTGCTCTACCGCCACACGCCGGTGGGCCCGGGCTACAGCCTGGAGGAGAGCCTCGAGCTGGGGCAGGAGCTGGTGGATACGGGCGTGCAGATCCTCGACCTCTCGCCCTCCTCCATCGAGGAGCCGGGCGACCACGCGGCGCCCTTCAAGGCGTTGGGCGTGCCCCTGATCACCGTCAACGACCTGGACGATGTGGCGCGGGCGTTGACCGTGTTGCGCGAGGGGCGCGCGGATCTGGTGGCTGTGGGGCGCGGGCTGATCGCCGACCCCCTTTGGCCTGCCAAGGTGCGCCAGGGCCGTCTGGACGAGATCGTCACCTGCACCAAGTGCGATCACTGCTTTGTGGATCTGCGGGCCGAGCAGCCGGTGGGCTGCGTGCAGTGGCCTCGAGGATAGGAGGAGTACCATGCGGCGCACGGTGCGGCACCGAAGGCCCGTATCACCCCTTTGGCCCTTTTTCATCCAGGCTTGTTTCATCTCCTGGTTCGGCTGGCTGCCGGGGCTGGTGTTGGGGCCGCAGCGAGGCTATGCGCTCTATGCAGGTGTGGATTTCCGGAACATCTTCACCGGAGGGTTCCAGGATGCCACCCACGCCGTGGTGGTGATCCTCTTCTGGATCGCCGTCTACGGCCCCTTGCTCAGCGCCTTGGGGATCCGCCAGCGCATGGGCGGCCCGCTGGCGGTGCGCGACCTGCTCAGCCGCATGGTGCGCTGGCAGGTGCCAGGCCGCTGGTACCTGGCGGCGCTGGCCCTGCCGGTGGTGACCCTGGTCCCGGCGCTCGCCGTGGCCCTGGGCACGGGGGTGGCCCCCTCGCAGCCGGGCCTGCCCCTGGCCCCCGGGTGGATCCCCCTCTTTTTCCTGTACACACTGCTGACCAGCGGCCTGGCTGAGGTCGGGTGGCGCGGCTTTCTGCTGCCGTTTCTGCAGCAACGCTACACCGCCGAGCAGGCCAGCTACATGGTGGGAATCCTCTGGACCCTCTGGTACCTCCCCTATGTGGTCGCGCTCAATCAGGGGCCGGGGTTGCCCTTTGCGCTCTTGTGGTCCCTCGTCACCCTGATCCCCAGCGCCGTGATCTATACCTGGCTCTACAACAACACCGGCAGCCTGCTCGTAACCATGCTCTACCACGCCCTGGCGAACGTTGCCGTAGCGCTGGCAGCCGGCTGGCTGGGGACACACCCTGGACCGCAACTGGTTCTGGGGGTCACCCTCTGGGTCATCGCCTGGGCGCTGCTGCGGCGCTATGGCCCCCAGCGGCTTTCGCACAGCCGTGCGGCGGAGCGATTGCCGTAGGGGGCGCGTTGCGCGGCTACGAGTGGGCAGCCAGGAAGGGCAACACCGCCTCCAGATAGAGGGCGAACTGGTCGCGCCGGATGTTGTGCCCCGCCCCGGGGATGGACACGACGCGGCCATCCTGGAGCACCTCGGCGGCCTGGGCGCTCTCCACGGCGGTCATGCGGGCGCCCCGCTCCGGCTCGGCGGTGAGCAGCAGCACAGGGCAGGCGATGACCTGGGCCGTCTGGGGCCACGCCATAAAGTCGGGACGGTACAGCTCGCCGATGGCGGTGTTGAACTGCTGCTTGGCCTCGGCCCAGGGCGGCAGGATGGCCGGGTCCCATTGGGGCGTATCGCGCCGGGCCTGGGCCACCAGCTCCTCGACGCTCATGGCTTGCAACTTGCGGTAGGCCTCGCCCCGGTCGGTCGCGCCAGGCGGGGGCGCCGGCGGGGTGTTCATCCAGGGCGGATCTTCCAGCACGGCGCAACGCACCAGCTCCGGATGGCGCGCCGCGCAGGCCGCCGCGGTGCCCGCGCCCATCGAGTGCCCCACCAGGGCCACCTTCTGCAACCCCAGGGCGCGGATCAAGGCCGCCTCATCGTCGCCCAGCTCCTCCCAGCCGTACACCTGGGACGTATGCCCCGAGCGGCCGTGGTTGCGCGCGTCATAGGCCACCACGTGGTACTCTTGCGCCAGCACAGGGGCCACATCGGGCCAACAGAGGCCGCTATCGGTGACGCCGTGGCTCAGCACCACGGCAGGCCGGGCCTCGTCGCCGGCGCGGTAGACGTGCAGCCGCAGGCCGTTGATCGTGACATCCTGTTCGTTCCAATGTAGCATCGGTCTCCTCCTGTAGGAATGGCTACTTGATACGGGTAGGCGCCTGGGCGCAAACGGGTACTCTCCGGGCCAGGTCGCTGGCCCCGTGCCAGGGCATTGGCTCGCTACACGATCTGGAACTCGCGCCGTAGGGCATCCGCCCGCATCGAGCTTCTTGGCGGCGCAGCAGTATCGTAGAGATAGTGCTGCCATACATCAGCATCCTTGAGCAGCTCGTCTAGCGGGCCATGCATCTCTTCTTTATCCATATGGCGCGAGATGGCCGTACAGATCGCCTCTACCTCTAGCAGAAGAAAACCATCCATGGCGCCCAGAACGTGGCGAGCCAGTGCAGCGCTGCGGTCTGCGTGGTCGGGGCCAGCTTTGGTGCGATACGTGTCCAGATCGTGCAACAATCCCGCTACAGTGGCCAGGTCGGGATCCAGGCCACGGCGCAGGGCCAGTAGCGTCGCCGCCTGGGATACACCGTAGAGATGTATCAACCCCCAGCGCCTCAACCATGTGTCAGGCTGTGCCTGAACGATCTCGTCAACAACTTGGCGCACAAGCTCGACGCGGTTCATGGGCCTCCCCCAAGCTATGTGAGCGGAAAGGCGAGCAGCTGCTAATGCGCCACCGAGCCGTCGGCGGCAAAGTAACCCATGATGGGACGATCCTCAAAGGGAAAGCGCGCCAACTGCTCCTCGCGCACCTCGACGCCGATGCCGGGCCCCTGGGGCACGAGGATATAGCCGTCCTGCAACGTCAGCGGCTCGGCCAGGACCGCGTTCAGCGGCTGGGCGTCCACGCCATTGGCCTCCATGAGCCGGTAGCCCGGCGTGGCGGCGGCGAACTGGCAGAAGGCAGCGATGTTCACCGGGCTGCCCATCAGGTGGGGGAACACCCCCACCAAGGCGGCCTCGGCCAGGCCGGCGATCTTGCGGAGCTGGGTGTAGCCCCCCGCCAGTGAGAGATCGGGGCGGATCATGGCCACCGTCTGGCTATCCACCAGGCTCCTGAACTGCTGCAAGGTGTGGCAGCGCTCGCCCGTGGCGATGGGGATATCCACATGGCGGGCCACGTATTGCAGCGCCTCCAGGCTCTCGGGCGCGATGGGATCCTCATAGTAGAGCAAGCGGTAGGGCGCCAGCTCGTGGGCCAGGATGATGGCCTCGTCTGGCGTCAGGTTGCGATGGATCTCCAGCCCCAGGTCCACCTCGTCGCCCACGGCCTCGCGGATGGCGCCCACGATGGCCACAGCGTCCTTGATGGTCTTGGTGGGATCCTGGCGCTCAAAGCCGGGGAACATGGGGATGGTGCGCAGCGAGGTGAACCCGCGCTCCACCAGCTTCCGGGCGCTCTCGGCGCGTTGCTCCAGCGTATCGCCGGTGACATTGGCAAAGACGCGCACCCGTTCCCGCACGGGGCCGCCCAGCAGGGCATGGATGGGCCGCTCCAGAGAGCGGGCCAGGATATCCCACAGGGCGATATCCATGGCGCTCAGAGCGGCGCTGATCACCGCCCCGGTAAAGTGCGTGTGGCGCGAGAGCACCTGGTAGTGGTGCTCGATGCGCGTGGGGTCCTGGCCCACGTAGTAGTCGCTCAGGTCGCGCAGAGCCTCGTGGACCCAGCGATGGTGGGCCCACAGGCCCGCCTCCCCCGTGCCCACGATGCCCGCGTCGGTATACACCCGCACCAGCAGCGAGCGCCCGACGAGGAACGGCGTCACGCGTGTGATCTTCATGCCAGCCTCCTTCTTGGGATTCCCCCGCTGTTCCTTCGCGAACAGTGCGCTACGCGCGCAGAGCTCCGAATGAAGGAGGGGAGCCGAGTCAGTCTTCTCTGCGCCCTTGGCGCTCTCTGCGCGAGGATCTTCGCCTCCACAGGCCTCTGGACGCAATGCGCGCATCTGGGCCCCCTCCCCCATGCGCGGGGGAAACGTTTCTCGCCCGAGCAAGCATCGCCGGTGATATGGCTTCCTCTACGCTCTTGGCGCTCTCTGCGCGAGCATCCCTCGATCCCATCTATGCGCAAACCTCTAGAACAGCACATAGCCCCCGCACACGGCGATGCATTGGCCCGTCACATAGTCCGAGAGGTCGGTGACCAGGAACTCGAGCACCTTGGCGCAATCCTCGGGCAGGCCCAGGCGCCGCAGGGCGATCTGGGGCTCCAGGCGGGCGCGCGTCTCGGCGCTGGCGCGGCCACCGGCCACCGCCCGCGAGGAGAGGATCCAGCCCGGCGCCATGCAGTTCACATTGATGCCGTACTGGCCCAGCTCGGCGGCCAGCAGTCGCGTGTACTGGATCACCGCCGCCTTGGCCACGGAATAGGGCGCGCCGCGCCCGCCGATCTGGGCGTGCAGCCCGGCCTGGCTGCCGATGTTGACAATCTTGCCCGAGCCCTGGCGCTGCATGATGGGCGCGGCGGCCTGGCAGCAGAGGATCGTGTCCATCAGGTTGACGTCCATGATGTAGCGAAAGTCGTCCTCGGGCGCCGTGGAGGCCGCGGAGCGGTCATTGCCGCGCAACGAGCCGCCCGCGTTGTTCACCAGGATATCCAGCCGCCCAAAGGTCGCCTCGATCTGGGCGAACATGGCCGCCACCTGGGCGGCGTCGGTGGCGTCGGCCTCGACGCCCAGGGCGCGCACCCCCAGGGCCTCGATCTCGGCGACCACGCTTTCGGCGCTCAGCTCCTCGCCGAACTCCTCGTGGGCGTGTAGGCTGATGTCATTCACCACCACGTCCGCCCCCAGCCGGGCCAGGCGCAGCGCATAGGCGCGGCCCAGCCCTCGCCCCGCACCGGTCACCAGAGCTACCTTGCCAGCCAGTTTGCCATCCGAGCCCGCCATGCTGCCCCCTTTGCCACGCGCCAGATGAGTCTTGTCGCCGCCCAGGCGGCATTGTAGCAAAAGCCGGAACGCAGGTCACGCCCAACGAGGCCCTGGCGCTGCGAGGATGCGTCTGTTGCTCCAAGGACCAGCAGACGCATCCCTTGCCGGCACGAGGACGCTTCTGTCAGGGCGCGATTCCCGCGCCTATTCCACCACAATCTACGGCTAAGGTAAGCAGCAAAAGGCAAAAAAGAGCGCTCCCACGGAGGGCTGCGCCGCGTTAAAATGCCTTTCCCGTCGGCCCGGGTTGTGCTACAATGGTCAGGAAGTGGGCCCCAGGATACGCGCTTTCCTGCCCAGACCTGGCCTCCCCATTCGGGCAAGGCGCGCTGCCTGGTCCCCCTCGTTCGGTTCCCCTGGACGGCGTGTGTCAAGAGTCTGGCAGACATGATCGGTTCGATGCGGAGGATGTGGTGAGTTCCTTTGTGCACCTGCATGTTCACAGCGAGTTCTCGCTGCTCGATGGCCTGGCCCGGTTGCCGGACCTGTGCAGGCGCGCCAAGGAACTGGGGATGGATGCCCTGGCTCTGACGGACCACGGCTCCATGTACGGCACGATCAAGTTCCACCATGCCGCCCAATCCGCCGGGATCAAGCCGATCTTTGGCTGCGAGATGTACCAGGCCCGCCGCCGCCTGAGCCAGCGGGATGCCAAGCTGGACGCCCGCTCCTATCACCTGGTCTTGCTGGCAGCCAACATGACGGGCTACCACAACTTGCTCAAGTTGGTGACCACCGCCAACATGGAGGGTTTTTACTACCGCCCCCGCATCGATCGGGAGCTGCTGGCGGAGCACAGCGAAGGGTTGATCTGCCTGAGCGGGTGCGTCTCGGGCCAGGTGGCCTCGCTGGTGCAAGAGGGCCAGCTCGACCAGGCGCGGCGCGCCATGGGCTGGTTCAAGGACCTCTTTGGCCCCGACCGTTACTTTATCGAGTTGCAGCGCCATGCGGGCCTGCCCGAGCTGGATCAGGTCAACGCCCAGTTGGCGGCGTTGGCCCGCGAGGCCGGGCTGCGCTGCGTGGCCACCAACGATGTCCACTATACCTTGCGCGAGAACGCCTTTGCCCAGGAGCTGCTCCTGGCCCTGCAGACCAACACCACCCTCTCCGACCCCGGCCGCATGCGCATGGGCAGCGACGATTACTACCTCATGTCGCCGGAGGAGATGCGCCAGGTGATGGCCGACTATCCGGAAGCGGTGGAGAACACCCTCCTGGTGGCCGAGCAGTGCGACGTGGACCTGAGCTTCCAGGGCTATCGCCTGCCCAAGTTCCCCGTGCCGGAGCCCTATTCGGCCCAAAGCTACCTGCGCAAGCTGTGCGAGGAGGGCCTGCGCCGTCGCTACCCCGAGATCACCTCCGAGATCCAGCAGCGCCTGGATTACGAGCTGCAGGTGATCCATGACATGGGGTTCGACGACTATTTCCTCATCAACGAGGACCTGGTGCGCTGGGCCAAGAAGGAAGCCGGCATGCTGGTGGGCCCCGGCCGCGGCTCGGGCGCCAGCAGCATCGTCGCCTATGCCCTAGGCATCACCGATCTGGAGCCCTTGAGCCTGGGGCTGATCTTTGAGCGCTTCCTGAACCCCGGGCGCATCACCATGCCCGATATCGACCTGGACTACCCCGAGGACCGCCGCCAGGAAGTGATCGACTATCTGACCCGCCGCTATGGCGAGGACCGCACCTCGCAGATCGCCACCTTCGGAACCATGGCGGCGCGTGGGGCCATCCGCGATGTGGGGCGCGCGTTGGGCATCCCCCTCAACGAGGTGGACTATGTGGCCAAGTTGGTGCCCATGGGCCCCAAGAAGACCATCCAGGACGCCCTGGACAATGTCCCGGAGCTGCGCGACCTGTACGAGACCAAGCCCTACATCCGCAAGTTGATCGATTCCTCGCTGGCAGTGCAGGGGGTCTCGCGCCACTTTTCCACCCACGCCGCCGGCGTCCTGATCGCCGACCGGCCCCTGGTCGAATACACCCCGCTGCAGCGCGCCCCCCGGGGCGAGGGGATCATCTCTCAATACTGCATGTCCGACGTGGAAGACATCGGACTGCTCAAGCTGGACGTCTTGGGCCTTTCCACGTTGACGGTGCTGGATCGGGCCTTTGCCTGGATCCGCCGCACCCAGGGGATCGAGCTCACCCAGGAGACGATCCCGATGGACGACCCCGATGCCTATGCATTGCTCTCCTCCGGGGAGGTCACGGGCATCTTTCAGGTGGAGAGCGAGGGCATGCGCCGCGTCCTGCGAGACATGCAGCCCACCGATTTCAGCGACATCATCGCCATCCTGGGGCTCTATCGCCCCGGCCCCATGGCGTCCATCCCCGAGTACATAGACAGGCGCTTTGGCCGCAAGGCCGTGTCCTATGCGCACCCCTCGCTGGAGCCGATCCTCTCCGAGACCTTTGGCATCATCGTCTATCAGGAACAGGTGATCCAGATCGCCACCGCGTTGGCGGGGTTCACCGCCTCTGAGGCCGACCTGATGCGCCGGGCCATGGGCAAGAAAAAGGCCAAGGTCATGGAGCAGCAGGGGCACAAGTTCGTCCAGGGCTGCATGGCCAACGGCATCCCCCGCGAGGTGGCCGAGGGGATCTTTGCCGAGATCGAGACCTTTGCCGACTATGGCTTTAACAAGTCCCACGGGGCAGCCTATGCGGTGATCACCCTGCAGACGGCCTACCTCAAGGCCCACTACCCCGTCGAGTTCATGGCGGCGCTGCTTTCGGTGGAGCGCGGCAACCAGGACAAGGTGGCCCAGTTCGTGAGCGAGTGCCGCCGCCTGGGCATCGAGGTGCGCCCCCCCGATGTGAACGCCTCGGGCGTGGATTTCCAGGTGGAGCCGCTGCACTGGCAGACGCCCCAGGAACGCCAGGACCTTGCCAGTGCCGAGGGCCTCGCCATCCGCTTTGGGCTGGGCGCCATCAAGAACGTGGGCGATGGCCCCGCCGAGGTGATCGTCCAGGGGCGCGGCGACGAGCCCTTTGCCGATATCGAGGACCTGACCAACCGGGTGGATCTGCGCCAGGTCAACAAGCGCGTGCTGGAGTGCCTGGTGCGGGCGGGGGTGATGGATTCCCTGGGCGAGCGCAACGCGCTGCTGGCCTCGCTGGACCAGATGATCGCCATCAGCCAGGAGGTGCACGGCGCCCGCGATGTGGGCCAGCGCAGCCTATTCGATCTCAACCCGCAGATCATGGGGCAGAGCAGGGGCACGCGCCTCGCCCCACCGGCCAATGTGCCGCCCCTGGGCGAGAAACAGCGCCTCGCCGACGAGAAGGAGCTGCTGGGCTGCTACCTGTCCTCCCATCCGCTGGATGTGCTCACCCAGTACGAGGACCCGCGCCTGACCGAGATCGCCAACCTGGACCTCTCCCATGGCGAGGAGCCCGTCACCGTGGCCGGCCTGCTGACGGGCATCCGCACGATCACCACCCGCAAGGGCGATCCCATGGCCTTTGCCCAGCTCGAAGACCTGACAGGCTCCATCGAGGCCGTGGTCTTCCCGCGCACCTATGAGCTGGTCAAAGCTGCCCTGGATGATGGCGCGCCGGTGTTGGTCAAGGGCAAGCTCAACGAGCGCAACGACTCGGTGAGCCTGATCGTGGACGAGTTGACGCCCTACAGCCTGCCGCCGGGGGCGGCCAAGCGCCAGCCTGCCGGGCGCAAGCCCCGCAGCCTGACCGTCGAGATCCCCCTGAACGGGGATGACGCCAGCTCGGCCTCGCTGGCCGGCAGGGCACTCGATATCCTGGGGCAAGCGCCGGGCGACGTGCCGTTTCGCGTCTGGCTGCGAGCTCCCCAGGGGCGCGTCCAGCTCGAGTTCCCCAGGGCGATGACGCGCTACTCGCCCCAGCTGGAGCGCCAGCTCAGCGACCTGATCGGCCGCGGGTGCCTGCACATCGAATGGGCCTGACGCGCACAAACCGGGGGATACAGCACAGGATGCAACTGCCAAGCGTGCGTTGCCGGGCCATTATCGGCGCTGCCGCCGGGTTCCTCCTGCTCGCTCTCATCCTGGTGATCACGACCTCCCTGGGCGCCGCGCCCACCCTCAAGGGCCTGCCCGGTGACGCGGTGCGGGCCATCGCCGTGCATCCCCTCGCCCCCAAGACTCTGGTGGCGGCCACCTCCGCGGGCCTGTTCCGCAGCCTCGACCAGGGCGAGACCTGGCACGCCCTGGCTCAGCCGGGCGGCCCCGGCCGCATCAGCCAGCTCTTGTTTGCCCCCGATGGCAGCGCGCTCCTGGCGGCGGGCCCCTGGGGCCTCGGCGTCTCTGCAGATGAGGGCACGTCATGGCGCCTGACCAAGGCGCTGGAAGGCGTCAAGATCCTCGCTCTGGCCGTCAGCCCGGCGGATGGCAGCCTCTATGCCGCCTGCTCGGAGCAGGCCTGGCACAGCCCCGATCAGGGCCAGACGTGGGTCGGGCTGGCAGCGCCCGAGGGGGCCGGGGCGATCCTGTCCCTCGCCGCCCACCCGGCCAGCGCCGGCGTCCTCTACCTGGGGGCCGCGGCGGGGCTGTACGTATCGGGCGACAGGGGGGCGACCTGGTATCCCGTCCTGCCCGGCGCCCTGCAGGGGGAGATCACCTGGGTTGGCTTTGGAGGTTCCGGCCCGGCGCGCCAGCTCTATGCCGCCGGGGCGGATGCGCTCTGGCGCTCGGAGGATGACGGCGCCACCTGGCAGCGAATCGCGCTGCCAGGGCAACTGGCGGCGCAGATGGAGCCCATCCCGTGGAGCGTCGCGCCCCTGATGGCGGGGGAGATGGCAGGGCTGCCGCCCCTGGCGCCGGGCGAGCAACTGCTCTCGGCGGCGCTCGCCCCCGACGATGCCCCTCGCCTCTACCTGGGCTCCTCCCTCACCCTGTATGCCAGCGCCGATGGCGGCCTTTCCTGGTGTGACCTGGGAAGCCTGGCGCCGGCCTCTGGCCTGGCGGGCGCCCCCCTGCAGGAGACGTTGGCGGCGTTGCCCCCGTACCTGGCGGGGGTGGGGCTGCTGTTGGGGCTGTTGGGCGCCGGCATCCTGTGGGGCGAGAGGCGCGAGGCGCGCAGGCAGGGGCTGGGCCTGGCCGCCGAGAACAACGCACCCTGGAACGATATCATCGCCGACGCCTTGCTGCGCCACCAGCGCGTCACCCCCGACCTGCTGGAGCGCATCCCGCAGCAGGCCCGCTTGCACGCCATGATCCGCTACGTGGATTCCCACCGCCACCAGGCCCTGATCTTTCAGGACGACCCTCCCTTGATCCTGCCGACGCGCGGCGATAGATTGCGCCTCTTTGCCAATACCTGGAGCGGCCTGATCCAGGCCCTGGATGATCGCGAGGCCGCGGCAGCTGCCGCCTCGCACCTGATCGAGCAGCTCTGCAGCCTGCTGGGCTTTGAGCCCGTCGAGCGACGCATCTACCGCTCCCTGGCGGGGTACATGGTCGAGGCGCCCACGCTGCGGCTCAGCCTCCCCGCCCGCTTCCCGGTGATCGTCCTGCTCAAGGATACGCTGGAGCGCGAGGATGTGCGCGACCTGCGCGCCCTGATGTCGGCCCTGAACGCCGTGTCGTTCTTTGCCCTGCTGATCCCCCTCAGCGAGCCGTTCGAGGGCCCGCGGCCGGCGCAGACCATGCAGAGCCTGGCCCGCGAAGGGGCCGAGGACCTGATCGTCCTCGATTATCGCGAGCTGTATGGCCTCTACCTGGCCGCCGACGCCGAATCGGACCTGGTGCGGCGCATCCTGGATCAGGTGGATCTCACCGTCGTATCGCCCTATGTGCTCTCGGGGCCGGTGCCGCCCCGCATGTTCTTTGGGCGCGATTACGAGATCAAGGTCATCATGCGCACCGTCCAGGATCGCAGCTTTGCCATCGTCGGGGGCCGCAAGATCGGCAAGACCTCGATCCTGAACAAGGTGCACCGGCTGCTCCAGCAGACCGAGGGCTATGATCCCCTCTATCTCGATTGCCACCATGTCACGACCTATGAGGACTTTTTCGAGGCCCTCTCCGTCATGAGCGAGGTATCGGTGGAATCGCCGGCGCCCGATTCGCTGCGACGCATCGTGGTGCGCCTGCGAGGTCGCCAGGGCGAGCTCGGCCATACCCTGGTCTTTTTGCTGGACGAGGTGGATCACCTGCTGCGCTACGACCTGCAGCAGGGGACGCTGCTGTTCCGCGTGTTCCGCTCCCTCTCGCAAGAGGGCCTCTGCCGCTTTGTGTTCTGCGGCGAGCGCACCCTGGATGCGGCCCTGCGCGACCCCAACTCGCCCCTGTTCAACTTCTGCAGCACCCTGCGGCTGGGGTATCTCCAGCAGCGCGACGCCGAGCGGATCGTGCAGGAGCCGATGCACGAGATGGGCATCACCTTCGAGGCGCCGGAGCTGGTGCCGCCGGAGATCGTCGCCCTCTCGGGGTGCCACCCCAACATCGTGCAGGCCATCTGCCAGCTCCTGATCGAGCGCATCAATCAGCGTCAGGAGCGCGTGATCCGCGCATCGGACCTGGTTCAGGTGCGGGATTCCACCGAGTTCCGGGATCTCTTCTTCGAGGTGAGCTGGGGCAACGCCACCACGCTGGAGCGCCTGATCACCGTGCTCATGGCCGAGCACCGGCGCTTTGGGCTTCAGCAGGTGCGCCAGGCCTTGCGAGAGCTCGAGATCAACCCGAGCGACGCCGAGCTAGAGCGCGCCCTGGGCGACCTGGCGCTCACCTCGTTGATCAAGCGCCAGGGCCAGCAGTATGAATATACCTCGGGGGCTTTTGCGCGCGTCCTGGAGGAGGCGGGCCTGGCCGAAGGGCTGCGCGAGGGCCTGCTGGAAAAGCTTCGAGAGGAGCAGAAGGATCACTCGGCGACGCCGAGCCAAAAGTGATGGGGCAGGATATCGGGCGCGGGGCGTAGCTGGAGGCCCTGGGCGCCGGGCGCCTCTCGCTCCAGAGCGTGCAGGCTCACATAGCAGATATTGGGGCGCCGGCCGTACTTGCGCTCATAGTGGCGCGCGGCCTGCAGAAGCTTGTCTGCCAGGGAACGATCCCGGGCGTCATCGAACCATAGCATGCCGACTTGAAGGGTCATAGGTCCTGGTCCTGGGGCAAGGGCAGCGGACGGGTGAGCGTGGGGCGGCTGGCGGGTTGAGCTGTCGGCGTTGTGGAAAGAGCCCTGGTATGGAACGCATTACGACTTGCGCCAGCCACCCCTAGAACCTTTGTTCTGATCCTAGTATATACGAACATTTGTTCCATGTCAAGCCCCAAAACGCCTTGATGTTCGCCTGGACGCGCAGGCCGCGTTTCGTAGAATGAGCCCCGGCCCCACAATCAACTGCGATACCCCAGTTATGAGAGAGGAGTCCTGTATGCGCAAGATACGGATCACAGCGGGCAGCGTTACCGCCGAGGCCACGCTGCATGACAACGCCACCGCCGACGCCATCTGGGAGGCCCTGCCTCTGGAGATTCGCGGCAGCACCTGGGGCGACGAGATCTATTTCGGGATCCCCGTCTATCTCGACGAAGACGGCGGGCAAGAAGTGGTGGATCTCGGGGACCTGGGCTACTGGCCGCCCGGGCACGCCTTCTGCATCTTTTTCGGGCGCACGCCCATGAGCCGTGGCAACGAGATCCGCCCGGCCAGCGCCGTCAACGTCTTTGGCCGGATCGAGGGCGACCCGAAGGTGTTCACCCGCGTGCCCTCTGGCGCGACGGTCACGGTGGAACGGGTGGAGTAGAGCGGCAGCCGGCCTGGGGTGCGGCCTACGCGCCGCCGGCTTGGAGAAGCTCTCCCTCGCGCACGGCCATCTCCTGCAGCGTGACGCCGCCGAGGGTGGCGAGGAGTTGCTCTTGGGCCTGGCGCAAGACCTGATACAGGGCGCAGGTATCTTGGCGCTCGCAGGATTCAAAAGGCGCCAGGCAGCGGCTCAGGGCGATGGGGCCCTCGACCGATTCGACGATCTCGCGCAGGGTGATCTCGTCCGCCGGGCGGGCCAGCGAGAAGCCGCCCTTGGCCCCGCGATGAGAGCGCAAGATGCCTCCCTTGGCAAGATCCTGAAAAATCTTGGCCAGGTAGCTCTCGGGGACACCCTCCTCGCGAGCGATATCGCCCACCAACGTCACCGCGTTGGTGGGCTGCCTGGCTAAATAGATCACGCCTCTGGCCCCATAGTCGGTGCCCCTGGTCAATCGCACAGTGCCCTCCTCCGATTCGCCGGTATCCTGTGGGTATTCTATCATGGAGCCAGATCGCATACAAGAGAAATGAACGCCGTTTTGTCCGGAGCGGCACACCCAAGCTGATCCTGAGGAGCGCACCCATGAGCCATCGTTGCGACGTCCTGGTCATCGGAGGAGGAGGCGCCGCCCTGCGGGCCGCCCTGGCAGCCTACGAGGCGGCCCCGCAGCTCGACATCCTGCTGGTCACCAAGGGTGCGTTGGGCGCCAGCGGAGTGACTGCCACCGCCTGCTCCGACCGCATGGCCTTTCACGCCACGTTGCCGGCCACCGAGCCCGGCGGGCCGGAGGCCTGGCGCCACCATGCCGATGACATCTACCGCATCGGCGGGCAGGTGTCCGATGCGGATCTGGCCGCCATCCTGGCCCGCGAGGCCGCAGCCGCCTTTGACTATCTGGACCGGCTGGGCGTCCCCTGGGCGCGGCGGGCCGATGGCCAGGTGGATCAGTTCCACACCGACGGCTCCACCTATGCGCGCGCCTGCTACACGGGCCCCTACACCGCCAACCACATCGAGGCGGCGCTCCTGGCGCGCCTGCGCCAGACCCCGATCCGCGTGCTGGAGCGCCACATGGCCGCCGAGCTGCTGCGCGATGGCGCGGGGGGCGTGCGGGGGGCGGCGCTGATCTCCCAGGAGACGGACGAGACCCTGGCCGTGGCGGCCGGCGCGGTGGTGGTGGCCACCGGCGGCGCCGGGCAGGCCTTTGCCACCAACGTCTTTCCCCCTGATTGCACGGGCGATGGCTATGCCATGGCCTACCGCGCCGGCGCCGAGCTGGTCAACCTGGAGTTCATCCAGATCGGGCTCTGTTCCCTGGCGACGGGGCTGGCCTGCTCCGGCAGCATGATGCGCGCCCTGCCCCGCCTGGTGGATGAGACCGGCCGCGAGTTCCTGGCCGAATACATGCCGGGCCTCTCGCCCGCTGAGCGATACGCCATCCTCTTTGCCAAGGGCGCCAGTTGGCCCGTCTCCTACCGCGAACCATCGCGCGTAATCGACATCGCCGTGGCCCGCGAACGCGCCCGGGGCCGACGGGTGTTCCTGGATTACGGCCGCGACCCGCAAGGGTTGGACGTGGCCCAACTTCCCGAGACGATCCGCGCCTGGTATGCCCGCGAGAAGGGCCTCCCCCTGGACGAGGGCCGGGAGCTGGCCTCTCCCCTGGCGCGCCTGTTGGCCATCAACCGCCCCTCGGTGGATTGGCTGGCCGAGCGCGGCGTGGATCTGATCGCGGGCGACCGGGTCGAGATCGCGCCTGCCGTGCAGCACTTTCAGGGCGGGGTCAAGATCCGCACCCGGGGGGAGACGAGCGTGCCGGGCCTGTTCGCCGCCGGAGAGACGGCGGGCGGCCAGCACGGCGCCAACCGTCCGGGCGGCAACGCCCTGCTGGATAGCCAGGTGTTCGGGCGCATCGCGGGGGCCAGCGCCGCCGCCCATGCCCAGGCCCATACCGCCGCCTCGCCGCCGACGCCGGGGGAGGCACGGCAGGCCATCGCGGCGCTCCTGCGGCCCGGCGGCGCGCCCGCGGCGGAGGCCATCGGCACGAGCCGCGCCGGCATGGCGGCCGCCTGCAGCGTCTATCGCACCGAGGCGGGGCTGGCGCAGCTCCAGGCCGCCCTGGCCGAACTGGCACAGACGGGCATTGACCCGGCCGGCGGGCCCCTCTCCCAGGCGATCGAGGCGCTCAACCTGCTGCAGGTGGCCCGCATGATCGTCCTGGCGGCCCGGCAACGCAACGAGAGCCGCGGGCCGCACCTGCGCTTTGCCGCCGAGGGCAGCCTGCAGCCGATCCCGCGCGATGATGCGCGCTGGGATCGCTACATCGTGATCCGCCGGGGGGCGCGCGGTCCGGCGGCCGAGGTGCGCGAGCCGGTGCGACCTGCCCGGTTCGATTGACCGTTTCCGGCGCCTATGGTAGCATCTGGGGCATCCCGTGCAGCAACAGAGGAAGCAAGCCATGCCAGAAGTCGGTAGAAACGATCCTTGCCCCTGTGGAAGTGGCAAGAAGTACAAGAACTGCTGCATGCGTCAAGATCGCGTGCAGGCTGCCCGCTCGGTGAACCAGGGCGCGGTGGAGAGAAGCCTGTACTATGATCTCGTCCAGTTCATCCAGCAGAGCCGGTTTGCCCAGGAGATCGGCGAGGGGCTGGCCATCTTTTGGGGCGGGCACTACTCCGAAGAGACGCTGCCGGCCGCGCGCGATGACGACAAGCGCCGCTTTATCGAGTGGTTCATCCACGATTACCGCTATGGCGACGAGCGGCGCTACATCATAGACCTGTTCATCGAGCGGGAAGGCCCCCAGTATACGGAGCAGGCGCGCCAGATGCTCGAGGCCTGGTCGGCCTCGGCCATGGCGATGCTGCGCCATGTGCGGCGGATTGGGGACGATCGGATCGCGGCGTACGATCCTCTGCGCGAGGCCGAGCACGAGGTCACAAGCCGCCTGATGGCCACCAACGCGCGGCCCGGCGACCTGTTGGTAGGGCGCCTGTACGAGCTGCAGGGGGCCAAGCACCTCTCCGTGGCAACCTTGCTCCTGCCCGGCGAGTACGAGCAACCCCTGGCCGAATACGTGCGCAACGCCTATAGCATCTACTGCGACGAGCATCCTGGCACGTCGTGGGATCGTTTCCTTCGGCTCCACGGCCATCTGATGAACACGTTCTTGCTCTCCGATCGCGCCCAGGCGCTGCGCGCCCTGATCGGGGCGGGCACCCGCTTCTATGATCCCGCTGCCACCCGCGATCGGATGCGCGAGCTCCAGCAGCGCGTCCGCCAGCAGGCGGACGCGGACGAGCTGGTGACCCTGGATGACCTGGAGCCGATGCTGCACACCCGCCACACCGCCGGGGGCATCATCCTGCCGGGCGGCGAGGAGCCGGATGAAGGCGAGCCCGCCCAAGGTGCGCCGCCCAAGCGCCCCACCATCCTGATCCCCGGGCGGGATAGCTGAGCGCACGCCAGCCCAGCCGCTCCGCGACAGAGGCTAACAGGAGAGAACCTTGCCCAAGATACAGGCCGTGCTGCTAGATCTCGATGATACCTTGCTGATCAACGACATGGAGAGCTTTACGCCCCACTACTATCGGGCTCTTCTGAACAAGATGAGCGGCGTGTGCCCGGCGGGGGCCTTTGTGGAGGCGCTGAACAGCGGCGTGCGGGCCATGGTGTACAACGATGGGCGCCAGGGCACCAACGCCGAGGTCTTTGATCGCGAGTTCTATCGGCGGCTCGAGCGCGACCCGCACGAGATCGCGCCGATCCTGCTCGACTTTTACGCCAACGAGTTCGAGGCGTTGGCCCAACACACGCAGCCGGATCCCCTCGCCCGCGAGCTGGTGCAGCTCTTGCAGGCGCGCGGCTATCAGATCGCCATCGCCACCCAGCCCCTCTTCCCGCGCATCGCCATCGAGGCGCGCCTGCGCTGGGCGGGCGTCGGGGCGGACGAGTTTCATTACGACCTGATCACCTCCTATGAGAACATGAGGGCCTGCAAGCCCCGCACCGCCTATTTCGAGGACGTGCTGCAGCAACTGGGCCGCCGCGCCACCGAAGCGCTCATGGTGGGCGATAGCCCCGAGGCCGACATGCCCGCCGGACGCATGGGCCTCTATACCTTCTGGGTGGATCGAGGACGCCTGGAGGGGGCGGATGTGCAGAGCGACGCGCGCGGCACCCTCGCCGACCTCTATGAGCTAGTTGAGACAGGAGCGATAGATGCCCTCTGACGTGTGGTCTCCCCGTTTGTTGGCGCTTCGGGAGGTGGCCAGCAAAGCCTTCCTGGAGGAGTTCGGCGCCGAGCCCGAGCTATGGGTGGCGGCCCCCGGCCGGGTGAACCTGATCGGCGAGCACACCGACTATAATGACGGCTTTGTGCTGCCCGCCGCCATCGACCGGCACGTGCTCATGGCCATCTCGCCCCGGGCCGACCGCCAGGTGCACCTGGTAGCCGCCGACTTTCCGGCCCGCACCAGCTTTGACCTGGACGGGATCGACCATGATCTGGGCGAGCGCTGGAGCGAGTATCAGCGCGGCGTGGCCTGGGCGCTGCAAGAGGCGGGCCATCGCCTGCGCGGGCTGAATGCCGTGCTGGTGAGCGATGTCCCCGTCGGCTCGGGGCTCTCCTCCTCGGCGGCCATCGAGGTCGCCATGGCCTACGCCTTTCAGGTGGTGAGCGGCCTGGAGCTGGACGGCGTAGAGCGCGCCCTGCTCTGCCAGAAGGCCGAGAATCAGTTCGTGGGCATGAACTGCGGCATCATGGACCAGTACATCGTCTCTCTGGGCAAGCGCGGTCATGCGCTGCTGATAGATTGCCGCAGCCTGGAATACACCCTGGTGCCGGTGCCCCCCGGCTGCGATCTGGTGATCTGCGACACGAAAAAGCGCCGAGGCCTGGTGGATAGCGAGTACAACCGCCGCCGCCAGGAGTGTGAACGGGGGGCGGCCTCCCTGGGGGCCAGGGCGCTGCGCGATGTGGCTCCCGAGGCGTTCGCCGCGCGGCAGGGCGAGCTGGACGCGATCACCCGCAAGCGTTGCCGCCATGTCATCACCGAGAACCAGCGCACCCTGGATGCCGTCGAGGCGCTGCGACGCGATGATGTGGCCTCCTTTGGCAAACTGATGAACGCCTCGCACACCAGCCTGCGCGATGACTATGAGGTGAGCTGCGAGGAGCTGGATATCATGGTAGAGGCAGCTCAGGGGCAGCCAGGCACCCTGGGCGCCCGCATGACGGGCGCCGGTTTCGGCGGCTGCACCGTCAACCTGGTGCTCTCGGAGCACACGCCCGCCTTTGTTCGCCAGGTCACCCAAGCCTACACCCAAGCCACTGGAGTTGCACCCGATGTCTACGTCTGTCAAGCCGAAGACGGCGTCCGTCGCCTCGACTGAGCGCCGGGGGGCCCTCTACACCGCCTTTCTCAGCATGATCTTTATGGGCGCCACCCTCTCGATGACGGGCGCCCTCTTGCCCTCCATCGTGGCCGATCTATCCCTAAGCGACGGGCAAGCCGGGCTTCTGGTGGCCAGCCCTGCCGCCGGGTATGCAGTCGCCGTCCTGCTGGCAGGGGCCCTGGGCGACGCCCTGGGCTTTCGGCGCGTTTGGCTCGCGGGGACGGCGCTGGGGTGGGTGGCGCTGCTGGGGGTGACCTTTGCCCCCGCCTTCGTCTGGATACTGCCCGCCATGGTAGCCATAGGCCTGGTCTCCGGCGCCTTTGATGGGGCCATCAACCCGCTGATCGCCAGTCTCTATGGCGAGCGTTCCGGGAGCGTCCTCAACAACGTGCACCTGTTCTTTGGCATGGGCGCCACCGTCACCCCATTCCTGATCAGCCTGGGTCTGCGCTACGGCCTGGGCTGGCGCTGGCACTTTGGCCTGCTCTCCTTCTATGTGCTGCTGATAGGGGTGGTGATCTGGCGCTCTCGCTTCCCCAAGCCGCCCCAGCGCGAGGTCGGCCCACAGCGTCTCTCGTTGGGCCAGATCCTGCGGCAGCGCCTGATGTTCCTGGCGGTGGTGGTCATCTTTCTTTATGTGGGGGCAGAGGCCAGCGTCTTTTCCTGGTCGGCCCTGTTCCTGCAGCGGCTGCGGGACGTGCCTGTGGCGGCGGCCAGCCTGAGCGTGTCGCTCTTTGGCGGCAGCATCATGGTGGGGCGGCTCATCTGCGGCCAGATCGCCGAGAAGGTGGGCTACAAACGGCTGATCGTCTCGGGCTCGCTGCTGGGCGCCGTGGGCATCGCCGTGCTGCTCTGGGGGCCGGGGACCTTGAGCCCCTGGGTGGGCGTGGGCCTGACGGGCCTGGCCTATGCGGGCATCTTTGCCACGCTCATGGCCGAGGTCAACGGGCGTTTCCCCGGCCACCAGGGGACGGTATCGGGGCTGCTCTGCTCGGCAGGCGGCCTGGGGCAGATCGTATTCCCCTGGGCCGTGGGCCTGCTCTCTGAAGCCGCCGGGCTGCCCATGGGTATGGGCCTGGTGCTGGGCATCTCGGTGCTCATGGGCCTGCTGTACCTGCTCACCTGAGGGGAGACGACATGAGCCCCCTTGCCCTGGCGCTCTTTTGGGGCTCGGCTGCCATCATCGCCTACGCCTACCTGGGCTATCCCCTGCTCCTGGCGCTGTTGGGGCGCTTGCGCCGCCCATGCCACACCGCCGACCTGACCCCTGCGGTGGATGTGGTGATCGCCGCCTACAACGAGGCGGGCTGCATCGAGGCCAAGCTGGAAAACACCCTAGCCCTGGATTACCCCGCCGACAGGCTGCGCATCGTCGTCGTGACCGACGGCTCCACCGATGCCACCCCGGACCTGGTGCGCAGCTACGCCCCGCGCGGCGTGATCCTGTTGCACCAGGCGGAACGCCAGGGCAAAGCGGCAGCTCTGGCTCGCGCCCTGCCCCACCTGACGGGCGAGGCGATCCTCTTCACCGACGCCAACTGCGCCCTGCCGCCCCGGGCCTTGCGCCGCATGGCGCGCCATCTGGCCGATGACTCGGTAGGGGGTGTCAGCGGAGCCAAGCGGGTGGCCCCGGCCGGCGCCTCGCAGGGGGAGAACCTCTACTGGCGCTATGAGGGTTGGCTCAAGGCGCTGGATAGCCGCTTTGGCTCGGTGATGGGCGCGCCGGGCGAGGCCTGGCTGGCCCGACGCGCGGCCTATCGCCCCCCGCCGCCGGATATCCTGCTGGACGATTTCTACGCCTCTGTCGAGATGGCGGCGCGGGGCTGGCGCGTGGCCTACGAGCCGGAGGCCCGCTCGCTGGAGCCCGCCTCGCCGGATCTGGGGGCCGAGTGGCAGCGGCGGGTGCGCAACGCCGCCGGGGGGTGGCAGGCGGTGGCCCGCCTGGGGTGTGTGTGGCGGGGCGGGGCGCGCCTGGCGTTCCAGTACCTCTCGCACCGGGTGCTGCGCTGGGTGGCCGTGCCGCTGTTGCTGCCGGCGCTGCTGGTGGCCAGCCTGCTCCTGCTGCCGCGCCCCCTGTACGCGCTCCTGTTGGCCGCCCAAGTCCTCGTCTACGGCGCAGCCCTGGCGGGCTGGCTCCTGGCGCGCAAAGGGCGGCAAGCCGGTTGGCTCGCCGCCCCTCTGGCGGTAGTCATGCTCAACGCCGCCGCGTTGGCCGGCGGCTGGCGCTACCTGCGCGGGCAGCACACGGTGTTGTGGCCCAAGGTGCGGCCCTAGGCGCCCCTAGCGGCCCGGCGCCTCTACCTCGCGCCCCGCATAGTGGCTCTGGTAGTAGGCCTGATAGTGCTCGCCCGACTTGATCTTGCGCCACCACCACTCGTTCTCGATGTACCAGCGCACCGTGGCCTCCAGGGCGGCGTCGAAATCGTGGCGCGGGCGCCAGCCGAGGGCCTTGATCTTGCTCACGTTCAGGGCATAGCGCCGGTCGTGGCCGGGGCGATCGGTGATGTACTGAAGCAGCGACTCGGGCTTGCCCACCAGGGCCAGCAGCTTGCGCGCCATGTCGATATTGCGCGTCTCGACGCCGGTGCCCAGGTTATAGATCTCGCCCAGAACCCCGCGCTGGAGCACCACGTCGATCCCCTCGCAGTGATCCCCCACGTACTGGTAATCGCGCATCTGCTGGCCATCGCCATAGATGGGCAGAGGCTTGTCGTCCAGGGCGTTGGTGACAAACAGGGGAACGACCTTCTCCGGGTACTGGTAGGGGCCGATGCTGTTGGAGCCCCGGGTAATGGTGACGGGCAGCCCAAAGCTGGTGTGGTAGGCCAACACCATGAGATCGCCGCCCGCTTTGCTGGCCGAGTAGGGGCTGCGGGTCTCGATGCGATCGGTCTCCACCGAGGCGCCCTCCAACACCTGGCCGTACACCTCATCGGTGCTCACCTGGTGGTAGCGCTCTAGCCCCAGATCTTTGGCGGCCTCCAGCAGGACAAAGGTGCCGTACACGTCGGTCATGACAAAGCTGCCCGCATCCGAGAGGGAGCGGTCCACGTGGGTCTCGGCGGCAAAGTTGACGATGGTGTCGATCTCGTGGGCGCGGATCGCCTGGCGCACGGCCTGGGCATCGCAGATGTCGCCCAGCACAAAGGCGTAGCGCGGGTTATCGGCCAGGTCCGCCAGATTATCCGGGTTGCCCGCATAGGTGAGCTTGTCATACACCACCACGCGATAGTCGGGGTGCTGGCGGAGCATATAGCGCACAAAGTTGGAGCCGATGAACCCGGCCCCTCCGGTCACCAAGAGATTCCTCATGGCTGGTTGCCTCCCTTGTCGAATACAGCGGGCCACAGCACTGGCCCTCAGACGCGCGCGCGGGGCCGTTCGTTCCCCCCTGGCCCGACGCCTAGTCTTCCAGGGGGTACGCCTCGGCCTCCGCCTCGATCACGCCTTGGGGATCGGGCTGGCGCGCCTCGAGATAGATCTCGCCAAAGAGCTGCTCCTGGATGGCGCGCAGCCGCTGCTGCTTGATCAGCTCCAGCATGGCCAAAAAGGTCACGATCACTTCCAGCCGGCTGCGGGCCGCGCGCATCAGGGTGCTAAAGCGGGCGCGGCGATAGCGCCGCACCCGGTCCAGGATGCGCTCGATGCATTCGCCGATGTGTACGCTGAGGGGCGCCACCACCCCATCCACAGGTTGGGCCTCGGGGTGCGCCTCCAGCACCTGGCGGAAAGCGGCCACCAGGTCGGCCACGCTGGCCTCGCCTGGCAGCAGGCGCTTCTCGATGCGGGGCAAGGGCGCGGCGCGGGGGTAGGTGCGCAGCCCCGCCTCTTCGATGGCGCGCAGCCGGGCCGCCGTCTCCTTGTAGCGCTTGTACTCGCGCAGTTGGAGCACCAGGTCGTCCTCGGCATCGGGCTCTTCTTCGTCGCCCTCGGCATCCTCGGGGCGCGGCAAGAGCGCCCGCGATTTGATCACCAGGAGCCGCCCGGCGACCTGCAGAAAATCGGCCAACTGGGCCGCCGAGTGGGGGGCATCCGTGTGCCGCTGCAGGCCGGCCAGGTGCGCCAGATACTGGTCGGTCACCACAGCCAGCGAGACCAGCGTGATATCCAGTTCTTCTCGCTGGATCAGCCGAAGCAACAGATCCAGCGGCCCCTGGAAGATGTCCAGCTCCACCTGATAGGACGTCATGCCTCTCCTTCACCTCGCCGCGGATTCTAGCGCAAAGGAGGGGGGCTGTCCATCGGGCAGGGGCGATGCGGAGCGGGCAGCCACCATTGCCACCCCCTGGCTCCTGTGCTATCATCTAGCGCAAAAGGTGAGCAGGATGAACCAGCAGCCCAACACGCTCGCGCACAATGACGACCTGGAATGGATGACGCCGCTGCTGCGGGGCATCTTTGAGATTCAGGATGTCACCATGGGAGCACGGAACGGCATGGCGACGCGTTTGCGGGGGCGCTTCTTGGTGCCCTCGGATCGCGCCTACCGCACCCTGGCGCCCGCCTTTGCCGCCCACGAGCGCACATTGATGCTCCGCCGCGAAAAAGGGCAGGACGTGATCCTGGGGTTGGCGTGGGTCAACCGGCCCGCGCCCAACAACCACTGGTTGCCCGCCATCCTGGCCCTTCTCAGCGTGGCCTCGATCCTGGGCACCTACCTGCTCTCCTACAGCATGGAGGAGCTGACCTGGGCCGCCGCCCGCGCCGGGTTGAGCCAGGCCGCTCAGTTCACCGTGGCATTGGTGATCGTCCTGCTGGCCCACGAGATGGGCCACTATCTGGCGGCCCGCCGCCTGGGGCTGGCCGTCACCCTGCCTTACCTGATCCCCTTCCCTATGAGCCCCTTTGGCACCATGGGCGCGGTGATCCGGATGAAGGATATCCCGCCCAACAAGCGCGCCATGCTGCTGACCGGCGCCGCGGGCCCTCTGGCGGGCCTGGTGGTCACGCTGCCGCTCTTGATCGTGGGCCTGCTGCTCTCTGAGGTGCGCCCCCTGCCCACGACGGGCAGCTACATGGTCGAGGGCAATTCGCTGCTGTATCTATGCCTCAAGTACCTGGTGCATGGCCAGTGGCTGCCCTCCGCCACCCACGATCTCTTTATGCACCCGCTGGCCTTTGCCAGTTGGGCCGGGCTGCTGGTCACTTCGTTCAACCTGATCCCCGCCGGGCAGTTGGATGGCGGGCACATCGCCTATGCCTGGCTGGGCAGCAAAGCGCGCTATCTGACCTGGGGCGTCATCGCGGTGTTGGCCGGCCTCGGTTTCGTCTGGCCCGGCTGGTTCCTGTGGGCAGGCCTCATCTTTGTGCTGGCGCGCAACCAACAGGAGCCGCTGGATGGCATCACGCCCCTCAAGCGGCGCGAGATCGCCATCGCCATCGGGCTCCTGATCGTCCTGGTGCTCACGTTCACGCCCGTGCCGCTGCGCTTTATCAATTAGCCGGTTCGACCCGGTCGAACTCAGAAGGTGGATCATGCTCAATCGCTCACCCATGTGGAAGACCGCCCTGATCGGCATCGCCGCCGCGATCCTGGTCATCGCCGGGCTGGCCATCGTGATTTGGGTAACCGTGGCGCGAGAGCGCATTGCCGCGCCCGAGCCCACGCCCGCCTGGACGCTGACTCCGCTTCCCACCGTCACCGTCAGCCTCACGGAGACCGCGTCCGTCACGCCCACGCCGGTCCCTCCGGATGCCGCCTTGGGCATCGTCCAGGATTACACGCCGGGCGCTTTGATCATCGTCATCTCCCCCGTCCAGGGCAATGTGGATCAGATCATCGTGCCGGAGAACCTGTTGGTCTCATGGGAGGATGGGCGCAGGGCCTCGCCCAGCGAGATCGCCCGTGGGCAGACGATCTATGCCGAGGGATCGCTGGACGCCCTGGGGCGGTTGGTGGCAACCTCCATCGTGATCATTGACCCGGGCGCCGCCGCCACGGCCACGCCCCAGGTGGAGGATACGCCCACGCCCGGCCCCACGCCGACGCCGACGGTGCCGCGGCAAGCCTGGCTGGGCGAGTACCACGCCAACATGACCCTGAGCGGCGCGCCGGTGCTGACCCGCCAGGATGCCGGGATCGACTTCCAGTGGGGCACGGGCTCGCCTGGCCCCAACGTGCCCGCCGACCGCTTCTCGGCGCGCTGGCGCGGCTACTGGCCTTTTGATGGCGGCGTCTACAGCTTTGTGGCCTACTCGGATGACGGCGTGCGCGTCTGGGTGGATGGTCAGTTGGTCGTGGATCAGTGGGTAGATCAATCTGGCGCCTTTGCCAGCGGCGAGATCTATCTCCAGAGCGGCGACCATCTGGTCGAGGTCGAGTACTATGACAACGCCCAGCAGGCCGAGATCCGCGTCACCTGGGAGCAACAGGGCGCCTTTGCCAACTGGAAGGGCGAGTATTTCGCCAATACCAGGCTGGAGGGCGAGCCGGTCTTGGTGCGCAACGACGAGGAGATCAGCTTCAACTGGAGTGCCGGATCGCCCCATCCCCAGGTGCCGGGGGACAATTTCAGCGTGCGTTGGACCCAAGAGATCAACTTTGAGGAGGGGGCCTATCGTTTCCGGGCCCGCGCCGATGACGGGGTGCGCGTCTGGGTGGCCGATACGCTGCTCATAGATGCCTGGCAACCCAACATCGACCAGACCTTCACGGGCTATATCTGGCTGCCCCAGGGCACCCATCCGGTGCGGATCGAGTACTTTGAGCTGGGCGGCAACGCCTCCGTTCAGGTATGGCGCGAGCGCATCACCTCCTTTGCCTACTGGCAAGGCCAGTACTACGCCAACCCCGATCTGGCCGGCTCGCCGCGCTTTGTGCGAGATGACGAAAAGCTGGACTTTGACTGGGGTCAGCGCTCACCGGGCTATGGCCTGCCCGACGATGGGTTCTCGGCGCGCTGGACGCGACGGGTGCAACTGGACACCGGGCGCTACAACTTCTGGGCCATCGCCGATGACGGTGTGCGGGTGTATGTGGACGGGCGCCTGGTCATCGACGCCTGGAGCGATTCGGCGGCCGAGCGCTACGATGGCGCCATAGACCTGAGCACGGGGGAGCATCGCATCGTGGTCGAATACTATGAGCGCATCGGCATGGCTGTGGTCCAGTTCGGGTGGGAGTGGATCCCGCCGGCAACACCAACGCCAACGGCGACGGCGACGCCCACGACAACGGCCACCGCCACGGCCACGCCGACGGCCACCGCGACCGCGACGCCCACGGCGACGTCGACGGCGACGCCCACCACGCCGACGCCCTAGCGGCGGTGTGGGCGCGGCCCCACGGCAGCGCGGGGAGGGCGCCAGTCTACTTGCGAGGTATATGGTGAGAATAGAGCACCGACCCACCCAGTTTCACAACACCTTTGGGCCCCACCCGCCGGCCCTGACGCTGGATGACGGCGACGTCCTCGTCGTCGAGACGCTGGATTCGCGGGGGCGCAACGGGCGCATGGAGACGGTGGCCGCGCCGCCGAACCCCCTCTCGGGGCCGTTCTGTGTGCGGGGCGCCGAGCCGGGCGATGCGCTGGAGATCGAGATCCTCGCCCTGCGCCCGAACCGCGCCTACGGCTACTGCGGCACCGCCGTCGCCGAGCACGTGGTGGAGCCCGGCTATGTGCGGCAGCTCCCCCCACGCGAGTTGGCCATCTGGGAGGTGGACGCCGAGGCATGGACCGCCACCCTGACGGAGCCGGATACGGCCCTGGGGCGGCTGACCCTGCCGCTGGACCCCATGTTGGGCTGCATCGGCGTCGCCCCCAAGGGCGGGCAGGCCATCTCCTCCGCCACCTCGGCGGAGCACGGCGGCAACATGGACTATCGCGGCTACCGCCAGGGCGTCAAGGCCCTCTTCCCCGTGTTCGAGCCGGGGGCGTTGTTCTTTGTCGGCGATGGTCACGCCGTCCAGGGCGATGGCGAGATCGTGGGCATGGGCATCGAGATCTCGATGGATGTGGAGCTGCGGGTGCGGGTGCGCAAGGGCGAGGGCCTCGCCTGGCCCCGGGGCTATACGGATGGTGACCTCTTTGCCGTGGGCAACGCCCGCCCTCTGGATCAGGCCCTGCAACACGCCACCACCGAGCTGCTGGCCTGCCTGCAAAAAGACCATGGCCTGGACCCCGTCGCGGCCAGCATCCTGCTGGGCCAGTGCGTTCGCTACGACGTGGGCAACGTGTTCGACCCGGCCTACACCGTGGTCGCCCGGATCGCGCGCTCGCTGCTGCCCGCATGAGCGCGCCCAGAGCCGGGGGCTGACCCATGCGCATCGCCATGATCGGGGCCTTTGGCCTCTCTCCGCGCATGACCATGAGCGCCAGGGCGCTGCCCCTGGCGCGGGCCATGGCGGCGCGCGGCCACCAGGTGCGCGTCGTGATGCCGCCCTGGCACACCCCCGAGCAGGGCGGGCGCCGCTGGCAGGAGCAGGGGGTCGAGCTGGAGTACGTCCCCCTGACGCCTCGCATCCCCGGCCTCTCGGCGGCGGCCATCTCCTGGCGGCTGCTGGCCCGCGCCCTGGATCACCGGCCCGACGTGGTGCACATCTTCAAGCCCAAGGCCTTTGCCGGGCTGGCGGGCTGGCTCCTTTGGCACGCCAGGCGGCTGGGGCTGGCCCATGCCCACCTGGTGATAGATGAGGACGATTGGGAGGGGCCCGGCGGCTGGAACGAGGCCCTGCCCTACCCCCGGGCGGCGCGGGCGCTCTTTGCCTGGCAGGAGCGCTGGGGCCTGCGCCACGCCGACGCCGTGACGGTGGCCAGCCGCGCGCTGCAGGGCCTGGCCTGGGGGCTGGGCGTCCTGCCAGAGCGGGTGCGCCATCTGCCCAACGGCCCCCGCGCCTGGCCCGCCGGCCACGGCGCCGTGGTGCGGGCGCGCCATGGCCTGGGCGACGCGCCGGTGATCCTGCTCTACACCCGCTTCTTCGAGTACGATGTGGCCTGCCTGGTGGAGACGTTCCGGCGCATCCACGCCGACCTGCCTTCGGCGCGGCTGCTGGTGGTGGGCCAGGGGCTCGTGCCCGAGGACGAGGAGGCCTTTGCCCGACAGGTCGCCCAGGCGGGGCTGGAGGCCAGCGTGACACGGGTGGGATGGGTGCCGGAGTCCGACCTGCCCGATCACTTTGCCGCCGCCGACCTGGCCCTCTATCCCTTTGCCGATACGCTGATCAACCGCACCAAGTGCCCCGTCAAGCTGGTGGACCTGCTCTATAGCGGCGTTCCCGTGGTGGCCGACGCCGTGGGCGAGATCCGCGAGTACATCCGCCACGGCGAGACGGGCCTGCTGACGCCCCCCGCCCAGCCCGGCCGCATGGCCGAGGCGGCCCTCACTCTGTTGCGCGACCCGGCCCGGCGCTCCGCTCTGGCCGAGCGGGCCGCCACCGAGATGCGCACGACGTATGCCTGGGAGACTCTGGCCGATAGCCTGTTGGGGACCTATGAGACATCGGTGCGAGAGCGGCCGTCGGCCCTCACCGCCGCACATGATCAGGCGCCGAGCTCGGCCCTGCGCTCCCTCTCCCGCAGGGGAGGTGAGGGCGGCCCACGATCAGCCCCCGCGCCCACATCCGAAAGGAGATACACCATGCAGCCCTATGCCCGTCCCACCGCAGAGGAACGCCTGCGCCTGCTGGAGCCGCCCCAGGGGCGCCAGCCCATCGTCCTGGATACCGACACCTACAACGAGATCGATGACCAGTTCGCCCTGGTCTACGCCCTGCTCTCGCCGGAGGTGGATCTGCAGGCGGTGTACGCCGCGCCTTTCCACAACGACCGCTCGACCGGCCCCGGCGACGGCATGGAGAAGAGCTACCAGGAGATCCTGCGCATCCTGTCGTTCATGGGGCGCGACCCGGCGGGGCTGGCCTTTCGCGGTTCGACGGCCTGGCTGCCCGCGCCGGGGGAGCCGGTGCGCAGCGCCGCCGTGGATGACCTGATCGCCAAGGCCCGCCAGGAGCGGCAAGGGCCGCTCTACGTCCTGACCATCGGCGCCATCACCAACGTGGCCTCGGCGCTGCTGCTGGCCCCCGATATCGCCGCGCGCATCGTCGTGGTGTGGTTGGGGGGCAACCCCACCTACTGGCCCGATACCCGCGAGTTCAACCTGCGCCAGGACCCCCTGGCGGCCCGCGTGGTGCTGGGGTGCGGCGTGCCCCTGGTGATGCTGCCCTGCGCCCTGGTGACGGAACAACTGCGCACCACCCTGCCCGAGATGGAGCGTTACGTCAAGGGCAAGGGCGTCGTGGGCGACTATCTCTATGGCATCTATGAGGCCTACATCGAGGACCATTACGCCCGATCCAAGGTGATCTGGGATATCAGCTCGGTGGCCTATATGGTCAACCCGGCCTGGCTGCCCTCCGAGCTACACCCCTCTCCCGTGCTTCTGGACGATATCACCTGGGGGCCGGAGGATGCCACGCGGCACCCGGTGCGCATCGTGCGGCATGTGAATCGGGACGGCGTCTTTGGCGACCTGTTCCGCAAGCTGGCGTCCGCCCAGCCCACGGACTAGATAGTCACGCAGAGACGCAGCGACGCAAAGGATGAGAGGTAGAGGTATCCCGCCTCCTGGGCTGCTCGCGCGGGAGCGGCGGGCCATATCTCGCGCCAAGAGCGCAAAGGATGGGAGGTAGAGGTATCCCGCGCCTTCTGGGCTGCTCGCGCGGGGGCGGCGGGCAGTATCTCGCGCCAAGAGCGCCAAGAGCGCCAAGAGCGCAAAGGATGTATTATATCCTCTGCGCTCGTGGCGCTCTCTGCGCGAGACTCCTACGGCGATCTGGTGTGAATCGCGCGTAACCCCCAGGATCCCTTCGCCCTTTTACCCTCTGCGCTCTTGGCGCTCTCTGCGCGAGACCCCCCTCGGCGATCTGGCGTGAATCGCGCGTAACCCCCGAGATCCCCCGTCTTTTCACCCTCGCCCTCTACGCGAGCCCGCCGTCCAGGTCCCCTACTCCGTTACGGACCTCACCGCCACGTCCTCGACGCCGATGCGGCCCTCCTCGATGAGGATGGCGATGGCCCCGCCATCCAGGTCGCCGGCGTCCTCCAGGTCGAACAGCGTCTCGCCATTCACGGCCCCGATGAGCCGTGCACCCTGGACGGTCAGCTCCAGCCGGTAAGGTTGATAGAGCTCCCATGCATAGGGGCGCTCGGCCAGCACGGTGCGGCCATAGCGCTGGCGCACCAGCCGCGCCACGCCCTCGGCCAGTTCTAGCGCATAGTAGCGCTGCAAGCCGTGCACCCGGGCAGCCAGCCCCATGGAGCGGGCCAAGTTGGCCGTGAGAGTGGCCGTCGCCGTATAGTCCCGCCAATCCCGCGTCCCCTGGATCCAGAGGCCGCGCCCCTCGTTCTGGATGAGCCGGTAGGTATCCTCGGGATGGGTGTTGGCCGCGCTGCACGCCTGGGTCCAGGCATCCAGCCAGCGGCGGCCCCCATGGCCGGGGGCCACCAGGCGCACATCCGGCGCGCCGCCCCAGGTGAGCCAATCTAGATAGACGATGCCATCCAGGCGCTGGGCGGAGGTCAACTCGATCCCCACCCAGGCGATGGGGCAGCCCGTGGGAAGCTCCACGCGCCAGGCCGTCTCCAGGTCGGCGCCGGGCGCCAGGGTAAAGGCAGGGCCGTGGAACAGGGCAAGGGCGTCCTCGGCGCCATAGGCCTTGACGAACAGCCGGCCCTGCACGGCGCCGCTGTTGGCGGCGTCGGCGGAGAGGCGAGCGCGCAGCGTCTGCCCGGGGAACAGCGTAGGCGAGGCCACCATGCGATAGCCGCCCGAGGCGGCCAAGCCGGGGTAGGTCTCGCGCTGCGCCCGGGCGACGCGGCCCTGGGCCAGCGCCGTCAGCCGCAGCGCCAGGCTGCGCGAGCCGGCTGCGCTGTGGCCATCGACATTGGCGAGGGTCAGCACCCCGCGACAGGCGGGGCTCTCCTCGGCAACCCAGCCCTGCACCGAGCCGGGCAGCTCAAAGTGGTAGCGGGCGCCCCCCTTGGGCGGGGGCAGCGGCGCCCCCCAGAGGGTCTGTCCCACGGCGGCCACCCGGAGCGCCTCGGTAGCGGCGTCGGTGACGGCCTGACCCACATCCGCCGTGGGCAGGTACATGCGGTCGGCCACGGGGCCGCGCCAATCCGGTCCCGTCTCCAGGCCCGCCAGGCCGTGGGCCACCCCCAGCACACAGCCCACGTTGCCCGAATTACAGTCGGTATCCCAGCCGGCGGTGTTGACCACGGTCATGCCGCGCTGGAAATCGCCGCCGCTATAGAGCAGCGCCAGGATCACCACGGCATGGTTGGGGATGATGTGGCAATTGCCGCCGTACTTGTCATAGCCGTACCTCGCTTCGATCTGGGCAAAGGCCTCGTACCAGCTCTCGTAGCGGGCGTGCCAGGCGCGCACATCCTGGATCACCCGATAGATCAGCGAGGTGGCGGGGATCTGGGCCGTGGCCACGTCCAGCAGAGCGGAAATCTCGGGCTCGACAAAGGCCTGGGCCACCAGGGCGGCCACCACCTGGGCGCCATAGATCGCCTCGCCATCGTGGCTGACGCTGGCGGCGCGGCGGCCCAGGTCGGCGGCCCGCTCGGGATCGCCGGGGCAGATCAGGCCCCAGCCGTCGATAAAGATCTGCGCCCCGATCTGCTCCGCCACCACGGGGCCGTTGAGGGCGATGGAGCCGCTCCGGGGCGCGGGGATGCCCGCCTTGAGCCGCAAATAGGCGGTGTGCTCGGTGGACATGCCCATGCCGCCCCACCAGAGGATGGTCTGGTTCTCGATCAAGTAATTCAGCCAGGTCTGGCCGATCTGCTCGGGCGTGAGGGCCAAGCCCACACCATGATCGGGCATGGCCCGCAAGAAGGCGAACGTGCCCGAGATGTCGTCATCGATGACGACCAGGGGCTTGTTCAGGCGTTCATGGACATAGTACTGGATCTCGCCCAGCTCGTTCAGGATGCGCTGGTGGGTCCAGCCCTCAAAGGGGCGCCCCACATAAACGCCGATGATCTTGCCCAGCACCCCGGCATAGACCCGTTCCAGATAGTCGGACGGAATGGTCGCCATGCTACACATCCCCTGTTGTCGTTCCGGTCGCTACAATCGTCGGTGTCGCGAACCCGCCCGGGTGCGCTCAGCCGCCCTGGCGCGGGCGGATGCGCAGCACCACGGCATGCTGGCAGGGCGCCGACTCGGGCAGCCTCACCCGCAGCCCGCGTACCCCCTGCGACCACCGAAGCGGCTCCGCGCAGCCCAGCATCTCGACCGATCCGATGGCCTGAGGGTACAGCGTGAGATGCGTCCCCAGGGACTGGATCGTCACCTCGCCGCCCGCGGGCCAGCCAAGGACGATGGCATACAGGGCATCCCCCTTGGTGGTGAAGCGGATATCCCGCGAGCCAAAGTCGGCGCGCTTGGTGTCGGCAAAGGAGCCGCTGACCACCTGGGTGGGCCCCTCGCCATAGACGCGCCAAGGGCGCGTGCCATAGATCGCCTCGCCATTCAGGGCCAGCCAGCGCCCCATCTCCAGCAGGATCTCCTGCTCCGGCTCAGGGATCACGCCATCGGGGCGCGGCCCGATATTGAGCAACATGGCCCCGTTCTTGCTGACGATGTCCACCAGGTCGCCGATCAGGGCGGTGGCTGTCTTGTAGTTTTGATCCTGCACATAGCCCCAGGAGTTCTTGGAGATCGACGTGTCGGTCTGCCAGAAGATGGGGCGGGTATCGGCCAGTTGCCCCCGTTCCACATCATAGACGGCTGTGCCATCGGGAAAGGCGCCGTGCTTGTAGTTGATGGCCACGCCCCGCTGCCATTGGGCGCCCCGGTTGTAGTAGTAGGCGGCAAAGCGCTGCAGGTAGGGCGCAAATGCGGGCTGCTCGATCCACCAATCGAACCACACCAGTTGCGGCTGGTACTTGTCCACCAGCTCGCAGGTGCGCGCCAGCCAGTCCTCCAGGAAGGCTTCGTGGGGCTGGGTATCGCGGGGTTGGGCGGGGCCATACAGCCCGGCATAGCGGGGATCCTGCACGTCCGAATCGAACTGCATGCCGCCATCGTAGAACCACCAGTGCTCGGCCCGGTGGCTGGAAAGGCCAAAGACGAGCCACTGGCGGCGCACCGCCGCGGCCAGCTCGCCGATCAGGTCGCGCCGAGGACCCATCTTGGCCGCACACCAGTCCGAGAGGCCGCAATCGTACATGGCAAAGCCGTCATGGTGCTCGGCGACGGGCACGACGAACTTGGCGCCCGCCCGCCGAAAGAGCCCGGCCCACTCGTCAGGGTCGAACCGCTCGGCGGTGAAAAAGGGGATCAGGTCCTTGTAGCCAAAGCGTGCCTGTGGCCCGTAGGTGGCCACGTGGTGCTCGTATTCGGGCGTGCCCTGCAGGTACATGTTGCGCGGGTACCATTCGTTGCCAAAGGCCGCCACCGCATAGAGCCCCCAATGGATAAAGATGCCGAATTTCGCGTCCTGGTACCACCGGGGGATCTGGTAGCTCTGCAACGATTCCCAGGTCGGCTGAAACGGTCCCTGTGGCGGGGATAGGCGGTTGTCCATGGCGTACGCCTCCTCTTGTCCTTCTCGCGGCGCATTCTAGGTTCGGGGCAGGAGCCCGTCAAGGTGTTCGGAGGAGGGCGCGGTCTCTGCCCCGCCCGGTTTTCCCCAGGTTACCCACAGGTTATCCACAGGGTGGGGCGAGTTATCCACAGGGGTTTTCCACAAGGCCCCGTCGACTGCCCCCCCCGGCCCATCGTTTGACACGTCGGCGCGTTTGGCGCATAACTTGCCCGTCCGGTTTGCCAACCCGCACCCAGGAGCGAGAGATGCACATCACCGAGATCCAGAGCTACCTCGTCAGCCCCCAAAGCCACACCGCCGGTATGATCGGCGGCAAGAACTGGCTCTTTGTCCAGATCAAGACCGATGAGGGCCTGGTAGGTTGGGGCGAATGCTACACCCAGTTGGATCGCGACCTGGCCATCCAGCGCCATGTCCACGAGCTATCGCGCTATCTGGTGGGCCAGAGCCCCTTTGCCATCAAGTACTTTACCACCACGGTCTATCGCGATTTCGCCGGGCTGCGCGGCTCTATGGACCTCTTTTGCGCCATGAGCGGCATAGAGCAAGCCATGTGGGACCTGGCGGGCAAGGCGCTGAATGCGCCCGTATACAACCTGCTGGGAGGCCCCTGCCGCGACCGCATCCGCGTCTATGCCAACGGCTGGTACGGCGGCGCCAAGACGCCCGCCGCCTATGGCGAGCTGGCCGCGGCCACCGTGGCGCGGGGCTTTACGGCGCTCAAGTTCGACCCCTTCCCCGGCCCCTGGCGCCTGTACGTGAGCCGTGAGGGCGAGCGCGCCTTTGTGGATACGGTGACCGCCGTACGCGAGGCGGTGGGCCCCGATGTGGACCTGCTCATCGAGGGGCACCGGCGGCTGGCCCCCATGCACGCCGTGCGCCTGGCACGCCAGATCGCCCCCCTGGGCATCTACTGGTACGAGGAGCCGGTGCCGGTGGACAACGTGGCCGCTTTGGCCGAGGTGCGCAGCCAGGCGCCCATGCCCATCGTCACGGGCGAGACCCTGTACTGCAAGGCGGATTTCGTGCCGGTGTTCGAGGCTCGCGCCGCCGATATCATCAACCCCGACGTGTGCAGTTGCGGCGGCATCCTGGAGCTCAAAGAGATCGCGGCCATGGCCGAGCCCCACTTTGTTGCCGTCTCGCCCCACAACTATAACAGCACCAGCATGGGGTTGGCGGCCACGGTGCATGCGGCGGCCACCATGCCCAACTTTATCATCACCGAGTATTTCTGCAATTTCGAGCCCACCAGCGCCCTGATCGCCCGGAACCCGCTCAAGCCCGAGAACAGCTACATCGCCCTGCCCCAGGGCCCCGGGCTGGGCGTGGAGCTGGATGAAGAGGCGCTGACGGCCCACGCCTATCAGCAGTATCCCCGGCGCACGTTCATCGGCACAGGCAACGAGCTGTAGCGGGGAACCTCTCAGCGCAAGGGGCTGTTGTAGCGCATGCATGCCCTCTGGCTTTGCGGCCAGAGGGCTGGTTGGGTAGAATGGGCGTCGGCTATCGGGCACCCGGTTTCGCCCGACGGACGACGCCATGATCGGAAAGGAGAGCACCTTGAGCAGAAGGCTGCCCATCATCGGTATTGCCTTGTTGGTTATCGTGGGATTGGCTGTGATCGTGCAGTTGGTGGGCGTGGCGGCGCCGGCCCGCAGCAGCCTCACGGCCAGGGGCGAGCTGGCAGATCTGCCTGCGCGGCCCACCCGCACGGCCACGCCCTCGGCGACGCCGGTGCCCGCCACGGCCACGCCCACGGCCACGGCGACGCCCGTGCCGCCGACGCCAACGCCGATACCTCCCACGCCCACGGCGACGACAACGGCCACGGCCACACCCACAGCAACCGATACGCCCACGCCCACCAACACGCCCAGCCCCACGGCCATCCCGCCGACGCGGCCCCCGGCGCCCACCAACACGCCCGTTCCCACCGAGGCGCCCGTGACGGTGCTGAGCGCCGTCGAGATCAACAACGGCGAGTGGGGCACCAACTACATCTATGCGCGCTACGATAACCCGGAGGGCGACGAGGTCAGCGACGTGCGCGTCAAGGCTTCGGACGGGCACACCTACAAGGTCGAGTTCGGCTTTCTCTCCCGTTCCCAGTCGTTGGCCCAGATCCAGGCCTACTGGAGCTATGCCCAGCGCGGCTCGGCCAACTGGAAGGGCTTTGTGCGGCTATACGACAGCGTGAACTGGATCAGCTGCAGCGCCGACGCCAACGTCTGCTATGAAAAGCACGAGGACTCTGCCCAGGCGGCGATCACCTCGCGGGTGCATATCAAGTCCCACGTGCTGGTATCCCTGGCAAACGACTACCTGGCCGGGGGGTGGCAGGCCGTCACCCGCAACGCCTACTACCGCGAGGTCCAGAACGCCGTCTTTCGGCCCATCATCGATATCGACCCGCCTGCAGAGCCCTGCATCGGGTTCCGCTTTGTGCGCGTCGACTGAGGCGCGCGATCGAACAACGCCCAGCAAGAGAGCGGGCCGGATAGGAATCCCTATCCGGCCCGTTTCTGCTAACGCCAGAGTCGCCGCTAGGCCCCCTGCCCCACGTAGCTGGCGCACACCAGGCGAAAATGAAAGCCATAGATCGCCAGGGTGATGGCCTGGGGCAGCATGCGCGGGCGGGTGAAAAGGGTCCAGAAGAACAGCTTCCAGTATTCCCAGCGCTCCTGCCCCTTGAGCCCCAGGGCCACGATGGAGCGGAAGAAGGCCGCCAGGTGCTGCCACTCTAGCCGGGTGCGGGCGATGCCGGCCTTCTCGTAGGTCTTGAGGAAGGTGCGCACCCGCTCATAGTAGTACTTGGGCGCATAGATGGTCTCCAGGATGCGCCGATAACCCTCGTGCAGCAGGTCAGGGTTCATCTTGGGCTGAAAGTTCATCGTGTCATCGGTGTTGTTGCCCGAGGTGGAGCCCACCAGGCGCCCTTCCTCGCGCATACGCTCGTACAGCCGGGTGCCAAAAGGCGCCTGCAACAGGCCCACCATGGCCGTCACGATGCCGCTGCTCTGGATGAACTCGATCTGCCGCTGAAAGATCGAGGGGGTGTCACTATCAAAGCCGACGATAAAGCCCCCTTGCACCTCCAGCCCGGCCTGGTGCATGCGATGCACCGCCTCCACCAGGTCGCGGCCCCGGTTCTGCACCTTGTTGCACTCGGCCAGGCCCTCTTCATCGGGAGTCTCGATGCCCACAAAGACCCGCTCGAACCCGGCCTGCACCATCATCTCCATCAACTCGGGATCATCCACCAGGTTGATCGAGACCTCGGTCTGGAAGGCATAGCCGACCTTGCCCTTGCGCCACTCGATCAGCGCGGGCAAGATGTTGTCCTTGAGATCGCGCTTGTTGCCGATCAGGTTGTCATCCACGAAAAAGACGCCGCCCCGCCAGCCGGCGCGGTAGAGGGCGTCCAGCTCGTGCACGATCTGCTCGGCCGTCTTGGTGCGGGGGCGGCGGCCCAACATGGCCGTGATGTTGCAGAACTCGCAATCAAAGGGGCAGCCCCGCGAATACTGCAGACACATGGAGGAGTAGTAGCGCAGGTCCACCAGCTCCCACAGGGGCGTGGGCGTGGCATGCATATCGGCATAGCCCTCGCACTGATAGACGCGCTTGGGCTCGCCCCGCGCCAGGTCCTCCAGGAAGGGCGGCAAGGAGACCTCGCCCTCGCCCAGGACAAAGTGGTCGATCTCGGGGAAATCCTCCCACTCGCCCAGGAAGAGCGGGCCGCCGGCCACCACCGGCACCCCGGCCTGACGGCAGCGGGCCACCAGGGCGCGGGTGCTCTCGCGCTGGGCCACCATGGCGCTCACAAACACATAGTCGGCCCAGGCCAGGTCGCGCTGGCTCAATGTCTGCACGTTGAGGTCCACCAGCCGCTTCTCCCACTCTTCGGGGAGCAGGGCGGCCACGGTGAGCAGCCCCAGGGGCGGGAAAGAGGCCTTCTTGTGGATGAATCGCAGGGCGTGCCGAAAACTCCAGAAGGTATCGGGGAACTCGGGGTAAACAAGGAGAATACGCATACGAACCAGGCCTCCTCTTGATAAGATCGCGCCCATCTATCCATGAGCGGTGATTGTGGAGCCTACTCGTTCTATATGACCCACCGCGGGCCGAAAGGTTGCGGGGTTTGACGCCCCCCGCGGCGCTCGTATAATTAGGTCTGCTAATTGTTAGAGGTGCTAAACGATGTTGGAGAAGCACAAACAGGCAGCAAGCCTCGTGGTCGAGGTGATCCCCAAGTTCATGCGGGCGCTGGCGTCCATCTGGCGGCACGTGGACTATCGCACCGATCCGGGGCACTTTCGCATGCTGCTCATCCTGACCCAGGGCGCAACGAACCTGAGCGCGCTGGCCTCCAAGCTGGAGGTCAGCCTGCCCACCATGTCCAGCTCGATCTCTACCCTGGCGGACCGAGGCTGGGTGGCGCGCCGGCGAGACCCAGACGATCGCCGGCGGGTGTTGATCGAGATCACGCCCGAGGGCTGCGCCGTGCTGGAGCGCATCCGCGATGGGGCTCTGGTTCAGGTGGAGCAGACGTTGCACGGCCTGGGAGATACCGAGTACGAACAGATCATCGCCGGGTTGAGCGCCTTGAGCCGCGTCCTCGACGATGAAGTGGGATCGTCCTGCGACAAGCCGGCATAGACGCCGCCATCCCCTTCGCTTTCTTTGCCACGATCCCCTCAGAGGAGTTCCCGTGAAACAGCTACTGCGCTCCTTTCGCTATCTCAAAGCCTATTGGCACCTGGCCGTGGGCTCTATGCTCAGCATGTTCCTTTCGGCAGGCGCCATGCTCTTCCTGCCGCGCCTGCAGCAGATGGCCATAGACCAGGGCATCGTGCAGGGCGATATGGGCGTGTTGGGGCGTCTGGCGATCCTGGCCATCGGTCTGGCGCTGGTGCGCGCCCTGTTCCAGTTCGCCCAGGGAGCCCTGGCCATCCGCTCTGCCCAGGGCGTTGCTTTCGACCTGCGCAACGACGTCTATGCCAAGATCCAGGCCCTTTCCTTCAGCTACCACGACAAGGTGCACACCGGCCAACTGCTGACCCGCGCCACCTCGGATGTGGACCGCGTCCAGGGGTTCATCGGGCATGGCGCCGGGATGCTGCTTTCGGCGGTGTTCATGATCGGCGGCTCTGTCTTTCTGCTGTTCACCCTGAACGCCCGCCTGGCCCGCGTCATGCTGATCATGGTGCCCGTCACCATGGCCTTGTTCGCTCTGTTTGCCAGGGCGGCCTTTCCGCTCTTCCGCCAGGTGCAGCGCAAGCTCGATGACTTGAACACCGTACTGCAGGAGAACTTTGCCGGCATCCGGGTGATCAAGTCCTTTGTGCGCGAGGCCCACGAGGCCCGGCGCTATGGCCAGGTCAACCAGGACTTCTATGATCTTAATATCAAGGTCAACAACATCCTGTCATTGGCCTTTCCGACGATCTTTGGCGTGCTGAACATCGCCACTCTGGCGATCTACTGGTTGGGAGGCAGCCAGGTGATCAGCGGCACGCTATCGCTGGGCGAGCTGGTGGCCTTTGCCACCTACCTGGGCATGGCCTTTTTCCCTGTGCTGATGATCGGTTTCATCGTCACCATGCTTTCCAGCGCCTCGGCCTCGGCAGTGCGCATTTTTGAATTGCTGGATGCCGAATCCGAGGTCATCGAACAGCCCGACGCCATCGAGCTGCCGCCGGTGCAGGGGCGCATCGTCTTTGAGAATGTGACCTTTCGCTACTATGAGGGTGGCGAGCCCGTTCTGGATGGAGTCAGCTTCCAGGTGGAGACGGGGCAGACCCTGGCGCTCCTGGGCACCACCGGCTCCGGCAAGTCCACCATCATCAACTTGATCCCCCGCTTTTACGACGTGCGCGAGGGCGACATCCTCATAGATGGCTACGACATCCGCCGGGTGACGCTGGAATCGTTGCGCCGGCAGATCGGGATCGTGCTGCAGGAGACCAACCTGTTCGACGGCACCATCCGCGAGAACATCGCCTTCGGTTGCCCCCAGGCCACCATGGAGGAGATCGAGCAGGCGGCGCGGGCCGCCGAGGCCCACGATTTCATCACCGGCTTTCCCGAGGGCTACGAGACCCATGTGGGCGAGCGCGGCGTGAACCTCTCGGGCGGCCAGAAGCAACGCATCGCCATCGCCCGCGCCCTCCTGCTGGACCCGGCCATCCTGATCCTGGATGACGCCACCTCCAGCGTGGACCTGGCCACCGAATACCGTATCCAGAGGGCGCTGGATAACCTGATGCAGGGGCGCACCAGCATCATCGTCGCCCAGCGGGTGGCGACGGTGCTGAACGCCGACCAGATCCTGGTGCTGGATCAGGGCCGCATCGTGGCCCGCGGCACCCATGAAGAGCTGATCCGCAGCAGCGAGCTATACGCCGAGATCTATTCCTCGCAGTTGCAGGACGACCGTTACCTGCTGCAGCAGGCCGAGACCACCCGGGAGGTTACCCCATGAGGCATCCGGGCGCCCTCGAGGAGCAAAAAGCCCAAAACGCGGGCCAGGTGCTGCGCCGTCTGGCCCCCTATTTCAGCCCGTTCAAACATCGCCTGATCGCCATCGGCATCGTGCTGGTGCTGGGCACCCTGGCCGACCTGGCCGCCCCTTACCTGCTGGGCGTCGCCATCGACCAGTTCATCGCCGTACCGGAGGAGGGGATGCCCCTGTGGCTATCCTGGCTGGTCGGGCCGGATGTCGGCCGCGCCTCCGGGCTGACGGCCGTCATGGTGACCCTGGCGGTCACCTATGCGATCTCCTGGCTGCTGAATGTGGTCCAGTTCCGGCTGATGGTGCAGGTCAGCCAGCGGGTGCTGCTGACCATGCGCGGCCAGATCCTGGCCCAGCTTCACCGCCTCTCCCTGGACTTTTTCGACCAGCACCAGGCCGGCGACCTGATGAGCCGCCTGACCAACGACACCCAGGTGATCAACGACATGTTCGGCCAGGGGTTGATGCGCATCCTGCGCATGAGCCTGACCCTGGTGGGCATCGTGATCGCCATGGTCACCCTGAACTGGCGGCTGGCCCTGGCCTCCTTTGCCATCCTGCCGATCATCCTGGCGGTGACGGCCTACTTCTCCCGGCGGGTGCGCCGCGCCTATCGGGAGACACGCCGCACCATCGGCGCCGTCAGCGCCGAGCTGCAGGAGAATATCTCGGGCATCCGCGAGGTGCAGGCCTTTGCCCGCGAGAACGAGACCATCGGCGAGTTCCGGGCGGTGAACCTGCGCAACCGCAACGCCGTAGTCACCGCCGAGACCATCGGCGCCCTCTTTATGCCCGTGCTGGAGGTGCTGAGCACCGTGGCGGCGGCCGTGGTCATCGGGTTCGGGGGCTATCTGGTGCTGGGCTTTAGCCCTCCCTTGGTGAGCGTGGGCGTCATCGTGGCGTTCCTGAACTATGTGCGGCGCTTTTACGATCCCATCCGCGAGATGGCGAACCTGTACGGCCAGATGCAATCGGCCATTGCGGGCGCCGAGCGCATCTTTGAGCTGCTGGATACCGAGCAGAGCGTCAAGGATCGGCCCGATCCGGGCTGCCTGCCCGGCGTGCTGGAGGGCCGTATCGTGTACGAGGACGTCTCCTTCCGCTACCAGGAAGACGAGCCCGTGCTGGATCACATCAACGCCGTCATCGAGCCGGGCCAGATGATCGCCCTCGTGGGGCCGACCGGCGCCGGCAAAACGACTTTTGTCAACCTGCTCTTGCGCTTTTACGATGTCCAGGGCGGCAGCATCCGCATCGATGGCTGCGATATCCGCGACGTGCCCCAGGATACCCTGCGCGAGGCTATCGGCATGGTGCCCCAGGATACCTACCTGTTCTCCTCCACGGTGATGGAGAATATTCGCTATGGGCGGCTGGATGCCACGGATGAAGAGGTGATGGCGGCGGCGCGCGTGGCCAATGCCGATGGCTTTATCCAGCGGCTGCCCGAAGGCTATCAGACCCAGGTGGGCGAGCGCGGCTCCCTGCTGAGCCAGGGTCACCGCCAGATGATCGCCATCTCGCGGGCGATCCTCAACTCGCCCAAGATCCTGGTGCTGGACGAGGCCACCAGCTCGGTGGATACGCGCACCGAGCTGCTGATCCAGGAGGCGCTGGACAAGCTGATGTCCGAGCGCACCAGCGTCGTGATCGCCCACCGGCTGAGCACCATCCGCAAGGCCGACCAGATCTTTGTGATCCAGGATGGCCAGATCGTGGAGCGGGGCACCCATCAGGAGCTCCTGGCGCGCGAAGGCGTCTACTACGAGCTGTACATGAGCCAGTTCCGCCGCCAGGAGGGGCTGTTCGAGCCAGCCGAGGCGCCCGCCACGGGCACGGCCTAGCAGCCGCGGACGAACACGCAAAGCGCCGAATCCAGATAAGCTGGATCCGGCGCTCTTTCGTTTGCCCCGGCCCGTGGGGCGCAGCTCAGCCGGCGGGGCGCAGGCTCCCCAGCACCTCACGGTTCACCACAAAGCGCGGGATGCGCCCCTGCACCACATCGGCGCACACCTCGACGATCAGCTCGTACAGGTCGGCCCGCGATTCGGGCGAGTAGGCCGCCACGTGGGGCGTCAACACCACGTCTTCTCTGCCGCGCAGGGGCGAATCGGGGGGCAGGGGCTCCTCCTCCGTCACATCCAGCCCGGCGGCCCACAGGCGACCGCTATCCAGGGCGCGGATCAGGGCAGCCTCGTCCACAATGGCGCCCCGGGCATCGTTCACCAGGATGCAGCCCGGCTTGATGCGGGCAAAGGCCTCGTCATCCAGCATGTGATAGGTCTCGGGCGTGAGGGGGCAATGGATGGTGATGAAATCCGAGCGCTCCAGCAAGGCCTCGAGGGGGAGCATCTCGATCCCCAAGGGGGTGGCGCGCTCCTGGGGGACGTAGGGGTCATAGGCTACCACCTCCATCTCCCAGCCGCCGACGCTCTGGGCCACGCGACGGCCGATGGGCCCCAGCCCGATGATCCCCAGGGTAGCGCCCCGCATGCGGCGGGTGCGCCCCGGCGCGCGATGGGGTTGCTCGCCCTGGTGCATGGCCCGGTCCAGCCGCGAGACATGCCGCAGGCAATCCAGCAGCAGGGCGATGGCGTGGTCGCTCACCTCATCCACGCAGTAGGTGGGCGTATTGCAGACCATGATGCCCTGCTCGGTGGCGGCGGCCACGTCAATGCAATCATAGCCCGCCCCGGCGCGGATCAGGCAGCGGGCGGCGGGCAACTGCTCGATCACCTCACGGGTGAGCAGGGGTCGCACCGACTGGATCACCACCACCACGGCATCTTTGGCCGCCTGGATCACCTGCTCTGGGGTGCGGCACTCGTATTCCTCCCAGCTTGCGCCCACCGCGGCCATGCGCTCGGCCTCAAAGCCCATGGGCGTGAACAAGGGGCGGCTATAGTCGATCAGCACCACGTGGGCGGCAAAGGCATCTCGGTCAGGCATGGACACTCCCTTCTGGTACTCCCTATCTGCTATATACCGTCAAGACGCATGGCGGATCCGGGGCAGCGCCAACATCATGGGCGCTCCCCGGCCCCGGGGTGCTCCGCTGCGCCGCGCCCTCTCGCTCCTATGACAGGCCGGCCTTGAGATCCGTAGCCAACTGCGCCGCCCAGGCGCCGATGGCATCCCAATCCCGCAGGTCGCTGGCGGGCTTGGCATACAGAGGGCTGGCGGACATCTTGGTCAGCAAGGTATCTGGAAAACGTAGCACGGCCGGATCGAAGAGCCCGCCAAAGAGCTCCGTTGCCATGGGCGAGAGCCCGGGGAACTTGGCCAGCTCCTTGTCCAGTTGGGTGCGGGCCCCTTGCACATCGTCCGTCGCGAAGGTGGGGCCAAGGGCAAAGAGCGCCACCGGCCGCGCGGAGAGGGCCTGGCCATGCCGGGAGAGAAAGCGCCGGGCGTCCTTGAGCAGGCTGCCGATGTAGAGAGGCGCCCCCAGCACGACGGCGTCATAGCCCTCCAAAGAGCGCACCTGGCGCGCCGGTTGGAGGTCCACATCGAGGCCTTGGTCGCGCAGCGTCGCCGCGATTGCCTCGGCGACCTGGCGCGTGGAACCATAGCGCGTCGCAAAGGCTACCAATGTCTTGGGCATGTCAGCCTCCTTGTCCCGTTCTGCCGATCCTTGCCTGTTTCAGCGCCGGGTCTTGACCCACAACCGGCTGCCATCGGTGGCGAGCTCGATGGTGCCCACCTGATCGGTGCGCAAGACGCGCGCCCCGTTGGCTTCTAGCCGCTCCAACACAGAGGGGCTGGGGTGCCCAAAGCGATTCTCGGCGCCCACACTGATCACGGCGATCTGAGGCGCCACCGCGGAGAGAAACGCCGCCGTGGATGCCGAGCCCGAGCCATGATGCGAGACCTTGAGCACCGTGGCCGACAGGTCCAGTCCTGCGCTCAGCAGCTCCGCCTCGGCTCGCGCCCCGATATCGCCGGTCAAGAGCAGGCGCAGGTCCCCATATTCCAGCAGCATCACCAGTGACCGCTCGTTGTCGTCGGGGGCATTATGCGCCAGATCCTCCGCCGGATGCAAGACCCACAGGCGGGTCTCGCCCATGAGGATCTGATCGCCCCGCTGCACACGGGTCTCTGTAACCCCGCCCGCCTCGATGCGGCGCCGCCATTCGTCGCCCAGCAGGCTGCCGCCCGCCGCGCTCGCCTGAACGATCTGCCCCACCTGATAGCGCTCCGTCAGGGGCACCAGGCCCGCCAGGTGGTCGCTATCCTGGTGGGTAGCGACCACCAGATCGATGCGGCGCTGCCAGAAGGGCAGGATCTCGCCCAGGCGCGCGGCCATCAGCACGGAGTCGGGGCCGCCATCGATCAGCGCCCAATGGCCCTCGGGCGATTGGATGAGCAAGGCATCCCCCTGGCCCACATCCAGCACATAGACGTGCAGCCTGCCATCGGGCAGGGTCGCGACCGCCCCCCAGATCAGGGCCGCGGTGAGCGCCAGGGCGCCCAGGCCGGCCAGGGTTCGCCAATCGGACGCATGGCCCCGGGGGAGGCGGATACGCCGCAGCGGCCGGACGGCGATCAGCAGCAGCAGCGCGCCGTAAAAGAGCCAGGCGGCCCATTGGGGCAATCGGGGCAGGGCAAGGGACGCCCAGGGCAAGGTGCCAAGGGTACGGGCCACGCCGGTACACCAGCGCAGGGGAAGCCAGAGGCCATAGCCCAGGAAGCGCGCCAGCCCCGGCGCGGGCAGGGCGATCAGGGCCAGGATGGCCCCGGGGATCAGGATCAGCGGCTGGATCGACAGCACCAGGAGGTTGGCCAGGAGAGCCACCGTCGAGATCTCGGAAAAGTTGGCCCAGATGATGGGCAGGGTGGCGAGCTGAGCGGCCGTGGTGGTCAGCAGCACATCCCAGACGATGTGCAGCCGGGCGAGCCCGACGCCGGCACCGGCCTGCAACCCGGCGTACAGACCCTCCGCCAGGCGGGGCTGCAGCAGGATCAAGGCCAATGTGGCGGCAAGGGAGAGCTGGTAGCTCACGCTGTGTAACAGCAGGGGGTTGGCGGCGGTCATCGCCAGAGCCGTGGCGGCCAGGCTCGTCAGGGGCGAAGCGCGCCTCCCCACGAGTTGCGCTACCACAAAGAGGCCGCCGGTGAGCCCGGCGCGCACCACCGGCGGCGAGGGGCCGACCAGGGCCACGAACAGCCCCAGCAGCGCCAGCCCGAGGGAGAGGCTGGCCCAGCGGTGCATCCAGCGGCGGCTGCCAAAGAACCACGCCTGCAACAAGACGCTGACGTTGTAGCCCGAGATCACGATGATGTGGGTCAGCCCCACGGCGCGAAAGGCCTCGGCCATCTCATCAGGCAGAGTGTGATCGAGGCCCAGCAGGATGCCCTGCAACAGCCCGGCCTCCGGCTGCGGCAGGATCAGGTCGATGCGGCGGCGCAGGGCATCTTTGGCGCGATAGAGGGCCGCCAGCAGCGGGTTGCCTGCCCGGCCGGGCAGGGGCTCGACGGTCGCCCAGGGCATGAGCGAGTGGACGCCTCGCGAGGCCAGGTACTCGCGATAGTCGAAATCTTCCAGCACGGGGGGCGTCTCCAGGTCGCCGGAGCAGCGCACCCGATCGCCGTACTCGTAGGTGGGGTAGAGCGGAACGTTGGCCAGCAGCTTGCCGCCCACGGTCAGGGCCTCGTCCTCCAGGATGAGGCGCTCCACGGCTATTTCGAGCTGGATGCGGGTATTGCGGATCTCGGGCTCAGCCGAGACATAGCCCTCGACGACGGCGTCGCGCCCGTTGTAGCTGGCCAGGTCACGGGGGCCGAAGTGCGGCTGGGCAAGCTGCCAGCGCCATGCTCCCAGCGCCATCACCAGGGCCAGGGCGGCGATGCGGCGGCCGCGTGGCCGGCGCCACTCCAGCGCCAGGCCTCCCGTCGCCCAGAGGCTCGCCAGGGCCAGCACGGGCGCGGGCGGATGCAGCCCTGCCCCCAGCATCAGCCCCGCGGTCCAGGCGATGGCGACATAGACCAGGGTCATGGCGCCCTCCGCAAGAGCCGGTGCAGCAATAAGGGGCCGGTGGGCGTGGCGCGTTTGGCAAGGCATCGAGCTGTGCTATAATCGCGGTGCTTATGGATCACGCACGCTGGATGCGCGAGGCGCTGGCCGAGGCCGAGGAGGCCGCCCGCGAGGGAGAGATCCCCGTGGGGGCTGTCGTGGTCTGGCAGGGCGAGGTGATCGGGCGCGGGCACAACCGCAAAGAGGCCGAGGCGGATCCCACGGCCCACGCCGAGATCCTGGCGCTGCGCCAGGCGGCGGCAGCGCGGCAGAGTTGGCGCCTTTCGGGGGCGACGCTCTACTGCACGCTGGAGCCCTGCTGCATGTGCGCCGGAGCGTTGGTGAATGCGCGGGTAGACGAGCTGGTGTTCGCCCTGCATGATCCCAAGACGGGAGCCGCCGGCTCGGTGTACGATCTGGTGCGTTCGCCCTGGCTGAACCACCGGCTGCGCGTTCGTTTTGGCGTGCTGGCGGAAGAGGCCCAGGCGCTGATGGATGCCTTTTTCGAGCGGCTGCGGAGCCAGCGCAGCGACGGATGATCCCAAGCGACCCGGAGGGGTGCCGGAGAGGTTGATCGGGGCGGTCTCGAAAANNGGTGCCGGAGCGGCCGATCGGGGCGGTCTCGAAAACCGTTGTGGCGCTTGCGTCACCGTGGGTTCGAATCCCACCCCCTCCGCCTAGTACTATATCTAGTGGCCACCGAAACTCTGACCGCTAGATATAGACGGGGCTACACTAGGTGCGGCCTGGGGCCGCTCTAGCCCGTACAGCAGAAGTGCTGTAAAAGTGCTGTACAAACCGAGAACCTTCGCCTAGGTGCTACGCCACCTGGGCCGCGCTCCGGGCTGTTGGCGTTCGCCAGAACGCGTACAGCACCGGGGCTTTTTCTATGCGCATCATACATGGTCGCGCTAGCGCTGTCAATGAATGCGCTTGTGGTCCGCTGTACAACTCCCCTCGCCCTCGCCTGTGGAGGCGAGGGCGAGCTATGCCAGCCCTGATAGGACTGCTGCTCAAGCTACGCTTGGGCAGAGGATTCCTTGGTACAGGAAGGGTTCGTACCACGCGCGATTCTTGCTGCAGAATCGCGCTCCATCCGCGTTGCAGGATGTGTTACAAGGTTACGTATTATGGCTTGCTAGCCCCGAAGTACGTGGCCTAGGCGCTGAAGATACAGGACGTAATGGGGCACACCACCGCGCACCGCCTCCGGGGGGGCACAGGTGGGGGGCTTGCCCTTGAAGCAGAGAAACGGTGAGGGGGTCCCTCCACCATGCGCAACGGGGGCGTTTTGGAGGCCGGTAGCCTCCACCACGCGCCCCCAAAGGTGATGCAGCTGTCAGAGACTCTCAAGGTGCTGTCAGGGGACCAGGACTGGTATCGGGCGCTGCTGGAAAACCAGGGGTATATCCTGCCCCGACGGGGCGAAGCAGCCTACGCATCCCCATTCAGCCGCCTGCCAGCGGCATCACCGGCGCCGACGGCGGCACAGCGCATGTAGTGACTTCCTGTCTAGCCCCCGTCCGTAGGACAGGGCTAGACATAACGTAGTTTGTCCAGCGCTGGTAGACGGGCGCTGGACACTCTTCACGGGAGTAGCCTGGAAGCGACCGTGTAGCCTCCGCCCCTTCCGGGACTCCGGCTACCCGGCCAAGCCCCGTAGGGGCGCGGAGTCCGGGACTGTACATGGGATACCCATTGGCAATCCCTGTGCCCCCTGGCGGGGGACACAGGGACCATTACTACTTGTGGCCTGACACACACTGGCCCTATCCAGGAAGACCAAGAGGCATACCTTCCCGGTATGCCTCTCTATGTGTGTTATGTGTAATAACGAACTAGATGGTATAGGTTATCATATAGTCTTGCCAAGACCATAAACCACATAATGCCCTTCACCCTCAGTCGTGCCAACGACAGAGGGTGAAGTAGTAGTTACCACTTGGATAGTGTTTGTGCTCTAGGCGCAGCCCGTACAGCTCCAAGGGCTGCACTATCTCCAACAGGTTCGGGGCATCACACTTCGGACTCACGCTGGCGCCAAAGCCTGCAAGCGCCCGTCTCAGGTCGCTTGCAGAGCCCTTCCAGGTACCGTCAACGTCCAACAGGTTGTCCGCATGACGGACGATGGCATCCACCAAAGGACTGCTCTTGTCGACGGTGTGGTATCTTGCCCTGTCCAGCTCCCTTAGGGCCTCGGGGACATCGATTGGGCGCGATACCTGGCCTAGCTGATTCACGTAGGCCCAGAACATCCTGGCAAAGTCAATGGCGCGGGTCTTGAGCTCCTGGGGAGCCTCGTGACGGCCCGCCCTGATAGATTGGGCGGTCAGAGCACACCAGGACATCAAGCCATCTCTACAGTCGTCTACTTTGTTCATGATGGCATCCAGCGAGACGTGCTGCTCAAAGCGCATCGTTATCAGCGGCAGAGCTCTGTCCGCGATGTCGGGTCTGGCAAAGACCGCGGTGCGAGAGGTCAGCATGACAGCGGCTGTTGCGCTTGCGGAGGATAGGTCCCGTGTTGTGTAGAGCTCGCGGCCCGCAAGCATGGCACCGGTCGCCACGGCAGCTAGCTGGTCCTGAAACCACCTAGGCATGTCATCATCGATGTTGTCGAATCCGACCAGGGGAAGGTTCGTTACGGCCGCGGCAAAGTCTCTCTTGCTGTCACTGACAGGCATGACGTTGCGGCCGGGGCCCATGAGTACGTGGAGAATCGCGTTGGCGAGAGTTGACTTGCCACCACCCTTGTCGCCGATGATGCCTAGAATCGGAAGAGGCCGCAAATCCGAGAGGATGGCGGCCATCCAGGTGTACAGGAAGGCCCTCTGGATATCGGCTGTGTAGCCAGGGACCCGGTCATGCTCCACAAGGCTCGGCTGCAGGGCAGTCGAGTGCCAAGGTGCCATGGGTTTGGTAGGAGTCCACTCTGGATAGCAGGCTTCTGAGGCAAACCAGACTTCATCCGTACCGTTGGGGAATCGCTAAAGAAAGCCATCTCGGACGCGCACCAACCCCCGTGCCCCACAGGAGACATATAGGACGTCGTCACGTGAGGCGAACTGCCATCTCTTGAGGGATACTTTCTTGCCCTGGCGGCGCGCCTCGTTGACCAGCACCTGGACGATTCCTCTGGCGCCCGACTCACTGGCATTGATGCCCAGGTCATACAGTACTTGGGCGAGTGATGCGCGGTCCTCCTCGCTAGCTGCTTTGATGGCATCGTCCTGCATCCTGATATAGGGCGTCTGCCTGCCGAGGCCTTCATCATAATCGAGAAGCAATCTATCATGGTCTACGAGATGGCGAACGATGGTTTCCGCCACCTGTGTACGCTCGTTCGGACTCCGGGCCCCGCGCATCATCTCGACGACGCGCGCGCGTAGCTCCTCCATGTCCGAGAGGCTATCGGCAGTCCCGGTTAGTTCTGCTGCGGTCTTCTGCGAGCCGTCTACATGGCCCAATTGGCGCAGGAGAGCATCAGGCGCAAAAAGAATGCCCTTCGCCGATGCGGCCCAGCGAGGCGCGCCATCGGGGACGATGGATGGCGGCACCGTAACACGACCTTCTGTGTACACCTCAATGGCATCGTTCAGCACAACTCTGACAGGTACCTGCGCCTCTTCTCGCAATCGGAAGAGGTAACAGCGGCGGCCATCCGTCTGGTACGCCAATAGAGTCTCGCTTGCTTGAGGGACCGCCCTTAGGAACTCCTCTAGTGCTGCAGGCGCTTGAGGTGCTTTTGGGTCCCACTGGACCACCGCCAACCTGCTTGCTCTCAGGGCGATGCCGACGTTGGCATCGGCCCAGTCTCCCTCTGGGTCCCACCAGTATTCTATGGCAGAGCGCATAGTATCGTCATCGTCGTGGAAATCGATACCAAGCTCATCTATGGGATGCTCACCAGGGCACGTACACCACGAGTCACCGCAAGCACAGCGCCCCCCACGGATGGGGAAGAGCGGGCCCACCTTGATGCCATGACGAAGGTACTCTAGAGCCCACTCAGCGGGCTCTGCTGAATCGTCCAGACCGAACGGGTTGACGGGTTCACTCACCGTGCACGCTCCATCATTGTGATAGTGTCTTGGTCGATGGTCGGTCGAGTCTGCTTGTGGGCTGCCAGAGCCGCTGATTCCGCCCAGCCTATCCCCTTGCTTTGCCGCTCGCGGAAAGCCCGGAGCAGTGTACACAAATCCTAAGGGAAAGAAAAGCCTTGGGGCACGGCTAGTCCCGAGGGCCAGGAGTTCGGATGAAGGAGGTATCAGAGTCGATAGCAGTCAATTGTCACTGATGGCGAGCGATGATTCGCGAGTCGTCTGAAACATCCGATACAGGAACGTCTCAGGGACAGTGGTCACGATGCGTATGTGCCGAGATATGCTATATGCCGGGCACCGAAACGCCCAGCGCATCCAGGAACTGCTCCCCCGCCTCATCCAGGTCGCCGTCCAGAGAAAACGTGAGCGTCCGGATGTGAATATCGCCCACCCATGTGTTGGTTGGGTTGGCAAGTGGCACAGGATAGACCAGAGCCGCCTCGTGGCAGCCGATGAGGTGGGCGTAGAACACAACTTGGTGGATGTCCTCATTCGCTGGTTTGTAGGGGGCCTTGTACTTGGTGTCGAGAACGCAGGCGACCTGCCTTGTGTCAGCATCTGCTGGGTCGAGGTCAACCTGCGAGTGCCTGGCGTTCGCCCTGTCCCAGTCAACCGCGTGCTGCGCTCGCACGCGGTACCCATCTACCTCTTTGCGCTGTAGCAATGTAGCCACAATCTCCTCATACGGCTGGGACATGTCTATGAGGAACGGGACCATGTTCTGGCTCTCCCAAGCGGTAGCTCGGGCCCTCATGCTCTAGGGATAAGTGGCAGAGGGCGTGCAGCAGCTGATAGTCTTCATCTATGCGGTGGTAGAGGCGCCCAGACACTGGCCGGGATGGACTATCCTGCGGACTATACGATACTGGAGCTGACTCACACGTTCTCTGGTAATGCCTAGCCACTCCCCAATGTCGGCTAAGGTTTCGGCCTTTTCGCCGTCCAGTCCAAACCGCCGCGTCAACACCAGGCGGTCTCTCTCATTCGAGAACACATTCGCGGCCTTGACCAGGAGATGCGCCAGAGTGGGCTGTTCGGCAACTTGACGAATCTGGGGGCTCGGCGCCGCTGGGTTCACGGTGGTCGCCAAGCTCAAACACTCTCTTTTCTCCCTCTCTATGGCGGGGCTGTGCTCTGATTAGCCTTCCTGCCTGCCTCCTAGTCCAGCGCCCCGCGGTGGGACGAGGCTGGGCATATTGCCGGTTCTCGGTCCTTCCCGCTATCTGGAGCCCTGCGCCCATGTCCCTCAACGTAGCATGCCAAAGTGGCGCAGCGCAGTTCGAATCGGCTCGACCTTCTCGTGAGGACAAGGATTCGCACGCTCTAGTCCACGGCGATTGGGCGCACGCCTCATCGGCAGTCCTGACAGGCCCTTGACGTGGGCAATCCAACACGTCTTGGGCGTGAAGCCGTACTCCTGCCTGACCCAAGCTTGAATCTGTTTGTAGGTTGCCATGGGGTATTCTCCTCTTGTCCGGCCATGCCAGGTGCCACCGGAGCTCGATTCTGCTCCCAGTTTTCTGTCCTGACTGTATTGTAGAGCCTTTCGGCCCGCACTCCACATTGTGGCGCAAGCGCAATGGGACCTTCTGCCCCATCACTCTGGCACGGGACTCTTTGCGTGCTGCTTGACACAAAGCCCCGCCCTGGCCACAATGCGCTTACGCTACTACTTCCACCACCCTGACCACGCCCAAGGAGCACGCCACCCGATGACCGCCACCGGCAAGACTCTCGACTACTCCACCCTGGGCAACTGGCTGTGGGAGGCCGCTTGCGCCATCCGCGGACCGATTGACGCCCCACGCTACAAGAACTACATCCTGCCCCTGGTCTTTATCAAGCGACTCTCGGACGTATTTGACGACGAGATGGCCCGCGTGGCCCGAGACCTGGGCGATGCCCAGGCGGCGGTAGAAGTGGTAGAGAGCGACCACAACATGGTGCGCTTTTACGTGCCGCCCGAGGCCCGGTGGGCGAGCATTCGGCGCCAGGCCACTGACCTGGGCGAATACCTAACCGATGCGGTGCGTGCCGTGGGGCGCGCCAATGCCGACAAGCTCGCCGGTGTGCTGGAACGGGTAGACTATAACGAGACGGCGGCGGGCCAGCGTATCATAGATGACGCCCGGCTGGCCAGCCTGGTCCAGGTTCTCAGCCGCCAACGCCTGGGCCTGGAGGATGTCGAGCCCGATATCCTGGGGCGCGCCTATGAGTATCTGCTGGGCAAGTTCGCCGAGGGGTCTGGCCAGAGCGCAGGCGAGTTCTACACCCCCCGTGCCGTTGGCGTCCTGATGGCCCACATCCTGGCGCCGGAGCCCGGCATGTCGGTATACGACCCCTGCTGTGGTTCGGGCGGCTTGCTCATCAAGTGCCATCTACGCTTGCTAGAGACCCACGGAGTCCGTAGGAATGGAGGAACGGCCCTGCCTAGCCAATTGGCCAAGCTGAGGCTGTGCGGCCAGGAGGTCCAGCCTGACACCTATAGCCTGGCCCGCATGAATACCCTCATCCATGACTTACAGGCGGACATTCGCCTGGGAGACACCATGGCGCGCCCCGCCTTTCTCCGCGATGATGGCGGCCTGCGCGCCTTTGACCTGGTGACCGCCAACCCGATGTGGAACCAGACCATTCCCGTCAGCACCTATGAGAATGACCCCTTCAACCGGTTTGGCGATGGCATCCCACCTGCCTCTAGCGCCGACTGGGGCTGGGTGCAGCACATGTACACCAGCCTGCGCGATGGGGGGCGCATGGCGGTAGTGCTGGACACGGGTGCGGTCAGTCGTGGCAGTGGCAACCAGGGCCGTAACCGCGAGCGCGATATCCGCAAGGCCTATGTCGAGGCCGACCGGGTGGAGGCCGTCATCCTGCTGCCAGAGAACCTCTTCGTGAATACCACGGCCCCCGGCATCGTGATGGTGCTGAACAAGCGCAAGCGCCATCCAGGCGAGATTCTGTTGGTCAACGCATCCCAGCTATTCGTCAAGGGCCGCCCCAAGAACGAGCTCCAGGATGAGCACATCGCCCAGGTGCATGCCCTCTATGCCGAGTGGCGCGCGGAGGAAGGGCTCAGCGCCGTCATCACCACCGAAGAAGCGGCTCGCAACGACTACAACTTGAGCCCCTCACGCTATGTGGCTCAGAACGGCGGCGAGGAGGCGATGCCGCTGGAGGATGCCGTGGTGCTCTGGCAGGAGGCGGAGGAGGAGCGCGCCGCCGCAGACGAGGCCCTGCTGAAGGTGCTGCGTGAGCTGGGGCTTGACTAGCGTGCAGGTCTCCTCTTATTATCAATTTCGGTCACAGACGATAATAAGCTGCGCAGTCATTAGCGTATGCGCTAATAGCTGGGGCCCACGCGGAGGCAGGAATGAATGCGGAAGCGTTTCGGAACAGTCCATCTGGACGGATGCTTCATGCTCAGAGTGGGTATTGGGCCTTTGTGCCGAATCCGCTACCGCCATCCCTGGACTGGAGCAGCAGTCTTGTGCGGGCGCTTTCCGAGGCAGACCGTGCCTTGGGCGAACTGGCTGGGCTGGGTAGGTCACTGCCGAGCCCCTATCTCTTTATCATGCCGTTTGTGCGGCGAGAGGCTGTTCTGTCCTCACGTATCGAGGGCACACGCGCCTCTCTGCCGGATGTGTTGAGCTACGAGGCCACTCAGCTGCCTCTGTTCGAGGACGCAACGGATGTCCGAGAAGTGCATAACTATGTTCGGGCGCTAGAGTACGGCCTCGCCAGGCTGAGAGAACTGCCTCTCAGCCTGCGCCTTATCCGCGAGATACATGCGCGCCTGTTGGAGGGGGTGCGTGGTCAGGAGCGGACCCCGGGAGAGTTTCGGACCAGCCAGAACTGGATAGGTGCCCCCCTGCTAACCGATGCGCCCTTTGTGCCGCCGCCAGCGGCAGAGATGCGCGAATGCATGAGCGCGCTAGAGGCCTTTCTCTACGCCGAGTCGGACCTTCCGCCCCTGGTGAGGGTAGGGATGATTCACTACCAGTTCGAAGCCATTCATCCGTTTCTGGATGGTAACGGGCGCATCGGTCGCTTGCTCATCACCCTGCTCTTGTGCGCGTGGGGTCTTTTGCCAAGCCCTTTACTCTATCTGAGCGCCTATTTTGAGGCGCGCAGGACAACTTACTATGACATGCTGATGCTCGTAAGCCAGCGGGGCGCTTGGCGTGAGTGGTTGACCTTCTTTCTGGATGGCGTCGCCGAGCAGGCAAGCGACGCCGTAGCCCGCGCAAGGCGCCTGCTGGACCTGCGCGAGGCCTACCGCGCCCAACTGCAGGAAGAACAGCGGGCCTCGGCCAGGTTGCTGCAAGCTCTCGATATCCTTTTTGGTCGGCCCGTGTTGACCGTGAGTACTATGATGGAGTCGCTGTCGGTATACTTTTCAACGGCGCAGCGCTACATAGATAGGCTTGCAGAGGCTGGCTTTGTGCGAGAAGTGACGGGCCGCGAGAGGAACCGCCTGTACGCGGCCGATGGCATTCTGACGATTCTGGAGTGACCGGAGTTGTGGCCTTGACGCGCCCCGTTTGCGGGGCTTGGCGCACGTAGGGGAGAGCCGAGTAGGAGGTCCTTCCATGCGCTACGACCCGGAGCGGCACCACCGGCGTTCCGTGCGCCTCAAGGGGCGCGACTGGGCCCGACCAGGGGCCTGCCTCGTCACCATGGTCGCGCTGGACCGCGCCTGCCTCTTGGCGATACTGTGGGTGCCGCCATGCGCCTGAGTGCCTGGGGCGGAATCGCCCGCGCCTGCTGGCTGGAGATTCCCCCGCATTTCCCCCTTGCCCGGCTGGATGCCTCTTTCATCATGCCGAACCACCTTCACAGGGTGCCCCTGATTGGCGAGGCGGTTGTTGGGGCGGCCCATGGGATGACCCAACAACCGCCCCAACCCGGAACCGCAAGTAGTATGGCAACCCTCATCACGGAGCAAGAGACGCCATGACCGACGACTATCGCGAGACCGAGCTGGGCCCCCTGCCAGCGGAGTGGCAGGTCGTGCCTCTTGCGACACTGGAGCGCGCTGGGCTTCTTCTCCTGCAGAATGGCTTCGCGTGCGGCGAGCACAATCAAGACGGCAAGGGGATTCCTCACATCAGGCCATTCAACATCTCGGACTCTGGAGCGCCCCTGCTATCATCAGTGAAGTACGTCGAGCCTGCTGACCTGACTAGAGTGCCGAGGATAGAGCCGGGCGACGTTGTCTTCAACAACACGAACAGCCAGGAACTTGTGGGCAAGACAACATACTGGCGCACCGAAGGCGTGTTCACACTGTCCAATCACATGACTATATTGAGGGTGCTGGATACCGAAGCGATAGACTCACTTTATCTGGCCTCTCTGTTGCACTCCTATTGGCTGATAGGGCACTTCAGCAGAATCTGCAGGCGGTATGTGAATCAGGCGTCCGTAACGCTATCCCGCCTTAGGGACGTATCCATCCCTCTCCCCCCCCTCCCCGAGCAGCGGGCCATCGCCCGCGTGCTGGACACAGCCCGGCGCGCCATAGAAGCCAGCGAGGGAGCCCTGGCGGCGCTGCGCGAGCTCAAGCGCAGCCTGATGCAGCACCTGTTCACCTACGGGCCCGTGCCCATCCACGAGGCCGAGCGCGTCCTCCTCAAGGAGACGGGGATAGGCCCCGTGCCGCAGGCGTGGAACGTCGTGCCGCTGGGGGAGGTGGTGACGTTTTCGCGCAAGCCCCGAGGTCTGGAGCTCTCGCAGACGATGCAGATACCCTTCATTGCCATGAAGGATATCCCAGAAGGTGATGGAACAGCGTGTTCTTGGTCAATGATGAGATTGGACGACATTAGGAGTGGAGGCTACTTTGAGAAGGGAGACATCTTGCTCGCCAAAATCACTCCCTCCTTTGAGAACGGCAAGCAAGGACTAACCGACAGTCTTCCAGCCGGTTTCGGATACGCTACTACCGAGGTTTTCGCCTTTCGTCCCCAAAAGGCTAAAGCCGTCACGTGCTATGTGTTCCCCTACCTACGCCAGCCACCTATCCGCCACGCGGTTGCCGGCAAGATGGAGGGAACCACGGGACGACAAAGAGTTCCGCGACATGTGCTCGAGAACCTTCCCATCCCCCTCCCCCCGCTTCCCGAGCAGCACACCATCGCCGGGGCCCTGGGCGCCGTAGATGACGCCATCGCCGCCGAGGAGGGCCGCAAGCAGGCCCTGGAGAAGCTCTTTCAGTCGCTCTTGCACAACCTGATGACGGGCCGCGTGCGGGCGGCGCTGGACAGAGAGCCCGCCGAGGAGGTGCATCGTGGGTGATGGTCCGGGTTCCTGCGCACAGGACAGCCATTCAGCGCTTTTCAACGCAGCAGAAGAGGGCGATATAGAGGCCCTCTATGTGCACCTGTCCACAGGTCGGTCGAACCCTGTTGCCAGGGAGACTGGCTACAGGGGTTGGACAGCGCTACACATGGCCGCTTCTGAGGGACGGCTAGAGGTTGTGCAGGCACTCATCGCCTATGGCGTGAACCCTGACATCCGGAGCGGCGTGCTTCAGCGAGACGGGGACTGGTTGTCCTGGGACTGTGGCGAGACCCCTCTTATGATTGCCAGCCGTCGGGGACACGAGGCGGTGGTCCGCGCGTTATTGGCGGCTGGCTCAGACGTGCAGGCAGAAGATGCATACGGTGGAACCGCGCTGCACTCTTCGGTGCTAAGTGATTCTTGCGGCATTGTCACGTTGCTCCTGGAGAGAGGAGCATCAACTGAGGCCATCTCCTACTACCGGTACTTTGATGAGGACCTGGGATGGCACTCTGCGCTGACGCCGCTGCATCTGGTAGCCAAGTATGGGGCCGTCGAGGCCATGCGCTGCCTGCTGGAACATGGCGCCCAGGTTGACAGCCACTACACCTGCTTCCGAACCCCACTATTCCATGCCGCAGCCAAAGGCCGGGTGGAAGCTGTCGGCTTACTCCTCAACCACCATGCCAATCCGAACTACCGAGAACTCACCTACGCGGGTCACTACATGCGTGACTGGTGTCCACTGCACTATGCTACAAGAAACGGGCATATCCAAGTCGTCGAACTTCTATTGAAGAGCGGTGCGAAACCCAATCCCACCGACTCGACAACGGGAGAGACGCCGCTGCGGATTGCCAGAGACCAGGTTCGCTATTTTGGGAGCACAGTGCATAAGGAGATTGTCGACATTCTTCGGCGAGCTACTGACGAAGTCAGATGATTGGTGGTACCAAGTAGCGTCGTTGTATCGAGGAGGAGTGAGCATGCCTCGCATCAGTGAATCCAGTGCTGTCCAAGAGCCGTTGCTGCGCTATGCGGTCGAGGCGGGCTGGACGCGGCTGGAGCCCTATGACGCCGTCGCCTTGCGCCACGGCGAGGGCGGGCTGCTCTTGCACGACGTGTTCGTCTCGCAGGTGCAGCGCCTCAACCCCGGCCTGGTAGACCACGCCCGCGCCGAGGAGCTGGCCCGCCGGCTGGCCGCCGTGCCGCCCACCATCGAGGGCAACCTGCAGGCCTGGGAGTATCTGCGGGGCTTGCGCACCGTCTACCTGCCCGAGGAGCGCCGCGAGCGCAATGTCCGCCTGCTGGACCCGGCCAATGTGGGCGCCAACCGGTTCCACGTCACCGAGGAACTGACCTACGACAACGGCGCCCACCGCATCCGCCCCGACGTGGCCTTTTTCGTCAACGGCGTGCCCGTGCTGGTGGTGGAGGCCAAGGCGCCCACCCTGGAGAACGCTCTGGACGTTGCCATGGGCCAACTGGTCCGCTACCACCGCCAGGGCCCCGAGCTGCTGGCCCTGCTCCAGTTGCAGGCCCTGACCAACCTGCAGGCCTTTCGCTACGGCGCCACCTGGGTGCACTCGCTCAAGTTCATGTTCGATTGGCACGCCGACCTGGCCGCCGAGATGGCAGGCCCCGCCGACTATGAGACGCGGGTCAAGCATTTCGTCAGCCCCAGCCGGGTACTGCGCGTGCTCACCGAGTTCATCCTGTTCACCCGCAAGGACGATGAGCTCGCCAAAGTCGTGCTGCGGCCCCACCAGATGCGGGCGGTGGAGCGGGTGCTGGGGCGGGCCCGCGAGCGCAAGCGACAGCGGGGCCTGGTGTGGCATACCCAGGGCTCTGGCAAGACTTACACCATGATGGTCGCCGCCCAGCGCCTTCTGGCGGACCCCAGCCTGGGCAACCCCACCATCCTGATGCTGGTGGACCGCAACGAGCTAGAGGCCCAGCTCTTTGGCGTCTTGGAGGCCGCCGGTTTCGGGCAGGTGGCCGTGGCGGGCAGCAAGGCCCACCTGCGGGAGCTGCTGCGGAGCGACCAGCGGGGCCTCATCGTCTCGATGATTCACAAGTTCGATGACATCCCCGCCAACATCAACACCCGGCGCAACATCTTTGTCCTGGTGGACGAGGCCCACCGCACCACCGGCGGCGACCTGGGCAACTATCTCATGGGGGCCCTGCCCAACGCCACCTATATCGGCTTCACCGGCACCCCCATTGACCGCACCAGCTACGGCCAGGGCACCTTCAAGGTGTTTGGCCGAGATGACGAGCAGGGTTACCTGGACAAGTACTCGATAGCCGAATCCATCCGCGATGGCACCACTGTGCCGCTGCACTACCAGCTCGCGCCCAGCGACATGCGCGTGGACCGCGAGACGCTGGACCGCGAGTTCCTGGCGCTGGTGGATGCCGAGGGCATGAGCGACGCCGACCAGTTGAACAAGGTGCTGGACCGGGCCGTGACCCTCACCAACATGCTCAAGAACCGCGAGCGAGTGGAACGGGTGGCGGCTCACATCGCCCGGCATTTCACCACCACGGTGCAGCCCATGGGCTACAAGGCCTTTGTGGTGGCGGTGGACCGAGAGGCCTGTGCCCTCTACAAGGAAGCCCTGGACCGGCACCTGCCGCCTGAGCAGTCGGTGGTGGTGTACAGCGCCGCCCACAACGACCCGCCCCTGCTGGCGCGCTACCATCTGGCGCCGCAGGCGGAAAAAGCCGTGCGCAAGGCCTACATCCGGCCCGACCAGGAGCCCAGCATCCTCATCGTCACCGACAAGCTGCTCACCGGGTTCGATGCCCCTATCCTCTACTGCATGTACCTGGACAAGCCCATGCGCGACCATGTGCTACTGCAGGCCATCGCCCGGGTCAACCGCCCCTATGAGGACGCCGAACGCCGCAAGTCAGCGGGTCTCATCTATGATTTCGTCGGCATCTTTGAGAACCTGGAGAAGGCCCTGGCCTTTGACTCACGCGATGTCGAGGGAGTGGTCGAGGGGCTGGACGTTCTCCAGGGGCGATTCATTGAGCTAATGGACCGGGGCCGCGCCGAGTATCTGACCGTGTGGGCGCGCTTGCGAGGCGACAAGGCCGCCGAAGCCGCTCTGGAACACTTTCGTGACGAGGAACCCCGCGCCGAGTTCTTGCGCTTCTATCGGGAGCTGGAGGGCGTCTACGAGATACTCTCGCCCGACCCCTTTCTGCGGCCCCACCTGGAGGCCTACGAGGAGCTGACGCAGCTCTTTCGGTTGGTGCGCGCCGCCTATGCCCCCAGCACGCCGGTAGACCGCGAGTTCCTGCGCAAGACGGCCCGCCTGGTCCAGGAGCACACCCGCGCCACCGGCATCGTGGACCCGAGTAGCCTCACCAAGCTGGACGGCGAGACCCTGGAGAGCCTGGCTGCCGATAGCACCTCAGACACGGTCAAGGTGTTCAACTTGGTCAAGGCCATCGCCGAGCTGGTGCGCCGCCAGGGTACCGAGGCGCCCTTCCTCATTCCCATCGGCGAGCGGGCCGAGGCCATCGCCCGGCGTTTTGAGAAACGGCTGCTCTCGGCCCAGGAGGCGGTAGAGGAGCTAGAACGCCTCGTGGGTGAGTACCAGCAGGCCTACCGGCGTCGCCAGGAGAGCGACCTCTCGCGAGAGGGGTTCGGCGTCTACTGGCTCCTTCAGAGCGAGGAGCTGCCCGAGGCCGAGCAGGTAGCCCAGGATGTCGAGCCCGCCTTCCAGGAATACCCCCACTGGGCCCGCGACAGCCGCCAGGAGCAAGAGGTGCGTCTGAGGCTCTACAAGGCTCTCATGAACACGTCCGCAAGGCCCCGGATGACCGATGTCGTCAATCGCATTCTGGATGTGCTGCGAAGGGCCATCGGATGAGCGACAAGGCGCGTCCGCACTGGCAGCCGCTGGCGGACACGGTGCCCGCCGAGGTGTTCAAGGCTGAGGTGGCAGCGTGGGCCCGGCGCATCGGCGTCGAGCCCCAGCGGGTGACCATTCGCCGCATGAAGACCAAGTGGGGCAGTTGCTCCACGCGGGGCACCTTGACGTTCAACACCGAGCTGCTGACCCAGCCCGCCGAGCTGCGCCGCCGCGTAATCGTAGAAGAGCTGCTGCACCTCAAGGTGCCCAATCATGGCAAGTTGTTCAAGGCGCTGCTGCGGAGCTACCTGGCGGAGGGTGAGGCCAGCTAAGGGAGCTAGACGAGACAACCTGCGACAGCCTCCTGAACTGCGAAGGAATGCGCCCCCTGTGACCGAGAGTATCCTCTCCGCGCTCGCCAAGCTCCGCCCGCAGGCTACCGAGAACCAGCTTATCGAGGGCTGGCCTACCTGCTGAGGGCGCTCCTGGAGCGCTTCTCCCGCGAGGGGCTGCAGGTGGTGAACGCACTCTGGAGCCTACCCACAAGTGAGGGCTTCGCCAGAGGCCTGATATCCGCATATCAAGCGGGAACTCTGGCATTCATCGAGGTTGGCGCCGATTCCCCTTTGACGCCGGACTCTGCTCCCCCTGAACCAAGACGGCCCTCTCACCGTCCCCTCGCCAACGCCCTCCCAATCGCCGCCGTCGCTGCCGAGTCATCCTTGCTGAGGGCATGGGCATACACGGCCATTGTGATGGCGCTGTTGGCGTGGCCCAGGCGTTGCGACACTGCCGGGATAGGCAAGCCCTGGGCCAACAGCAAGCTGGCGTGCAGGTGGCGCAGGCCGTGGGGCGTCATGTGCGGAAGGCCCAGGCGGGCGCACTCGCGGGTCAACGCCCAGCCGACGGTGCTGGCACTCAAGGGGGCGCCCCTGCGACTGGAGAATACCAGGTCGTCAGCCTGCCAGGCAGCGCCCGTCTGTAGACGCTGTTGAGCCTGTTCTGCCCGCCAAGCCTGCAATACCTGGACGGTCTCAGCCGGTAAGCTGACGTTCCGGGCCCCTGCCCGCGTCTTGGGCGTTGTGGTGACACGGTCTCCGTCTATCACCTGGGCACTCTGGGCGATGGACAGGGTCCCCGCGCCCAGGTCTACCCGTTCCCATGTGAGGGCCAACAGTTCACCGAGGCGCGCACCGGTGCTTATGGCCGCCAACCAGAAGGGATGCAGCCAGTGGCCACGGGTCGCCCCCACGAAGGCGCGCAGTTCGTCGGGCGCCCACAGCTCTTTGCGCACAGGCTGGTAACGGGGTGTATCAACCCGGTCGCATGGGTTGGCGGCAAGCCAGCCCCAACGCACCGCCAGGGCAAGGGCCTGGCACAGCACTCTGTGGCACTTGAGGGCGGTTTTGGGTTTGCCCGCCCGCTGCCACCTGGCGTAGAGGCGGGCGATACGGTCAGGGGTGACCTTGGCCAGGGGTGCGCTACCCAGGGCAGGCCGGATGTAGCTATCACAGATGGCGCGGTAGTCCGAGATGGTGCGCGGCTTGACGTTGGGGGCCTTGGTCTCTAGCCAGGCATCCAGCAGGTCACCCAGGGTGCGGCGGCCCGAGTCGGGGATGGCGCCGGTGCTGGCGGCCTGGCGCTTGAGTTCATCGAGCTTGGCGGCGCATTCCGCCCTTGTCCTGCCATAGATGGTCTTGCGCTTGCCATCCACCTGTAGTTGGGCTTGCCAACGCCCGTCTTTGCGCTGGAGAAGTGTGCCTTCCCCGTGACTGTGTGCCATCGTGTCCCTCCCAAGAGTGCTGTAGAAATGCTGTACTTTCTGCAGGCACCAATACAGCACTACATGTTGAGGGACATAGAGGGCATGCCTACTACCTGTTGTGGTAGACAGCACCGGGTGTGTTTGGGGCGGTCTCGAAAACCGTTGTGGCGCTTGCGTCACCGTGGGTTCGAATCCCACCCCCTCCGCTGGGTAGCGATTCAGGCCGCCCCTTGCATGGCAAGGGGCGGCCTTGCTTACCCCCGATCCAGCACCGCGCGCACTTGCGTCAAGAGAACCTGGGGCGAGAAGGGCTTCTGCAGGAACACCACACCCTCATCCCCCCCTCTGCGATCGGCGATCACGTTGGCGGTGTAGCCCGAGGTAAAGATCCGCTTGAGCCGCGGGTAGAGGGACCGCAGTTTCTCGGCCAGCTCCCGGCCATTCATCTCCGGCATCACCATGTCGGTGATGAGCAGGTCAATCGCATCGGCATGCTCCTTCGCCAGTTCGATGGCTGCGCCGGGGGTCTCGGCTACCAGTACGGTGTAGCCGGCCCTCTCCAGAACGGTGTGAACGAGGCGCAGGATCGCCGCTTCATCCTCTACGAGCAGCACCGTCTCTTTGCCGCGACGCGGCGCCTCGAGCGATCGCTCGCCCGCCGGCTGGGCCGCGTCCTGCGCATCGCGCGGGAGGTAGATCCGGAACGTGGTGCCATGCCCCACCTCGCTGTAGACATTGATCAGCCCGTTGTTCTGCTTCACGATGCCATAGACGGTGGCCAGCCCCAGACCTGTGCCCCGGCCCGGCGGCTTGGTGGTGAAGAAGGGCTCAAACAGATGGCTCTGCGTCTCCTGGTCCATGCCAGAGCCATTGTCAGACACGGTCAGCAGCACATAGTCGCCCGGCGTGCTGCCCAACATCTGGGCACAATACACCTCGTCCAGGGTGCAGTTCTCGGTCTGGATCGCGATCTCGCCGATGCCGGTAATCGCATCGCGCGCATTGACACACAGGTTGATCAGGATCTGGTCGATCTGGGAGACGTCGGCCTTGATGGGCCAGAGATCTGCCGCAGGCACCCATAGCAGCCGGACTTCCTCGCCGATGAGCCGTTGCAGCATGCTGAGCATGTTCTCCACGGCCGTGTTCAGATCCAGCACTTGCGTTCGTACGGCCTGCTTGCGGGCAAAGGCCAGGAGCTGGTGCGTGAGATCGGCGGAACGCTGGGCTGCCTTGAGAACCTCTTGCAGGTCGGCATGGAGCGAGGTGCCGGGCTCCGCCTGCGACAGAGCGAGGTCGAGATGCCCGAGCATGACCGTGAGCATGTTGTTATAGTCGTGGGCAATGCTGCCCGCCAGGCGCCCCACCGACTCCATCTTTTGCGCCTGGGCGAGCTGAGACTGCAACCTCGCCTGCTCCCTCTCGGCGCTCTTGCGCTCTGTGATGTCGCGAATAAAGACCACACACGCCTCACGCCCCTCGTACTCGATGGCCACCGAGGTGGTCTCAACGGGCACGCGCGAGCCATCCATGCGGATGTACTCCTGCTCCATGAGGGGCGCCGGCCCCCCAAGCTCGCACAGACGGCTGAGGCGCCGCCGTACGGCAGCATGATACTCTGGGGCGATCCTCTCCATGAGATCCGTCCCCAGCAGTTCGTCGGCGCTGATGGCTCCAAGCAGGGAGAGCATGGCGGGATTGAGGTAGACAAAGCGCTCGTCGGCCTGGACAAAGATCCCCTCCGGGGCCGCCTCGACGAGGGCGCGAAAACGCATCTCACTCTGGCCCAATGCCTCTTCGACCTGCTGTCGCGCGGCGATGTCCTGCGCCAGCTCCTCGATCTTGCTCTCCAGCTTGCGAATGAGCGTTTCGTTGTATCGCTCCAGATAGGCCGAATCCGCCTCCTCTCTCCCCTTCTCCTTGGCAGAAGACCTGTCACCTGATCCCATCTCTCCCTCCGCATCACGCCTCTGCAGGATGGTTTCCTGGATGATCTCGAAGAGCGCCTCTGGCTCCTCCGGCTTGACGACGAATCGCTCGGCGCCAAGGCTGAGCGCGAACGCGCGATCGCGCTCGTCAGTATAGGTGGCGGTGTAAAAGATAAAGGGGATCCCACCGAGGCGGACATCGCGCTTCCAGGCGCGGCAAAGGGCAAAGCCATCCATCACAGGCATGAGGATATCGGTGACGATCAGGTCCGGCGGGCTCTGCCGCGCCAACTCCAGGGCCTGCTCACCGTTGCAGGCCTCTTCCGTCTGGTAACCATGGCCTTGCAGGAGCACGCGCAGCAGATAGCGGCTCTCCTCGCTATCATCGACAATCAGGACCGTTTTCCCGGTCATCGGTGATCCTCCTATCGCGCCCGCAAGTAGCGCTCCAGCTCAGCCACGAATGTCTCCGGGTTGATGGGCTTCTCGATGTAGCCATTGCAGCCGGCTGCAATGGTCTTCTCACGATCCCCCGTCATGGCATACGAAGTGACGGCCACGATGGGGATATCTGCCAGGGCAGCGTTGGCGCGCAGCGCGCGGGCGACGGCATAGCCGTCCATGACGGGGAGCTGAATATCAAGCAAGATCAGATGCGGGTGGAGACGGGCCGCCAGCTCGATACCCTGGGCCCCGTCGGAAGCCGCCGTAACCTGGTAGCCCTGGGATTCCAGCAGAAACGTCGTCAGATAGCGATTCTGCTCGTTGTCTTCGATGACGAGTATTCGCTGTTTCATGACCTCCCCTATCCCTCCAGAGGCAGCGTAAAGCTAAAGGTGCTCCCCCTGCCCCAAACGCTCTCCACATGAACCGTGCCCCCCAGCAGCTCGATCAGGCGGCGACAGATGGCCAGCCCCAGACCGGTGCCCTCGTGCAGGCGCGAGAGTTCGCTATCGATCTGCCGGAAGGGTTGAAACAGCTTCTCCAAGTTCTCCGCCTTGATGCCGATGCCGCTATCGGCGACCGAGATGCGGACGTGGGCCGGAGCATGGGCCGTGGCGCCGATGACCTCGGCGGTGAGCGTCACCGAGCCCTGGTCGGTGAATTTGATCGCGTTGTTGAGGATGTTCAGCAATACCTGCTCCACCCGGCGCGGATCGCTCCACAGGGGGCCCATCTCCGGCATGGGCATGACGCGCAGGGTCAGCCCCTTTTTCTCCGCCAACGGCTTGACGATGGCGGCCACCTTGGCGATGGACGCCTGCAGGTCAAAGGGCTCGCGGCTCACCTCCAGTTGGTCCGCCTCGATCTTGGAGATATCGAGCACGTCGTTGATCAGCGCCAACAGGTGGCGGGCGCTGTTCTGCACCATGCCGAGCTGCTTGGCCTGCTCCTGGTTCAGAGGCCCCGCCAACCCCTGCAACAGGATGCCGGTGAACCCGATGATCGAATTGAGGGGCGTGCGCAGCTCGTGAGACATGGTGGCCAGGAAAGCGGACTTGATGCGATCCGCATCCTGAGCGCGGTCGCGCGCCTCGGCCAACTCCATGGTACGCTCGGCCACGCGCCGCTCCAGGCTGGCGTTCAGCTCACGGATGTCGTCCTCGGCCCGTCTCAGCTCGGTGATATCGGTGCCGACGCTCAGGATCTCGGCCACCTGGCCCTGTTCGTCCTGGGCGATCCGGTTGGTCCAGGCGATCCAGACGCGTTCCCCGTTACGGCGCATGTTCTGGTTGACGTTCTGCTCAAAGGCGACGGGGTTAGCGCAGATCTGCTCCATGAGCGGACGGAGGTCGCGGCCCTGGCTATCCATCTCCGGCACGATGGTGCCGATCACCGGTTGGCCGATGATCTCCTCTGCCGAATAGCCAAAGAAGCGCTGCCCGAACTCGTTCAGAAAGACGATGCGGCCATCCGATGTCCAGCGCATGATGATGCTGTTGGCATGCTCGACCAGCTCGCGATACTTGCTCTCGCTCTCGCGCAGGGCCTGTTCGATACGCTTCTGGGGCGTCACATCGCGGATGACCTCAATGGCTCCCCGGCGCTGGCCTTCTTGATCGTAGAGCGGGGCGGCCGCGCCCCACAGGAAGGCGCCCCGGCCTTCATCCAGATGGGGGACGAAGGCTTCGGCCATGACCACATCGCCCTTTCGCTCGAGCGACTCGTAGCCATCTCGGCCCTCCGGCAGAGGCCGATCCAGGAGATCCACCAGGGCGGGACGCGTCCCGCTGTAGAAGGGCTCGGTCTGGGCATAGTCGTCGCGGCCCATCACGTCCTGCTTGGGGATGCCCGTCATGAGCTCACAGGCCCGGTTCCAGGCGATGACCTGCCCCGTTTCGTCGAGCACAAAGGTAGCGTCGGGCAGGAACTCGATCACGTTGACGAGATGCTGGTGGGCCCGGCGCAGCGCATCCTCCGTGGCGCGCAAGGAATCCTGGGAGCCCTGCAGATGGCTGATCATCTCGTTGTACGCGCTGGCCAGCTCGCCCAGCTCGTCGCGCGATGCGAACCGGATGCGCCGGTTCAGGTCCCCGGTGCGGGCGATGAGATCCGTCTCGCGGGTGAGGACCTTGATCGGGGAGATGGCAAAGCGATGGATGCCCAGGAGCGTCAGGGCGCTCAACACCACCAGCCCGGCGCCCAGCCCCAGAACGGCCCACAGCATCGTGGTCAGGATGCGCGTCGTGATCTCGGCCTCTGGCACCAGCACGACGAGGTGCCAATCCTGATCGCTGGCCTTCTGATGAAAGACATAGTGCCGTTGCCCGTCGACCTGAATCGTTGGCGTCGCCGTATCCTCTTGGGTCAACAGCGCCAGGAGCCCCGGCACATACTGTTCGACGCCTTGCCCCTGCAGGTCCTGCCCCTGGCTTGCCAGGATCATGCCCGCCCGATCCACGAGGAGGAGCTTGCCGGGGGGATCGACCTCGTAGGTCAGGATGTAGTTGGTCAGGTTTGCCAGGGTGACGTCAACCCCCACAACCCCGTACAGGGCCCCGTTCTCATCCACCAGGGCCTTGACGACGCCGATGTTGATG